>NZ_CP053021.1:2570000-3170000 GCF_013001025.1 Sphingobium yanoikuyae | reverse complement strand
GCCTGTCGATCAACCTGCTGACCCTGCTCGCCTTCGTCCTCGCCATCGGCCTGGTGGTCGACGACGCGATCGTGGTGCTGGAAAATGTCTATCACCGCGTCGAACAGGGCGAAGATCCGCTGGTCGCCGCCTATCTCGGCACGCGGCAGGTGGGCTTTGCCATTATCTCGACCACGCTGGTCGTCTGCGCCGTGTTCGTGCCGGTCATGTTCCTGGCCGGCCAGACCGGCCTGTTGTTCCGTGAACTCGCCATTGCAATGATCGCGGCGATCGGCTTTTCGGGCTTCATCTCCTTGAGCCTCGCGCCGATGCTCTGCTCCAAGCTGCTCAAGAATGCCGAGCGTGGCCGGCTGGCGCGCTGGGTCGATGATCGCTTCCAGCGGATCGAGCATGGCTATGGCCGCTGGCTCGACTGGACCTTGAAGAAACCTCTGATGCCGCTGCTGGGCGTCGCGATCTTCCTGGGCGTCGCCTTCTTCCTCTTCACCCGCCTGCCGGCCGAACTGGCCCCGGCCGAGGATACCGGCGTGGTCGAGGCCAATGTCAACGCGCCCGAAGGCACCGGCTTCGACCGGATGATGGCCTATATGCAGAAGATCGAGAATGATCTCGCCTTCCTGCGCAAGGATGGCACGCTGCAGAATCTGGTGATCCGCACCCCCGGCGGCTTCGGCACCACCGACGATTACAATAACGGCAATGTCATCGCCTTCCTGCGGCCGTGGGAAGACCGCACCATCACCACGGCGGAAGTCGCGACCATCATCAACAAGGTGATCGCCGATCAGCCGGGCGTGCGCGGCAATGCGGCGCCGCGATCGGGCCTGGGCCGTGGTCGCGGCCTGCCGGTCAATATCGTGCTGGCCGGCTCCACCTATGAAGGGCTGGTGGCGGCGCGCGACCGCATCATGCTGGCGGCGGCGAGCTATCCGGGCCTCATCAACCTCGACAGCGATTATAAGGAAACCAAGCCGCAGATGCGGATCGAAACCGATCTGCAGCGCGCCGGCGACCTGGGCGTGTCGGTGAACGATGTCAGCCAGGCGCTGCAGAGCCTGCTCGGTTCGCGCCGGGTCACCACCTATGTCGACCGCGGCGAGGAATATCGCGTGCTGGTGCAGGCGGAGCGGGACGGGCGCCAGACGCTCGCTGATCTGGAACGTATCCAGGTGCGCAGCCGCAGTGGCGTGCTGGTGCCGCTGTCGGCGGTCGTGACCGTGCGCGAAGTGGCCGGCCCGCGTCAGCTCAACCGCTATAACAAGCTGCGCGCCATCACCCTGACCGCCGCGCTGGCGCCGGGGACGTCGCTGGGGCAGGGGCTGGCCTTCCTGGAGGATCAGGCGCGCCAGTCGCCCGAGGTGCTGGCGATCGGCTATCGTGGCGAAAGCCAGTCGCTGCGTGAGACTGGCGGGTCGATCTGGATCGTCTTCGGCCTCACCATCCTGATCGTCTATCTGTTGCTCGCGGCCCAGTTCGAAAGCTTCATCCATCCCGGCGTCATCATCGCGACGGTGCCGCTGGCGGTGGCGGGCGGCGCGCTGGGCCTGGCGATCACCGGCGGGTCGATCAACCTCTACAGCCAGATCGGCATCGTCATGCTGGTCGGCCTGGCGGCCAAGAACGGGATCCTGATCGTCGAGTTCGCCAACCAGTTGCGCGACGAGGGGATGGAGATTGCCGAGGCGATCCGCGAGGCGGCCAAGCGGCGTCTGCGCCCGATCCTGATGACGTCGATCGCGACCGTCATCGGCGCCGTGCCACTGGTGCTGCGCGGCGGGGCCGGTGCGGCGGCGCGCCATTCGATCGGCGTGGTGATCGTGTTCGGGGTCAGCCTGGCGACGCTCATCACCCTGTTCCTCATTCCCATTTTCTATTCGCGCGTTGCCAAGCGCACGGTTTCTCCGCAAACCGTTGGTCGCAAACTGGATTCGGCGCTCAAGGATTCGCCCGAACCCGCCGAATAGCTTGGAGCTGCGTTGCCGATGAACGAGATCGCGTCCCAGGGTCAGTTGCGTCTTGCCTATCTGCGCTGGGCGTTGGTCACGGTGCCCGCGATCGTCTTTCTCGGCTTCCTGTCGGGCAGGCTTGCCAATAGCGGTTTTGGCAATCGCTGGTTCGCCTCGCTCAACCTGCCGGCGCTGATGCCGCCGGGTTGGGCCTTCGCCGTCGCCTGGACGATCCTCTATATACTGATGGCGCTGGCCTTCGCGATCGTGCTGCATGCGCGCGGGGCCAGGGGGCGGGGAGCGGCGGTCGCGCTGTTCCTGGTGCAACTGGCGCTCAACCTTGCCTGGTCGCCGCTCTTCTTTCGCGCGCATCAGGTCGGTGCGGCGCTGGGGCTGATCCTTGTGCTGGCGCTGCTGGTGGCGCTCACCACCGCCCTGTTCTGGCGGATCCGTCCTTTTGCCGGTGCGTTGATGTTGCCCTATCTGGTCTGGCTGGTCTTTGCCTCCTACCTCAACTATGAGGTCGGCCGCCTGAACCCGGATGCGCACAGGCTTGTCGCGCCGGCACTCCAGACCCAGATATGATTTCGGCGCATCCACGCGCCTGATACGAGGATAGACGATCATGCAGAGCGAGAACCGCTTTTTCGACGACCTGGCCAAGCTGGTGAACGGCGCTGCCGGCACGGTCGCGGGCATGACCCGCGAGTTCGAATCCAATGCGCGCGAACGCGCCAAGGAATGGATCGGCGGCGTCGACTTCGTCAGCCGCGAGGAATTTGACGCGGTCAAGGCGATGGCGGCCGCCGCGCGCGAGGAAGTCGAACTGCTCAAGGCCCGCCTCGACGCGCTGGAAGGCAAGGCGCCCGAGCCGGTCACCAAGACCGTGCGCGCCGCCAAGACGAAAGCTGTGGATAAGGATGCGGGCGCCGAGTAAGCGCCCTGTCCTTTCGCCGCTTGCGGTGATAAAGGCGCGCCGATGATGGATAGCGACGAATTTGAGAATGGCGGCCATGAGGCCGCGCCGATCGACATGCTGGCGGCCTTTTACGAGGCGCATGGCTGGAGCTATGAGCAGGTCGGCGAGGACGAGATCGTCGCGAGCACCCAAGGGTCGTGGGCGCAATATGAGCTGCGCGGCATCTGGCGCGATGAGGATCAGGTGCTGCAGCTTCTCGCGCTGCCCGACATCCGCGTCAATGACGACAAGCGCGCCGTCATCTACGAGACGCTGGGCCTGATCAACGAACAGCTCTGGCTCGGCCATTTCGAACTGTGGTCGTCGAGCGGCATCATCCTGTTCCGCCATGGCGCCTTGCTGGGGCAGGGTGGCACGCTGACGCTGGACCAGGCGCAGGTGCTGATCGAGACTGCGATCGACGAGTGCGAGCGTTTCTATCCGGTGTTCCAGTTCGTCCTGTGGGGCGGCAAGAGCCCGAGCGAGGCGATCAGCGCGAGCCTGATCGAAACCCGCGGCGAAGCCTGACCATGACCATTGCCTGCTGGCCCGAACATCTTTTCCTTGTCGGCTGCGGCAACATGGCCGGGCAGATCCTGACCCGCTGGCTGGCCTGCGGCCTCGATCCCGCCCGCGTCACCGTGCTGCGGCCGAGCGGCAAGCCGGTGGCGCAGGGCGTGACCGTCGTTACCGCCTATCCCGACGCGCTGCCGGCCGGCACCACCGTGCTGCTGGGCATGAAGCCCTATCAGATTGCCGACGTGGCGGCGGGGCTTGCGCCGCTGCTGACGGCGGAAACGCGGCTGGTGTCGATCCTGGCCGGCACGCCGATTGCCGATCTGCGTCGCCATTTCCCGGCGCCGCGCGATGTCGTCTGCGCCATGCCCAATCTGCCGGTCGGGCTGGGCGAAGGCGTGGTGGCGCTCTGCACCGATGCGGCGACGGATGCGGTAGCCAAGGCCGACATCGCCGCGCTGATCGCGCCGCTGGGTCTGGCCGAATGGATGGGGGGCGAAGCCCTGTTCAATCAGGTGACGGCCCTGTCGGGCTGCGGCCCGGCCTTCCTGTTCCGCTTCATCGATGCGCTGTCGCGCGCCGGCGAGGCGCTGGGCATTCCCGCCGATCAGGCCGCACGCATGGCGCTGGCCACGGTGCAGGGATCGGCGAACATGGCCGCGCGCGCCAGCGTCAGCCCGGCGACCCTGGCGGATCAGGTCGCCAGCCCCGGCGGCATGACGCGCCAGGGCCTCAATGTGCTGGACGCCGACAATCGCCTGCTCGACCTTCTGACCGACACGCTGGTCGCCGCGCGCGACCGGGGTGCGGCGATGGCGCGGGGCGAATAGGGACGGTTCCGGTCCGCGCCATTATCCGTTAAGGGGGCGCGATCGATATACGGAGTCCGTTCATGCTGTCCCCCGAAACCCCCATCCTGCTGCTCACCACCGGTGGCACGATCGACAAGGTCTATTTCGACGCCCTGTCCGACTATCAGGTCGGCGAGACGGTGATGGCCAAGCTGTTGCAGGTGGCACGGGTCAAGCGGCCCTTCCGCATCGAGGAAATCACCCGCAAGGACAGCCTGGAACTGGACGACACGGATCGTGCGCTGATCGCCGCCCGCGTTGCCGCCGCGCGCGAGAAGCATATCGTCATCACTCATGGCACCGACACCATGACCGAGACGGCCAAGCTGTTGCAGGACATTCCCGGCAAGACCGTGGTGCTGGTCGGCGCGCTGGCGCCGGCGCGCTTTGGTGAGAGCGACGCGAGCTTCAACCTTGGCATGGCCTTTGCCACCGCGCAGGTCGCCGAACCGGGCGTCTACATCACCATGAGCGGATCGGTGTTCCGCGCCGACAAGGTGGTCAAGGACCGCGCCAAGGGCGCTTTCGTCCCGACCGGCGAGTAAGGCGGGCCAGCGGGGCGGCTGAAACCTTTGCCCGCTCTCCGGCATTGTTGCCCCCATGGGGTGACAAAGAGGAGAGACTATATGGCAGATTATCAGGAACGCCCGGCGCCCACGACGACCATCATCGAAAAGCGCAGCGGCGGCGGTGGCACGACCATCGCGATCCTGTTGCTGGTCGTGGTGGTGGCGGTTGCCGCCTTCTTCCTGATCAGCAGCCAGACCCGCAAGGATGATGCCGTGTCGAGCGCGGCGAGCCAGGTCGGTCAGGCCGCAAGCGATGTCGGCGACGCCGCCAAGGATGCCGCCGACAGCGTGAAGGGCAATTGATCCAAAGGGCCGGCTTCCACAGCGAAGCCGGTCCTTTTTCAGACCATGATCTTGTCGAGCGCAGCGCAGAAGGCCTGCATGTCGGCCATGGAGCCGACGGTGACGCGCGACATGGTGGGCCAGGGCGCCCAGTTGCGGCCGATGCCGACACCCGCCGCCAGGAACTGGGCCTGCACGCCGGCCGCCGGCTTGCCCCAGTCGACCATGAACATGTTGGCGTCGGACGGAATGAACTTGACCCCGCGCTTGGTGAGATGGGCGAAGGTGAAGTCGCGCGCCGCGATCATCTCGGCCCGGCGCTGCTCGATCAGCGCCTTCTGCGTCAGCGCCACGGTGCCGCACACGACCGAAGGCAGGGGCAGGTTGGTCGACATGCGCTTGCCGTCATAGCGCATCATCCTGGCATGCAGGTCCGGCCGCGCGATGGTGGCGCCCAGCCGCATGCCGGCCATGCCGAACAGCTTGGAGAAGGTGCGCAGCACGATCACGTCCTTGCCCTGCGCAACCAGCGGCGCGGCCGACTGGCCGTGCGAGAAATGGAGATAGGCCTCGTCCACCAGGACGATCGATCCGGCCGGCTTGTTGGCGACCAGCCATTCGATGTCGGCCACCGGCGTCAGCGTGCCGGTAGGGTTGTTGGGCGAGCAGATATAATAGAGGCCGGCGTCCGGATTGGCAGCCAGCATCGCCTTCACGTCGTGGCGATAATCGGGCGTCAGCGGCACCTTCGTCACCTTGGCGCCGGCCCATTCCGCCGTGCCCCAGGGCTGTTCATAGCTGACATCGGCGGTCACCAGCCCCTTTTGCGGCGAGCAGAAGGCGACGACGATGCGCGAGAGCGGGTCGCTGGACCCTGGCCAGGGCAGGACATGGTCGACCGGCACGCCCTCGATGGTCGCGAGCGTCTTCTTGAAGTCGGTGACTTCGGTGCCGGGGTGATAGAAATTGGCGTGTGAGACGATCTTCGCCGCGGCGGCCTGGGCGACGGGGAAGGGGCCGGTCCAGCATTCGTTGGAGCCGATCCGCACCTTGGGGAAATTGCCTTCTTCGGGGCCGTCATTGCGCTGCGCCCAGACCGGGGTGCCGGCGGTGGCGACCGCCACGCCCGCGCCCAGCACGCCCAATATGCGGGCGGCGTCGCGGCGCGAATAGCCGCGCTGGATCAGATCCTGCTGCGCGTCATTCTGGTCGGTCATGGCTATTCCCCTATGCGTCCTGAAGAACGGTTCGGGGGAGTCAACGGACGAGGGCGGGATTCCCGCAATGGCCCTGCCGTAACGAAGAAGGGCGCCCTCTGGGAGGGCGCCCTTCATCATGTTTCAGCCTGTTCGGGCGAAGCGATCAACCTTCGACCTTGGCATATTTCGGCGCGGCCTCATTGAGGATGCGCAGGATCTTCTGCAGCGCAGTGGGCTCGTCGGTCTCTTCCATCGCGGCGAGTTCGCGGGCGAGGCGGCTGGAAGCGGCCTCGAAGATCTGGCGCTCGGAATAGCTCTGCTCGGGCTGGTCGTCGGCACGGAACAGGTCGCGGGTCACTTCTGCGATCGACACCAGGTCGCCCGAATTGATCTTCGCTTCATATTCCTGGGCGCGGCGCGACCACATGGTGCGCTTGACCTTGGGCTTGCCCTTCAGGGTTTCCATCGATTCCTCCAGCGTCTTGTTGGAGGACAGCTTGCGCATGCCGACGCCTTCGGCCTTGTTGGTGGGAACGCGCAGCGTCATGCGCTCCTTTTCGAAACGGAGCACATACAGCTCCAGTTCCATGCCCGCGATCTGCTCCTTTTGGAGTTCGATCACACGGCCCACGCCGTGCTTGGGGTAAACGACATAATCACCAACGTCAAAGGACAGCGCCTTGGCAGCCATTTGAAACCTTTCTATTCAACCGGGGAACGGGCCGTCGCGGGGCAGGTGCAGCAGGGGCACGAGTCGGGGAAAGTCCGCGGCGTCACCGTCAAGACATGATGCGAATACTCCAGGACGAACGCGACCATGTTCGTCCGCTGGGCGCTATTTAGCAGATTCGTAACAAAATTGCCACCCCCGGACACAAAGTCTGGGGGTGCGGCACAAAATGGGACGCTGTGCCTTGATGGCGCAGGATAATATCGATCAGCTGCCCTCGCCGGGTTCGGGCGAGAAGAACTGCTCCAGCTTGTTCTCTACGCCGCTCATCGCGTCGGCGTCAGCCGGGGCCTCGCCCTTGACCGTGATGTTGGGCCATTCGGCCGAATATTTGGTGTTGAGTTCCAGCCACTTTTCGAGGCCGTTCTCGGTGTCTGGCAGGATCGCCTCCGCCGGGCATTCCGGTTCGCACACGCCGCAGTCGATGCACTCGTTGGGATTGATGACCAGCATGTTCTCGCCCTCGTAGAAACAGTCCACGGGGCAGACCTCGACGCAATCCATATATTTGCAGCGGATGCAGTTGTCGGTCACGACATAGGTCATTGTCAGGGCACTCTTTGGGTTGCGACAGCGGCGGCCCTGCTATGCCCGGCGCGCGCGAAGGTCAATGAGGATAATGTTGACGGGCGCGTAGGGGCGGTTTTGTGCTGTCGGCAGCGCAGATGGTCGGTCGGGCCGCCCGTTCGAGCGGCCCGAGCCATCCTCAGCTGCGCACGTCGGATTCGGTGACGGGCGAGATCTTGATTTCGACGCGACGGTTGGCGGCCTTGCCTTCCTCGGTCGCATTCGACGCGATCGGCTGGGTTTCGCCAAAGCCGCGCGTGGCGATGCGGGCCGACTGGACACCATGGCTGGTCAGATAGCCAGCGACCGACTGGGCGCGGCGTTCCGACAGCGTCTGGTTATAGGCGTCCGACCCGTCGCTGTCGGTGTGACCATATACGTCGATATAGGTCTTGGGATATTGCGACAGGATCGAGGACACCTCGTCCAGCGTGGGGCGGAACTGCGGCTGGACGCTGGCGTCGTTGAAGGCGAAGGTGATGCCCGAGGGCATGCGCAGCAGCAGGTCGTCGCCCTGGCGGATCACGTCGACGCCGCTGCCGGCGGTCTGCTGGCGCAGCTTGCGCTCCTGTTCGTCCATATAGGAGCCGATGCCGGCGCCCGCGATCGCGCCGATGCCGGCGCCCAGGATCTTTTCGGTGCGGTCATGCCGGCCGCCGACCAGATCGCCCAGCAGATAGCCGCCCAGCGCGCCGCCGATGCCGCCGATCGCCGCCTTCGACATGCGCTTCTGCCCGGTTTCCGGGTCGGTGGTGCAGGCCGTGGTGGTCAGCATCGCGGCCAGGCCGGCCGCCATCATGATCCGGTGCGAAATCCTCATTCTTCTATTCCCTTGTCCTTGGCATCCGCATGGATGGATGCATCCCTAATAACCCAGGCGATGGATTGTTCCACAAGTGAACTGAACGGGCGATGATGGGATGGTTGTGAAAACGAAAGAATAAAGGTTATAGGGGAGGGGACCACCATGGCCACGATCCCCCCTCCCGCTCCGACGCCCTTCCCCTGGGTAGACCTCATCATCATCCTGGCGCTGGTCGCGCTGAACGGCGTCTTCGCGATGTCGGAGCTGGCCATCGTGTCCGCGCGCAAGCCACGGCTGCAGGCGATGGAGAAGGCGGGCAAGCGCGGCGCCAAGTCGGCGTTGCAGCTGGCGGCGGACCCCGGCAAGTTCCTGTCGACGGTGCAGATCGGCATCACCCTGATCGGCATCATTTCGGGCGCCTATTCGGGCGCCAGCCTTGGCGGGCCGACCGGCGAGCGGCTGGCGGCGCTGGGCCTGTCGCCCAATATGGCCGAAAATCTGGGTTTTGCGCTGGTCATCGGCCTCACCACCTATGCCTCGCTGATCATCGGCGAACTGGTGCCCAAGCAGTTCGCGCTGCGTCAGCCCGAGCCGATCGCGGTGCTGGTGGCGACGCCGATGCTGTATCTGGCCAAGCTGACCGCGCCGGTGGTGTGGGTGCTCGACAAGTCGAGCGGCCTCATCTTCAAGCTGCTGGGGCTGGACCGCGAATCCGAACATCATGTCACGGTGGAGGAACTGCATCTGATCGTCGCCGAGGCGAGCCGGTCGGGCATCATCGAGGAAAGCGAGCGGGCGATCATATCCGGCGTGGTGCGGCTGGCCGACCGGCCGGTGCGCGAGGTGATGACCCAGCGCATGGATGTCGACTGGATCGACATCAACGCCGACGAGGAAACAGTACGCCTGCGCCTGCTGGAAACGCCGCATACCCGCCTGCCGGTGGGGCGTGGATCGGTGGAGGACATTATCGGCATCGTCCAGGCGCGCGACATCATGACCGCGCTATTCCGGGGCGAGGCGCTGAATATCGAGGCGCTGCTGCGCAAGGCGGAGGTCGTGCCCGATCAGGTCGACGCGATGGATGCGCTGGAAGTGCTGCGCAAGTCCGACGTGCCGATGGTGATGGTGCATGACGAATATGGGCATTTCGAGGGGATCGTGACCCCGGCCGACCTGCTGTCCGCCATCGCCGGCCATTTCGCATCCGACCGCGACGTCTATGACGAGCCTGACATCGTCGAGCGCGAGGATGGGAGTCTGCTGGTGTCGGGGCAGATGCCGATCGACCAGCTGGCCGAGAAGATCGACATCAACCTGTCCGAGGACCGCGATTATGCGACGGTCGCGGGCCATGTGCTGTGGCTGCTCAAGCGCCTGCCGGAAGTCGGCGACTATGCCGAGGATCAGGGCTGGCGCTTCGAGATTGTCGACATGGACGGACGCAAGATCGACAAGCTGCTGGTCGCGCAGCTCTGACCGTGGCGGCGACGGCGCTCGATGCGGTCGATCGCCTGGCGCTGCGCCTGCTGGAAGAGAAGGACGGCCTGGCCGTGCTGGGCCTGTGCGGGGCGCAGGGCAGCGGCAAGAGCACATTGGCGCAGGCGCTGCAGGCGCGCATGGGCGCGCGGGGCGTGGCGAGCGCGATCCTGTCGATCGATGATCTGTATCTGAAGAAGGCTGAGCGGGAAGTGCTCGCCGGGACTGTGCATCCGCTGCTGCGGACACGGGGCGTGCCGGGGACGCATGATGTCGCGCTGGGCTTGCGGGTGCTGGATGCGCTGGCGGCGGGGCGGGCGGCGTGCTTGCCGCGGTTCGACAAGGCGGTGGATGATCGCTTGCCTGAAAACGCGTGGCCGCAGGCCGAGGCAGGGCTGCGGCTGCTGATCCTGGAGGGCTGGTGCGTGGGCGCGTGGGCGCAGGCGGCAGGTGGCCTGGATGTTCCGGTCAATGCGCTGGAGCGGGACGAGGATGGCGACGGGCGCTGGCGGCGCTTCGTCAATGATGCGCTGGCGGGCGAGTATCAGGCGCTGTTCGGGCGGATCGATGCGCTGGCGCTGCTGGCGGCGCCGGGGTTCGACGTGGTGCAGGGCTGGCGGACGCAGCAGGAGGCGGCATTGCGCGCGCCCGGCGGCGGCAGTGCGGTGATGAACGATGCGCAGGTCGCCCGCTTCATCCAGCATTATGAGCGGCTGACCCGGCATATATTGGCGGAAATGCCGGCGCGGGCCGATCTGGTCGTGGCGCTGGATGCCCAGCGCGGCGCGACGGCGGTTCGCAGCCGATAGGAGAAGGGCGCCGCCACCGGCCGCGCCCTTCCAGAAATTTACTGCGCCGCGTTCTCGGCCGGGGCTTCGGTCGCGTTGGCGGCAGCATTGTCGCCGCCTTCGGCCGGGGCTGCATTGTCGGCCGCAGCGGGCGCGGCATCGGCGGCGGGCAGGGGGAGGTTGGACCCCTGCGTGTTCAGCCAGGCGATCAGGTTGGCGCGATCGGCCGGGTTGGAGAGGCCGGCAAAGGTCATCTTGGTGCCGGGGGCAAATTCACGCGGGCTCTTCAGCCAATGGTCGAGATTGTCGAAGCTCCATTCGCCGCCCTTGCTCTTGAGCGCTTCGGAGAAGGCGAAGCCGCCCTTGCCCTGGCCGATGCCTTCGCCGACGGTGGCATAGAGATTGGGGCCGATGCCGTTGGCGCCGCCCTGGTTGACGGTGTGACAGGCGGCGCATTTCGCGAACACCTTCTCGCCGGCCGCGACATCCGCGCTGGCAAGCAGGGTGTTGAGGCCGGGGCCGCTGTCGCCGCCGCCTTCGCCTTCCACCTCGACGCCCTCGATCGCATAGCCCATCTTTTCGGGCCGTTCATCGTGGAAATATTTGGAACTGACGATCGCGCCACCTAGCGCGATGATGCCTGCAAACAACGCCCACCCTGCAACGGTGTTGAATCGATCGCCCATCCGCAGATTTCCCTCGCATCTTTGTTATGGAGGCTGTCGTGCGCTCCCCCACTTAAGCACTTGCCATAATGGGGGATAGGCCGGGGTGCAACCCGCCGTGGCGCTTTTCGAGCGGTGCCGCCCCGCCGATGCTTGCGCGCGATCCCCCAACTGCCTAAGCGCGCAGGCAAGCATGGAAAATTATCCCGCCCCCGCTCGCGCGCTGGTCGCCGACATGTCGCAAAAGGCCGCTGCCGATCCGGCGCGCGCCGTCGCCTATCAGGGCGCGCCCGGTGCCAATTCGCACCTGGCCGCGCTTGGCTACGCCCCCGATTGCGTGCCGCTGCCCTGCTTTGCGTTCGAGGATGCGATCGACGCTGTGCGGGGTGGCCTTGCCGCCCGGGCGATCATTCCGATCGAGAACAGCCTGCACGGCCGCGTCGCCGACATGCATTTCCTGCTGCCCGAATCCGGGCTGCACATCGTCGACGAATATTTCCTGCGCATCCGCCACTGCCTGATGGCGCCCGACACGGTGCCGGTGAAGAGCGCGATCAGCCATCCGCAGGCGCTGGGCCAGTGCCGCCATTATCTGCGCGAGCGCGGCATCCAGCCGGTCGCCTATGCCGACACCGCCGGCGCCGCCGCGCTGGTGGCGGAGACGCGGGCGCCGGGCGAGGGAGCGATCGCCCCCTATCTGGCCGCCGAAATCTATGGCCTGCGCCTGATCGCCGAGAATATCGAGGATAGCGACGACAATATGACCCGCTTCCTGGTGCTGGCGCGCGAGCCCAAGGCGCCGGCGGCTGGCGTCGGCCCGGTCATGACCACCTTCCTGTTCGAGGTGAAGAATATCCCGGCCGCGCTCTACAAGGCGATGGGCGGCTTTGCGACCAATGGCGTCAACATGACCAAGCTGGAAAGCTACCAGCGCGGCGCCAGCTTTGCCGCGACCGAATTCTATTGCGATATCGAAGGGATGCCGGGTGACCCGGCGGTCGACCGCGCGCTCGCCGAGCTGGAATTCCACACCAAATGGGTGCGCGTGCTGGGCAGCTACCGCCAAGCCCGCCCCCGCACCTGACCGCCGCGCCCGATAAAGGGCGGTTTCAGGGTCACGCCTGGGTCGCTCCAGGGTCACGGTGCGAAGTTCACAGTGTCGTGACGCGACGTTATCGGCGTTTTGCGGCCTTTTCGCGCCTGCCACGCGCCGCCGACGCGCCTGTTGGATCACATCCGGGTCATGGCGACGCGACACCAGGGGCACGGTGACGCGCCTGTTGGGTTGCGGGGGTGGCGGCGCATCGGTGCGCGCGCAGGGGCGGGATCGCGGCTGCTCCATCGCGGAGGATAGATCAGAGATTGCGCGAGTAGGAAAGCGGAGGTGGATTGAGCTGACTGCGGACTGACAGTTTTAATGTGGTCAATTTAGAAAAGAGGCCATTCACACCCGGTAACATGTCCGCTGTGGCGCAACGTAACCAAAGAAGCTTTCTCTCATCAATGCTTGCTGTAAAAATACGGTAAAATTCTAAGTTGAGGATTCGTTGAGTGCAGCTTTCGTTCAAGCAACCGCATTTATCTTTATCGGCGTTTCCCGATATAGAGATTCCCCCATTTACGGTGATTGTTGGACTTAATGGCAGCGGCAAGAGTCATCTGTTGCAGGCAATTGCTAGTGGTCGCGTTGCTAATTCGGTGGTCGCAACACAGCCCGATCCTAATGGTAACGCCAAACCGCTCATAAAACTTCTTGGTCAGGATGGTCGAGCACTCGACCTGGGTCAAGCCTATAGCACTGCGCAAGGCGGGGGCGACCCCGTGTCGATCATGATGGGCAATTTCGAGCAAACGCGGCTGAACCTATTGGCTGCGCAGCGCGCGTCGCTTGATGAAGCTGCAAATCACCGGCTCTCGGAAATATTACAGCCGGGAGAAGATGTCTGGCGACTTGGAGCAAAGGAGGTCGCCCATAGGCTAGGCAAAGCGGATGCCAGTCCGATCGAAGCTATTTTCGTGGCAGCGGAGCGAGCGTTGATAACGCCCGATCAGGGGGCGCAACGCATGATGCAACGCAATCCGGGGATGCAGCCGGCGCAGATGCAGGCGGTCGCGCAGCGGGTCGCAGCGAAATTGGGTATCCCACCTTTGCATGTGAACACGATGCAGATGAAGCTATTCGCGCCATGGGGCAATACGGATCAGTTCTCGACTAATCTGCCGCTCTTGTTCGGCAAATATCGTGACGCTCTTGTCCAGAACCGACTGCTACGAATGAGCGACGCCGAGCGCGGTACAGAAACCGCTATGAGTGAAGAGGGTTTTGTAGCGAGTTTTGGTAGCCCGCCATGGGATCAAATAAACGAGACGCTCGCTGCGTTCGCATTGCCTTACGAAGTCACTCCACCGAGCCTTTTTAATTTCGATCCAGTCACTGTAAATCTCAAAAAGGTAGGGACGGGCGATGTTGTAAGCCCGCAAAACCTCTCATCTGGTGAGAAAGTATTGCTGCAATTTGCAGTCTCTTCATTCCATTACGATGAGCACTTCATGTCGGTGTCACGGCCGCAAATTCTGTTGTTGGACGAGATGGACGCTTCGCTTCATCCTGAAATGGTTAATAGGTGGCTTGGGGCGATCCAGCATGGTTTGGTTGAAGCGCAAGGTCTTCATTGCATTATAACGACGCACTCGCCCACCACTGTCGCTCTCGCTCCCGATGAATCTTTGTTTGAGATGAGGGATGGGCACTCAGGGCTAACCAAAATTTCCAAGCAAGATGCCCTCAACAGGCTAACCTTTGGTGTTCCGACACTTTCGATAAACTATTCCGGTCGTAGGCAGGTTTTCGCGGAAAGCGATACCGATGCCGCGATCTATGAAAGTGTTTACGCACTCATTAAGGCGCACGCTCGATGCGAACGCGAATTAAACTTTCTGTCGACGGGATTGCGCGACAAAGACAACGGTGAAATCAATGCGGGCTGCACTATCGTCAAGCAGACGGTTGATCGCCTAGCCAGCCTTGGCAACTCATCGATCTTCGGCATTATCGATTGGGACGGGGAGGCGGTTTCTACAAATCGGATCAAGGTCGTGGCTGGCGGTGAGCGAAATGGCATTGAGAACGTTCTTCTTGACCCACTTCTAGTGGCTCTACTTTTGATGAAGGAGCGACGCCTTCCCGAAGGGCTTCAGGACATCGACCGTTTCACGGGAGCGCCGAGCCTTAGACCTTTAGAGCTTCAACGGCTGATCGATGCGATTCAGATGGAAGTGTTCCCCAATGAGACAGATCGCGTCGAAGTCTCCTACCTTGGTGGAGCAAAAGGGAACGTTCTTCGCGCGTACCTTGAAGCCGACGACCATACCCTTGAAGCTGCTCTCGCCGAAAAATTTCCGATACTAAACAAATGGAAGAATCGAGGTAGAGGCGAACTTGTGAAAGCAGTAATCGAGCATGTGTTATCAGAGCACACGCCTTTCTGCCCCGTCGCGCTGCCAACCGTTTTTGAAGCTATCGCGAATGCACCCGGCTAGTTAGCCGTCACCACTGGATTAGGCGATCGCTTTGGGGCTGTCTGACGCCACTAATTAATGTCCAACAGGCGCTGCCCAACCGTTTCCCCCTCCGCTTCCGCTCCCCCGCAATCGCCGCTATAGCCCCGCCATGGTCGCTGCGATCCTCTTGTCCGCGCTGGCGATGACGCTGATCGTCGGGGTGCGCTATCTGATTGCCAGTGGCGGTTTCGCGCTGGCGACAAGGCTGCGGCAGCCGGGCCTCTATCGCGGGCAGGGGCGGCAGATCGGGCGGGAGATTGGCTGGTCGCTGGCGTCGGCGGCGATCTATGGCATTCCCGCCGGTGTCGTCGCCTGGGGCTGGCAGGCGCGGGGGTGGACGCGCATCTATGAGGATGTCGGCCGCTATCCGCTCTGGTATCTGCCGGTGTCGGTGCTGCTCTATCTCGCCGCGCATGACACATGGTTTTACTGGACGCACCGGTGGATGCACGTGCCCCGGCTGTTCCGCATCGCCCATGCCGTCCATCATGCGAGCCGGCCACCGACCGCCTGGGCGGCGATGAGCTTTCATCCGTGGGAGGCGCTGACCGGGGCGGTGGTGATCCCGGCTTTGGTCTTCCTGATCCCGATCCATGTCGGCGCGCTGGGCGTGGTGCTGTCGATCATGACGATCATGGGCGTGTCCAACCATATGGGATGGGAGATGTTTCCGCGCTGGATGGTGCGCGGGCCGATCGGCCGCTGGCTGATCACCGCCAGCCATCATCAGCGGCATCATGAGCAATATCGGTGCAATTATGGCCTCTATTTTCGCGTCTGGGACCGGCTGTGCGGCACCGACCGGGGGCTGGGCGAATTTCGGGGCGATTTGAGGAAGGAACAGGCGTGATCGGTCGGGTGCTATTTGCGGTGGTGGCGTTGATCGGACTGGCGGGGGCGGCGCCGGTGGACCTGGCCCAGCCGATCAGCATGACGGCCGAGGGGCTGCGATCGGCCAAGGGGCGCATCCTGATCTGCGTGGCGCGATCGGCCGATTATTTCCCCGATTGCAGCAAGGATCCCGACAAGCGCCACCTGATCGTGGCGACGACGGGCAATGCCATCCCGCTCGGCAATCTGGCGCCGGGCGACTATGCGATCGCGATCATCCATGACGAAAATGGCAATGGCAAGCTGGATACCTTTGCCGGCATTCCGCGCGAGGGGGTGGGCTTTTCGCGCAATCCGGTGCTCCGCTTTGGCGCGCCCAGCTTCCGGTCGGCCGAGTTCGTAGTGAGCGGCGCGCCGGTGCGGCAGGCGATCCGGCTCAAATATTTCCTGTAAGGCGGCGCGCGCGCCCCGACTTGTCCAGCAGGGGTGACGCCCCACATAAGGCGCTGTATGACGGCGGCGACTAACCGCATTGCAGGAGAATGAAGCGTGGCGACCCTGGGACTGAGCGAGGCCGACAAGGCGGCCGTGGAGGCGTTTCGCCAGGATGTGGTGGAGCCTTCGCGCACGAGCCTGGTGATCGTCGACTTCTGGGCCGAATGGTGCGGCCCGTGCAAGCAGCTGGCGCCGGTGATCGAGAAGGTGTGCGCCGACTATGCCAGCAAGGGCGTCAAGCTGGTGAAGGTGAATGTCGATGAAAATGGCTTCATCGCCAGCCAGTTCCGCGTCCAATCGATCCCGACCGTCTATGCCGTGTTCCAGGGCCAGCCGGTCGCGGACCTGAGCCAGGCGCGGACCGAGGGGCAGTTGAAGCAATATCTCGACCAGCTGCTCAGCCAGTTGCCGATCGAATCGGACGAGAAGGCGCAGGCGCAGGAGATCGCGCCGCTGATCGCGATGGGCGAGGAGATGCTGGCCGGTGGCGAGGCGGAGCGTGCCCTGTCGGTGTTCCAGCAGATTGCCGACATCGCGCCGGACAATGCCGAAGTGCTGAGCGGCCTGCTGCGCGCGCTGGTGGCGCTGGGGCAGCTGGACGAGGCTGATGCGCTGCTCGCCGAACTGCCCGCCGAGATGCAGAAGGACCAGGCGATCGAGCGCGCCAAGGCAGCGCTGGCGCTGGCCCGCAATGCCAAGCCCGTGGCCGACCTGTCGGGGGTCGAGGCGCGGCTGGCGGCCGATGGTGACGATCATGAAGCGCGCTTCGAACTGGCGACCGGGCTGATGGGCAATGGCGACCGGGATGGCGCGGCCGAGCAGCTGCTGGAGATCGTGCGCCGCGACCGGGCCTGGAATGACGGCGCCGCGCGTACGCAGCTGCTGACGCTGTTCGAGGCGGTCGGGCTGGAAGATCCGTGGGTGTCGGCGCAGCGCCGCAAGCTGTCGCAGATTCTGTTTTCCTAAAGGATCGGTGAGCCGGTGAACCGCGCGCGCATCTCGATCTTTCCCTTGTCCGGCGCGCTGCTGCTGCCGGGCATGGAGCTGCCGCTGCATATCTTCGAGCCACGCTATCGCGCGCTGGTGCAGGATGCGTCGGCGCGCGACCGGCGCATCGGCATGATCCAGCCGCGCAGCGAGGGGCAGAAGCCGCCGCTGTTCGACGTCGGCTGCCTGGGGCGGATCAGCCATATCGAGGCGCTGGACGATGGCCGGTTCAACATCATCCTGACCGGGCTGGCCCGGTTCCGGCTGGTGCGCGAGCTGGAAGTGTCGACCCTGTTCCGCCAGATCGAGGCGGAGGTCGAGCAGGCGCCGGAGGATGAGGTGCTGCATCTGGTCGAGCGCGCGGCGCTGGAGCAGGAATCGCGCCGCTTTGCCGATGCGCTGGGCTATGCGGTCGACTGGACGGCGGTGTCGCGGCTGGACGACATGGCGCTGGTCAACGGCATCGCCCAGATCGCGCCGTTCGACCCGGCGGCCAAGCAGACGCTGCTGGAGGCCGACACGCTGAGCGAGCGGGCCGACCGGATCATCCAGTTGATGCAGATTGTCGGCCGCGCCGAGCGCGACGGCGGCGCGACGATGCAATGAGCGAGATTATGAGCGAAGAGATAGCCTCGATCGACCCCTGGCTGCTGGCCAAGCTGGTCTGCCCGGTGACGCGCACGCCGCTGCGCTGGGACGGCGCGCGCCAGGCGCTGGTGTCGGACGCGGCGGGCCTGGCCTATCCTGTGCGCGATGGCGTGCCGGTGCTGGTGGTGCGGGAAGCGATCGCGCTTTCCTGACCAGGCGCGGCCGGTGTCGGCCTAGCCCTGTCCGCCGAGCAGCTGATATTTGAGGCCCATGGCCTGGGCGAGGTTGCGCAGCCGGCGTTCGACCGCTTCGCCGTAGAGATCGGCATCCTCGTCGCGCAGGTGGAGGTCGATGCGGTCGCCATGCCGTTCCAGATGGGAAATGGCGAGCGGGCCTTCGACGCCGCCCGACAGGCGCTGGGCCAGGCGGATGGCGAGGCCCCAGAGTGCGGCGCGGCGCAGCGCGTCGGGGCCGGCCATGCGGTCGAGGTTGGGCAGGGTGCCGACATCGCCGCCGAAATGGGTGTGCAGCGCCTGGCCCAGCATCGCCCGCTCGGCAGCGGTGATGCCGACCCAATTGCTGTGCAGGGCGATTTCGACGCCGCGTTCGGCGCGGAAATCGGGATTGGCGCGCCAGCTGACATCGGCCAGCAGGCAGGCGGCGCGGCGGATGCGGCGGGCATCCTTGTCATCGTCGGGGAAAAGCGGCGCGATCCAGCGGTCGATGCGGTCACCATGACCGCGGAAGCGGGCCTGCGCCTCGCCCTCCGCCTCGGCAGCGACCAGCAACGGATCATGGGCGCGGATATCGTCGGGCAGATTTTCGTAGAGCAGCCCTTCGCGCAGGCCATAGGCCGACACGATCATCCGGCTGGACTTGAGCTGGCGCACGACCACCGACAGCAGCGCGGCGGCATCCGGCAGGGTCGGCACGCGCGATCCGGTCATCGCCGGGATCTGCTTCAGCCGGCCCTTGTCGACATGGGAGATGATGCGGGTGAGCTGTTCGGCACGGGCCGCGCTCATCTCATATTGATGCACCACCGGTAGCGGGAAATGGGTGAGCTGCATGTCGAAGCGGGCGAGCGAGCGCCAGGAGCCGCCGACGAGATAGAAGGGCAGGTCCGGTTCCGCCTGCCAGCCGGCCTTTTCCAGCATCTTGGCGACGCAGCGATCAAGCGCACGCGGCCCCTTGGCCCGGATCTGTGGCAGGCGCAGCACGCCCAGCGGCAGCGAGATGGTCTGTTCGACCGCGCCCTTGCGCACGCGGGCCAGTTCCAGGCTGCCACCACCCAGGTCGCCGACAATGCCGTCGGCATCGGGAATGCCCGACAAGACGCCCATGGCGGCGCCGATCGCCTCCTGCGCGCCCGACAGCAGTTCGACTGTCAGGCCCATCGCCTTGGCACGGGTGATGAACTCGGCGCCATTGGTGGCGTCGCGCACGGCGGCCGTCGCCACGCAGCGTATGTCGGTGACGCGCATGTCCCGGCACAGATGGGCGAAGCGGCCGATGGCGCGCAGGCCGCGTTCCATCGCCTCCGGTTCGATCGCACCGGTCTTGGCCAGCGAAGCGCCGAGGCCCGCCATCACCTTTTCATTGAACAGGATGAAGGGGATGCGGCGCGGCCCGTCATAGACGACCAGGCGGACGCTGTTGGAGCCGATGTCGATGATCGCCGAGCGTGCGGTAGCGGGTTCGGGCGAGGTTGCCATGGTCTCCGCCATGGCGCGCACGCGGCTGAGCATCGAGTTCATCGCGCGATCAGGCCCGGCCACGCAGGCGCAGGGTCGGCACCGCGCCATGCTCCTGCGCTGCGCCGCGCCCGGACAGCGACGGGTTGGTCATGAAATAGCGGTGCAGGTTGAACGGCCGGTCGCCCGGCTCCAGCCGGGTATAATGGCCGTCGCGGTCCAGCACCCAGCTCTGTTCGGTGTCGATCAGATTGGCGACCATCACCTGGTCGAGAATCTGGTCATGGACGGTGGGATTTTCGACCGGTGCCAGAAATTCGACGCGGCGGTCGAAGTTGCGCGGCATCCAGTCGGCCGAGCTGATATAGACCTTCGCGCCGTTATTCGGCAGCGCCTTGCCATTGCCGAAGACGGTGATGCGGCTATGTTCCAGGAAACGGCCGACGACCGACTTCACCCGGATATTTTCCGACATGCCCGGAACGCCCGGACGCAAGCAACAGATGCCGCGCACGATCAGGTCGATCTGCACCCCGGCATTGCTGGCGGCATAGAGTTTCTCGATGATCGCCGGGTCGACCAGGCTGTTCATCTTGGCCCAGATGGTGCCGGGCCGGCCGGCGCGGACATGGTCGATCTCCGCATCGATGCAGGCACACAGCGTGTCGCGCAGGTCGCGGGGCGACATGACCAGCTTTTCCAGCCGCTGCGGCTCGACATAGCCGGTGATGTAGTTGAACAGCGCGGCAGCATCGCGGCTATAGGCGGGGTCAGCCGTGAAGAAGCTGAGATCGGTATAGATGCGCGCGGTGATGGGGTGATAGTTGCCGGTGCCGAAATGGCAGTAGCTGCGGAACTGGTCGCCCTCGCGCCGCACCACCATCGAGACCTTGGCATGGGTCTTCCAGTCGATGAAGCCATAGACGACTTGGACGCCCGCGCGTTCCAGCGCGTCGGCCCACATCAGATTCTGTTCCTCGTCGAAACGCGCCTTCAGCTCGACCACGGCGGTCACCGATTTGCCGGCCTCGGCCGCGTCGATCAGGGCGCGGATGATCGCCGACTGCTTGCCCGCGCGGTAGAGGGTCTGCTTGATCGCGACCACGTCCGGGTCGGACGCGGCCTGCTTCAGGAAGGAGATGACGACGTCGAACGCCTCATAGGGATGATGGACGACGATGTCCTTGGCGCGGATCGCGGCGAAACAGTCGCCGCCATATTCGCGGATGCGCTCTGGAAAGCGCGGCGCATAGGGTTCGAACTTGAGGTCGGGGCGGTCGGCATCGACGATGCCGGACAGGTCACCGATGCCGATGAAGCCCTCGACTTCGACCACGATCGCCTCATGGCCCTGGAGCATGTCCTGGAGCATTTCCTCGACCGGTTCGGGGATGCGTTCCTCTATCTCCATGCGTATCACGCGGCCGCGGCGGCGGCGCTTGATGGCGCTGCGGAAATAGCGGACCAGATCCTCCGCCTCTTCCTCGATCTCGATGTCGCTGTCGCGGATGATGCGGAACACGCCGCTGTTGCGGACGCGATAGCCGGGGAAGAGATCGGCCGAGAAGCGGCGGATCACTGCCTCCAGCGCCATGTATCGCATCGGTTCGCCCGGAATGCGCACGAAGCGGGCGAGCGAGGAGGGGATCATCACCAGTTCGCGGATCGGCTGCTTGTCCGACAGGCGCTCCAGATCGAAGACGATCGACAGGCCCTGATTGGGGATGAAGGGAAAGGGATGTGCCGGGTCCAGCGCCTGGGGGGTCAGGATCGGGAAGATCTGGGTCAGGAAATGTTCGCGCAGCCATTGGGCGCAGCCGGCATCCATTTCCGCGGACGGACCGATCACCTCGATCCCGACCTGCACCAGTTCGCCATGCAGCGCGCCCCAGACCTTCTGCTGGGCGCGCATCAGGCTGGCCGTAGTTTCGGTGATCGCGCCGAGCTGCTGCGCCGGCGTCAGGCCGTCGGCCGACCGCAGGTCGACATCCTGCAATTGCTGGCCCTTGAGTCCGGCAACGCGGACGGAGAAGAATTCGTCGAGATTGGCGCCCGAAATCGACAGGAAGCGGAGCCGTTCGAGCAGTGGGTGGGCCCGGTTCATCGCCTCTTCCAGCACCCGCTGGTTGAAGGCCAGCCAGGAAAGCTCGCGGTTGAAATAGCGCTCGCCCGCGGGCGAAAGGCTGGCGATGGGATCGGCTTCGGCCACGGATTACTCGCGCTGGTCGTTGGTGGGATCGGGCGGGACTATAGGCAAGATTCCTGCAGATTGCAGGGCCTCTTTCGCCAGTGCGACCGAAATCTTACGTCCAGATGACAGCGATGCCTCATCCAGCAGCGCCGTCACCGCCGCAATCGCGCCATAGCTGCGCTCGATCCGCCGGAGCAGCCAGGGGGCAAGGTCCGGCGCGAAGCTGGCGCCCGACGCGCCCAGCCGCCGCTCGATCAGCGCCAGCGCCAGCGCCTCGTCTGGTTCCTCGATCGCGACATGGGGCGATCCGGCCAGCCGCGATCGCAGGTCGGGCAGCGCCACCGTCCAGCGCAGCGGGGACGTGCGGCCGATCATCAGCAGCGGGCGATGCTCGGTCTGCGCCTCGTTCCAGGCATGGAACAGCATATGCTCGTCCTGCCCCTCGGCATCGTCGATCACGCTGCCGCCGCTCATCGCGACGAACTGGCGGCCCAGCGCCGAACGGCCCGACAGCGGCGGGCCGGTCAGCACGGTCACGGACACGGGCCAGTTGCGCCAGCGTTCTAGATGGGCAACGGCCAGTTGATTGGCCTCGCTCACCAGAAACTCCTCGCCCTGGCCCTGCCATTCGAAGGGCAGGCTGATCTGGCTCATGGCTGTCCTGCGGGCGCCTGCCGGCGCGAGATGCGCATGGTGTTGCCCGATACCGCCACGCTGTAGCCGCGCGCCTGCAATCCGGTGCGCAGCGCGTCGGCCGTGCCTTCGAAGCTGACCTGCATCACCGACGTGCCCCCCAGCGCCAGGCTGCTGGTCGCGGCCGAGCGGACGCCCGGAATGCTACGCAAGGCCGATTCGCCAGCGGTGACCGATCCGACGTCGGGCGTGTCGAACTGGATCGCGAAGCTGGCGACGCTGGCGCCGGCCGTCGGCAGCGGCATGTCGACCGCCTCGATCGGCGCCTCGGTCGCATTCTCGATCGCCAGCGCGCTCGGATCGACCGGTTCCTCGATGATCAGTGACGGATCGGGCCGCAGGCGTCCGTCATTGAGCGCGCGGATATAGAGTTCGTCGATCCGGCGCGCGCCCTCATCCAGCATCTGCGGGATGCCGCTGTCGTTCGAGGCGCGCAGCGCGAAATTGCCGATCAGGCTGTTGTCGGGACCGTAGCGGGCGGTGAAATTTGCCGTCACCGGGCCGCCGGGCCATTGCCGGTCGAGCCGCACCATCGGGATCACCACATCGGCCGCGCCATATTGGTCGAGCAGCACGCGCCACCACAGGCGGCCGCGCCGCCCGGTCTGGCCGGCGTTGAGCAATACCGGGTCGGCGACCGAGCCCGCGACCCGGACATAGTCGATCGCGCTGTCGCCGGTGCGATAACGCGCCCAGGCCTTCTGCCATTCATTGACCCGTTCATAGGACACGGCCGATCCGCCGTCCCACATGACCGGGATCACCAGCAGCGGCGGCGAGCGCATCACATTGCCGGAAACGCCCAGCAACTGGCCGGTACGCGCGCGGTCGAACAAGATGCCGAGCGTCGCGACATAGCGACCGGGGCCGGCCTGTTCATATTCGACCTCGATGCCCGATATCATGGCTTCGAGCTGCGAATCGGACAGGCTGGGCACGCCCGTTCCGCCATGGGTGCGGGTCCACAGCATCTTCCACGCCTGGCGCTGGGCCAGCCGCCAGCCGGCATAGCGGGCCGCGTCGGCGCTGCCGGCCTGGACGTCGACCTTCACGCCGCGCACCTCATAATCGCCGCCGCTGGCGATCGGCGGGACGCCGCGTTCGCCTTCCATCTGGGCGAACAGCGCAGCGCCGACCAGGCCGATTCCCACCGCGCCGGCGATCTGCGCCGGCCGGGACAGGGCATGGAGAGCAAGCGCTGGCGGAAACGACAGGCGCCGCAGGGTCTTGGGAAGAGTCTTGGCAAGGATCACGGGCGTCCTTTTGGCGAGATTTGCCCCGCATGCCAAGCGCGAACCTGCACGACCTTCCCCGTTCGGGCTGAGCGAAGTCGAAGCCTTCACCTGAGCTAAGCGAAGGCGCCTCGCTCCGTTCGGCGATGCCCTTCGACTTCGCTCAGGGCGAACGGGATATAGAGGCAATGGCCGCGCAAAACTCGACATCGGACCGTTTCGAACGTAGAGCGCAGCCTCATGAGCGACAACGAATCCTACAGCTACGCCAAGGCTGGCGTCGACATCGCCGCGGGCAACGCCCTTGTCCGTGCCATCGCCCCCCTGGCCAAGGCCACCCGTCGCCCCGGCGCGGACGCCGAACTGGGCGGTTTCGGTGGCTTTTTCGACCTGAAGGCGGCGGGCTATGACGACCCGTTGCTGGTCGCGGCCAATGATGGCGTCGGCACCAAGCTGAAGCTGGCGATCGACCATGACCGCCATGACGGCGTGGGCATCGACCTCGTTGCCATGTGCGCCAATGACCTGATCGTGCAGGGCGCCGAGCCGCTCTTCTTCCTAGACTATTATGCCACTGGCAAGCTGGAGTCGGGCGTCGCCGAGCGCGTCATCGCCGGCATCGCCGAGGGTTGCCGCCAGGCCGGCTGCGCGCTGATCGGTGGTGAGACCGCCGAAATGCCCGGCATGTACAGCGATGGCGACTATGATCTGGCCGGCTTCTGCGTCGGCGCGGTGGAACGCTCCAAGGCGCTGACCGGCAACAAGGTGAAGGCCGGCGACGTGCTGATCGGCCTCGCCTCCTCGGGCGTCCACTCCAACGGTTTCTCGCTGGTCCGCCGCCTTGCCGCCGACAAGGGCTGGAAGCTCGATCGCCCGGCCCTCTTCGACAATGAAGTTCTGCTGATCGACGCGCTGATGGCGCCCACGAAGATCTACGTGAAGAGCCTGCTGCCGCTGGTCCGCGCCGGCATGATCAATGCGCTGGCCCACATCACCGGCGGCGGCCTGCTGGAAAATATCCCGCGCGTCCTGCCCGAAGGCACCCATGCCACGGTCGACGCCGACGCCTGGGAACAGCCGCGCCTGATGGCCTTCCTCCAGGCGCAGGGCAATATCGAGCCGGAAGAAATGGCGCGCACCTTCAACTGCGGCATCGGCATGATCCTGGCGGTGGACGAGGCGCATGTTGTGGGCGTCACCCAGGCGCTGGAGGATGCGGGCGAAACCGTGTTCCGCGTCGGCACCGTCAGCGAAGGCGACAAGGGCTGCACCGTCAAGGGCAGCGCCGAAACCTGGAGCGCCAAGGCCGACTGGTCGGCCACGCATCTGGGCTGACAAGCACCACCAATCCCCCTCCCGCCTGCGGGAGGGGTTAGGGGAGGGTTTTCCAGGGGATCGCCTTTAAGACAGGCCCTCCCCCGACCCCTCCCGCCAGCGGGAGGGGAGACCCTATGACCAAAGCAAAGATCGGCGTCCTGATTTCCGGTCGCGGCTCGAACATGGCGGCTTTGCTCTACGCGGCGAAGGCGCAGGACTGTCCGTTCGAGATCGTGCTGGTCGCCGCCAATGATCCGGACGCGCCCGGCCTGGCGCTCGCCGCGGCCGAAGGCATCGCCACCTTCGGCCAGAGCCACAAGGGCATGAAGCGCGCGGAGTTCGACGCGGTGATCGACGCGCAGCTGCGTGCCGCGGGCGTCCAATATGTCGCGCTGGCCGGCTATATGCGGCTTCTGTCGCCCGAATTCGTGTCCGGCTGGGAAGACCGGATGCTCAACATCCATCCCAGCCTGCTGCCCAAGTACAAGGGCCTCGACACCCATCAGCGCGCGATCGACGCGGGCGACAGCCATGCCGGCTGTTCGGTCCATATCGTCACCGCCGAACTGGACGATGGCCCGGTGCTGGGCCAGACCCCGGTGGCGATCCTGCCCGGCGACACGGCCGACAGCCTGGCCGGGCGCATCCTGATCGCCGAACATCAGCTCTATTCGCGTACGCTCGCCGATTTCGTCACCCGTGAGCGCCAGCCCGACTGGCTGCTGAACAAGGTGCGCGAGGCCGCGCTGGCGCTGCCGCAGGCGGACGAGATCGTGTCGCATGGCATGCCCTGCTTCGGCATCGTCAAGGGCAAGAAATTCGCCTATTTCACGCGCGACCATCATGGCGACGGCATCATCGCCGTGCTGGTGAAGACCACCGCGCCGGAAGAGCAGGCGACCCTGATCGAAGCCGACCCGGCCCGCTATTATCCCCCCGCCTATTTCGGCAATGACTGGGTCGGCATCCGCCTGGACCTGGGCGATACCGACTGGGATCATATCGCCGATCGTCTCCACGCCAGCTGGCGCCAGATCGCGCCGCGCAAGCTGCTGGGCCTGATGGACATCGCCGACCAGTTCTGACCATCTGGTCGATCGGCCGAACAAATATGCAGGATGAGTTGTGACCTTCCTGCGTCGGGCCGATGCCGGACATTGTCCGGAAACATTGTGCTGTATTTACAGTATATTGACGGGAAATTACTGTGCCGGGCCATGGATGCCCGTGCGCCGGCATGGGGGCTGGTTGATCTTCGGACGGCCGTTTCGACAGGGATTTGCATAATGAAATCGACGATAGCCCGATGGAGCATGACGCTCCTCGCCATGGGCGCAGCCGCGCAGGTGGCAGTCAAGGCGCAGGATCTCAGCAGTTCGCGCCAGTCGGTGGGGCAGCCGAGCAAGGACCGGATCGTCATCGGCCTGGGTGCGGCGGTGACGCCAGTCTATCAGGGCGCCGACGATTATCGCGTGCTGCCGCTGCCCGCGATCGACATTGTCGAGGGGCGCTTCTTCGCCAATTTCCGCAATGGCGTGGGGCTCAATCTGGTCGATGACCGGGCGCTGACCATCGGCGCGGGTGTCACGCCGATGCCCGGCTATCGGCGGCGCGACGTGCCCACGGGCGTCGATCGGTTGTCCTGGGGCGTGGGTGGCCGCGTGTTCGCCAATCTGACCGGCGGCGGCGTGGTGGCGACGCTGGGTGCGACGCAGGGCATTACCGGCAGCACCGGCGGCTTCATTGCTGACGCCAGCCTCTCCTATCCTGTCATCCTCAATCCGAAGGTCATCATCACCCCCTCGATCGCCACCAGCTTTGCCGACGGCAAGCATATGGATGGCTATTTCGGGGTGAATGCGCGCGAGGCCGCAGCGTCCGGACTGGACCAATATCGCGGCAAGGCAGGGTTCAAGGATGTCTCGGCGCTGCTCAACATCGTCTATCGGCTCGACAGCCGCTGGAGCGTGACCGGATCGGTCGGGGCGACCAGCCTGCTCGGCCGGGTCAAGGACAGTCCGCTGGTCGAGCATGCGACGCGGCCGAACGGCTTTCTGGCGCTCGCCTACCGGTTCTGAACTAGGCGATCGGCGGCAAGTTTAGCTGCCGACCGTCAATTCCTCATAGCAGGCCTGCGCCTCGGGCGCGGGGCCGCGCCGGGTGGGCAACTGGATCACGCGGACGACGCGGACGCCGGCGGCGTGGGGAAAGGTGATGAGGTCGCCGGCGCGCACCGGCGCATGGGACCGGTCGATGCGCCGGCCGTTGAGGCGAATATGGCCGTCCTCGGCCAGCTTCTGCGCGGTCGATCGGCTTTTCGACAGGCGCGCGAACCACAGATATTTGTCGATGCGCAGGGACGGGCCGAGGCCCGTCCCTGGCCCCGTCCCCGGCATTGTCATGGCCCCCTTGGGGTCAGCCATTGCGCCCCAGCAGTTCGGCCAGGCCGGCGAAGGCATGGTTGCTGGTCGCCGCCTTGTGGCTGGCGGGAGTAGCGCGCGGCGCGCGATTATCGTCGCGATCGCCACCCTTGCGCGGGCCGCGATCGCCGCCCTTGCCACGGTTATCGCCACGACCTTCGCCGCGATTGTCGCTCTTGCCGGCAAACTTGCCCTCGGGGCGCTGCTGCTGATCGCGGCGGGGACCGCGCGGGCCACGATCGCCCTGCGGGCGGCCCTTCTGCCGACCCTTGAACACCCAGTTGGCGCCGGTGGCGGCCACGGGCGCTTCGGCCGGGGGTTCGGTTGCCGCTTCGGCAGGCGTCTCCGCGTCCGCTTCGACGGGGGCCTCGGCAACGGCTTCCACTGCGGCTTCAGGCGCAGCGTCCGTTACTTCCACCACTTCCGTGCCTTCCACGGCGGGCGCGGCTTCGGCCGGTGCCTCGGCGACGGGCGCCGGGGTCGGCACCGGATCGATCGGGCGGAAGCCGGCGGCGCGCATCAGCTGCAGGAAGGCTTCTTCGCTCAGGCCCAGCGACACGATCTGCGGGCTGAGCGCGCTGAACGGCTCGTTCTTCGCGATCGTTTCATGCGCGGTGCGGGCCATGCGCTCGGCCATGTCGATGCGCAGCATTTGCGGGCCAAAGCTGCGGAAGCCCGCAATGCGGGCGCCCATTTCCTGCGGCTTGTCGCCGGTCGGGATCAGGGTCAGGCCCGGCTGGGGCAGCGGCAGGCAGGGCTTGCCGATGCGCGCCGCCTGCAGCGCCGCACGCCAGCGCGCCGCGCCCGGCTTCAACAGGCCGGGGTGATAGAGGTCGAGCACGCCGATATCGATGCCGGCGCGGCGCAGCAGATGGCGCTGATCCTTGTCGAGATGGCCGAGCGCCGAATCAAGGTCGAGTCGCGGCGCGACGCCACCGGCATCGGCCAGCTGGGCGAAGACCGCGCGGACGACGGCGGGCACGGCCGGATCGGCAGCGCTTTCGCTCATCTTGACCAGTGGCAGCAGATGCTTCTGCTTCTGCGCCTCGAACCAGGTCGCCAGACGGGTGGTGACCTGCTTCTGCACATCCGGGCCCAGCGCGGCGAGCGCGCGATCGAGCCGGATTTCGGGCGCGAGCAGGCCTGCGCCCGCCATCAGCGTTGCGACCGGGGTTCCCTGCCAGGCGATGCCCGGCGTCTGTCCCGCATCGTCCATGAGCGCGAAATCCGTATCCGCAGCGCTCATCAATTCGTCAGCCTTCACTCGTAATACCTTTCCAAGGCGCCTTTCCGCCGCCGCCAGCAACAGCTTTCTGTCCTGGAGTCGCGTAGCGGGATCGACTGAGAAACGAAATCCGTCAAGTCGCCCGATCGTCTCGCCATCGACGCAGACCGTCCCATCCGGGTGGACCGTGACCGGCAGATTGCTCGCATTCTGTCCAATATCCCTTAGCAGAACTGAGGTGCGTCGGTCCACGAAACGCTGCGTCAGGGCCGCATGCAGCGCATCGGACAGTTTTTCTTCCAGCATGCGCGTGCGTTCCGCCATCTCCACCGGATTGGCCAGCCAGTCGGGACGATGGGCGATATAGGACCAGGTGCGCGCGGCGGCGATCCGGCCCGACAAGGTGTCGATATCGCCCTGGACCGAATCGAGGCGGGCGATCTGCTGGGCAAACCAGTCACGTGGAATATGGCCGCCAAAGCCCGAACCATTGCCGGCGATGAAGCGCCAGATGCGCGCCACGGTGCGGGCATGATGTTCCGCGCCCAGCTTCTGGAAATCGGGCAGGCCACAGGCGGCCCAGAGCCGTTCGACATCGCGCTTGGAGCGGACACGGGTCTGAACTTCCGGGTCTTCGGCCATGCGGCGCAGCACGGCCAGGTCGACCGCCTGCGGCGCGGCGCGCAGTTCCGGGCGGTCGGGCCGCGCCTCCAGATCGATGATGAGATGATCGATGCTGTCAGTGCGCGGGGCGCCGTCGCGCCAGAAAAGCTGGTCGACGGAGGGGAAGCGATGCGCCTCGATCGCCTCTATCTCTTCCGGCGTGAAGGCGGCATCGCCATCCTCTGACCCCAGACTGCCGAAGGTGCCGTCCTTGTGATGGCGCCCGGCGCGGCCGGCGATCTGCGCCATTTCGGCGACCGTCAGTCGGCGCGATCGGCGGCCATCGAACTTGCGCAGCGAGGCGAAGGCGACATGGGCGACGTCGAGGTTGAGGCCCATGCCGATCGCGTCGGTGGCGACCAGATAATCGACATCGCCATTGAGGAACATCTGCACCTGGGCGTTGCGGGTGCGGGGCGACAGGGCGCCCATGACGACGGCCGCGCCACCCCGGAAGCGACGCAGCATTTCCGCCACGGCATAGACTTCTTCGGCCGAGAAGGCGACGATGGCGGAACGGCGGGGCAGGCGCGACAGCTTCTTGGCGCCGGCATAGGAGAGGGTGGAAAAGCGCGGCCGGCCGATGATCTCGACTTCGGGGACGAGGCTTTTCACCGTCTTCGCGATGCTGGCGGAGCCCAGGATCATCGTTTCTTCGCGGCCGCGAGCGCGAAGGATGCGGTCGGTGAAGATATGGCCGCGCTCGGGATCGGCGCCCAGTTGCGCCTCGTCCAGCGCGACAAAGGCGAAATCGCTGAGGCCGCCGGTCATGGCGGCGGCTTCCCTGCCGCCACTGATGGGCATGGATTCGGCGGTGCAGAGGAAATAGCGCGCGCCCGGCGGCACGATCTTTTCCTCACCGGTGATGAGGGCGACCTGCTGCGCGCCCTTGATCGCGACGACGCGGTCATAGACTTCGCGCGCCAGCAGGCGCAGCGGAAAGCCCATCATGCCGCTCGAATGGCCGCACATGCGCTCGACGGCGAGATGGGTCTTGCCGGTATTGGTGGGGCCCAGCACAGCGGTGACGGGCGAACGGGCGAACTGGGCCATGATGGGGCCTATGTCGTGCAGGATGGCGGGCAGGGCAAGGACTTTGCGCGATCGGCCCGATGTTCCCTTGGTTAACGGGACTCTGCCCGGCCATGGGCACGTTTCGTCGCAGCGGCGCGGGTCATGACGGCGTCTTAAATTGACTTTAACCCTGCGCGTTCACAAGGGTGCGGTCCGACGCATGGCGCGGGGACCATTGCGTTGGCGATGCGATAAAAAGCACCCCGGGGGTTGCGGCTTTTGTTCCAGGATAATCAGTCGGGTTTTCAGCAGGGTGGCGCGTCCATGTCGCTATGGCTGGCGGACAGCCTGCAGCGACCGGCGGCGCCGCGCGACTGGCGCACGCGCCTTCGCGACTGGGCGGAGGACGTCAACCTCGTCCCGGACCTGGGGCAGAATGTTGGCAGCCTCACCTGGTTTCGCGGCCTTGCCACCTGTTTTGGCCTGTGCGCCACCGCCCTCTATCTCTCGCCCGGTTTCCAGCCGGTGCCCGGCGCGCCCGAACCGCTACTGGCGCCCGCCCAATATGACGAGGTGCGCAGCCAGATGATCACGCCGCTGGCGCTGGGCGCGGACAGTGGCCGGCGGATGGGCGCGACCGATGCGGTGCAGCCCCTCAAGGAAACGCCCGAACGGCCGCAGATCGAACTCAATGCCCAGATCGGCAGCAGCGACACGCTGGCCCGCGCCTTGTCGCGTGCCGGGGTCAGCAGCGGCGATGTCGCGACCGTGACCAGCATGGTTGGCGGCGATATCGGCGCAGGCGTGAAGCCGGGCACCCGGCTCGACATCATCCTGGGCCGCCGTGCCAGCCGCACGTCGCCCCGGCCGCTCGACAAGCTCAATTTCCGCGCGCGGCTCGACCTGGCGGTCGAACTCAACCGGGTCGGCGGCGTGCTGCAGGTGACGCGCGTGCCCATTCGCGTCGACAATACCCCGCTGCGCATCCAGGGCGTGGTCGGCGACAGCATCTATCGTTCGGCCCGCGCCGCTGGTGCGCCGCCCAAGGCGGTGCAGGCCTTCCTGCGGGTGATCGCCAAGCAGGTCGATCTGGGATCGATCGGCGCAGGCGACCGCTATGACATCATCACCGAATATCATCGCGCCGAAACCGGCGATGTCGAGGTGGGCGAGCTGCTCTATGCCGGTTTCCGCCGGGCGCGGGGCAAGGCGGTCGACATGCTGAAATGGACCAGCGAGGGCCGCACCGAATGGTTCGAGGCATCGGGCGTGGGCGAAAAGCGCGGCGTGCTGGGCGCGCCGGTCGACGGCGCCCGCATGACGTCGGGCTTCGGCATGCGCCGCCATCCGATCCTGGGCTATACCCGCATGCATGCCGGCATCGATTTCGGCGCGCGCTATGGATCGCCCATCTATGCCGTGACCGACGGCGTGATCGCCTTTGCCGGCCGTCATGGCGGACATGGCAATTATGTCCGCATTTCCCATGGCGGGGGCCTGGCCACCGGCTATGCCCATATGAGCCGGATCGCGGCGGTGCCGGGCCAGCGGGTGCGGCGCGGCCAGGTGATCGGCTATGTCGGCTCCAGCGGCCTGTCGACTGGTCCGCACCTCCATTATGAGCTGTATCGTAATGGCCAGGTGGTCAATCCGCTGTCGGTGAAGTTCACCACGACGGCGCAGCTGACCGGCAGCAATCTGGCCGCCTTCCGCGCGCGCCTGGCCCAGCTCAAGGGGCTGAAGGTCGGCACGCATGAGGTGGCGGCGGCCAAGCCAGCCGCAGCCGCGCCGGCTGCTGCGGGGAAATAAGCGGCTTTGCGGCGGTGGCTCGCTCGGCTAACGAGCGGGCATGACATCCTCCCATCCCGCCACCATCACCGCGATCCTGCTGGCAGGCGCGCGGCCGATCGCCGATCCGCTCGCCACCGCTGCTGGCGTGCCGGTCAAGCCGCTGGTGCCGGTCGCGGGGGAACCGATGATCAACCGCCCGGCGCGCGCCTTGCTCGCCCATCCGGCGATCGGCCAGCTGGTGGTGCTGACGCAGAATCCCGAATATTTTGTCGATGATCCGGCCACCGCCTGGCTGGCAAACGATCCGCGCGTGCGGTTCGAGCGCGGCGGCAAGGGCATCGCCTCCTCGCTGCTGGAACTGATGGAGAAGGCGGACCTGCCTTTCCCGCTGCTGATGACGACGGCGGACCATGTGCTGCTCGACGCGGCGATGCTGGACCAGTTCGTGGCGGAGGCTACGGGCGCCGACATCGCCGTCGCCATGGTCGAGAAGACGACCCTGCTGGCTCACTATCCGCAGTCGCGCCGCACCTGGCTCAAGTTCCGCGACGGCTGGTGGTCGGGCGCGAACATCTTCTGGTTCGGCAGCGCCAGGGCACGGCCGGTGATCGCGCTGTGGCAGGATGTCGAGCAGGACCGGAAGAAGGGGTGGAAGATCCTGTCCGCCTTCGGTCCGCTGGCACTGGTCGGCGCGCTGCTGCGCATCCTAACCCTGCGCGGCGGCATTGCGCGGGTGGGGCGGCGGTTCGGCCTGACCGCGCGGCTGGTGGCGATGGACCAGGCGGAGGCCTGCATCGATGCCGACAAGCCCGACGACATCGTGCTGATCGAATCCATCCTCGCGCGCTAAGGGGCGGGGCGTTTCCCTATCGGGTTATTCCCGATGCCGCGCGCTGTGGCTGCATGCTAGAAACAATCGGACCCGGCTGATGGGCCCGATGAAGGGAGCACCCGCATGCGCAAGATTCTGCCCCTGGCGACTTTGTTGCCCGCCACCCTCGTCCTGATGGCACAGACAGCGCCCGAAGCGGCTCCCCCGCCGCCGGCGCCGACGCCGGTCACTCCGGTCAGCGGCGATTCCCGCGACGTATCGGTCGCGGCCTGCCTGAACGAAGCCAAGGCCCAGGGCGCGAAGAAGGGCGTGATCGACGTCACCCTGCGCGAGGTCGAGGATACCGACAAGAAAAGCGACAGCCGCGGCGCTGTGCGCGCGCTGGTCAATGTCGTGATCGACAAGGATGGCAAGCAGAAGACGGTCAAGAAGACGTTCAAGTGCAGCACCCAGAATGGGGTGGTAACGGCCTTCAAATATTATTGAATTTCCCTAGCCCGGTCTCATCAGGCTGAACCGGGCGCGGCACCAGTGCGTCGTTCCTCTCCCCCCTCGATCCAGGGATGGCGCGCTGGTGTCGCTCAGTTCGCGTCGGGCTTCGGCGGCAGCGTATCGCGCAGCGCCAGCGCATGGCGGGTGGCAAGTCCCATCATCAGGAAGCCGGCGATCGAGGCGACGATATTGGCGATCGCCGCGCCGATCGTGCCATTCATCGGCAGCAGCACCGCCTGCATCCCCAACAGCAGCAGGGTGGAGGCAAAGGTGATGCGCAGCGACAGGCCGGCACGGTCGGTCGCCATCAGCAGCGGGCGATAGCTGACGCCGACCAGGTCGATACAGGCCGACACGCCCAGCAGCATCAGCAGCGGATAGGCGGGCAGGAATTCCTTGCCCGCGATCAGGCCCAGCAGCGGATGGCCGATGGTCAGGATCAGCGCGATGATGATGGCGCCGGCGATCAGCGCCAGCCGGTTGGTGCGGCGGAACAGGGACCGCAGCGCATCCACGCCATGGCTGGACTGGGTGCGCGACAGTTCGACGAAGATGCTGCGCGAGAGCAGGCTGGAAATCTTGGTCAGCGACTGGGCGAGCTGGTTGGCGAGGCGATAGAGGCCCGCGCCCACCGGCCCGACGAACAGGCCGACGACCAGCACCGCGACCTGCTGTCCCATGGCGGACAGGCTGGTCTGCAGGTTGGTGGCGGTCAGGAAGCCGACGATGCCGGGATTTTCCTGGCGCGCATCAAGTGCCCGTCCGGCGGTCCAGCTGCCGAGCCGACCCTTGCCTTCGCGCAGGGCAAGATACCAATAGGCCGCCGCGCACAGCAGTTCGGCGCTGCCCCAGGCGATCAGGAAGCCGGTGATGCCGGGCATGAGCGCCAGGGCCAGGCCCGCGCCGATCATCCGTCCGACCGGGATCATGGTTTCGGCGACGGCGGCCGAATCGAACCGGTCGAACAGGCGCAATATGCCGGTGGGGGAGGATCGGATGGTGATCATCATCACCATGCAGAACAGCCAGGCCTGAAGCCCCATGCCGGGCCCCAGTTGCAGCTGGTTGCCGAAGGCGAGGATGATGATCGCGGCGATCAGGCCGCCGGCCACGGCCGAGGCGAGATCGATCAGGATGCAGAAGCGCAGCACCCGGTTGAGCGCATTGCCGTTGCCGTCCGCCAGATGCGGCTGGCCATAGCGCACGACGATCTGCCAGCTGTCAAAGGACACCAGCGTCTTGATCACGTTTGCGGCGCTCAGCACCAGCGCGAAGCGGCCGAAATCGGCGACGCCCAGCGTGCGGGTGACGATGGCGAGATAGGCAAGGCTCAGCACCGCGCCCACGCCCTTGCCGCCCAGCAGCCAGCCGGTATTGGCCAGGATACGGGCAAAGCCATCCTGTGCGCTGCTACCCTTTGCGCGCTTCAACTTCACCGGAACAGGAGCCTTTCGCGTGACACGCCGTTTGTTGCTGGCGGGCGTCTATCTAGGGAAGGGCGGCGCATTGCGCAAATGCGTCCTTCTCTTCCCTGCGCTGCGAAATCGCTCTAAAGCGCGGGCATGACCATCAAGAAAGCCATCATCCTCTCCGCCGGCCAGGGTTCGCGCCTGCTGCCGCTGACCCGTGACGTGCCCAAGTGCATGATCGACTTCAACGGCCGCACCCTGATCAGCTGGCAGATCGCCGCGCTGGTCGCCAATGGCGTAACCGACATCGTCGTCGTCACCGGCTTCCGCACCGAGCGGGTCGAGGATCATGCGCTGCAGCTCTATCGCGAGACCGGCGCGCGCATCCGCACGCTGTTCAACCCCTTCTTCCAGGTCGCCGACAATCTGGGCAGTTGCTGGATCGCGCGCGAGGAGATGGACCAGGACTTCATCATCCTGAACGGCGACACCATCGTATCGGACGAGATCGTGGCGAAGCTGGTCACGGGCGCGAAGGACGCGATCACCGTCACCGTCGATGTGAAGCCCGACGGCGACTATGACGATGACGACATGAAGGTGAACCGGGACGAAAGCGGCCGCCTGCACCATATCGGCAAGCGGCTGCTGCCGCCCGACACCAATGCCGAATCGATCGGCATGCTGGCGTTCGTGGGCGAAGGGCCGGCGATCTTCCGTAACCAGGTCGACCAGATGATGCGCACGCCCGAAGGCGTCGCCCGCTGGTATCTGCGCGCGATCGACATCATCGCCAAGGGTAACCGGGTCGGCACCGTGTCGATCGAGGGGCTGGAGTGGCAGGAAGTCGACTTCCCGCAGGATGTCGATGCCGCCAATGCGCTCACCGAGAAATGGGTGGAAGAAGGGCGCTACGGCGCGTGAGCGCCGGGTTGCGTAGCCAATTCGGCGGTTGCCAAATGGCCGGAATGGGTGGGAGCAAGACATTCCTCCCCGTCACGGGGAGGGGGACCGCTCGCGTAGCGAGTGGTGGAGGGGCACAGGCCGGATAGCGCAGCGCTAAGAGGCACCTACCCCTCCGTCAGCGCTTCGCGCTACCACCTCCCCGTGCCGGGGAGGAATGTCCGCTTCTGGTCGTTTGCCGACCGTCTGATCTGTCTATCCGACCTAGAAGGCTTCGCCGATTCCGAAATAGAAGGCGGCGCCGTCCTTGCCCCAGGCAATGTCGGCCCGCAGATTCACATTGGCCTCCTTCGAGGCGAGATAGCGCAGGCCGAAACCGCCGGCCGGCAGCATCTTGGTATGTTTCCAGATATCCTTGCCGCTGCGCGCAATGCCGCCGATGCCGCCGAAGGCGACCATGCCGATCTTGCCGAACAGATGCTGGCGCACCTCGCCCTGCAGCGCCCAACTGGCCCGGTCGCGATAGCGGCCGGTTTCATAGCCGCGCAGGTCGCCATTCTGGCCATAGAGGCACAGGTCATAATAGGGCGCGCCGTCCGACGCCTCGCACAGCGTCTTGCGCACCACCAGCACGGTCTCGCGCCCCAGCGGGAAATAGCCATTGCCCGCAATCTGCAGCTTGTGATGGGTGAAGTCGCTGCCCAGCCAGTCGGCGCCATAGGTCAGTGAACCGGTGGTGTAGACGCCCTTGCGCGGATCGACCGGATTGTTGCGGCTGTCGAACGTGAAGGAGGGGCCGAGCATCGCAATCTGGCTGTGCCGCTCGATCGCGGGCGGTGTCAGGTTCGGATGATTGGGCAGCGGCAGCGAAACGCGGGCGTTCATGTCGAGATAATAGAGGCGCGCGCCGAAGGAAAGGTGGCGCAGGAAGCCCTTGCTGAAGATCTGATATTGGGTGTCGACCATGGCGGCGAAGGCCTTGTCGCGCAGCTTGATCGACAGGTTGGACGCGCCGGCATTGGCGCCGATGCCATAGAAGCGCAGATTGGCGATGCCATAGCCGGCCCAGCCCTGGAAGCGCAGACGGTCGTCGGCCAGCGTCATATTGTGCGACGCGCCCAGGCCCCAGCTATCGGTGCTAGTGTAGCCGCCGCCAAAGCCGCTGACCCAGGGGCGGGACGATCCGTTGGGATTATAATAGAGCACGGCCGCACCGGCGAGGCCGGTGCCCATCGCCGGATTGGACAGCGGGATCGGCGCGATTACCAGATCCGGCTTGGTGCTGGGCGGGGGCAGGGCGGCATCGGGCGCGGGTTCCGGTTCGCCGGCCTGGACGCTTTGCGCCTGATCCATGATCTCGCGCGATGGGCTGTTCTGGGCAGCGGCGGGAAGGGCCATGCCCAGGCACATCATCAGGCTTGGGCCGGCCAGCGCGTGTCGCACGCCATGTCTCCCTGTCATATCGGACCAGCCTAGAGGAAGGCGGGGGCGGCACCATCGGGGGAAATGTGCAGGCAAAAGGGGGAAATTACCCAGAAGCCAGGCAAGCGCCTTTCCCGCATATTGTCTGCCCGGCCCGAAGGAGCAGGGCGCGGGGCCGGGGGACAGGGAATGATGGCGATGCGAGGAGTGACGCTGCTATCGGTCATGACGCTGGGTGTGGCGGGCCATGCCCGCGCAGAAGAAGTGCCGCCCGTCCCGATAATTACCCAGGTTGCGACCAGCGCCGATCCCGTCAGCGGGACGGCCGACACGCCGATGCCCGTTGCGCCCGCAGAAGGGGCGGTGGAACCCCCGCCCGAGCGCAGGACATATCCGCTGCTGCCGATCGGCGGACGCGCGGCGATCGAGCGCGGCTATCATATCCAGCGCGCGCTGGGCGCCAGCGGCATGCTGATCCACAATGTCCAGCATATGAACAGCCGGAACCTGGCAGTTGCCATTGCCAAGGGCGAGGATCCGCCCGAAGGCGCGTCGCTGCTACAGGTGCCCTTCGTCACCACGACGGAGATGGAAAGCCGGACCAGCAACAGCGAGTTCAAGGCGGATGTCTGGCTGTTTCCCTTCCTCAACCTGTTTGCCGGCATCGGCAAGGTGAAGGGGCATGTCGATGTCGGCGTCGACATCGATCTCGATGCCTTCGTGCCTTTCCCTTTCTGTCGCCCGGCCAAGCCCTGCGGTCATAGCCAGCTGCCCTTCAAGGCGGATGTCGACAACACCTCCTTCACCTTCGGCAGCATCCTGGGTTATGGCAGCAACAGCTGGTTTGCCGCCCTGTCCCTCGCCAAGACGATCAGCGTGGCGAAGAAGGACCGGTCCGACATGCAGATGACCAACATCGCGGCACGGGCGGGGCCGCGCTTCTCGCTGGGCGGCGACACGATCCTGACACCCTATGTCGGCGCTAATTATTTCGACATGGATGTCACCGTGTCGGGGCTGGTGCGCAGCGGCCCGTTGTTCGAGGACGGCGATGGTGTCGGCCTGCGCTACAAGGTCGACCTGTCGAGCCGCCGCCCCTGGGCCGGCATCGCCGGCGCCAATCTGGAACTGTCCAGCCATTGGGCGATGCAGGCCGAATATAATCTGGGGCAGGAATCCAACCGCTTCGTGCTGAGCCTGACCTTCCGGCCCTGATCCGGCTGGCCCCGATCCGTCCGATCAGAGGGCGAAATGCCCCTTCAGCCAATCGCGCAGCGCCGTGTCAGCTTCGCTGTCAATCTTGACCGCGCTGCCAAGGTCGGGCTGGCCCGGCCAGCCGGCGTCGGCAATGGTCAGGCCGGCGGCGCTGCGTTCGCCCTCATAGCGGGGGATGACATGGAAATGGACATGCGGGTCGACCATCATCAGCATCAGATAGTTGATCTTGGCATAGTTCACCGCGCGGGTCAGCGCGGCCTCGATCGCAGCGGTGACGGCCTTGAGTTCTGCATGGGCGTCACCGGGCAGATCGCCGAACGCGGTCGCGTCGCTCTTGGCCGCCAGCACCAGCGATCCCAGCGTCGGCTGGGCCGGGCGCAGCAGCACGACCCAATGGTCGAATTCGGCGACCAGCGTCGCCGGCCAGCCGAATTTCGCGATGGTGGCGTTCATGCGGTGGCTTCCGCTTCGTCCATCCAGCTGACGATCGGCCGGCCGGAGCGGTGGACGATATAGGCCTGCGCCAGACGCACCGCATGGACGACCAGCGAGAGGATGGTCCACCAGGCAAGCGCGATCAGGCCGATGTCGGGCCGGCCGAACAGCAGCGCCACGAACAGGATCACCATGTTCGGGTTGCGGCGGGCGGTGATCAGGCGGAACTGGCTGTCGAACGGACGCCAGACATGGATGTCCATCTTGAAGTCCTTGAGGAACATCCCTTCGATCAGGCGCTGGAGGATATAGCCCGCGATCACGGCGGTCATGATGAAGGTGAAGGTGCCGGCCGACAGGCCCAGCCCCCAATAGGTGAGGCCCACGCCCCAGAAATACCACCAGAAGGGCGGGTGGACCAGGTCGACGCCATGGTCGATCACATTGCCCCATTTGGACGAGGTGATGGTGCAGCGGGCGAGCTTGCCGTCCACCGTGTCGAGCACCATGAAGATGAAGCCGCACAGGAAGCCGGTCCAGAACAGCCCCTTGGCGAACAGGAAGGTGGCGACGAGGCAGAGCGTCACGCCGATCACCGACACCATGTTCGGCGTCATCTTCAGCTGCGCGGCGATGCGCGTCAGGATCAGCGCCAGTTCGGGCCAGAGATATTTGGTCAGCAGGTCGGTCACGCCCTTATAGGCGCCGAAATAGCTTTGCCGCTCGATCGCCTTGCGGGTCTGGGGCACCAGTTCGCGCACCATCGGCTGTTCCAGCTTGCGCAGCTGGCGATTGTAGAGCTTGCGTCCGTCCGACAGGTCGATGAGGCCGCTGGCCTGCATCGGGTCGCTGCCCGCGGGCACCTGGCCGACGATTGGCTGGCCGGCCCAGGCGAACATCGTGCCGGGCGTTTCCAGCACCAGCCGCAGCAGCAGCGGGTCGAAGGCATAGGCGAGGTTGAAGACCAGTTCATGGCCCGGCGCCAGCGTGCTGCCATTCTTGGCCGCGCTTTCCGCCATGCGGCGATTGCGTTCGGCGTTGGACATGCCCCAGATCGGGGTCGCGTTCTCGCCGAGCAGGCGAACCGGGCCGAGGGTGGTGCTGATCGTCTGCATCATGCCTGTGCCTTCTGCGCAAAATCGAGGATGAGGGCGGCCTGCCGCTGCGAGGCGGGGACCGGAGAAAGATCGATACTATCCTGCATTGCCGCTTCCTGAGCAGCAACCAGGCCCGGTTGCAAGTCTGCTGCCCGATCGAGCGCGCCCTGAAGCGCATCCGCGCGGTCGATCACCTGGCCCAGACGCCAATGGGCGAAGGCCTGATCCTCGCGCCAGTCATGATGGTCGAGGTTGAGGAAGATGCAGGGGCGGGGGGTGAGCAGAAACTCGTAAACCTGGCTCGACACGTCGCCCAGATAGGCGTCGGCGCTGGTCGTGTAGCTCATGTCGATCGAGTGGCGGCTGCCCATGTCGACACGGATATGCGGCCTGTCGCTGTGGATCGGCGGGACGCGGCGGGCGAGCTTCACATGCGGCGCGATGATGATGTTCCAGCCCTGCAGCGCTTCGAGTGCGGCCATGACCTGCGGCCCGTGCCTGACCCAGGAAGACAGCTCCGGGTCGAAATGCGGATTGTAGAGCAGCACAGGCTTGTCATCGTCGAACAAGGGGCGGCGCGGCGCGCGCAGTTCGAACTTGGCATAGCCGCCGACCAGACAATTGGCGTCGGTGCAAAGGCCATATTCGATCATCCGCCGCCGGTCCTTCTCGCCCGCGACGATGGTCAGGTCGAAATCGGCGTGGCGCTGCTTGTAGCCGCCAGCCCGGTCGCCCGCGCCATGCTTGATCAGGATCAGGCGGGTGGCAAAGCCGGGCACCCGTTTCAGCCAGGCGCTGGTAATCTCCGTCGTCACCAGGGTCGGGAAGCGGGCGATGGCACGATAGTTGAGCAGCAGCGTCGCCAGCCGCGAGGGCAGGCGGAACAGGGAATCGGGCTTGGTCGAAGGGCGGCGCAGCTTGATGAGGTCGAGCCGTCCTTCGGGATCATAGCTGGCGACCAGATCGAGAATAAGGCGCGAGGGCGAGAGTATATGGACGCGCACATCCGCGCGCTTGCCCAGTTCAAGGGCGGCCGGCAGCCAGTGAAACACCTGCTGCGCTTCGGCGATGGCAAGAAAGGCGATGTCGATCGGCAATGAAGGCGGTCCCCACAGATATTCGCCGCCGCAGGGGCATGACCTGCGTTTGCTTTACTTCGCCCCGCGTCGCAATGCGAGGGGGGAGCGAAACGAGGTCGCTCTAGCGTGGCTGGCGCGGGACGCAAGCCGAAGCCCCTCTTCGGCAATGATTATTTGCAATCGATTTGCAACAAGGCCCGCCGGGGCAGAAACATGGTCTCAGTGCTGGACCTTTGCAGATTTTTCGTTATGCGGACCCCCATCAGACAGACATCGACGAAGAGGCTCGACGAGCGATGGCCGAATTTGCTTTGCCCAAGAACAGCAAGATCAGCGGCAAGGGCGTGACCCACAAGGCGCCCGAGGGCGCGACCAATGTCCGCAGCTTCAAGGTCTATCGCTACGATCCGGACTCGGGCGAGAATCCGCGCTACGACACGTTCGAGATCGATCTCGACAATTGCGGCCCGATGGTTCTCGACGCGCTGCTGAAGATCAAGAACGAGTATGACTCGACCCTGACCTTCCGCCGTTCGTGCCGCGAAGGCATTTGCGGTTCCTGTTCGATGAACATGAACGGCAAGAACGGCCTGGCCTGCACCACCGCGATCGACGAGTGCGCCGGCAAGCAGGTGCAGATCACGCCGCTGCCGCACATGGACGTCATCAAGGATCTGGTGCCGGACTTCACCCACTTCTACGCCCAGTACAACAGCATCAAGCCCTGGCTGCAAACCGTCAGCCCGGCGCCGAGCGGCAAGGAGCGGCTGCAGTCGCCTGCCGATCGCGAGAAGCTGGATGGTCTTTATGAGTGCATCCTGTGCGCCTGCTGCTCGACTAGCTGCCCCAGCTACTGGTGGAACAGCGACAAGTTCCTGGGCCCGGCGATCCTGCTGCAGGCCTATCGCTGGCTGGCCGACAGCCGCGACGAGTTCACCGGCGAGCGCCTCGACGAGCTGGAAGATCCCTTCCGCCTCTATCGCTGCCACACCATCATGAACTGCGCGAACGTCTGCCCCAAGGGCCTGAGCCCGGCCAAGGCGATCGCGGAGACCAAGAAGATGATGGTCGAACGGCAGCTGTAAGTTGACCAGCGACGGTGTTGCAGGCGGGCGACCGCTGAACGAAGGGAAATGGTCGGGCTGGACCGCCTGGCACGATCCGCATCCCGACACCTTCCTGCAGGCCATCGGCCGCGGTTACATGCGCGGGCTGGGCGAGAAGAAGGCGCATGTCGCGCTGGAAACCCGCACCAGCCACCGCAACCGGCTCGATACGCTGCATGGCGGCTTCCTCGCCGCCTTTGCCGACCATGCCTATTTCGGCGCACTCTGGGCGATGGGGCATCAGGGCCAGGTCAATGGCGTGACCATCGACCTGTCGATGCAATATCTGGGCGCGGGCAAGGTCGGTCCCGACCTGCTGGCCGAGGTGGAATTGCTGCGCGAGACCGGGCGCCTCATGTTCCTGCGCATGCTGATCACCCAGGAGGGCGAGCCGGTCGCGGCGTCCACCGCCACGCTGCGCAAGGCGCCCAAGGCGCAGTGACCAGCGTCATCGCCCGTTATGATGCGCTGGTCGCGGCTGGCGAATTGCGGCCCGATCCGGACCAGCGGGCCGCCGCCGTGCGACTCGACCAGCTTCAGCATGATCTGGAAGCGACGCCGGCGCGTGGCTCGACGCTATGGAAGCTGCTACGCAAGCAGCCCGAGCCGCCGCGGGGCCTCTATATGTGGGGCGGGGTCGGGCGCGGCAAGTCGATGCTGATGGACCTGTTCTTCGACACGGTCCATGTCCAGCGCAAGAAGCGCGCCCATTTCCATGAATTCATGCTCGACGTGCATGCCCGCCTGGCCGAGGCGCGCAAGTCCGAGTCGGGGGATCCGATCCCGCCGGTGGTCGAGTCGCTGGCCGAAGAGGCGCGGCTGCTCTGTTTCGACGAGATGGTCGTCAACAATATGGCCGATGCGGCGATCATGTCGCGCCTGTTCACGGGGCTGCTGGAAAAGCGGGTGACGATCGTCACCACCTCCAACCGCGAGCCGGATGAGCTCTACAAGAATGGCCTCAACCGCCAGCTCTTCCTGCCCTTCATCGACCTTATCAAGGCGAAGCTGGACGTGATGACGCTGAACGGTCCGGTCGATTATCGCCGTGATCGTCTGGGCGACTCGAAGCTGTGGCATGTGCCCAATGGGCCGGAGGCGACCAGGGCGCTGTCGGAGGCCTTCTTCCGCCTGACCGACTTTTCGGTCGAGGACCGGGCCAAGGTGCCCTCGGAGGAGATCGTCGTTCAGGGCGGGCGCACCATGCATGTGCCCAAGAGCCTGAAGGGTGTCGCCGTCTTCTCGTTCAAGCGGCTGTGTGTCGAGGCGCGCGGCGCGCCGGACTATCTGGCGATCGCGCGCAAATATCATACGGTCATCATCGTCGGCATTCCGGTTCTGGGGCCGGAGAAGCGCAACGAGGCAGCGCGCTTCGTCACGCTGATCGACTCGCTCTACGAATATAAGGTCAAATTGCTCGCCTCGGCCGATGCCGAGCCGATGCGACTCTATCCCGAAGGGGATGGGGCGTTCGAATTCGAGCGGACCGTGTCGCGGCTGATGGAAATGCAGTCGGACGATTATCTCGCGCTGGGCCACGGCCCCAAATAAGCGCGGCGCACCCCGTCGTGCGCGCATTTCGCCCTATCGCCGCTTGCGTCGACGTTCATCAGGGCGCAACTTTCTTACGGAAAAACAGACCGGATGCTTCCACTTGGGAAGCATCCGGCAGGCTACCGCTGCAGGGAAGGCTCTAGGTCCAGGGTAGGAGACCAGGAGCGACAGGGTGTGAAAAAGCCTCTAATGCAACTGCGAATGAATTGCAAAGATAATTTGCCACAGGGGGCTTTGTTTGGTTGAAACCCCCACAATATGGGCGTAGGCGCACTGACAATTCCAGAGTTCACATCTTGGAGGATGATTGCATATGGCCCGTAAGAAGATCGCGCTCATTGGCGCTGGCAATATCGGCGGCACGCTCGCGCATCTCGCGGCTCTCAAGGGACTCGGTGACATCGTCCTGTTCGACGTCGTCGAAGGCGTTCCCCAGGGCAAGGCTCTCGACCTGTCGCAGTGCGCCTCGGTCGAAGGCTTCGATGCGAAGATCACCGGTTCCAACGACTATGCCGATATCGCGGGCGCGGACGTCATCATCGTCACCGCCGGTGTCGCTCGCAAGCCGGGCATGAGTCGCGACGACCTGCTGGGCATCAACCTCAAGGTCATGAAGGCCGTGGGCGAGGGCATCGCCGCCAACGCCCCCGACGCCTTCGTCATCTGCATCACCAACCCGCTCGACGCGATGGTCTGGGCGCTGCGCGAATTTTCGGGCCTGCCCGCGAACAAGGTCGTCGGCATGGCCGGCGTTCTGGACAGCTCGCGCTTCAACCACTTCCTGGCGGAAGAATTCAACGTGTCGGCCAAGGACGTCACCAGCTTCGTGCTCGGCGGCCACGGCGACACCATGGTTCCGGTGATCGAATATTCGACCGTCGCCGGCATCCCGGTTCCCGACCTGATCAAGCAGGGCCGTTCGACCCAGGAGCGGATCGACGCCATCGTCAAGCGCACCCGTTCGGGCGGCGGCGAGATCGTCGCGCTGCTCAAGACCGGTTCGGCCTTCTATGCGCCCGCCACCAGCGCGATCGCCATGGCTGAAGCCTATCTGGGCGACAAGAAGCGCCTGCTGCCCTGTGCCGCGAACCTGACCGGCCAGTATGGCGTCGACAATCTCTATGTCGGCGTGCCGGTCATCATCGGCAAGGACGGCGTCGAGCAGGTCATCGAGATCGAGCTGAACGACGAAGCCAAGGCCAACCTCCAGGTGTCGGTCGACGCCGTCAAGGAACTGCTGGAAGCCTGCAAGGGTATCGATCCCTCGCTCGCCTGAGCCAACCAGCTTGCACCGTCCCGTTCCAGGTAAGTGCGCAGCCTGGGACGGGTCGCTTTAGACCCAAGTGCCACGTCCACAGAGAATAAAGGGACACCCATGTCCATTCTGGTGAACAAGAACACCAAGGTCATCACCCAGGGTATGACCGGTGCCACCGGCACCTTCCACACCGAAACCGCTCTTGCCTATGGCACGCAGATGGTTGGCGGCGTGACCCCCGGCAAGGGCGGCACGACCCACATCGGTCTGCCGATGTTCGACACCGTTGCCGAAGCCAAGTCGAAGACCGGCGCCGACGCCTCGGTCATCTATGTTCCGCCGCCGTTCGCGGCCGACTCGATCCTGGAAGCGATCGATGCCGAAATCCCGCTGATCGTCGCGATCACCGAAGGCATCCCGGTTCTGGACATGGTCAAGGTGAAGCGCGCCCTGTCGGGTTCGAAGTCGCGCCTGATCGGCCCGAACTGCCCCGGCCTGCTGACGCCTGGCGAGTGCAAGATCGGCATCATGCCCGGCAACATCTTCTCGAAGGGTTCGGTCGGCGTCGTGTCGCGTTCGGGCACGCTGACCTATGAAGCCGTGTTCCAGACCACCAATGCGGGCTTGGGCCAGACCACGGCCGTCGGCATCGGCGGTGACCCGGTCAACGGCACCAACTTCATCGACGTGCTGGAACTGTTCCTGGCCGACGACGCCACCGAATCGATCATCATGATCGGTGAAATCGGCGGCGACGCGGAAGAACAGGCTGCCCAGTTCCTGATCGACGAAGCCAAGAAGGGCCGCAAGAAGCCGATGGCCGGCTTCATCGCGGGTCGCACGGCACCTCCGGGCCGTCGCATGGGCCACGCCGGCGCGATCGTGTCGGGCGGCAAGGGCGACGCGGAAAGCAAGATCGCGGCGATGGAAGCGGCCGGCATCAAGGTCGCTGCCAGCCCGAGCCTGCTGGGCGAGACCCTGCTGGAAGTGCTGAAGGGCTGATCCGCCTTTAAAATATGATATGGAAACGCGGCCGGGCTGCACCCCGGCCGCACTTTCCCGCTCCGCGACTGCACGCGGCATGCATGGGACACAAGACGATGGGTTACGAGAACCAGGATTTCGAGATCGAACAGGGGCCGAGCTGGGCACGCCCCAACTGGCCGTTGGCGGACACCGACGACCTGACCGGGGCGATGGACCCGACGCAGATGCAGGTGGCCGTGAAGGCTGCTGCAAAGGCGCAGGGTGCCGCTGTTTCCGAGGCCGATATCGCATCGGCTGCCGAGGACGCAATCCGCGCACAGATGCTGATCCGCACATATCGCGTGCGCGGTCATCTGGCCGCCAATCTCGATCCGCTGGGCTTGGCCAAGCGTGACCTGCCGGCGGACCTGACTCCGGAATATCATGGCCTGACCGACGCGTCGAAGAAGGTCTTCCTGGGCGGCACGCTGGGCCTGCAGTACGCGACCGTCGCGGAGATCGTGACGATCCTGCGCCAGAATTACTGCGGCAATGTCGGCCTTGAATATATGCATATCGCGGACGTTGAAGAGCGCCGCTTCCTGCAGGAACGCCTGGAGGGCAAGGACAAGGAAATCCACTTCACGCCCGAGGGCAAGAAGGCGATCCTGGCCAAGGTCATCCAGGGCGAGCAGTATGAGAAGTTCCTGGGCCGCAAATATGTCGGCACCAAGCGCTTCGGCCTCGACGGTGGCGAGTCCATGATCCCCGCGCTCGAAGCGGTCATCAAATATGGTGGCGCATCGGGCGTGCGCGAGATCGTGTTCGGTATGGCCCATCGCGGCCGCCTGAACGTCCTTGTCAACGTCATGGCCAAGGGCTTCCGCGTCATCTTCCACGAATTCTCGGGCGGCACTGCCAACCCCGAAGACGTGGGTGGTTCGGGCGACGTGAAATATCATCTCGGCACCTCGACCGACCGTGAGTTCGACGGCGTCAAGGTCCATATGTCGCTGGTTCCCAACCCGTCGCACCTCGAAACCGTCGATCCGGTGGTGCTGGGCAAGGTCCGCGCGCAGCAGACCTTCCGCGACGACCTCACCAAGCATGAGCAGGTTCTGCCCGTGCTGATCCACGGCGACGCGGCCTTCGCCGGCCAGGGCATCGTCTGGGAATGCCTCGGCTTCTCGGGCGTCAGCGGCTACAACACCGGCGGCTGCGTCCACTTCATCATCAACAACCAGATCGGCTTCACCACCAGCCCGCAATTCTCGCGCGGCTCGCCCTATCCGTCGGACGTGGCGAAGGGTGTCCAGGCGCCGATCCTGCACGTCAATGGCGATGATCCCGAAGCCGTGACCTTCGCGACCAAGCTCGCCATGGAATATCGCCAGAAATTCCATCGCGACGTCGTCGTCGACATGTGGTGCTATCGCCGCTTCGGTCATAACGAAGGCGACGAGCCGGGCTTCACCCAGCCGCTGATGTACAAGGAAATCCGTCAGCATCCGCCGGTCAGCGACATTTATGCCGCGCGCCTGAAGGCGGAAGGCGTGGTGGACGATGCGTTCGTCTCCGGTTCGACCGACGAGTTCGTCGCCCATCTGGAAGACGAGTTCGAAGCCGCCAAGAGCTACAAGGCCAACAAGGCCGACTGGTTCGCCGGTCGCTGGTCGGGCCTGCACAAGCCGGCCGATGCCGAAACCGCGCGCCAGAGCGTGGAATCGGCGATCAACCAGAAGCTGTTCGACAGCCTGGGCCGCACGCTGACCACCGTTCCCGAAGGCCATAATGTCCACAAGACGCTGAAGCGTGTGCTGGATGCCAAGGCCGAGATGTTCAAGTCGGGTGCCAATTTCGACTGGGCGACCGGCGAGGCGCTGGCCTTCGGTTCGCTGCTGTCGGAAGGCTATGGCGTTCGCCTGTCGGGTCAGGATTCGGGTCGCGGCACCTTCAGCCAGCGTCACGCGGTCTGGACCGACCAGGACACCGAGGCCAAGTATATCCCGCTCTCGACCGTGCCGCATGGCCGTTTCGAAGTGCTGGACTCGCCTTTGTCCGAATATGGCGTGCTGGGCTTTGAATATGGTTTCGCTTTGGCGGACCCGAAGAGCCTGGTAATCTGGGAAGCGCAGTTCGGCGATTTCGCCAATGGTGCGCAGATCATCTTCGACCAGTATATCGCGTCGTCGGAAACCAAGTGGCTGCGGTCCAACGGCCTCGTCTGCCTGCTGCCGCACGGCTATGAAGGCCAGGGGCCCGAGCATAGCTCGGCGCGTCTGGAACGCTATCTGCAGCTCTGCGCCGAAGGCAATATCCAGGTCGCGAACATCACGACCCCGGCCAATTACTTCCACGCGCTGCGTCGCCAGATGCTGCGGCCCTTCCGCAAGCCGCTCATCATCATGGCGCCCAAGTCGCTGCTGCGTCACAAGGCCGCCGTCAGCAAGGCCGAGGACTTCCTGGGCGAAACGCACTTCAAGCGCATCCTGTCGGACCCCAACGGGTCGGCTGACAAGGATACCAAGCGCCTGGTGCTCTGCTCGGGCAAGGTCTTCTACGACCTGATGGAAGCCCGCGACGCCGCCGGCGATGCCAACACCCAGATCGTCCGTATCGAACAGATTTATCCGTTCGCCACTGACGCACTGGCCACGCGCATCGAGCGCATGACCAATCTGGACGAGGTCGTCTGGTGTCAGGAAGAACCGCGCAACAACGGCGCCTGGTCCTTCGTCGAACCCTATATCGAGGAAGCGCTGGCCAAGGCCGGCAAGGCGCCCAAGCGCGCCCGCTATGCCGGCCGCAAGGCTTCGGCATCGCCTGCCACGGGCCTGGCCTCGCGCCATGTGTCCGAACAGGGCGCCCTCGTCGCCGATGCGCTGGGTCACAGCGTTCGTGAAGAAATCCGTCGCCAGAAGAAAGGCTGAGAAAGCACATGGCAACCGAAGTCAAAGTCCCCACGCTGGGCGAATCCGTTACCGAAGCAACCGTCGGTCAGTGGCTCAAGAAGCCGGGTGAAGCGGTCAAGGCCGACGAGCCGATCGTCAGCCTTGAAACCGACAAGGTCGCGGTCGACGTGCCCTCGCCGGTCGCCGGTGTCATGGGTGATCTGGTCGCCAAGGAAGGCGATACGGTCGAGGTCGGCGCGCTGCTGGCCTATGTGAACGAAGGCGGTGCCGCTGCCGCCGCGCCGGCTGCTGCCGCTGCTCCCGCCGCCAAGGCGGAAGCCGCTGCACCCGCGCCGGCCGCTTCGGCCCCGGCTGCATCGGACGACGAAGAGGGCGGCAGCCTGACCCTGTCGCCGGCGGTCCGCCGCCTGGTGCTGGAGCATGGTCTTGACCCGAGCAAGATCAAGGGCACCGGCAAGGACGGCCGTCTGACCAAGGACGACGTCATGGCCGCCGTCGCTGCCGGCACTGCCAAGGCGGCTGCCGCGACCCCGGCTTCGGCGCCTGCCGCCGATGCGCCGGCCGCTGGCCCCAGCCGCAAGCAGGAACGCGTCAAGATGACCCGCCTGCGCCAGACCGTCGCCAAGCGTCTGAAGGAAGCGCAGAACAACGCTGCCCTGCTGACCACGTACAACGACGTCGACATGACCAACGTCATCGAGGCGCGCGCCAAGTATAAGGATCTGTTCGAGAAGAAGCATGGCGTCCGTCTGGGCTTCATGGGCTTCTTCACCAAGGCCGTCTGCATGGCGCTGAAGGACATTCCGGGCGTCAACGCGCAGATCGAAGGCGACGAGATCGTCTATAACGACTTCGCCGACATCTCGGTCGCCGTTTCGGCTCCGACCGGCCTGGTCGTTCCGGTCATCCGCAATGCGGAAAGCCTGAGCGTCGCTGCCATTGAAAAGACCATCGGCGGCTTCGGCAAGAAGGCCAAGGAAGGCAAGCTGACGATGGAAGATATGAAGGGCGGCACCTTCACCATCTCCAACGGCGGCGTGTTCGGTTCGCTGCTGTCCAGCCCGATCATCAATCCGCCCCAGTCGGCGGTTCTGGGCCTGCACCGCATCGAGGACCGTCCGGTCGTCCGCAACGGCCAGATCGTGATCCGCCCGATGATGTATCTGGCGCTCAGCTATGACCATCGCCTGATCGACGGTCGTGAAGCGGTGACCTTCCTTGTCGCGGTCAAGAACGCGATCGAGGATCCGACCCGTCTGCTGATCGACCTGTAATAATCACCATTTATTGTTGCCCCGGCTTAGGCCGGGGCGCCTCTTGCCCTTGATTTGGGGCAGAGCGATGCCAGTTTGGCTGGCATGACTGGAGAAGGGAAAACCCCATGTCCGATTTCGATTATGACGTCCTGGTTATCGGTGCTGGCCCGGGTGGCTATGTCGCCGCGATCCGTGCTGCTCAGCTGGGCCTGAAGACCGCCTGTGCCGAAAGCCGCGAGACGCTGGGCGGCACCTGCCTCAACGTCGGCTGCATCCCGTCGAAGGCGCTGCTGCACGCCTCGGAACTTTATGACGAGGCCGCCAACGGCGCGCTCGCCAAGCTGGGCGTCAAGATCGACAAGATGAGCCTGGACCTGCCCACCATGCAGGGCCAGCGCGTCGATGCCATCAAGGGCCTGACCGGCGGCATCGAATATCTGTTCAAGAAGAACAAGGTGACCTGGCTCAAGGGCCTGGCCAGCTTCACCGGCGCCAACACCGTCGAAGTGAACGGCGAGAAGGTGACGGCGAAGAACATCGTCATCGCCACCGGTTCGTCGGTCGCCCCGCTGCCGGGCGTGGCCGTGGACAATGCGGGCGGCAAGATCGTCGATTCGACCGGCGCGCTGGAACTGGACAAGGTTCCGGGCCATCTGGTCGTCGTCGGTGGCGGCGTGATCGGTCTGGAACTGGGTTCGGTGTGGAAGCGCCTGGGCGCCAAGGTCACTGTCGTCGAATATCTCGACCAGATCCTGCCCGGCATGGATGGCGAAGTCCGCAAGGAAGCCAACAAGATCTTCAAGAAGCAGGGCTTCGAATATAAGCTCGGCACCAAGGTGACCGGCGCCGAAGTCGGCAAGTCGGGCGTGACCCTGACCGTCGAACCCGCCGCCGGTGGCGAAGCCGAGAAGATCGAAGCGGACGTCGTCCTGGTGTCGATCGGTCGTCGTCCCAACACCGAAGGCCTGGGCCTCGACAAGATCGGCTTGGAGCTGAACGCGCGCGGTCAGATCGAGACCGATCATGAGTTCGGCACCAAGGTTCCGGGCGTCTGGGCGATTGGCGACGTCATCCCCGGCCCGATGCTGGCGCACAAGGCCGAGGACGAAGGCATTGCCGTCGCCGAGAATATCGCGGGCCTGACCGGCATCGTGAACCATGACGTGATCCCCTCGGTGGTCTACACCAAGCCGGAAATCGCGGGCGTGGGCCTGACCGAGGAAGCCGCCAAGGAACGTGGCGCCGTCAAGGTCGGCAAGTTCCCGATGATGGCGAACAGCCGCGCGAAGACCAATCACGAGCCCGACGGCTTCGTGAAGATCATCGCCGACGCCGAAACCGATAAGGTGCTGGGCGTGTGGATCATCGCCACCGTCGCCGGCACGATGATCGCACAGGCCGCGCAAGCCATGGAATTCGGCGCGTCGAGCGAAGACATCGCTTACACCTGCCATGCGCATCCGACGCACAGCGAAGCGATCAAGGAAGCGGCGATGGCCGTGACCGGCAAGCCGATCCACATGTGATCGACTGCGCTATCGCTGGATAAGGGAAGGGGCCTCCGCCAAGCGGGGGCCTTTTTCTTTTGGGGAAGGACGCGCGCTGCTCTATCGGACGGGCATGAACCAGTTCCCCTCCAGCCAGTCGGTGCCGTCGGCCAATCCTGAGCGGTTGTTCCTTGCGCTGTGGATCATCTTTTCGGTGCTGACCGCGCTGGCCGACATCATCGCGATCGTCCGCCATCCCGAAATGACGCTGCAGATATTGCCGCAGACGGCCCTGGGGCTGGCGGTGTGCCTGCCCTTCGGTGCGGTTGCGATCCTGCTGCGACGCCGACGGCTCAAGCGCCAGGCGGCGCGGGACGCCTTTCTTCAGGCGATGGCACGGCTCGACTGAGCATCGCCGGCGGGCGCCAGCGCGGGCCGAATGGCGACGCGGTTGCGGCCCTTTTCCTTCGCTTCATAGAGCGCGCTGTCGGCCCGTGCGATCGCGTCATGGATCGAGCGGTCGGCGCGGTGCAGGCTGGTGAGGCCGAAGCTGGCGGTGAGCGGGCCGGGCAGGCCAAGCCGGCTTGCCGCCTGTTCGGCAAAGCGCAGCCGGATCGCGTCGGCAATGCCGGTCGCCATGGCAGGGTCTGCGCCGGGCAGGAAGAGGATGAACTCCTCGCCGCCGAAGCGGGCGATGACGGCATCGGCCGGGGCCAGTGCGCGCAGCGCATCGGCCAGCGCGACGATCACCCGGTCGCCCAGCCCATGGCCATGGGCGTCGTTGACCCGCTTGAAATGGTCGATGTCACAGGCGATCAGGCTGCCGCTGGCATCATGGCGGGCCACCGCCTCCTCGAACCCGCGGCGATTGAGCAGGCCCGACAGCGGATCGACATGGGCATCATGGCGATAGCGGGTGAGCACGTCCTGCATGGCCGCCGCGAGTGCGGAGAGGGCCAGGAACAGGCCGAACATGCAGGCCAGCGCCTGCATCAGGAAGGCATATTGGCTGTCGCGGAACGCTACGCCGCCGGGCAGGGTGAAGGACACGCTGCTGCCGCGCAGCAGGTTGTCGAGGGCCACCAGGGTGACGGCAGCATAGAGGGCGCGATCGGGCCAGCCGCGCAACTGGCCGCGTCCGGCGATCAGCGGGATGGAAATCAGCAGGAAGCAGCCGAAGTCGGACGACACCAGTTCCAGCGGGACGATGTCCCGCATCACCGCAAAGCTGCAGATCAGGATCGATATCGCCCAGATGGCGATGCGCAGCCCCAGCACCCAATTGGGGCGCCAGCGCGTCAGCAGCGCCTGGCTGAACAGCAGGAAGCCGGTGGCAAAGGCGATGTCGGCGACGATGCCCCACAAGTCCGTCGGCAGGAAGTCGAACGCGACCGGCACGGCAAAGCCCATGGCGACGTTGAAGAAGGCGCCGCTCCACCAGCCGGCTTCCCGCGCGCCCCAGCCCCAGACGATGAGGAAGGCGACGCCGAAGCTGGCCATCATGATGGACAGGAAGAAGGCGAAATTCTCACCCACGAAGTGCGACCGATCCTTTGTGCAGCATGACGGCATGACGTCGCGTCATGCAGGAGCGCCATCCTGCATTTTCCGGTAAATGTCGATGGTTAAGAGAGCGTAACGGTTGCGGCGGGCCGAGCGGGAAACTGCCTAACCTGGATCAGAAACGCGGTTTCCGCTTCTCGCGGAACGCCGCGACGCCTTCGGCAAAGTCGGGATAGGTGAAGGCGTCGCGGAACATTTCCAGCGTCACCATGTCGTCATCCGCCTGACCGTCGAGGATGCGGCGGACCATCGCCTTGGATGCGCGCACGCTATGCTGGGCATTGCCGGCAATCTCGCGCGCCAGTGCGTCGGCAGCAGCCAGAGGATCGGTCGCGATCTCGTCGATCAGGTCGATGGCAAGGGCCGCCTCGGCATCGTGCAGCGCGCCGGTGAAGAGGATGCGCTTGGCCCGTGCCGGCCCGACCAGATCGACCAGCAGGCGGGTGTCGAACAGCGAATAGACGATGCCGAGCTTGGCCGGGGTGATGCCCAGCCGTGCGGTCGGCGCCGCGATGCGCAGGTCGCAGGCGATCGCCAGCCCGCATCCGCCGCCGACACAATCGCCGTCGATCGCCGCGATCACCGGCTTTTCCGCATGGGCCAGCGCATATTGGCTGGCGCGGATCGCGGCCTGGTTGGCGGCGCGCCAGTCGCCATCGCCCGAACAGGCGGCAAATTCATTGATGTCGGCACCGGCGCAGAACAGGCCGGGCGTGGCCGAGGCGAGGATCAGCACACGGATATCCGCATCGGCCATGGCATCGGCGACCAGATGGGGCATCGCCTCCCACATCGCCTGGGTCATGGCATTGCGGCGATCGGCCCGATCGATCAGCAGCCGGGCGACCGTGCCGTCCCGCTCCAGGCGCAAGCTCATGCCGGCCAGGCTTCCAGCATCGGCACCAGCTCGTCGAAATGGTGGATCACCGCGTCGGCCTCCAGATTTTCGACCGGGCCGTCGAGGAAGCCGAAGCTGACCGCGATGCTGGGAATGCCGGCATTGCGCGCGCCGGCAATGTCGTTGATCGTGTCGCCCAGGAAGATGGTGCGGCCGCCGCCGGCCCGCTCAATCATCGCATGGATCGGCGCCGGATCGGGCTTGGCAATGCCAACCGTGTCACCGGCCACGACCGAGGCGAAACGGTCGAACAGGCCCAGTTGGTGCAGCAAGGGAATCGTGAAGCGTTCTGCCTTGTTGGTGCAGATTGCCAGCTTCACGCCGCGCTCCGCCAGCGCATCCAGCATTGCCATCATGCCGGGATAGGGCAGGGAGTGGAGCGCCAGATTCTGCTCATAATAATCGAGCAGGATCGGCAGCGTCTGGTCGAGGATCGCTTCGTCATAGCCGCCCGACGCGTCGAGCGCGCGCTGCAGCATCACCTTGGCACCCTTGCCCACGAAGGGCCGGATGGAATCGACCGGGAAGGGGGCTCGGCCGATCGTGCCGATCGCATAATTGACCGCCGCGGCCAGATCGCCGCTGGTGTCGAGCAGGGTGCCGTCGAGGTCGAAGCCGACAATGTCGAAGGATAAGCGTGCCATGGCATCGCCATGCCGCGTCGGCGGTGGCAATGGCAAGGCAAACATGGCAGAGAGCCGTGATATTCCAGACCACTTGAACGAAAAGGACGCGCTCGCCGTGACCGCACCTCGCCCCCTAGCAGTCGTCATCCTTGCCGCCGGGCAGGGCACAAGGATGAAGTCCGGCACGCACAAGGTGCTGCACCCGATCGCCGGGCGGCCGATGCTGCTGCACCTGCTTGCCAGCGTCGCGGACCTGCTGCCCGAGCGGCAGGTGGTCGTGGTCGGCGCCGGCCGCGAGCAGGTGGAAAAGGCGGTCGAGGGCAGCGGCGTCGCCATCGCCGTGCAGGACCAGCAGCTTGGCACCGGTCATGCCGTGGCGCAGGCGCATGATGCGCTGGCGGGGTTCGCCGGTGACGTGCTGATCCTCTATGGCGACGTGCCGCTGGTCAGCGGCGCGACGATGAAGGCGATGCTCGATCGGCTGAGCCGGGGCGACGAGCCGCGCGCGGTGGTGCTGGGCTTCCGCCCGGATGATGCCGCCGCCTATGGCCGGATCATCGCCGATGGTCAGGGCATCATCGAGAAGATGGTCGAGTTTAAGGATGCGAGCGAGGCCGAGCGCGCCGTCACCCTGTGCAATAGCGGCCTGATGGCGGTGCGGGCGAGCGACCTGTTCGTGCTGCTCGACCAGATCGGCAACAACAATGCGGCCGGCGAATATTATCTGCCCGACATCATCATGCTGCCCGGCGCAAACAGCGCCGTGATCGAGACGGAAGCGTGGGAAGTGGCCGGCGTCAACAGCCGCGCCGAACTGGCCGGCGTCGAAGCCGTGTGGCAGGACCGCCGCCGGGCCGAGGCGATGCGCGAGGGCGTGACCCTGGTCGCGCCGCAGACCGTATTCTTCTCGCACGACACGGTGCTGGGCCGCGACGTGACGGTCGAACCCAATGTCGTCTTCGGTCCGGGTGTCACCATCGCCGACAATGTCGTCATCCATGCCTTCTCCCATCTGGAAGGCGCGACCGTGGCCAGCGGCGCCGACATCGGCCCCTATGCCCGGCTGCGTCCGGGCGCTGACATCGGCCCCAAGGCAAAGGTCGGCAATTTCGTCGAGATCAAGAAGGCGCGCCTCGACGAAGGGGCGAAGGTCAATCACCTGTCCTATATCGGCGACGCCAGCGTCGGCGCGGCGGCCAATATCGGCGCGGGCACCATCACCTGCAATTATGACGGCTTCTTCAAATATAAGACGCAGATCGGCGCGGGGGCCTTCATCGGCTCCAACAGCGCGCTGGTCGCGCCGGCGACGATCGGCGATGGCGCCATCGTCGCGGCGGGCAGCGTCGTGACCAAGCCGGTTCCGGCCGACGCGCTGTGCCTCGTCCGGCCGCAACAGGAAAGCAAGCCGGGCTGGGCGGCGGCGTTCCGTACCCGCATGCATGAGCGGAAGGCGAAGGCTTGAATTTCATCCGGCGCAGGCCGTTTCTGTCCGCCCTGTTGTTCCTGCTGCTGGTCGCGGTAGCAGGGCCGCTCTGGCTGTTGATGAATGCGCGCGCTATGCCGGTCGTGCGACGCGCCGATGTCGTGCTGCCTTTCCCGGCGGGCGCGTCGCAGCAGCCGATCAAGGTCGCGCTGCTGACGGACACCCATCTGTCCGGGCCGGACAACAGCCCGGCGCGGATGGCGCGGATCGTGGCGCAGATCAACGGCCTCAAGCCGGACCTGATCCTGCTGGGCGGCGACTATATCGGCGACAATAAATGGGGCGCGACCTATGATGCGCGCCACGCGATCGCGCCCTTCGCCGGGCTGCGCGCGCCGATGGGCGTGGTCGCGGTGCTGGGCAATCATGACAGTCGCAGCAGGAAGAACCGGGTGGCGCTGAGCCCCGATGACTGGCAGCGCGCCTTTGCCGATCTGGGCATTGCCCTGGTCCAGGATGGCGCGGTGCGGCGCGGGCCGCTGGCGATCGGTGGATTGAAGGACATCTATACCCGCAAGCCCGACATACCCGATACGTTGAAAGCGATGCAGGACATTGGTGGCGCGCCGGTCATCCTGTCGCATGGACCCGACGTCTTCCCGTTGCTGCCCGATGCGCCGTCGCTGACCCTGGTCGGCCATACCCATTGCGGTCAGGTGGCGCTGCCCTTTGCCGGAATCGTCTATGTGCCCTCCCGCTATGGCACCCGCTATGCCTGTGGCCGCTATCAGGATGGGCAGAAGGCGATGATCGTGTCGGGCGGGGTGGGCACCAGCGGCCTGCCCTTCCGCATGCTGGCGCCGCCCGACATCTGGCTGGTCACCATCCGGCCACGATGACATTCTTTTCATGGCTCGGCCATGGCACTGTCGCCTGACCGGCATTAATGGCATGGCGACAAAGCTGTCCTATATGGACGCTATCTGACTAATCTGGTTCGGCGGGGCTTTCCACCATGTGCGGTATCATCGGAATTATCGGTAAGGATCAGGTCGCGGAGCGGCTGGTCGATGGCCTCAAGCGGCTGGAATATCGCGGCTATGACAGTGCCGGCGTCGCAACCGTGCATGATGGCCGGATCGATCGCCGCCGGGCCGAGGGCAAGCTCAACAATCTGGTCAAGGAACTGGCCGCATCGCCGCTGGCCGGCACCACCGGCATCGCCCATACCCGCTGGGCCACCCATGGGGCACCGACCACCAGCAACGCGCACCCCCATGCGACCGGCGAAGTGGCGCTGGTCCACAATGGCATCATCGAGAATTTCAAGCCACTGCGCGACGAACTGATTGCCCGCGGCCGCACCTTCGACAGCCAGACCGACACCGAAGTGGTCGCCCATCTGGTCAGCGAACTGGTGGAGCAGGGCGTGGCGCCGAAGGAGGCCGTGGCCCAGGTGCTACCGCGCCTGCACGGTGCCTTCGCGCTGGCCATCCTGTTCAAGAGCCATCCCGACATGCTGATCGGCGCGCGCCTGGGTTCGCCGCTGGTCGTGGGCTATGGCGATGGCGAGACCTTCCTCGGCTCCGACGCGCTGGCGCTCGCCCCGCTGACCCAGCGCATCGCCTATCTGGACGAGGGCGACTGGGTCGTCATCACCAAGGATGGCGCCGAGATTTTCGACAAGGACAACAACCCGGTCGAGCGTCCGGTCACCATTTCCGGCGTGTCCGGCGCGATGATCGACAAGGGCAATCATCGCCACTTCATGCAGAAGGAAATCTATGAGCAGCCGGTCGTCGTGGCCCAGACGCTCAAGGCCTATCTGCAGCGGATGGATGATCGCGTGTCGCTGCCGATCCCGGATTTCGACCTGTCGACCATTCGCCGCGTCACCATCGTCGCTTGCGGCACCAGCTTCTATGCCGGCATGGTCGCGCGCTACTGGTTCGAACAATTCGCCCGCGTGCCGGTCGATTTGGATTTCGCCTCCGAGTTCCGCTACCGCGAGCCGGTGATGGAGGAGGGCGGCCTGGCCCTGTTCATCAGCCAGTCGGGCGAGACCGCCGACACGCTTGCTGCGCTGCGCTATGCCCGCGCCCAGGGGCAGAAGATCGCCGTCGTCGTCAATGTGCCGACCAGCAGCATGGCGCGCGAGGCCGACCTGCTGCTGCCGACCCATGCCGGCCCGGAAATCGGCGTTGCCTCCACCAAGGCCTTCACCTGCCAGCTTGCCGTGCTCGCTGCCTTCGCCGCCAATCTGGCGCGGGCCAAGGGCAAGCTCAGCGCCAAGGATGAAAAGGAAATTGTCCGTCACCTCGCCGAAGCGCCCGCCGCGATCAACGGCGCGCTCGCCTATGACGAGGCGATCGAGGCGATGGCCCATCATATCGTCCCGGCCCGCGATGTCCTGTATCTCGGCCGCGGCACCGACTATCCGCTGGCGCTGGAAGGCGCTCTGAAGCTCAAGGAAATCAGCTATATCCATGCCGAGGGCTATGCCGCCGGCGAGATGAAGCATGGCCCGATCGCGCTGATCGACGAACTGGTGCCGGTGATCTGCATCGCGCCCAGCGGCCCCTTGTTCGAAAAGACCGTCAGCAACATGCAGGAAGTGCAGGCGCGCGGCGGCAAGGTGGTGCTGATTTCCGACTATGACGGGGTGCAGGCGGCAGGCGAAGGCTGTCTCGCTACCATCACCATGCCCAAGGTCCACCCGCTGATCGCGCCGATGGTCTATGCCGTGCCGGTTCAGCTGCTGGCCTATCATGTCGCCGTGCTGAAGGGCACCGACGTCGATCAGCCGCGCAATCTGGCGAAGAGCGTCACCGTCGAGTGAGCCGGGCCGCCCCTGCCGTCATGATGGCAGGGGCCTTGGCTGCTCCCGCTTCGATCAGCCACCACCCGGCGAATTATGGCCACCGGCCGGCACCGGGCCGCCGCTTGGCGCGTGGCTGTGGTCGGGATTGCTGTCCCAGTCGATATGATAAAGGTCGAAGCGGCGGTCGCGCAGGTTGCGGACCGTGCCCTCGGCCCGTGCCCAGCTGAGGTCGGCCAGGTTCACGTCCGCCATGGTCAGCGTCTCGACATTCTCGCTCGCCTCGGCCGCGATGCCGTCACGGGCGAAGGGCAGGTCGCACGGCGTCAGGATCGCGCTCTGGGCATATTGGATGTCCATATTGTCGACGTTCGGCAGATTGCCAACATTGCCCGACATCACGACATAGCATTGATTCTCGATCGCGCGGGCCTGTGCGCAATAGCGCACGCGCATATAACCTAGGCGCGAGTCGGTGCAGAAGGGGACGAAGATGATGCGCGCCCCCTGATCGACCAGGCGGCGGGCCAGTTCGGGAAACTCGCTGTCATAGCAGATCAGCACGCCGATTGGGCCGCAATCGGTCTGGATCACGTCGAGCGCGTCGCCGCCCTTGATGTTCCACCAGAAGGCTTCGTTCGGGGTCGGGTGGATCTTTTCCTGGGTGTGGACCGATCCGTCGCGCAGCGCGACATAGGCGATATTCTGGATGTCGCCATCGTCGGCGCGGGTGGGGTGCGATCCGCCGATGATGTTGATATTATATTCCAGCGCCATCCGCGTCAGTTCCTTGGTCAGGCGCGGGGTATAGCCGGTCAGCTTGTCGATCGCCTCGATCGGGGAGAGCTTCTTGGTCTCGAAGGAGAGCAGGGGCAGGGTGAACAGCTCGGGGAAGACGATGAAGTCCGACCGATAATCGGCCGCCACATCGACGAAATATTCGATGTTGCGGACGAACTCGTCGAAATCCTTCACTGCGCGCGCCTGGAGCTGGCAGGTGGCGAGGCGGACGCTTTCCACGCCGCGCGGCACCCGCATTTCCGGCGCCTCGTCCGGGTCGACATAGGGGTTGCGCCAGACCAGATGCGCCGCATGTCCGTCCGACTGCTTGTCTTCGGGAAGGTAATTTTCCAGCACGCCCAGCGGCTCGAACTGGTTCTTCAACTGGAAGCTGATGACCTGGTCGCGCAGCTTGCCGCTGACCACCTTTTCCAGATAGTCGGCTGCGCTGCCGGCGCGGCGCTTGGCGCGGGCATAGCCGGGCATGCGGCCTGCAATGACGATGCCGTGCAGGTCCAGCTCCTCGGCCAGTTCCTTGCGCTCGTCATAGAGGCGCTGGCCGATGCGCAGCCCGCGCAGCTTGGGATCGACCGCCATCTCATAGCCATAGAGCCATTCGCCCGCGGCGCTGTGGCGGGTGCCGAAACCGTTGGCGGTGATCTCCTCCCAGTCATGATGGGAAAAGGCCATCGCCTTGCTGACGCGCATGGTGGCGCAATAGCCCACGACCTTGCTGTCATAGAGGGCGACGAAGCAGCCATTGGGGAAATTGTTGATCTGGCCGCGGATGGTGGCCAGCGAATAATTGGGCATGCCGGGATAGGCGCGGGCGATCAGCCGCTGGATGCCGCGCACATCGCCGGGCACCGCCGCCCGGACTTCCAGGCGCTTCTTGGCTGTCGTGGTCATTCTTTGCTCCCGTCGCATCAATCCGAAAAGGAAAAGGCGGCGCCGGGATGCGGCGCCGCCTCGTTCCGTTTCCGTATTGAAAGCTTCAGGAAGCGATCAGTTCCGGTAAAAAGCCTTTATCAGGCCCACTTGGCCATTTCGGCTTCCAGATTGACGCGGATCGCCTCGAAGAACTGCTCCGTGGTCATCCAGGCCTGATCCGGGCCGATCAGCAGGGCCAGATCCTTGGTCATCGCGCCGCCTTCGACGGTCTTGATGCAGACCTGCTCCAGCGTCTCGGCGAACTTCACGACGTCCGGCGTGTCGTCGAACTTGCCGCGGAACGACAGGCCCTGGGTCCAGGCGAAGATCGAGGCGATCGGGTTGGTCGAGGTCGCCTTGCCCTGCTGGTGCTGGCGATAGTGGCGGGTGACGGTGCCGTGCGCGGCTTCGGCTTCCACAGTCTTGCCGTCGGGCGACAGCAGGACCGAGGTCATCAGGCCGAGCGAGCCGAAGCCCTGGGCCACGGTGTCCGACTGGACGTCGCCGTCATAGTTCTTGCAGGCCCAGACGAACTTGCCGCTCCACTTCAGCGCCGAAGCGACCATGTCGTCGATCAGGCGATGTTCGTAGACGATGCCGGCCGCCTTGAACTTGTCGGCGAATTCGGCGTCGAACACTTCCTGGAACAGATCCTTGAAGCGGCCGTCATAGGCCTTGAGGATGGTGTTCTTGGTCGACAGATAGACGGGCCAGCCGCGGTTCAGGCCATAGTTGAAGCTGGCCTTGGCGAAATCGCGGATCGATTCGTCGAGATTGTACATGCCCATGGCAACGCCGGCGCTGGGGAATTCGAACACTTCATATTCGAGTTCCTCGCCATTGGTGCCGACCCACTTCATGGTCAGCGTGCCGGCGCCGGGCACCTTGAAATCGGTGGCCTTATACTGGTCGCCAAAGGCGTGCCGGCCGACGACGATCGGGTCGGTCCAGCCCGGAACCAGGCGGGGGACATTCTTGATGACGATCGGTTCGCGGAACACGACGCCGCCCAGGATGTTGCGGATCGTGCCGTTGGGCGACTTCCACATCTTCTTGAGGCCGAATTCCTCGACGCGCGCTTCGTCGGGGGTGATGGTGGCGCACTTCACGCCGACGCCATATTCCTTGATCGCGTTGGCGGCGTCGATCGTGATCTGGTCGCTGGTCTCGTCGCGCTTCTCGACCGACAGGTCATAATATTTCAGGTCGACGTCGAGATAGGGGAGGATGAGGCGCTCACGGATCCATTCCCAGATGATGCGGGTCATTTCGTCGCCGTCGATTTCCACGACGGGGTTTTTCACCTTGATCTTCGCCATAGCGCCTATTCGCCTTCTTCTCTTGGGTGGAATTATGGGGACGCCCTACGGCCTGCGCCGCCAATGTTCAACCGTCCAGCGCCGGATTTCCGGCCGATCATGCGATGCATGCGCAAGACTGTTGTGCGATGCGCGTTCATGCCGGGAGCCAAGGACCGGGATCGTCGTTGTCAGGATCAATGTCTCCCCCTAAAGACATGCCCATGGAAAATGACGAGATCACGATTGCCGCAGGCGGCAATGTCAAATGGCGCTTCCCCTCGGTCCATCCCGAAGGGGTGAAGTTCGGCGCGATCGCGGCTGCGATCACCGGCCTGTTCTTCGTGATGGGCTGGGAAATCATCGGCTGGCTGATGCTGATGGTCACCATCTGGGTGCTGGCCTTCTTCCGCGATCCGATCCGCGCCGTGCCGCAGGATGAAGGCGCGATCATCGCCCCGGCGGATGGCCTGGTGACCCTGATCCAGCGCGTGCCGCCGCCGCGCGAGATGGCCGGCCCTGATGGCCTGGGCGATCAGCCGCTGATCCGCGTGTCGATCTTCATGAGCGTGTTCGACGTCCATATCAACCGCACCCCGATCGGCGGCACGGTGAAGGCCGTCACCTATATTTCGGGCAAGTTCCTCAACGCTGATCTCGACAAGGCGAGCGAGGATAATGAGCGCCAGCATATCCTGGTCGAGCGTCATGACGGCCTGCGCGTCGGCTTCACCCAGATTGCCGGCCTTGTCGCGCGCCGCATCGTGCCCTTCGTCAAGCCGGGCGACATGGTCGCCGCCGGCCAGCGCATCGGCCTCATCCGCTTTGGCAGCCGTGTCGACGTCTATCTGCCCGCCGGCACCGCGCCGCGCGTGATCCTGGGCCAGCGCACCGTCGCGGGCGAGACGATCCTGGGCCAGATCGGCGATCGCCGCGTGATTGCGGGCATCCAGCAGTGAGGCGGCGTCGCGCCGTTCCGCGCGGGCTGCGGCGCGGCATCACGCTGCGCATGCTGGCGCCCAATGCGGTGACGGCGATGGCGCTGTGCTTCGGCCTCACCGGCGTGCGCTACGGCATTTCAGGCGAGTGGGAGCGGGCGGTATTGTCCATCCTGTTCGCTGGCGTGCTCGACGGACTGGACGGCCGGATCGCCCGGATGCTGCGGGGCGAGAGCCGCTTTGGCGCCGAACTGGATTCGCTGTCCGATTCGATTGCATTCGGCGTCGCGCCGGCGCTGATCCTCTATCTCTGGTCGCTGCACGCCATGCCGAAATTCGGCTGGATCTTCGCGCTGGCCCATGCCCTGTCCTGCGCGCTGCGCCTGGCGCGCTTCAACGCCAATATCGATGTCGAGGAACAGCCGCACAAATCGGCCGGCTTTTTGACCGGCGTGCCGGCTCCGGCCGGCGCCGGCCTCACCTTTGTGCCGCTCTATCTGTGGATGGTGACGGGCGAAGAGATTTTCCGCGCCTGGTATGTGGTCGCGCCCTGGACCGCGTTCGTGGCCTTCCTGATGATCTCCAGCATCGCCACCTATAGCTGGTCGGCGCTGCGGCTGCGCAAGCGCATCCGGCTGGAACTCATCGCCTTTGTCGGCCTGCTGGCGGCGGCGCTGGCGACCCAGCCCTGGTTCACTTTGCTGCTGATCTGCGGCGTCTATGTGCTGCTGATCCCGTTCGGCATCCTGTCCTACGCCAAGGTGCGCAAGCAGCCTGTTGGCTGAGCCGGAAGTCCTGTTCAGGCAGCGAGGGCGCTGCCGGGCAGGGCGGGGGCGGACAGGGTGGCGGCGCGGGCCGGCTGGCGCACGCGGTTCCGCGTGATGCGGATATGATAGACGGGTGGGGTCTGGGGAATCGGCTCGAACAGCAGGGCTGCGGCCATCTTCTGATGATAGAGCGCAAACATCCAGGCAATGGTGCCGACCGCCAGCAGGAAGGCGGCGGAGAAAATGGTCGCTGCAACAATGGTGAACATGGCCGCTGACTTTCTATCTTGCCATTTGCACGCTTAGGCTCACTATGTCGGTGCAAACGGGCGTTTAGACTGTTTGTTCCATCTGTTCACTTTATGTTCTCATATTGAGAGCGAGTCAACCCCTTGCGCAACGGGGTTTTGGGCGTTAAAGGCGCGTCCATTCCACATGGGAATCGACATATCCGGTGCCGGACGGGTCTTTGAGACCATCCAAGGTTCCTGATTCCCAGAGGTAGCAACCGGAAGGAGAAATGATTATGGCGACCCCCGTCGTCACCATGCAGCAATTGATCGAGGCTGGCGCCCACTTCGGCCACCAGACCCACCGCTGGAACCCGCGGATGAAGCCGTACATCTTCGGCGACCGCAACGGCATCCACATCCTTGACCTGTCGCAGACCGTGCCGCTCTTCGCGCGCGCCCTCGACTTCGTGTCGGCCACCGTCGCCGGCGGCGGCAAGGTTCTGTTCGTCGGCACCAAGCGCCAGGCCCAGGATCCGATCGCCGAAGCCGCCCGCAAGTCGGGTCAGCACTTCGTCAACCATCGCTGGCTGGGCGGCATGCTCACCAACTGGAAGACCATCTCGGGCTCGATCAAGCGCCTGAAGACCCTCGAAGAGAAGCTGTCGGGCGATACCCACGGCTTCACCAAGAAGGAAGTCCTCCAGATGACCCGCGAGCGCGAGAAGCTGGAACTGTCGCTGGGCGGCATCCGCGACATGAACGGCATCCCCGATGTCATGTTCGTGATCGACGCCAACAAGGAAGAGCTGGCGATCAAGGAAGCCAACACCCTGGGTATCCCGGTTGTCGCCATCCTCGACTCGAACGTCTCGCCCGACGGCATCGCCTTCCCGGTTCCGGCGAACGATGACGCCAGCCGCGCCATCCGCCTCTACTGCGACGCCGTTGCCGCTGCCGCCACCAAGGGCAACCGTGGTGCGCAGCAGGCTTCGGGCATCGACCTGGGCGCTCTGGACGAGCCCGAGGCCGAAGAGGTCGTCGCGCAGGCCTGATCCGCGGTCTTCGAACTGCAAGAATGACAGGCTAGGGCGCGGTCCATTACGGAGCGCGCCCTAGTGCTTATCTGATTAAACCCCTTTTGATTTAGGAGCCTCAACATGGCCGAGATTACCGCTGCCGCCGTCAAGGAACTGCGCGACCGTTCGGGCGCGGGCATGATGGATTGCAAGAAGGCCCTCACCGAAGCCAATGGCGACATCGAAGCGGCGACCGACTGGCTGCGCGCCAAGGGTCTGGCTGCTGCCCAGAAGAAGTCGAGCCGCACCGCCGCTGAAGGCCTGGTCGGCGTTGCCGTCGCCGGCACCAAGGGTGTTGCCGTCGAAGTGAACAGCGAAACCGACTTCGTTGCCAAGAACGACCAGTTCCAGGACTTCGTTCGCACCGTGTCGGCCGTTGCGCTGGAATCGGGCGCGGCTGACGCCGAAGCCCTGTCGGCCCAGCCGCACCCCGCCGGCGGCACCATCGCCGAAAAGCTGGTCGCCAACATCGCCACCATCGGCGAAAACCAGAATCTGCGTCGCGTCGCCCATGTCGAAGTGACCGAAGGCGTCGTCGTGCCCTACGTGCACAACGCTGCTGCGCCGGGCCTCGGCAAGATCGGCGTGCTCGTCGCGCTCGAAGGCGAAGCCCCCGCCGACGTTCTGGAGCCGCTGGGCAAGCAGCTGGCCATGCACATCGCCGCTGCCTTCCCGCTGGCCCTGTCGGCTGACGACATCGATCCGGCCCTGCTGGAGCGTGAGCGCGCGATCGCCGCTGAAAAGGCCGCCGAATCGGGCAAGCCCGCCGAAATCGTCGCCAAGATGGTCGACGGCGCGGTCGCCAAGTTCGCCAAGGAGCAGGCTCTGCTCTCGCAGCTGTTCGTGATGGACAACAAGACCCCGATCGCCGACGTCGTCGCCAAGGCGGCCAAGGATGCCGGCAAGTCGATCTCGCTCAAGTCCTATGTCCGCTTCCAGCTGGGCGAAGGCATCGAGAAGGAAGTCAGCGACTTCGCCGCCGAAGTGGCTGCTGCCGCCGGCGCCTGATCGCCGATCGAGCGACAAGCAAAGGGAAGGGGCGTCCTGCGGGGCGCCCTTTTTCTATGAGAGCGTGGTGCGTTCGGCGGTCGGCGCCGGTCGGGCCGGGCGCCATCGGTGCCGCTTTCTCCATGAAGAGGCTGGAGCGCACGACAAACGCCCCTTGGCATCGCGCTTTACCGCCTCTAATGTCCCGGCCGCTTCCCCTGCCAACCATCAAGGATTCTTGCCCCACATGACCCGGCCAGCCTTCAAACGCATCCTGCTGAAATTGTCGGGCGAGGTGCTGATGGGGTCCGGCCAGTTCGGCATCGATCCCGAGACCGTTGATCGCGTCGCTGGCGAAATCGCCGCCGCGAAGGATGCGGGCTTCGAACTGTGCGTGGTCGTCGGTGGCGGCAACATCTTCCGCGGCCTTGCCGGCGCGGCCAAGGGCTTCGACCGTACCAGCGCCGACTATATGGGCATGCTGGCGACCGTGATGAACGCGCTGGCGGTGCAGAATGCGCTGGAAAAGATCGGCTGCGACACCCGCGTCCAGTCGGCCATTCCGATGGCGTCGGTGTGCGAACCCTATATCCGTCGCAAGGCCGTGCGCCACATGGAGAAGGGCCGGATCGTGATCTTCGCGGCGGGCACCGGCAATCCCTTCTTCACCACCGATACCACCGCAGCCCTGCGCGCGGCGGAAATGAACTGCGACGCGCTGTTCAAGGGCACCAGTGTCGATGGCATCTATGATGCCGATCCCAAGAAGGTGGCGGACGCCACCCGCTATGAGGCGATCAGCTTCGATCAGGTGCTGACCGACAATCTGAAGGTCATGGACGCCAGCGCGATCGCGCTGTGCCGTGAAAATCATATTCCCATCGTCGTCTTCAACATCCGCGAGGAAGGCAACCTGGCCAAGGTGCTGGCGGGTGAAGGCACCGCGACGATCGTGCAAAATCAGGAGCGCTAATAATGGCCCAGTATAACAAGTCCGACCTCGAACGCCGCATGGCCGGCGCAATCGAAGCGCTGAAGGGCGATCTCACCGGTCTGCGCACCGGCCGCGCCAATGTGCAGCTGCTCGATCCCGTCATGGTCACCGTCTATGGCGCCAACATGCCGCTGAACCAGGTCGCCACCGTGTCGGCGCCCGAGCCGCGCATGCTGTCGGTCCAGGTGTGGGACAAGGCCAATGTCGGCCCCTGCGACAAGGCGATCCGCTCGGCGGGCCTGGGCCTCAACCCGATCGTCGACGGCCAGACGCTGCGCCTGCCGATCCCGGACCTCACCGAGGAACGCCGCAAGGAACTGGCCAAGCTCGCCAGCAAATATGCCGAAGGCGCGCGCGTCGCCGTCCGCAACGTCCGTCGCGACGGCATGGACAGCCTGAAGACCGACGAGAAGAAGGGCGAGATCAGCGAAGACGAGCGCAAGCGCCTGGAAACCGAAGTCCAGAAGCTGACCGACGCCACCATCGTGGATATCGACGCGGCCGCTTCGGCCAAGGAAAAGGAAATCCTCGGCCAGTAAGCCGGGGCTTTTCTTTCGCGGCCAAAGCACGCATTCCTATCTGATGGCCACACAAGCCAAGCCCGATCTTACCAGCGCTGCGCCTGCCCATGGTGCGCGTCATGTCGCCATCATCATGGACGGCAACGGCCGCTGGGCGAAGAAGCGGCTGTTGCCGCGCATCGCCGGCCATCGCGCCGGGGTGGAGGCGGTACGTCGCGTCGCCCGCGCGGCGCAGGATATGGGCCTTGAATGCCTGACGCTCTACGCTTTCTCCTCGGAGAACTGGAAGCGTCCGGCGACCGAAGTGTCCGACCTGATGGGCCTGCTGCGCCATTTCATCCAGTCGGATATCGATGAGTTCCATGCCAATGGCGTGCGGCTGCGGGTCATCGGCAACTACAAGGCGCTGGAGCCTGGCCTGGTCGAGCTGATCGAAAGCGCGATGGCGCGTACCGCTGCCAACACAGGCCCGGTGATTGCGATCGCGCTCAACTATGGCGCGCAGGACGAGATGGTGCGCGCGGCGCAGCGTCTGGCCGAGCGGGTGGCGAGCGGTGAATTGTCGGCCGAGAATATCGGTATCGAGGCGATCGATGCCGAACTCTACACCGCCGACCTGCCGCCGCTCGACCTGCTGATCCGTACTTCGGGCGAACAGCGGCTCAGCAATTTCATGCTGTGGCAGGCGGCTTATGCCGAACTCTATTTTACCGATATGCTCTGGCCCGATTTCGATGGCCGGGCATTGGCGCAGGCGCTCGACGCCTTCCGCATGAGGGACCGCCGTTTCGGCGGACTGTGAGTAACATGTCGAGTGAATTGCGGACCCGCACGATCGTTGGCCTTGGCCTGATCGCCATGGCTGTGGGCGCGCTGGTCTTTGGTGGCTTCGTCTTCTGGATGCTGCTGTCGATCGCCGGTGTGCTGATGATGGGCGAATGGGGCATGCTGACCGGCGCCTCGTCCGATCAGCGCAAGATGGCGATGTATGCCGTCTCGGTGCCGCTGGCGATCCTCTGCCCGGTGGCGGCGGGCGTGTCCTGGCTCGGCTTCGGCCTGATGATGGCCTCCTTCTTCTTCGTCCTGATCACCAGCCGCGCGATCAAGCTGGCGCTCGGCATTCTCTACATCTGCCTGCCGGTGATGGCGCTGCTGTTCCTGCGTGGGCAGGCGCCCGACAGCCATGGCCTGCTGCTCGCCTTCTGGGCGCTGGGTCTGGTCTGGGCGACCGATATCGGTGCCTATTTTGCCGGCCGATCGATCGGTGGTCCGAAGCTCGCGCCGCGGGTCAGCCCGTCCAAGACCTGGTCGGGGCTGGGCGGCGGCGTGCTGGCGGCCCTGCTCACCGGCTTCCTTCTCTATCGTTTTGCCGACCTGCCGATCCAGCTGGCGGCGGCGAGCGGCCTGCTCGCCGTGGCGGCACAGCTTGGCGATCTGCTCGAAAGCGCGATGAAGCGCCGCGCCGGCGTCAAGGACAGCAGCAACCTGTTGCCCGGCCATGGCGGGGTGATGGACCGGCTCGATGGCGTGGTGGCGGCCGCGCCGCTTGCCGCCTTGCTCTATCTGGTCCTGGCGGGCGCCTGATGCGCAGCGTTTCCGTCTTCGGCGCCACCGGATCGGTCGGCATGTCGACGCTGGACCTGATCCAGCGCGAGCCCGATGCCTATGAGGCCATTGCCCTGACCGCCAATCGCGATGTCGCTGGCCTCGCCGCCGCCGCGCGCGCGGTCGGTGCGAAGATCGCCGTGGTCGCGGACGAAGCCCAATATGGCGCGCTCAAGGATGCGCTCGCCGGATCGGGTGTCGAGGCGGCGGCGGGCGAGGGCGCGCTGGTCGATGCCGCGGCGGCGGGTGCCGACTGGACCATGGCCGCGATCGTCGGCTGCGCGGGCCTCAAGCCCACCATCGCCGCGCTGCAGGCCGGCGGCACGGTGGCGCTGGCCAACAAGGAGTCGCTGGTGTCGGCCGGCGCGCTGATGATGCAGGCGGCGACCGCATCGGGCGCGACGCTGCTGCCGGTGGACAGCGAGCATAATGCGATCTTCCAGTGCCTGGCGGGCAGCAGCCTGGACGATGTCGCCCGCATCATCCTGACCGCAAGCGGCGGACCGTTCCGCACCCTGGGCTATGAGGATATGCGCGCCATCACGCCTGCGCAGGCCGTGGCGCATCCCAACTGGTCGATGGGCGCGAAGATCAGCGTCGACAGCGCGACGATGATGAACAAGGGGCTGGAACTGATCGAGGCGGCCCATCTCTTCCCGGTCGGGCTCGACCGGATCGAGATATTGGTCCACCCGCAATCGGTCATCCATTCGATGGTCGAATATCGCGACCGGTCCACTTTGGCACAGCTCGGCTCGCCCGACATGCGCATCCCGATCGCCCATGCGCTGGCCTGGCCGGCGCGGATCGCCACGCCTTGCCAGCCACTTGATCTGGCCCGGATCGGCCGTCTGGACTTTGAAGCGCCCGACGACCGGCGTTTCCCCGCGCTGCGCCTGGCGCGCGCGGCGGCGCAGGCGGGCGACGCATCGGCCGCCATCCTCAACGCCGCGAACGAGGTCGCCGTGGCGGCCTTTCTGGCCGGCCGCATCGGCTTCCTTGATATCGCCATGATTGTGGAGGATGTTCTCAACCGCTATAGCGCGCCGATGCCAGCCTGCATGGACGATGTCCTGCACGCCGACGCAACGGCACGGGTTATGGCGGGTGATGTGATGGAAAGATTGACGGTTTGATCCACAATCCCGGTTTCCTGTTGACCATCTTGGCTTTCGTGGCGGTCATCGGGCCGCTCGTCTTCGTGCATGAACTGGGTCATTATCTGGTCGGACGCTGGTGCGGGGTGAAGGCGGAGGCCTTCTCGATCGGCTTCGGCCCGGAAATCGCCGCCTGGGTGGACAGGCGCGGCACGCGCTGGCGGCTCGCGGCGCTGCCGCTGGGCGGCTATGTCCGCTTCAAGGGTGACATGAACGCGGCCAGCCAGACCGATCCCAAATGGCTGGAAATGTCAGCGCAGGATCGCGCCGAAAGCTTCCCGGCCAAGCCGCTGTGGCAGCGCGCGGCGATCGTCGCCGCCGGCCCGGCGATCAATTTCCTCTTCGCCATCCTGATCCTGGCCGCCTTCGCCTTCCTGCATGGCGAAAGCCGGACCCCGGCGGTCGCCGGCATGGTCCAGCCCGGCAGCGCCGCTGCCATGGCCGGCATCCAGCCGGGCGATCGTATCGTCTCGCTCAATGGCCGGGCGATGAGCACCTTCGACGATATCCGCCTTTATGCCCAGATCCGTCCCGGTGAGCCGGTTACGATCCTGCTCGACCGCAAGGGGCAGGTGATCGAGAAGCAGGGCCATGTCGGCGCGGTCAGCGAAGATGACGGCTTCGGCAACAAGTTCCGCATCGGACGTCTGGGCATCGCGCCGGGCGAACCGGTGATCGAACCGGTCAGCCTGCTGCGCGCCCCCGTGGTGGCGATCGAGCGCACTGGCCAGATCATCCGCACCATGGTGGAGACGCTGGGCCAGGTGATCGGCGGCGATCGTTCGGTCAAGGAACTGGGCGGGCCGCTCAAGATCGCACAGGTGTCGGGGCAGGCGGCAACGCTGGGGCTGGAGAGCTTCATCTTCTTCATCGCCCTCATCTCGATTAACTTGGGGTTCATCAACCTCTTGCCAATTCCCATGCTGGATGGCGGTCATCTGCTTTTCTATGGGGTGGAGGCAGTGCAGCGGCGGCCGGTGAGCCCGCAGGTGCAGGATTGGGCCTATCGGTCGGGTCTGGCGCTGCTGATGACGGTCATGTTGCTGGTGACCTTCAACGATTTGTCGTCTTTCGGATTGTGGGAGCGGCTGTCCGGCTTGATCGGCTGAGCCGCATCGGGCAGGGAAGGCGCGGTTCGGCGCCGTCTATTTCTGGCGAAACAGTTTTTTACTTTTTTGAGGTGAGCGGGTGACAGCGATGAACAGCAGCAAGGGCCAGCGTCCGATCATCGCGGCCCTGTTGGCCACGACGATGATTGCGGGCCTGTCGGCCGTGCCGGCGATGGCCCAGAATGCGGCCCCGGCAGCACCGGCGGCTGCGCCGATCGCGGCGTCCACGGCCAATACGCCCGAAGGCACGATCCGCAGCATCACCGTGACCGGCACCCAGCGTCTGGAGCAGGACACGGTCATGTCCTACACCAAGCTGCGCGTGGGCCAGGCCTTCAGCCAGGAATCGCTCGATCAGGCGCTGCGCGACCTGTATGAGACCGAACTCTTCGCCGACGTCCAGATCCGCAACGATGGCGGCGCGCTGACCGTCGAGGTGAAGGAAAACCCCGTCATCAACCGTATCGTCCTTGAAGGTAATAAGCGCCTGAAGGACGACAAGATCCGTCCCGAAATAAAACTGGCGCCGCGCCAGATCTATACCCGCTCCAAGGTCCGCGCCGACGTCGCCCGCATCGTCGAGCTGTATCGCCGCCAGGGCCGCTTTGCCGCGACGATCGAGCCCAAGATGGTCCAGCTGGACCAGAACCGCGTCGACATCGTGTTCGAAATCTCGGAAGGGCCCAAGTCCAAGGTCCGCCAGATCAACATCATCGGCAACGAGAAGTTCAAGGACGGCGAACTGCGCGGCCAGATGGTGACCAAGCAGTCGCGCTGGTTCCGCATCTTCTCGTCGGGCACCAGCTACGATCCGGATCGCCTGGCCTATGACCAGCAGAAGCTGCGCCAATTCTACCTGACCGAAGGCTATGCCGATTTCCGCGTGATCTCGGCCGTCGCGGAACTGACGCCTGACAAGCAGGACTTCATCATCACTTATGTGGTCGAGGAAGGGGATCGCTACAAGTTCGGCGACGTGAAGGTCGAATCCGACATTCGCGACCTGTCGGGCGATGCGCTGACCCGCCGCCTGCCGATGAAGAAGGGCGACTGGTACAATGCCAAGCAGGTCGAGGACACGGTCGACACGCTGAGCGAAACCGCCGGCCTGTTCGGCTATGCCTTCGCCCAGGTCGAACCCGACTTCAACCGGTCGAAGGACGACCTGACGATGGGGATCAATTTCCGCATCGCCAACGCCCCGCGCGTCTATGTCGAGCGCGTCGACATCAACGGCAACACGCTGACGCAGGACAAGGTGGTCCGCCGCGAGTTCCGCCTGGCCGAAGGCGACGCCTTCAACAGCTTCCTCGTCAAGCGCTCGAAGGACCGTATCAACTCGCTCGGCTTCTTCCAGGAGAAGCTGGACATCGAGCAGAAGCCCGGCTCGGCGCCCGACCGCATCGTGCTGGAAACCAACGTCCAGGAAAAGTCGACCGGCGAACTCTCGCTCTCGGCCGGCTACTCCTCGCTCGAACGCTTCATCATCTCGGCGTCGATCACCCAGCGCAACTTCCGCGGCAAGGGCCAGGAACTGCGCACCTCGGTCAATTATTCGGCTTATTCCAAGTCGGTCGAAGTGGGCTTCACCGAGCCCTATTTCATGGACAAGAATATCGCGCTGGGCGGCGATATCTATCGCCGCGACCTCAACAGCTTCCGTTATCTCAGCAATAACGACCGCGACACCACCTATGAACAGACCACGACCGGCTTCCAGCTGCGTGCCGGCGTGCCGATCACCGAATATGTGTCGCTGGCGCTGCGCTACACGCTGAACTTCGACGACGTGACGCTGGACAAGGACACCTATTATACCGACGGTGTCTGCGACCCGCTGCTGGCCGGCCGCTATCTCTGCGATGCCATCGGCAAGCGCACGACCTCGTCGATCGGCTACTCGCTGATCTATGATACCCGCGACAACCGCATCCGTCCGACCCGTGGCCAGACCGTCACGCTCAGCCAGGACTTTGCCGGCCTGGGCGGCGACGTCCGCTACATCCGCACCCGCGCCAATGCCGCCAAATATTGGGGCCTGGGCGGCGGCTTCATCTTCTCGCTGACGGGCGAAGGCGGCTATATCCACAGCCTCCAGGGCACACGCTATGACGCCACCGGCGCCGAAGTCGACCCGATCCGCCTGACCGACCGCTTCTTCCTGGGTGAACCGCAGATGCGCGGCTTCGACATTCGCGGCGTTGGTCCGCGCGTGAAGCGCTATTATCTGGTTTCGCAGACCAATGATGACGGTTCCACCAGCTATGTCCGCCAGACCGGCAACAATAATGTGTCGGATGACGCGCTGGGTGGCCGCGTCTATTATATGGCCCGCGCCGAAATGGAGATTCCGCTGGGTTCGGGTGCCCGTGAAATGGGCCTGCGTCCGTCGATCTTCGCGGATGTCGGCGCCGTCGCCGGCCTGAAGAATCCGGGCACCATCAACTTTGCGGGCTATTGCTCCGACTCCACCGGTTCGCTGAGCACCGTCCGTGCGACCGGCACGGCGGCCAGCCCGGTCTGCCCTGTTGGCTATGACACCAAGAGCGGCATGTTCGAGGAAGATTATCTGGGCGACACGCTGAAACCGCGTCTGTCCGTGGGCTTCGGTGTCAACTGGAACTCGCCCTTCGGGCCGTTCCGTATCGACATCGCCAAGGCCCTGCTCAAGGAACCAGGGGACGACAACAAACTCATCACCTTCAACGTAGGGACTCAATTCTGATGAAGACGTTTATCAAGGCTCTGGCGCTCGGTATCGCGCCTGTCACCGCCATCGCTCTGACCGCCGCGCCCGCCGCTGCCCAGTCGAAGCAGGGCATCGCCGTCGTCGATCTGCAGCGCGCGGTTGCCACCAGCGCGGCCTATTCGACCGCCCGTACCCAGATCCAGACCACCTACAAGGCGCAGATCGACAGCTTCACCGCGCGCAAGACTGCGATCGACACTGATCTCAAGACCAAGGGCGACGCCCTGCAGGCTGCCCTGAAGGCGGCCGGCGGCAAGCCGACCCCGGCGATCGAAACCCAGTATCAGCAGTTCCAGCAGTCGCAGCAGACCGCGCAGGCCGAACTGCAGCGCCTGGGCCAGCCGATCGCGCTCGCCAACGCCTATGTCGAGGAACAGATCACCGCCAAGCTGTCGGACGCGCTGAAGGCCGCCATGACCAAGGCGAAGGTCGACCTGGTCCTGTCGCCCGACGCGACCGTGTCCTATCAGCCGACCGTCGACATCACCGCCGCGGTCGTGACCGAACTCAACACGCTGGTGCCCAGCGTCGGCATCACCCCGCCCGCCGGCTGGCAGCCGGGCGGTCGTCAGGGCCAGGCTGCGGCCCCGGCCGCTGCCGCTCCGGCCCCCGCCAACCCGGCGCAGGCGCCTAAGTCGCGCTGATAAGATGACCGGAGAGGTTGATAACAAGGAAGCCCGTGGCCCGATGGATATCCGTCGGGTCATGGCTGCCCTGCCGCATCGCTACCCGATGCTGCTGGTAGATCGCGTGGCGTCGCTGGTGCCGAGCCAGTCGATCCACGCGATCAAGGCGGTGTCGATGAACGAGCCCTTCTTCCAGGGGCATTTCCCCGGCCGGCCGATCATGCCGGGCGTGCTGATCGTCGAGGCCATGGCCCAGGCGGCCGGCGTGCTGGTGGTCGATTCGCTGGGGCTCGCGGATTCGGGCAAGCTCGTCTATTTCATGAGCATCGACGGCGCGAAGTTCCGGACCCCGGTGGAGCCGGGCTGCCTGCTCGACCTGCATGTCGAAGTGACGCAGATGCGCGGCGCGGTCTGCAAGTTCGCGGGTCGTGCGCTGATCGAGGGCAAGCTGGCGGCGGAAGCCAATTTCGTCGCGATGATTGCCGATCCGCCCAAGGACTGAGCGAAGGCACATCCTTTTCCTTGCTTTGGCGCGCCGAAAACGCTAACGGCGCGCCTTCGCATTTTATCGCATCCATAGCCGGTCGGAACCGGCACACACACGGAGCAAGACGCCATGAAGGCCGATACCCACCCCGATTACCACTTCATCACCGTCCAGATGACCGACGGCACCACCTTCCAGACCCGCTCGACCTGGGGCAAGGAAGGCGACACGATGGCGCTCGACATCGACCCCAAGTCGCACCCGGCTTGGACCGGCGGCAACCGCCAGCTGGATACCGGTGGCCAGGTTGCGCGCTTCAACAAGCGCTTTGGCGGCCTGACGCTGAAGAAGTAATCGGCCTTTCACAGGCACGATATCGAAAGGGCGCCCCACCGGGCGCCCTTTTTTTGTGCCTGGGCGCGATGCGCACGGCACAAAAAAAGGCCTCCAGCTAAAAGCTGGAGGCCGAGGTTCAGGGGAGGATCAGCGGCGACAGAGGGGGATCTGCAAGGGGATGCCGCTGACAAGGACTGGTCTAGCCCGCAAATGCTGCGTGCGAATGTCCCGATTATTACCGAGGCCGATCGGTGCTGAAATGTCGGGACAAGCCAAGGCCGTCACCCCAGCGAAAGCTGGGGTCTGAGGCAATGAAGCGTGACAAGGCCACAGATCCCAGCCTTCGCTGGGATGACGAAATGAAAGGCCGACTGGCGCCCGCGCGCCGCCCTGGTCAGGCGCCGGCGCGGTCCGCGTCGAGGAACGCCGCCACATCGTCCAGCACCACATCCTTCGACAGGAAGGTCTGGCCGATGCCGCGCGCCAGCAGGAAGGGCAGGGTGCCCGCCGCCATTTTCTTGTCGTGCAGCATATGCGCCACCAGCGCCGCGCCGTCGGCCGTTACATGGGCGCTGGCCAGGTCATGGGGCAGGCCGATCGCCTTCAGATGCGCGGTCACCCGCTCCGCGTCCGATGCGCTGCACAGGCCAAGGCGCGCCGAATAGCGGAAGGCAAGCGCCATGCCGGCGGCCACGCCCTCGCCATGGAGCAGCGTGTCGGAAAAGCCGGTATCGGCCTCCAGCGCATGGCCGAAGGTGTGACCAAGGTTCAGCAGTGCCCGCCGGCCGGTCGTCTCGCGCTCGTCATCGGCGACGATCGCGGCCTTGGCGCGCACGCTGCGCTCGATCGCATAGGTGCGGGCTTCCGCGTCGCCGGCCAGCAGCCGGTCGGCATTGGCCTCGCACCAGGTAAAGAAGTCGGGATCGTCGATCAGGCCATATTTGACCACCTCGGCATAGCCGGCGCGGGTTTCGCGCAGCGGCAGGCTGTCGAGCACCGACGGGTCGATCAGCACCAGGCTGGGCTGGTAGAAGCTGCCAATCAGATTCTTGCCGGCGCGTGCGTTGATCGCGGTCTTGCCGCCGACCGAGCTGTCGACCTGCGCCAGCAGGGTGGTGGGCAGCTGCACGAAATGGCAGCCGCGCTTCAGGATGGACGACGCAAAGCCGACCAGGTCGCCGATCACGCCGCCGCCCAGCGCGATTACATGGTCGCCACGCTCGATCTCCAGCGCCAGCAGCGCGTCGAGCAGTTCCTCCAGATGGCGCCAGCTCTTGGTCTGTTCGCCCGCCGGCAGGATGATCGGTTCGATGACGATATTGGCGCGGCGCAGGCTGGCGTCGAGCCGGGGCAGTTGCGCCGCCGCGACATGGGTGTCGGTGACGACCACCAGCCGCCCGCCACGGGCATAGCGTGCCAGATGATCGGCCGCACGGTCGAGCGCGCCCTGTTCGATGACGATGTCATAGCTGCGTGCGCCCAGCGCGACGGGGACTAGTGCCATGCGGATAGCTGCTCCAGGATGCGGTCGACGGCGACCTCGTGCGGCGCGGCGATGCTCTTCACATGGATCGGCGCCAGCGCGTAGATGGGGTTGCGGACTGCCGCCAGCTCGGTCAGCACGATGCGCGGGTCACGATCCTTCAGCAGCGGGCGCCCTTCACGGCGCGACACGCGATCGACCAGTACCTCGATATCGGCATCCAGCCAGATGGTGGTGGCATGGTCCAGGATCAGCGCACGGGTCTCGTCCTGCATGAAGGCGCCGCCGCCGGTCGCGATCACCTTGGGCACGCCGTCCATTAGCCGGGCGATCACCCGGCGCTCGCCATCGCGGAAATGGGCCTCGCCATAGCGGGCGAATATCTCGCTCACGCTCATGCCCGCAGCCCGCTCAATCTCTTCATCGGCATCGACGAAGCTCAGGCCCAGGCGCGCGGCAAGGCGCCGGCCGACGGTGGATTTGCCCACGCCCATCATGCCGATCAGCACGATCGGGCCGCGCTTGGCGTTGCTCTCCGGGAATTTGCTGTTTCGCTGCATGGCGAGGGGGGCTATACAGCCAGCCGTCGCTGAGGCAAACGCAACTTTCCCCTGTCGTCCGGCAAACATCGCCGGGCCAGCCGCAGAAGAGACCATGAAGAATAATCGTTCCCTGAGCAGTTTCGAAGGCGGTTCGCGCCGTCGCACCCGTCTGCCGATCCTTCCGATCGCGGCGGTGTTGGTTCTTGTCCTGCTGATCGGCGTGCTCTGGTCGCGCGGTGGCGAGCAGCCGCAACAGCCCGTCGAGAAGGTCATCCCGGCCGAGAAACTGGGTCAGTAAGCCGCATGAGCCGCCTGCGGGGGAATGCGAAATGGGCGCTGGGCAGCTTTGCGCTCGCATTGGCGCTGCCGGTCGTTGCGCAGCAGGCGCCCGAATCGCTGCTGCCGCCCGGTTTTGGTGATCCGGCCCCGGCGCCGACCCCCACGCCCGCGCAGCCGGCCCGTCCGGCATCGCCCGCACCGGTCGTCCCGACCGTGCCGGTCACGCCGTCGCCATCGGGCGAAATCGTCCAGCCGCTCGACCTGTCGGTCGCCAATGCGGTGGACAATGCCGCCGAGGCGATGAGCGCGGACGAACTGGCCGCTGAAAAGGCCAAATATGACCTGCCGCAGAGCGCGCGCCGCTCGCTCGACCGCATCGGCCCGCTGACGCCGGCCACGCGCGGCATGGAGCCCGACGCCTTCGGCGCGGAATATGGCCCCTATCTCGCCACGCTGATGAAGCAGACCCATGCGCCGATCCTGTCGCGCTGGGCCTCCATCCTGCTTCGGCGCGCGCTGCTCGGCGCCACAAACACGCCGCGCGGCATCAATGGTGCCGACTGGGCGGCCGAGCGCGCCTGGCTGCTGCTGCGCATGGGGGAGGCGGACAGCGCCCGGCTGCTGGTGCAGAGCGTCGATCCCGACAAATATACGCCGCGCCTCTACGCGATCGCGATGCAGACCTATCTGGCGACCGCCGATCCGGCGGGCCTATGCCCGCTGTCGGCGGGCGCGCTGCGCACCAGCAAGGAACCGGGCTGGGACATGACGCGGGCGATCTGCCCGGCGCTGTCGGGCGATCAGGGTTCGGCCAGCGCCGCACTCAACCAGGCCCAGCGCAAGGGCGTGGTGCGCGGCATCGATTATCGCTTGGCCGAAAAGATGGTCGGCGCGGGCTTCAATGCGCGTCGTTCGGTCAAGATCGAATGGGACGGCGTCGATGGCCTCACCGCCTGGCGCTATGGCTTGGCGACGGCGCTCAACGTGCCGATCCCCGACGACATGTTCGGTAGCGTCGGCCCCCATGTCCGTGCCTGGGAAGCCCGCGCGCCGGCACTGACCGCCGTGCGTCGCCTGCCGGGCAGCGAAGTCGCCGCACGGCTGGGCGTCTTCTCCAGCGAGGCGCTGGTCAATTTCTATGCCGAGCTGGGCAGCGAAGGCGATCTCGCGTCCGATCTGGCCGATCGCGTCGATGCGCTGCGCAATGCCTATTCCGGCCCGACTGCGGGTGCGCGCATCCAGGCGATGCAGACGCTGTGGCGCGGCAATGCCGCGCCCGATTATGTCGGCCTGATCGCCACGGCCCGCGCCGCCGCCGCACTGCCCGTGTCGCAGGCCGATGCGCGCGATGCCGCCAATCTGGTCGCGGCGATGCTGACCGCCGGCTATGATCGCAATGCGGCCCGCTGGGCGCAGGCGATCGGCCAGATCGATGGCGATGGCGCACAGGATTTCTGGGCGTTGCTCGCGGTCGGCGCGCCCAGCACGGTCGTCGACAGCGGCAGCAGCCGCATCTCCAGCTATGTCGGCGATGCCGGCCCTGAAAAGGGACGGATGCTGATCGCCGCGCTGGCGGGCCTGTCGCGCCTGTCGGCCAATGATGCGGCCGCGCTGGCGCAGGATAATGGCTTCACCCTGGCCGCCAACAGCCGCTGGGCGCGTGCGATCGACGCCGCCGCACAGCGGGGCGAGAAGGCGACCGTGGCGCTGCTCGCTGCCGTCGGCATGCAGGGGCGCGACTGGCATCGCCTGCCGCCCGGCCATCTCTATCATGTGGTGGCGGCGCTCCATCGCGTCGGGCTGGACCCGGAGGCGCGGATGATCGCGGCCGAGGCCCTGACCCGCCTGTCCTGACCCGGTCCGGGGCGATGGATGACGATGCCGTCCTGATCGACCGCTTCCTCGAAATGATGGCGGCGGAACGGGGCGCGTCGCGCAACACGCTGCTCGCCTATCGCACGGACCTTCAGGGCGCGGGCGAGATTGTCGGCGGCCTTGCCGCCGCCAGCCAGGACACGCTCGGCCGTCTTGCTGGCGAATGGGCGCCGCTCGCGGCCTCCACCGTGGCGCGCAAGGCGTCCGCGCTGCGCGCCTTCTACGCCTTTCTGGAGGAAGAGGGGCTGCGCGCCGACAATCCCGGCGCGGCATTGCCCCGGCCGGTCACACGCCGGCCGCTGCCCAAGATCTTGTCGTCGCATGAGGTCGATTCGCTTTTTGCCCTGATCGCCCAGCGGGTGGAGACGGCGTATCCCGCGCCGCTCGACCTGCGGCTCTCGGCGCTGATCGAACTTCTCTATGGCTCGGGTCTGCGCGCGACCGAACTGGTTTCGCTGCCGCGCAAGGCTCTGGCCGTCGATCGCCCCTTCCTCATAATCAAGGGCAAGGGCGCGCGCGAACGGCTGGTGCCGATCTCCGACCGTGCCCGCGCCGCCGTCGCCACCTGGCTCGCCCATGTGCCGGCCGACAGCCTCTGGCTTTTTCCCTCGGGCAAGAGCCATGTCAGCCGCATTCGCCTCTATCAGCTTGTGAAGCAACTGGCCGCAGCGGCCGGCATCGCACCCGAACGGGTCAGCCCCCATGTGCTGCGCCATGCCTTTGCCACCCATTTGCTGGAGGGCGGGGCGGACCTGCGCGCGCTGCAATCGATGCTGGGCCATGCCGATATCGGCACGACGCAAATCTACACCCATGTCGACAGCCGCCGGCTGGTCGAACTGGTCAACAGTCGGCACCCGCTGGCCGGCATGCAAGCCAGGATCGCGCATCCCCGCGTTGACGGCGACGCGTCCGCGCCTTAACGCCATCCGCCATGGTAAGCTTTCTCGAATTTGAAAAGCCGGTCGCAGAGCTGGAAGCCCGCATCATCGAACTGCGCCAGACGGCCTCCGTCGGCGACATCGACATTAGTGGCGAGATCAACACGCTGGAACAGCGTGCCGACAAGATGCTGTCGGACATCTATGCCAAGCTGACGCCCTGGCAGAAGACGCAGGTGGCCCGCCACCCCGAACGCCCGCACTTCAAGGATTATGTCGCGGGCATGTTCGACAATTTCATGCCGCTGGCCGGCGACCGCGCCTTTGCCGACGATCAGGCGATCATCGGCGGCTTCGCGACGCTGGGCGAGCGCAAGGTCATGGTCATCGGCCATGAAAAGGGCGACGATACCGCCAGCCGCGTCCGCCACAATTTCGGCATGGCCAAGCCCGAAGGCTATCGCAAGGCGATCCGCCTGATGGAACTGGCTGACCGGTTCGGCCTGCCGGTCGTCACGCTGGTCGACACCTCGGGTGCCTTTCCCGGCGTCCAAGCCGAAGAACGCGGCCAGGCCGAAGCCATTGCCCGTTCGACCGAAGCCTGTCTGGCGCTCGGCGTCCCCATGGTCGCGGCCGTGGTGGGTGAGGGCGGCTCGGGCGGCGCGGTGGCTCTGGCCGCGGCCAATCGCGTGCTGATGTTCGAACATGCCGTCTATTCGGTGATCTCGCCCGAAGGCTGCGCTTCGATCCTGTGGCGCACCGCCGACAAGGCGAGCGACGCGGCGACCGCGATGCAGGTCACGGCGCAGCATTTGAAGGGCCTGGGCGTGATCGACCGCATCGTGGCAGAGCCGGTGGGCGGCGCCCATCGCGAGCCGGTGCAGGCGATCGCCAATCTGGGGGCGGCCATTGGCGAGGAACTGGACGCGCTGTCCGGCCTCGAACCGCAGGCGCTGCGCACCGATCGCGCCGACAAGTTCCTGGCCATCGGTATCTGACGTCAATTTCCCGGAACAGCATCCTGTCCTCGCTCGTTACGGCACGGTAACAGGGGGCAGGGTGTCAAGGATGGGAATGGAATGAATCGAACATGGTTGTCGGCCGGCCTTGGCGTCGGCCTGATCGTCGCCGGCGTGGCGCCGGAGGTGCTGGGGCAGCAGCGGGCGATTCGCACCGTTTCCTCGATCAGCGCGCAGGACAAGGCTTCGGGCGCCAAGCAGCATCCCGAACTGCTCAAGGAATTTGGCGGCGCCTATGTCGGGCCACAGGCGCGCTATGTGGAGTCGGTGGGGCGCCGCATCGCGGTCCAGTCCGGCCTCTCCAATGCGCAGGGCGATTTCACCGTCACCCTGCTCAACTCGCCGGTCAACAACGCCTTCGCCATCCCCGGCGGCTATGTCTATGTCACGCGTCAGCTGATGGCGCTGATGAATGACGAGGCGCAGCTGGCCGGCGTGCTGGGCCATGAAGTCGGCCATGTCGCCGCCCAGCATGGCCAGCGGCGCCAGCAGGCGGCACAGCGCAACGCGATCGGCGGCGCGCTGCTGCAGGTGCTGACCGGCGCCTTGCTGGGCGATTCGGCGCTGGGTGGCGTGCTGCAGCAGGGGATCGGCACCGGCAGCCAGCTTCTGACCCTCAAATTTTCGCGTAGCCAGGAGTATGAGGCGGACGATCTGGGCATCCGCTACCTCGCCTCGGCCGGTTATGATCCCCGTGCGCTGTCGGACATGCTGGCCTCGCTGGCGGCGCAGACCAGCCTGGACCAGCGTGTGTCGGGTGACGCGCGCTCCATGCCCGAATGGGCCAGCACCCATCCCGATCCGGGCGAGCGCGTCGATCGGGCGGCGCAGATGGCGTCACGCACCGGCGCGACCAGCACGCTGCGCAACCGCGATGCCTTCCTGACGGCGCTCAATGGCGTTCTTTATGGCGACGATCCCAAACAGGGCGTGATCGACGGCAGCCGTTTCCGCCATCCCGACCTGCGCCTGTCCTTCACTGCGCCCTCGGGCTTCGGCATGGAAAATGGCGCGGACGCGGTCAGCATCACCGGTTCGGGCGGTCAGGCGCAGTTTGGCGGCATCGCCTATAATGGCAATCTGTCGACCTATATCGATTCGGTGCTCAAGCGACTCGCCGGCAATGCCGGCGCGCCGCCCGCAGGCGAGGTGCAGCGCACGACGACCAACGGCCTGCCGGCCGCCTGGCGCACGGTGCGCGCCAACACCAAGTCGGGTCAGATCGACGCGACCGTCTTTGCCTATGATTTCGGCGGCGGAAAGGCCTATCACTTCCTGCTGCTGACCCCGGCGGGCAAGGGTATCGGTCCATTCGACTCGATGGTCCGTTCGGTCCAGCGCCTGTCGGCGCAGGAGGCGGCGGCGATCAAGCCGCGCCGGGTCAATCTGGTCACCGTCAAGGCGGGCGACACCGTCCAGTCGCTTGGCCGCCGCATGGCCTATAGCGATTATCCGCTGGAGCGCTTCCTGGTGCTGAACGCCCTCAACGAACGCTCCGTGCTGAAACCGGGCGATCGGGTGAAGATCGTCACCTGGTAAGATTCGGCAGATTCCAGGCAAAGAAAAAGGGCGGCGGAATTGCTTCCGCCGCCCTTTTCTAACATCGGTTTCGAGCTTACTTCAGGTTGCCCGAAACGTTGTTGAAGGTGCTGCCCAGCTTCGAGCCCAGGCTGGTCATGGCGCCGATGGCGGCCACGGCGATCAGAGCGGCGATCAGGCCGTATTCGATGGCGGTCGCGCCCTTTTCGTTCTTCAGCATCTTGCGAATGAACTGCATGTGATGTCTCCTTGACAAACGTTACGTTAAACTACCCGGCCGCCCCGCTTTGGATTAGGTCAGCGAAGACCTCTCTAGATTGGCTCGGTTGAGAAAAGTTTAATGCGGAAAGTGGCGTGTCAGAATTTGTTGGTTAATGCTTGGTAACTTCTTCGGCGACGTTGTTCCACATGCCGGTGGTTCGTGTCGCGACGTTGTTCAGTGCCGCGATCATGGCCAGCACGATCATCGCGATGATCAGGCCATATTCGACCGCGGTTGCCCCCCGCTCACATCGCGAAAGCGCGGATTTCGTGACGAATTCGATGATCGCGCGCATATGACCCCGCTTGGCTACAGACACTCCACGATCTGGGTGTAAAGCAGCCACGGTTAACAAAGCCCTTGCAAGGGAGCGTTATGCAGAGTTTTACCCCGTTTCTGGTCGTCGCCGTCGCCCTGATCGATGCCGATGGGCGCGTTCTGGTGCAGCAACGTCCGCCGGGAAAGCCGATGGCGGACCTGTGGGAGTTCCCCGGTGGCAAGGTCGAGTCGGGCGAAACGCCCGAGGCGGCGCTGGTGCGCGAACTGGAGGAGGAGCTGGGCATCCGCACCCATGAGAGCTGCCTGGCGCCCGCAACCTTCGCCAGCGCCCCGCTGGAGAACAAGCATCTGCTGCTGCTGCTCTATGTCTGCCGCAAATGGGAAGGGATGCCCGAAGCGCGCCATGCCACCGCGCTGCAATGGGTGCGGCCTGCGCAAATGTATGCGCTCGACATGCCACCGGCCGACCTGCCGCTGATCGGCATTCTCGACGCACTGATCTGACGGAAATCCGGCTCTGCACCGATGGTGCAGGGTTAGGCTATAAAGGGCGGGGGAAGGGCGATACGCGCCTTCCCCCGCAGCCTGTAACGGGGCCGACCGCCGGACAGCCGGCCCCGCGCGTTCGTGTCAGTCTTCCTTGGCCTTGCTCTGCAGCTGGACATAATTCTGGATGCCCATGCGCTCGATCATCTCGAACTGGGTTTCCAGCGTGTCGACATGCTCTTCCTCGCTTTCGAGGATATACTGGAACAGGTCGCGGCTGACGAAGTCCTTGATCGACTCGCAATAGGCGATGGCGTCGCGCAGCACCGGCAGCGCCTCATATTCCAGCTCCAGGTCCGCCTTCAGGATTTCCTCGACGGTCTCGCCGATCTTCAGGCGACCGAGCAGCTGGAAATTGGGCAGGCCGTCGAGGAACAGGATGCGCTCCGCCACCTTGTCGGCGTGCTTCATCTCGTCGATCGATTCCTCATATTCGAACTTGGCGAGCTTCTCGATGCCCCAGTGATTGAGGATGCGATAGTGGAGGAAATATTGGTTGATCGCGGTCAGCTCGTTCTTGAGGACCTCGTTCAGATAATCGATAACCTTCTGGTCGCCCTTCATGGCGCTATGCTCCGGCTGTTATTGGGAATGCCGGACATATAAAGGTTTCGCATCCGGTTGTTAAGCCAGAAAGGCGCAGAAAACCGCCATTTTTCAGGCGGCTATTGCGTGATGTTCGCGATTGTCAGGGGCCTTTTACTGCGCCTGCTTCGCAATGATATCAGGCCGTCGCGCGCTCCGCCGCGATGATCGTGCGGGCATAGCCGACACATTGGCCGCACTTGGGCCGACGGCCGAAACGGGCATAGGCGCTACAGGGGGTATCGGCACCATCGCGCGCCGCTTCCCGCAGATCCTTTTCGCGAATGGCATTGCAAACACAGACGACCATTGGATTCTCCTGACCCGTGAAATAGGTCAGATGCTAATGGATCGCAATAGAAGATCATGCGCTCCTGCGAATCTTTTGCAGTTTTCCCCGTTGCAGGCTGCGCCATAGCCATTCGGCCGGCCCCATCGCGAATCGGTCGAGCCAGGGCTTGGACCACAGCAGCATCACCGCCCAGGCGGCAATAAGGAAGAGCGGAAATGCTGCCGGGCGCACCTGTCCGAACAGCCCCAGGCCCCAGCCATAGAAGATCGCCGTCATGACGAGGCTGGTGCCCAGATAATTGCTGAGCGCCATGCGCCCGGTCGCGGCGATCCGGCCGACCAGCCAGTGATCGCGATGCCGCGCCAGCAGCCACAGGATCAGCGCCGCCCATCCGACCGCCAGCGGGATGCGGAAGGGGAAGGACCAGAGCAGCGCGGTCGAAAAGGCGGTCAGCGGCGCAAAGCCGCTCGCCACCACCCAGATGGTCAGGCCGATCATCGGCACCAGCCCGATCAGGAAACAATGGCGCGCAGTCTGCCAATATTGCTCGGCGGGCCAGCGGCCGATCAGGAATCCGCCCTTCAGCATCGCCATGCCCAGCAGCATGAAGCCCAGCGTGTCGAGCCCGGTGAAGAGGAAGGTCCACAGCCAGTCGCCGACAAAGCCGGTCAGATGGTGGCGCACGATCCCGCCGAAGCTGCCGGTATAGATGGCGATATCCTGCTGGATGATTGGGCTGTTGGGGTCGGACAGGCCGGCAAGGAAGCTGTCCAGCCCCTCGCGCGTTGCGGCGGCGACGCCGGGCGCGGCTGCGGCATGGGCCCAGCCATAGAGGCTGGCGATGAAGGCGCCACAGATCAGGAAATGAATAAGGAAGGCGAGGAACGCCCATTTGACCAGCGCCAGAGGCTCCTTCTGCGAGAAGGCCAAGGCGATGGTGCCGACCACCGCATAGGTCACCAATATGTCGCCCCACCACAGCAATATGTGATGCAGCAGGCCGATCGCCAGCAGCCAGAAGCCGCGCACCAGTTGCGCCCGCGTGCCGTCGCGCCCGGCCATTTCCTCCCGGTCGATAAGCAGCAGCATCGATGCGCCGAACAGCAGCGAGAACAGCCCGCGCATCTTGCCGTCGACCAGGATCAGGCTGCTCGCCCAGAAGGCGATGTCGCCCGCCGACATCGGCCCGGCCGCGACCGGATTGAAATAGGCGTTCTGCGGCAGGGCGAAGGCGGTGATGTTCATCCACAATATGCCCATCACCGCGCAGCCGCGCAGCACGTCCATGGCGGGGATACGGGGCGATGCGGCGGTCATGCGGGCAATCCTTGAAGATGCTGGCCATCGAGGCATTGGTCTGCCATGCGCCTACCCATGAATCAGGTCCGCAAGCAACGGATAAGCGAGTCCTTCGGCGCGGCGGCCGACCGGTATGACGAACATGCCGGACCGCAGCGGACGGCCGCAGCCTTGGTCGCCGATATCGCCCAGCGGCAAAGCCCGGACGGCGTCGCGCGCATCCTGGAAATCGGTTGCGGCACCGGCCTGCTCACGCGCGACATCCAGACCCGCTGGCCCGGCGCGGAACTGGTCGCGACGGACATTTCGCCAAAGATGCTCGACCGCGCGGCATCGGCCGGGCTGGTCGCCGGCACCTTCCTTACTATGGATGGGGAGGCGCCGTCGTTCGAGGGCGAATGGTTCGACCTCATCCTCTCCAGCCTTGCCTTCCAATGGTTTGACGACCTGCCCGCCGCGATCGCGCGGCTGGTGGCGCTGCTCCGCCCCGGCGGCAGCCTCATCTTCTCGACCATGGGGCAGGGCAGCTTTGCCAATTGGCGCGCTGCCCATGCGACCTGCGATCTGACGCCCGGCGTTCCCGCCTATCCCTCGCTCGACGCGCTGCGCGCCATGCTGGCGGCCTATGGCGACGCCTTCGCCTTTGACGAGACCGTCCTGCTGGAGGGGCAGGGCGCGCGCGCGCTGCTCGGCCATCTCAAGGGCATCGGCGCGGTGGTGCCGGACGAGGGGCGCCGGCCGCTCTCCCCCGCCGCGCTGCGCCGGGTGATGGCGGCCTATGACGAGGCGGGTGGCCGCGACGTCTATCAGTTGCTGATTGGCCGGGTGACGCGCGCGGACCAGGCATAGGGGCCGATCACCGTGCCGACGAAGCCGCCAGCCTCATGGGTGCTGAGGAAGCGGATATCGACATCGCGCGCCAACACCGTCTCCCGCCCGTCGACGCCATAGGCGAAGCGCGCCGTGCCGCCATCAAGGGCGATGGTCAGGCGGACGGGCTTGGCCGGATCGATCGGCGCGGCAGCGACCAGCCTGTCACGATCGCTGTCCTCGCGCAGCATCAGGGCGAGCTGCGGTTTCCCGTCCTTCCGCGTCACGCCGAAGAACAGGAAGGATCGGTCGGACTGCACCGCCACCAGCCCCGCAAGATCCCCCTCCGTCTCCGGCCGATAGGTCAGGTCGGTGCTGATGGTCGCGACATGGTGCTCCTGACGCCGCCCGACAAAGGCCGGGGCGCCGCTGAGGTCGCCCAGCGCCGTCGTGCCGTCCAGCACCAGTCCGCCTGCTTCCAGCCGGTAAAGCAGCGCCTTGGGCGTCCGCAGCCCGATCCAGCCCATGCCTAGCCGCGGTCCGTCGAACCCATCGCGATAGGCAAAATCGCCGCTGGTCGGCGGCGCAGCTGAATCGCTTATGGGCAGGGCCGGGCGCTTTGCCGCATAGGGAATGGCCTTGCCGGCCTCCAATATATGCGGCCAGCCATCGCGCCATGCGACCGGCAGCAGGAAGGTTTCGCGCCCGATATTGTAGAGGTCCGGGCCATAGGGGCGGGTGGCGAGGAAGGTCGCCCACCAGTCGCCCGTCGGCGTCTGCACCAGCTTGGCATGGCCGGCCGACGTCACCGGATGGGGACGGGCCGGGGCCAGGCTGCGCTGACTCAGGATCGGATTGCCGGCATAGGGAGTGAAGGGGCCGCGCAGGTCGCGGGCGCGGAACACCACTTCGCTATGCTGGTCGCCGGTGCCGCCCTCGGCCGCGATCAGATAATAAAACCCTTCGCGCTTCAGCAGATGTGGTCCCTCGATCCAGGCGGGCTTCTGTCTGATGTCGACGCCGCCATTGACGATCTGCGTCGCCGCGCCGGTCATCTTGAGCGCGTGCCAGTCAAATTCCTGCACCCAGATCGCCCGATGCCCCTCATAGCGGGGTGGTTCGGCCGGCGCGCGATTATTGACGATGAAGGCGGGGTCGCCTTCCCAGTAAATCGACGGATCAATCCCCTCGAACGGCAGCCAGTGCGGCTTGGACCAGGGGCCGGCCGCGTCCTTTGCCGTCATCACGAAATTGCCGCCGCAATCGACGCAGGTGCCGACCAGATAGAAGAGCCCGTCATGGAAGGAGATGTCGGGCGCGAACATGCCGCGCGAACTGCGCAGGCCGCTGAAATCAAACTGGTCGGGCCGGTCGATCGCATTGCCGATCTGGCGCCAATGGACCATGTCGGTCGACCGGAAGACCGGCAGCCCCGGATAATGGGCGAAGGAGGAGTTGACGAGATAATAGGTCTCGCCGACCCGCGTGATGGACGGGTCGGGATAATAGCCGGACAGGATCGGGTTGCGATATTCGTCGGGGCCGGGCGTCACCTGCTCCTGCGCGCGCCCGTCATAGCGAAAATCGCTGAAGCGCGCGGGGCCTGCCAGAGCCGGGCCGGCGACCGCAGCCAGCAACAGCAAGGCGGCACGACGGGTCTTGCGCATATCCTCTCCTCCCATTTTTGCGGAGCATAGGAGAGAGGAATTGATAGCGCTATCAAAAATCGAGCCCTGCTGAGGCAAACGGGCCTGGATATGTCAATTTCGCCGTCACTATCTTCTCTGGCGCCCGGCCGCGATGAAGGCGATCGGCAGGCCAACCAGGATGCAGTGGGAGAAGAGCTGGTTGCCGATATTCCAGGCGATCCGACCGATCGGCAGCGCGGCATAGGCGGCGGGCAACCACATGGCGGGCCAGCGCCACGGCCGCACGATCCAGTACATGATTGCCCAGAGCAGCAGGCCATAGAGCAGGCCGGCGACGACCGGATGGCCGCGCAGGGCAGGGCGCCGCTGTGCAATCAGCATATAGGCGCCCGCCATGCAGGCCATGATCGCGAAATGGACGGCCAGGCCGGCAATCGCCCATAGCCAGGCGGGATCGCCCCGCGCGCGATCGCCCAGCGGGCCGCTCGCGACAAATTGCAGCACCGCATGCGGCGCCGTGCCTGCCATGCCGGCAAAGACGAAGGCGGAAAATATGTCGAGTGTGCCGGCAACCAAGGTTGCCCGGATGATCCTCTCGCGCATGGTGCGCTCCCCATTTTCTCGGGGTGGATCATGACAGATTGCGATGAATTTGTCCCGCCGGATGCGCTGCACCCGGCGGGACGGAAAGATTTAGAGTTCGCTGTCCATCAGCGCGGGGAAGAAGCCCTCATGCGCGGTGCGCAGCGCGTCGATCGACACGCCCGCCACGCTGTCGCCGCCGACGGTGCCGATCTTGACCGCGCCCGCAATCTCGACGCCGGCCGGCGCCGTGACGACATAGCGGCTCTGGTCTTCGCCGAACGCCGAAGCGGTGGTCAGCGCCACGTCCAGCGTCGCGCCGATCTTGCCGGCCAGCGCCATCTCCGCGATCGTGACGATCAGGCCGCCGTCGGAAATGTCATGCACGGCATTGACCGTGCCGGCCACCACCAGCGCGCGGACAGCGTCGCCATTGGCGCGCTCGACCACCAGGTCGACCTTGGGCGCATCACCCGCTTCGCGGCCGGCAATCTCGCGCAGCCAGATCGACTGGCCCAGATGCGTGCCTTCGCCACCGACCAGCCAGATCGCGTCGCCTTCATTCTTGAACGCCACGGTCGCCATGGCATCGATGTCGGCCAGCAGGCCGATGCCGCCGATCGCCGGGGTCGGCAGGATCGCCGAGCCACCGCCGGTCGCCTTGGATTCATTGTAGAGGCTGACATTGCCCGACACGATCGGGAAGTCGAACGCGCGGCAGGCGTCGCCCATGCCTTCCAGACAGCCGGTCAGCTGCGCCATGATCTCGGGGCGCTGCGGATTGGCGAAGTTGAGGCAGTTGGTGACCGCCAGCGGGGTCGATCCGACCGCGCTCAGGTTGCGATAGCATTCCGCGATTGCCTGCTTGCCGCCTTCATAGGGGTCGGCATAGCAATAGCGCGGGGTGCAGTCGGTGCTGATGGCAATGCCCTTGCGGCTGTCATGGACGCGGACCACCGCGGCGTCGCCACCGGGGCGCTGCACCGTGTCGGCGCCGACCATATGGTCATATTGTTCCCAGATCCAGCGACGGCTGGCGATGTCGGGGCTGCCCATCAGCGTGACGAGGTCCGCGCCGATGTCGGCGCTCTCGGCGATCTCACCCAGCGGCTCGACCTTCGACCAGATCTTATACTCGTCCTTCGGCATCGAGGGGCGGTCGTAGAGCGGCGCATCGTCGGCCAGGGGGGCAAGCGGAATGTCGCAGACGATCTCGCCCTTATGCTCCAGCACCATGCGGCCGGTGTCGGTGACATGGCCGATGACGGCGAAGTCGAGTTCCCACTTCTTGAAGATCGCCTCGGCAAAGGCTTCGCGACCGGGCTTGAGCACCATGAGCATGCGCTCCTGGCTTTCCGACAGCATCATCTCATAGGTGGTCATGCCGGTTTCGCGCTGCGGCACGTCATCCATCTTGAGGTGCAGGCCGACGCCGCCCTTCGACGCCATTTCGACCGACGAAGAGGTGAGGCCGGCGGCGCCCATGTCCTGGATCGCGACGATCGCGTCCGACGCCATCAGTTCAAGACACGCCTCGATCAGCAGCTTTTCGGTGAAGGGATCGCCGACCTGGACGGTGGGGCGCTTCTCTTCGCTATCCTCGCCGAAATCGGCCGACGCCATGGTCGCGCCATGGATGCCGTCGCGGCCGGTCTTGGACCCGACATAGACGATCGGGTTGCCGACGCCGCTGGCGGCCGAATAGAAGATCTTGTCGGTATCGGCGATACCGACGGTCATCGCATTGACCAGGATATTGCCGTCATAGGCCGGGTGGAAATTCACCTCGCCGCCCACGGTCGGGACGCCGACACAATTGCCATAGCCGCCAATGCCATGGACCACGCCGCTGATGAGATGCTTCATCTTGGGGTGGTCGGGGCGGCCGAAGCGGAGCGCGTTCATGTTGGCCACCGGGCGGGCGCCCATGGTGAACACGTCGCGCAGAATGCCGCCGACACCGGTCGCGGCGCCCTGATAGGGTTCGATGTAGCTGGGGTGGTTGTGGCTTTCCATCTTGAAGATGGCGGCCTGGCCATCGCCGATGTCGACCACGCCGGCATTTTCGCCGGGGCCACAGATCACCTGCGGCCCCTTGGTGGGCAGCTTCATCAGGTGGATCTTGGAGGATTTATAGGAGCAATGCTCCGACCACATGACCGAAAAGATCCCGAGTTCCGTCAGGTTCGGCTCGCGGCCGATCGCCTTCAGGACGCGATCATATTCTTCGGGGGACAGACCGTGCTCGGCAACGATCTGCGGGGTGATCTGGGGGGCGCTGCTGGACATGAGCGCGCCTTTAGACGCGTGGCGCGGGATTCACAATGGGGAGGCGGCGGCCAAGTCATGGCCGCCGCCCTTAAGTCGCTTAGCAGCTGCTGTTGCGGTCGATGGCGCGGCCAGCCAGGGCGCCGGCGCCAGCGCCGACGACGGTGCCGGTGGTGCGATCGCCGCGGGTGTCGACCGCGCGACCCAGCAGGGCACCGGCAACGCCGCCCAGCAGCAGGCCGGTGGTGCCGCCCGACTTGCGGCAGCGATAATCACCGCGATAGCCGCGACGGTCGGAATAGCGACCATGGTCATAATGGCGGTCGCCACGGTGCCAGCCACGGTCGTGGCCGCGGGCGAAGGAGGTCGCCGGAACAGCGGTGGCGACGGTTGCGGTCGCCAGGGCCATGGCGATCAGGCTCTTCTTGAAGTTCATGGGTCATCTCCTCGACCTGTTTATCTCTGGTACGAGGCTGTTCTGCCACCGGCTGGCTGGCAACATCCTGAACCGGCACGTTATCTGCCGTTCAGGAAAGGCGTCGGGCATGAAAAAAGGGCCGGTTCCTAGGGAAGAACCGGCCCCTGTCAGAAAAAAGACTCAGGCAATGCTGCGATCAGACGTGGCAGGCCTGCGCCGACTTGCCGGGGACGGTGATCGTCACGTCGTTGCCCGAACCCTTGACCTCATAACCACCTTCGGCGGTGAAGGGCTGGCCGGCTTCGGCAGCCTTCAGCATGGTGGGCGCGCCATTCTTTTCGGTGCGCAGGATCGCGCTCTTGTCGTCGCTCATATAGTCGACGAAGAACAGGCTGTTGTCCTTGCAGCGGAACTGCTTGTTGGCCTTGACCGACGGCGGCAGCTCGACCGGCGCGGCGTTGGCAAGCTGGGCAGCCATCGGATCGGCGGGGCCGCCGACGACTTCGGGTTCGTCACTCTTGTTGCAGGCCGACAGCATGGTCAGGCCGGCAACGGCGATGAGGGGGAGATAATATTTCATAGCGATCCTTTTATGTGCGCTTGCAACATTGTGCGTCAACGCAAAACTGCCCCAATTCCGCCACGCCTGTGCAGCGACGTCATGACGTTTGCGTGACAGCGGCGCTATTGACCCACTATTGAGCGGCCTTGGGTCTGCTGCCATGTCATCCGCGCTTGACCCCGTGGACAGGGGCGGTCAATGCAGGCGCATGGCTGAGGAAAATACCCCGCAAAAGGATCTGTCCCAATTGTCGTTCGAGGATGCGCTGCGCGCGCTCGAATCGATCGTTCGCCGGCTGGAAAGCGGCGATGTCCCGCTCGATGAGTCGATCTCGCTCTATGCCCAGGGTGAAGAACTGCGCAAGCGCTGCACCGAGCGGTTGCAGGCGGCCGAGGCGCGCATCAGCAAGCTGACCGTCGATGCCGGCGGCGCCATCACCGGCGCCCAGCCGTTCGGCGCGGATTGACCCACTGCATGGAACGGAGCGCGGCAGGAGCGCTGGTCGCCGCCCGTGCGGCAACGGTCGCGGCCGATATCGACCGGGCGTTCGACGCGCTGCTGGCGATCCCCGACGATCCACGCCATCGCCTCTATGAAGCGATGCGCCATGCCGCGATCGGGGGCGGCAAGCGGCTGCGGCCGCTGCTGGTGCAGGCGACCTGCGACCTGTTCAACATTTCCCGCGAATCCGCGCTGCGCGTCGGTCTCGCGATCGAATGCATCCATGTCTATTCGCTGGTGCATGACGATCTGCCGGCGATGGACAACGACGATATGCGGCGCGGCAAGCCGACCGTCCACAAGGCGTTCGATGAAGCAACCGCGATCCTGGCCGGCGATTGCCTCCATGATCTCGCCTTCGAAATCCTGGCCGACGAACAGACCCATCCCGATGCCTTCGTCCGCATTGACCTCGTCAAGGCACTCGCCGTCGCCAGCGGCCCGGCCGGCATGGCGGGCGGGCAGATGATGGACCTGGAGGCGGAAAAGACCCGCTTCGATCTCGCCACCGTCACCCGGCTGCAAAATCTCAAGACCGGTGCGCTGATCGGCTTCTGCGTCGATGCCGCCGCCATCATGGCGCGCATCCCGGTCGATGCGCGCACCGGCCTGCACGGCTATGCCCGCGATATCGGCCTCGCCTTCCAGATTGCCGACGACCTGCTCGATGTGGAGGGCGACGCGGCCCTCGCCGGCAAGGCGCTGGGCAAGGATGCCGCCGCCGGCAAGGAAACCTTCGTCTCGCTCCTGGGGGTAGACCGGGCGCGGGAACAGGGGCGTCTGCTCGTTGAACAGGCCAAGGCGCACCTGCACGGCCATGGCGCGGAGGCGGACCTGCTGCGCGCTATTGCCGACTATATTGTGGAGAGGGACCGCTAGATCATGAGCAAGTCGCGTATCGGTGTCTATCCCGGCACCTTCGATCCCATCACCCTTGGCCATATGGACATCATCCGCCGCGGCGCGAAGCTGGTCGACAAGCTGGTGATCGGCGTCACCACCAACATCAGCAAGTCGCCGATGTTTGCCGACGAGGAACGGCTGGACATGGTTCGCCGCGAATGTGCGGACATCGACACCGAAATCGTCGTCACCGGCTTCAACTCGCTGTTGATGGACTTTGCCGAATCGCAGGGGGCCAGCGTCATCATCCGGGGCCTGCGCGCCGTCGCCGACTTCGAATATGAATATCAGATGGCGGGCATGAACCAGCAGATCAACAGCCGGGTCGAAACCGTCTTCCTGATGGCCGACGTCTCCTTGCAGCCGATCGCGTCGCGCCTGGTCAAGGAAATCGCCCTCTATGGCGGGCCGATCCACAAGTTCGTCAGCCCCGCCGTGCGCGAGGAGGTGGAGGCGCGGGTTGCCGCACTCGGCCTCAAGGGGCAGGGTTAGGAACGGATTGTCGCCAATGTTGCCGTCTCGTTTCAGCCCGCGTTCAGTTGCCAATCCCGATCAGGGCGCTATCAGGACGGCTTGACCTTCCCGGGCAAGATCTAAGGAAAGCTTATTCGCATGCGTTTCACTTCCGCGCTCAAGACCGTGGCGATCGGTTTCGCCCTCACCGCGTCCAGCGTGGCCTTCGCCCAGGGTGGCGGCGGTGGCGGCGGCGGTGCCGAGGAAATGAAGAAGGCGGAGACCGCTGCGAAGGCGGAGCAGAATGCCAAGTCACTGGGCGCCCAGCTGACGCCGCAACTGCCGCCGGCGACCATTCCGGCCGACCCGCAGAATATCTGGGATCTCGACCTGTCGAGCGGCGGCCGCGTGCGCATTCAGCTGCGCCCGGACATCGCCCCCAACCATGTCGAGCGGATCAAGGAACTGACCCGCCAGGGCTTCTACAATGGCCTGAAGTTCCACCGCGTCATCCCCGGCTTCATGGCCCAGGGCGGCGATCCCAAGGGTGACGGCACCGGCGGTTCGACGCTGCCCGACCTCAAGGCCGAGTTCAACCCGATGCCGCATCTGCGCGGCACCCTGTCGATGGCCCGCGCCCAGAGCGAGGACAGCGCCAATAGCCAGTTCTTCATCGTGCTGCTGCCGCGCATGCAACTCGACAAGAAATATACCGTCTTCGGTCGCGTGATCGAAGGCATGCAATATGTCGACGCGATCCATGAGGGCGAACCGCCGGCCGACCCGACCGTGATCCTGCAGGCCTCGATCGAGAGCGACGGCAAGCCGCCGGTGCTGGCACCGCCGCCCCCGCCGCCGGCGCCCGAACCCGCAGCGCTGCCGTCGAAGAAGCCGGCTGCCCCGGCCAAGAAGCCCGCCCCCAAGAAGAAGTGAGTTTGCGCCCGGAAGGGCCGTCGTCATGCGTGTAGACCTGTTCGATTTCGATCTGCCGGCGGAGAATATCGCGCTCCGCCCGGCCAGCCCGCGCGATTCGGCGCGCCTTCTGCTCGTGCCCGGTGACGGCGCGATGGAGGATCGCATCGTGCGCGACCTGCCATCGCTGCTGCGCGCGGGCGATGTGCTGGTCTTCAACGATACCCGCGTCATTCCCGCCCAGCTGGAAGGGATGCGGGGCGAGGCGCGGATCGGTGCGACCCTGCACAAGCGGCTGGGCCTGCGCCAGTGGCAGGCCTTCCTGCGCAATGCCAAGCGGGTGCGCGATGGCGACCGGATCGATTTCGGTGCGGGCGTGACCGCGATCGCTGGCCCGCGCGACGAGGATGGCGGCGTCACCCTCGATTTCGAGGGCGAGGAACCGGTCGAGATCCTGCTGGAACGGGCCGGGCGCATGCCGCTGCCGCCCTATATCGCCAGCAAGCGCGCCACCGACGAGCGTGACCGCAGCGATTACCAGACCATGTTCGCGCGCGAGGATGGCGCGGTCGCCGCCCCCACCGCCGCGCTGCACTTTACGCTCGACCTCACCGCCGCACTGGCGCAGGCCGGCGTGCTGACCGAAACGCTGACCCTGCATGTCGGTGCGGGCACCTTCCTGCCGGTCAAGGCGGACGATACCGACGACCATCGCATGCATGCCGAATGGGGCAGGATCGATCAGGACACGGCCGATCGCCTGAACGCCGCGCGCGCGGCCGGCGGCCGGATCATCGCGGTCGGCACCACCTCGCTGCGCCTGCTTGAAAGCGCGACGGGGGAGGATGGCGTGATCCGTCCCTTCGCCGACGAAACCCGCATCTTCATCACGCCCGGCTACCGCTTCCGCGCGATCGACGGGCTGATGACCAATTTCCACCTGCCCAAATCGACCCTGTTCATGCTGGTAAGTGCCTTGATGGGCCGCGATCGGATGCAGCAGGTCTACGCCCATGCGATCGCCACCGGTTATCGCTTCTACAGCTACGGGGATTCCTCGCTGCTGCTGCCGTGACGGCGATCGGTCATTGCTCCGGTCGTTTGACGCAGGCGATGCTGCCGACGATGTCGGTGCGGGTGCCGCGGTTGCAGTGCCAGGACGGGTCATCCTGCAATGTCGGCGGATGGTCCTTGGCGGCCGAACGATAATGGGCATTATATAGCCAGATCAGCGCGGGGCGGCCGCCTATGGCATGGGCGCGCAATATTGCGTTCGGATCGGCCCTGCGATCTACGACCAGCGGTTCCACGGGCACGTCCATTCCGGCCCGTGTCAGGAAATAGCCGCCGATGGCCGCAAGCGATGCGCGGTCCATGATCTTTGCCGAGGGCGAATCCCATAGGAACAGGACGCGGTCGGGCCGTTCCGCGCGGATGAAGTCGCTGCCCTGTTCATAGCCGTAGATCGTTCGGTCGCCCAGTTCGGTTCGCATCAGCGCGGGGTTGAGGACGGGCACCATGAAGGCGAAAGCCATGCCCAGTGCGGCATGAACGGGACGCGGCGTGCGCTGGATCAACAGGGTCAGGCCCAGCATTGCGCTTGGCACCAGTGGCACCAGATAGCGGTCGGTCAGGGACGGCTGGAACAGGCTGACCAGGATCGCAATGGCAAAGCCGATCACCGCCGTCAGTGCCGTCAGCGGCAACGGGTCGCTGCCGCTCGATAGGATAGCGGATTGCCGGCGCCGCATATGGATCGTCGCGACGATGACTAGCGCGATGACCGCGAACAGGGCGACGATATTCTGCGCACCCAGGACGAAGGCCAGGTTGAGCATCGCTCGGAACAGGCTGGTAGGATCATACCAGGCGACATCGTCGCGCGCATAGTCTGCCAGCCGGGGCAGATGATAGGCGAACCAGCCAAGACCGGGTGTCGCCACGATCATCGCCGGCCACATCCGCGCCAGGTTCAGGCGATGTCGGTACAGCAGCACCAGTATCTGGCCCAGGATCAGGACGGCGGCATAATAATGGGTGAGGAACATCAGTGTTCCAAGCCCGACCCAGAGCATCGCCCAGCGCCGCGTCAATCGCTCAAGCAGGTGCGCGACGGTCAGGCAGGATGCGGTCGACAGCACCATCATCAGGCCATAGCCGCGTGCGTCCACCATGATGCCCAGATTGGGCGGCCACAGAAAGAGGAGGGCGGCCCATGTCCAGGCGCCGGTGCGACCAAGCGTGCGCGGGCGCCAGAGCAGCGGCAACAGGGCGGCGACGAGGACGAACAGGATGGAGGGGAGGCGCAGCATCAGATTGCTGTCGCCGAACAGCGTCACCCAGCCTGTCAGCAGCAGATAATAGAGTGGCGGATTGCAATCGAGCCAGGCCTCGCGCCAGAAGGACGACCAGTCCGGTCGCGTCGCGATCATCCCGCTCCAGGTTTCATCGAGCCACAATGGGGTCGTGTTCGCCAAGCTTAAGCGCATGCCGACCAGATAGAGGGCGCCAAGGAGGAAGAAACTGCCGGTCAGCAGGATGATCGGTGTCGCGGGCAACCGGCGCGCGGCGGAAATCTCGGGCAAGATCGGATCCTCGGATGAATTGCGAGGACAGTGGTTTGTCATGGTTAATATATGGATAAGTGAGGGCGGGCTTCGTGATCGGGGGCGGTGTCGCGGCCAGCGAGGATGATGTGATCCGCCCTTTCGCCGAGGAAAGCCGCACCTTGGTCGCGTGGCGCTATCGCTTCTACAGCTATGGGGGATGCCTCGCTGCTGCCGCCGCAAGGTTGAACCTGGCGGCTAGAAGGCCTCCGCAATCCCGACATAGACGGCATGATCGTCCTTTCCCGCCGCAAGGTCGACGCGCAACTGCACGTCATTGCTGCGGAAAGGACGATAGCGCAGGCCTATGCCGCCGGCCGGCAGCAGCTTGCCCTTGTCGATGATCGTGCCGGCCGATGGCGCGATGCCGCCCAGCCCGACAAAGGCGGTAGCGCCCCAACGGCCGCTGACATGCTGGCGCCATTCGGCCTGCGTCGCCCAACTGGCCTTATCGCGATAGCGACCGGTGACATAGCCGCGCAGATCGTTGTTCGCGCCGAACAGGCACAGATCATAATAAGGGGCGTTGCCACCCGCGGCACATAGCGCCCCCCGCAATGCGATCACCGTGCCGGCGCCGATCGGCAGATAGCTGTTGGCGGCCATCTGCAACTTGTCATGGCTATAGCTGTCGCCCAGCGCGCGCAGGCCGAACAGCCAGTTGGCGCTCAACATCACGCCGCGATGCGGTTGGGTCGCGCTGTCGCGCGTATCATAGGCAAAGCTGGGGCCGATCGCAGACAGGTTGCTGTTCATGGCGTCGAGCGGCGGCGCCGGCAAGGATTCGGCCTCCGCCTCTTTCAGCCGCGCGTCGGTGGTGCGCAGGCGGTAGCGGATGCCGGCATAGCCGCGCGGGAAGACGCGCATCAACGCCTGCAGGTCGATGTTGAACTGCTTGCTGTCGATCTCGCTATGTGCGCCGCGGTCGCCGGCCGTCGCGCCGATCCCATAATAGTCGTTGCGATCGTCGATATAGGAGAGGCTGGCGCTGAAGCGCAGCCGATCCTTGTCGAACGACATGGAATGAAAGGCGCCGAGGCCCCTGGTCCCGCGCGAGGTGTAGATGACGCCGCCGGCACTGATCCATTGCTGGGGCGCGGCATTGGGATTGTAGAAGGCGATGGCACCTGCGGCGAGGCCGGTGCCGGTTGCCGGATTGGACAGCGGCACGGGGGCGAAGAGGATCTGGGGCTTGCGGGTGGTGGAGGGCGCCGTGGTGCCTTCAGCGGGCAGGGCGCGTGACAGGCTGTTCGCATCGGTCTCGCTCTGGGCCATTGCCATGCCCGCTGACAGGCAGGGGACGGACGTAAGCGCCACGCATCCGAGGCGATAGCGCCGGATCATGCCGGGGCCTGTGGGAGAGGCGGGCGGATGGCCATGCGCTATCCATCCCTCATCTCCGGCAGAGGAACCATCGGGACAAACACTGAAGCATGGCCGGCGATCCTGCGCGGCTTCATGTTAAAGCCGTCGAATTGCGCCATGACGTTCGGGGGAATGCGAGCGGACGGATGCAGGGCAGGGCATGCGCAAGCGACTGAAATGGCAATGCCCCCACATGTCGATCGCTTTGCGCTCTCGCCTGACTATCGTCATGGAAACCCGGCGTCGACCGGTCACCACTAGGGATAATCCCTGAGCCATGCCGGTGTTTCGCCCGATGGCTCCCGGCCCCCCAAACGGGACATGTTGCCCTCGATACACTGAGGGGGTCATATGGCCAATCTGGCGGAATTTCTGGACAAGCTGCCCATCCTGCTGGTCGGGTTTCTGATGCTGGCGACCATGACGCTGACGGCGACGGCCGGCTATGTCCTGCGGCGGCGCGTGCGGCTGATGCTGACGCACAAGGGCGCCAAGGAAGAAGGTGGGGCGGAGGGCTATATCGTCTCCGCCGTGATCGGTCTGGTTGCGCTGCTGCTGGGCTTCACCTTCGCGCTGGCGGTTGGCCGGTTCGAAACGCGCCGGGCGCTGGTGCTGCAGGAAGCCAATGCCATCGGCACCAGCTATTTGCGGGTCCAGGGCCTGCCCGAACCGCATCGCACGCGGATGTCGCAGATATTGGTCAACTACACCAATAATCGCGTCGAACTCGGCACAGCCAGCCCCGACAAGATGGCGCCCTTGATCGTCGCCAGCGATCGGCTGCTGGTCGAGCTATGGGCCGGCACGCTGGCGGCGACCGATGCGATCGGCAATTCCGCGCTGGCCTCCTCGCTCCATTCGACCGTCAACGAAGTGATCGACATGGACAGCGCGCGCAAGGCGGCGCGCAAGGTGCGGGTGCCGGGCGAGGTGTTCCTGGCGCTATGGCTCTATATCGCGGTGACCGCGGGGATGCTGGGCTATGCCCGGTCGGAAACACAGGGGCGGATGCTGGCGGGCATATTGTTCCTGCTCTTCACCATGTCCTACATGCTGATCATCGATATCGACCGGCCGGCGGGCGGCAATATCGTCGAAAGCCAGGGGCCGATGATCGAACTGCGCGAGACGCTGAAGCAGCAGCCGCCCGGCACCTTCGACATCTGGCGCAAGCCGGTCGCGACGCCGACGACCTAGGCGCGACGGAACGCCACTGCCAATGCACGGAGCATCGGCGGTGGCGTGTCGCGCAGGGGAATGGCGCGCGGGCCATGGAGCAGGCCGATCGTCCGCCGCTCGCCAAAGTCGCGCAGCGCCGCGCGCGCCATGCCGGGCCATTGATAGCCCAGCGGCATCACCGTGACGCCCAGGCCCGCCGCCACCATCTGCATCACCCGCTCGTCATTGGTCGATCGATAGGCGAAATGCGGGCGGATGCCGCGATCGACGAAATAGCGGCTGGTCGCCGACAGCGCTTCGCAATGGCGGCGCACGATCATCGTCTCGCCCGCCAGTTCCTCCGCCGCAATCGTCTCGCGCCCGGCCAGACGGTGATCGGCGGGAAGGGCCAGGCCATAGCCTTCCTCCGCCAGTGGCTGCGCCGCATAGCGGTCCTCCGCGCCCGGCCGCACCAGGGTCAGCGCCACGTCGATCCGCTCGGCATCCAGCCGCCCGAGCAGTTCGCGCTCCGATCCTGGAATAAATTCGACCCGGCCGCGCGCCTCGGCCGGGCAGGCGGCGACCGCTGCCGCCACCGGCGCGCCGGCGATGCTGGTCAGCAGGCCGATGCGCAGCGTCTGGATTTCGGCCGTCTGCGCGCCCGCCTGTTCGGCTAGGTTGAACTCGCGCTCGATCCGCCGCGCGTGGCTCAGCAGGCGACTGCCGGCCTCGGTCAGTTCGACCCGCTGGTTGCTGCGCAGGAACAAGGGCGCGCCGACGGCCTGTTCCAGCTTGGCGATGCCGACCGACAGGGTCGGCTGCGACACCAGGCAATGCGCCGCCGCACGGGAGAAATTGCCCTGGTCCACGACCGCCAGGAAATAGCGCAGCAGATAACGTTCGATCATAGATGGAAACTATACACTCCTGCCCGTGGTTTCAATTTTTCCCTTGCCGCGTTCAGGACTAGGGTGCGGCGCAGGAGAGATGCCAATGACCGACTTCGATTTCGCCCTGGGCGAGCATGCGGACATGATCCGCGAAAGCACCGCCCGTTTTGCCGCCGATCATATCGCCCCGTTGGCGGCGGAGATCGATGTCAAGGACTGGTTTCCCCGCGAGCTGTGGCCTGCCATGGGCGCGCTTGGCCTGCACGGCATCACCGTGGACGAGGCGGATGGCGGCCTGGGCCTGGGCTATCTGGAGCATGTGGTGGCGCAGGAGGAAGTGGCGCGGGCCTCCGCCTCCATAGGTCTCAGCTATGGCGCGCACTCAAACCTCTGCGTCAACCAGATCCGCCGCTGGGGCAATGACGCGCAGAAGGCGCGCTATCTGCCCAAGCTGATTTCCGGCGAGCATATCGGCAGCCTCGCTATGTCGGAAGCCGGCGCCGGGTCCGATGTCGTGTCGATGAAGCTGAAGGCCGAGAAGAAGGGCGATCGCTACGTCCTCAACGGCACCAAATTCTGGATCACCAACGCGACCGAGGCGGACACGCTCGTCGTCTATGCCAAGACTGGTGAGGGCTCCAAGGGCATCACCACTTTCCTGATCGAGAAGGGCTTTGCCGGCTTCTCGATCGGCCAGAAGATCGACAAGGTTGGCATGCGCGGCAGCCCGACCGCCGAACTGGTGTTCGACGATTGCGAAGTGCCCGAGGAAAATATCATGGGGCCGCTGAACGGCGGCGCCGGCGTGCTGATGTCGGGCCTCGACTATGAGCGCACCGTGCTCGCCGGCATCCAGCTCGGCATCATGCAGGCCTGCCTCGACACGGTGCTGCCCTATGTTCGCGAGCGCAGGCAGTTCGGCAAGCCGATCGGCGCGTTCCAGCTGATGCAGGCCAAGGTCGCCGACATGTATGTCGCGCTCAACAGTGCGCGCGCCTATGTCTATGCCGTGGCGCGCGCCTGCGACGCGGGCAAGACCACGCGCTTCGACGCGGCCGGCGCCATCTTGCTCGCCAGCGAAAATGCGATGAAGGTCGCGCTGGAAGCGGTGCAGGCGCTGGGCGGCGCGGGCTATACCAGGGACTGGCCGGTCGAACGCTATATGCGCGACGCCAAGCTGCTCGATATCGGCGCCGGCACCAACGAGATCCGCCGGATGCTGATCGGCCGGGAATTAATTGGGGCGTGATTCAGCTCCGCCCCACGAACAGGAAGCCGACCGCCGCCATGATGCAGGCAAAGGCAGCCGCGTGGCGCCAGTGGAGCGGTTCGCCCAGCACCGTCACCATGAAGATGCCGAAGATCACGAGGGCGATGGCTTCCTGCGCGATCTTGAGTTGTCCGGCGGACCAGCCATGGGCAAAGCCGATGCGGTTGGCGGGCACCGCCAGGCAATATTCGACGAAGGCGATCGCCCAGCTGATCAGGATGACCAGCATCAGCGGTTTGTTCATGCCGCCTTTGAGGTGCCAGTACCAGGCGGTGGTCATGAACAGGTTGGAGAGGATGAGGAGAATGATGGTGGGCATGGATGCTCTGTGGCACGCGGACGCCGGGAAGGCGAGGGCATGAGCGCACCGGTTCTGGACAGCAAGCTGTCGCCCGATAGCGAAAGCTTCCGCGCCAATGCCGCGCATAATCGCGCGCTGGCGGAGGAATTGCGCGCCAAGGTTGCCGACGCGGCCTTGGGCGGATCGCCGGCCGCGCGGGACAAGCACACCGGGCGCGGCAAGCTGCTGCCGCGTGATCGCGTCGAACGGCTGCTCGATCCGGGCTCGCCATTCCTGGAGATCGGCCAGCTCGCCGCCAATGGCCAATATGGCGACGAGGTGCCGGGCGCCGGCATGATCGCCGGCATCGGCCGGGTGTCGGGGCGCCAGGTGATGATCGCCTGCAACGACGCCACGGTGAAGGGCGGCACCTATTACCCCGTCACGGTGAAGAAGCATCTGCGCGCGCAGGAAATCGCGCTCGAAAACCGGTTGCCCTGCATCTATCTGGTCGACAGCGGCGGCGCCAACCTGCCCAACCAGGCGGAGGTCTTCCCCGACCGCGACCATTTCGGCCGCATCTTCTATAATCAGGCGAACCTGTCGGCGCGCGGCATTCCGCAGATCGCCTGCGTCATGGGCAGCTGCACCGCCGGTGGCGCCTATGTCCCGGCCATGTCGGACGAGACGGTGATCGTCCGCAACCAGGGCACCATCTTCCTCGCCGGCCCGCCGCTGGTGCAGGCGGCGACGGGCGAGGTCATCAGCGCCGAGGATCTGGGCGGCGGCGACCTGCATGGTCGCAAGTCGGGCGTGGTCGATCATGTCGCGGACAATGACGAGCATGCGCTGTCGATCGTGCGCGATATCGTCTCGACCCTGCAGCCCGATCGCCAGAGCGACCTCAACCTGCACGACCCGCGTCCACCCAAGTTCGACCCGGCCGATCTTTATGGCATCATCCCGCAGGATGTGCGCGCCCCCTATGATGTGCGTGAAGTGATCGCGCGGATCGTCGACGGCAGCGAATTTCACGAGTTCAAGCCGCTATACGGCACCACGCTCGTCTGCGGCTTCGCCCATATCTGCGGCATGCCGGTGGCGATCCTGGCGAACAACGGCGTGCTGTTCAGCGAAAGCGCGCAGAAGGGCGCCCATTTCATCGAACTGGCCTGCCAGCGCCGCATTCCGCTGCTGTTCCTCCAGAATATCTCCGGCTTCATGGTCGGCGGCAAATATGAGGCGGAGGGGATCGCCAAGCATGGCGCGAAGCTGGTGACGGCGGTGGCGACGGCGCAGGTGCCCAAGGTCACCGTGCTGATCGGCGGCAGCTTCGGCGCGGGCAATTATGGCATGTGCGGCCGCGCCTATCAGCCGCGCTTCCTCTTTACCTGGCCCAACAGCCGGATCAGCGTGATGGGCGGCGAACAGGCGGCGAGCGTGCTGGCGACCGTCCACCGCGACGCGTCCAAATGGACGCCGGAAGAGGCCGAAGCCTTCAAGGCGCCGGTGCGCCAGAAATATGAGGATGAAGGCAATCCCTATTTCGCGACCTCGCGCCTGTGGGACGATGGCGTGATCGACCCGGCCCAGACGCGGGATGTGCTGGGGCTGGCCTTCGCCGCTGCGCTGAATGCGCCGGTGGACGAACGCGCGCAATTTGGCGTGTTCCGGATGTGATCGGGGTGGAGGCGATGTCGCCCCTTTCATTCCTCCCCGAGCTTGTCTCGGGGAGGGGGACCGCCCGGCGCAGCCGGGTGGTGGAGGGGCAGGCGTGCGTGCGCCTCCGCGACGATCCCCGTCATGACGGCATCGAGGTCATTCAGCACATCGCGAGCGGCGATGCGCAAAGTCGCAACCTCCGCCGCGGCGAACCACGCATCGCGCGCGGCATCATGGCACTGCCTGGCGCTGTCGTCATGCCCGCTGCCATCGATCTCGATGGCCAGACGGGCATCCATGCAATAGAAATCGAGAATATAGGCGCCGCTTGGATGCTGGCGACGAAATTTCAGTCCGCCCGGTCGCTGCCGCAACGCTTGCCAGATCAATATTTCGGGCAGGGACATCGTTCGCCGCAACTGCCGCGCCGTTCGCGTCGCGCGCTTTCCTGCCTTGGGCGCCCGGTCTCTCAGCATCGCACCATTACCCCTCCACCATGCTTCGCATGGTCCCCCTCCCCGAGACAAGCTCGGGGAGGAATAACCGGAGATGTCCATGCTTGAATCCCTCCTCATCGCCAATCGTGGCGAAATTGCCTGTCGGGTGATCCGCACCGCGCGGCGACTGGGTATCCGCGCGATCGCGGTCTATTCCGATGCCGACGCCGACGCGCTGCATGTGCGCGAAGCGGATGAGGCGGTGTATATCGGCCCGTCGCCGGTGCGCGAATCCTACCTGGTCGGTGACCGGATCATCGCGACAGCGAAAGCGACAGGCGCGCAGGCGATTCACCCCGGCTATGGCTTCCTGTCGGAAAATGCCGAATTCGCGCAGGCGGTGATCGACGCGGGGCTGATCTGGGTCGGCCCCAACCCGTCCTCCATCACCGCGATGGGCCTGAAGGACGCGGCCAAGGCACTGATGCAGGATGCCGGCGTGCCCACCACGCCGGGCTATCTGGGCGAAGACCAGTCGCCTGAACGACTGGCGGCGGAGGCGGATGCGATCGGCTATCCTGTCCTCATCAAGGCGGTCGCCGGCGGCGGCGGCAAGGGCATGCGCAAGGTCGATGCCGCGGCCGACTTCGCCGACGCCTTGCTGTCCTGCCGGCGCGAGGCGGCGTCCAGCTTCGGCAATGACCAGGTGCTGCTGGAAAAATGGATCACCAACCCGCGCCATATCGAGGTGCAGGTGTTCGGCGACAAGCATGGCAATGTCGTCCATCTGTTCGAGCGCGACTGTTCGCTCCAGCGCCGCCACCAGAAGGTGATCGAGGAAGCCCCGGCACCGGGCATGGATGAAGCGACCCGCGCGGCCGTGTGCCAGGCGGCGGTCAATGCGGCCAAGGCGGTCGACTATGTCGGCGCCGGCACGATCGAGTTCATCGCCGACGGATCGGACGGGCTACGCGCCGACCGCATCTGGTTCATGGAAATGAACACCCGGCTTCAGGTCGAACATCCCGTAACCGAGGAGATCACCCGCCAGGATCTGGTCGAATGGCAGTTGCGGGTCGCGTCGGGCGAACCGCTGCCGCGGACGCAGGATCAGCTGTCGATCAATGGCTGGGCTATGGAAGCGCGCCTCTATGCCGAGGATCCGGCCAAGGGCTTCCTGCCCTCGATCGGTACGCTCGACACGTTCGAGCTGGGCGGCGGTGCGCGCATCGATACCGGCGTCGAGGAAGGGGCGGCGATTTCGCCCTATTATGATCCGATGATCGCCAAGCTCATCGCCCATGGCGACACGCGCGACGCGGCGCGGCTGCGGCTGGCGGCGGCGCTCGACGATACGGTGATCTGGCCGCTGCGCACCAATGCGGGCTTTCTGGTCAAGGCGCTGGAGAATGCGGATTTCGCGGCGGCCCGGCTCGACACTGGCCTGATCGCGCGGGAGGGCGACGCGCTGTTGCCGCCGGCCGATCCGTCCGACGCGGCACTGGCCGACGCAGCCGCGGCGCTGACGCCGGGCGGAGCGCTGGCGGGCTTCCGCCTCAATGCGCCGGTCCGGGCGGAGGCGAATTTCCTGCTGAACGGCCATGCCCATGCGGTGCGCTATGATCCGCGTCTGGGCGACGCCCGGCCGCTGGAGGATGTGCTGATTGCCGAGGGCGGGCAGGTCTGGGAAATGACGCCCTGGCGTGTTGTCGGCGGCGCCGGTGGTGCAGCATCCGACGGCGCGATCCTGTCGCCCATGCCCGGCCGCATCATTGCCGTGGCGGTGACGGCCGGACAGGCGGTGACCAAGGGGCAGAAGCTGATGACGCTCGAAGCGATGAAGATGGAGCATAGCCTGGTCGCGCCGTTCGACGGCGTGGTCGCAGACCTGAACGCGGCCGAGGGCGGGCAGGTGAGCGAGGGCGTACTGCTGGCCCGGATCGATCATGGCGAGGATTGAGCCGATCCGGCTTCATGGAATGATAATTGCACTATTGTGCATATTTATATAGAGGGCGAACTATGGCGGGCAGGCATTTTGACGAATGGCAGGTGGGCGACCGGATCGCGCATGAATTGCGCCGCACGGTGACCGAGACCGACAATCTGCTGTTCACGACGATGACCCATAATCCCCAGCCGCTGCATCTGGATGCCGAGGCGGCCAAGGCCTCGGAATTCGGCCAGATCCTGGTCAACGGCACTTTCAGCTTCGCGCTGATGATCGGCCTGTCGGTGGGGGATACCACCATGGGCACGCTGGTCGCGAACCTGGGCTATGACAAACTCGTCATGCCCAAGCCGGTGTTCATCGGCGATACGCTGCGCTGCGAGACCGAGGTTACGGACCTCAAGGAAAGCCGCTCGCGCCCCGAAGCGGGCATCGTCACCTTCACCCATCGCCTGCTCAACCAGCGGGACGAGATTGTTTGCCAGTGCCTGCGCATGGCGTTGCTCAAGAAGAGGTCTGCATGAAACTTCGCTCGCTGCTCTTTGTGCCGGGCGATCGCCCCGAACGGTTCGACAAGGCGGCGGCGAGCGGCGCGGATGCGATCATCCTCGACCTGGAGGATTCGGTCGCACCCGAGCGCAAGGGCTATGCCCGTGATGCGATCGCCGGCTGGCTGGGGGAGGCGCGCAATTGCACCGCCTTCGTCCGGGTCAATCCGCTGGACGGCGGGCAGACCGCCGACGATCTGGCCATCATCCTGCCGGCGACGCCCGACGGCATCATGCTGCCCAAGGCGGAAGGGGCGGCCAGCATCCTGACGCTGGAGGAACTGGCCGGGCAGGGGCGCCTGCCGCCGATCCTGCCCATCGCCACGGAAACGCCCGCCGCCCTGTTCGAGCTTGGCAGCTATCGCAGCGTTCGTGATCGGCTGGCCGGCCTCACCTGGGGCGCGGAGGATCTGCCCGCCTCGATCGGCGCTACCAGCGCGCGGGAGGCCGATGGCCGTTATACCGCGCCGATCGAGATGGCGCGCAGCCTGACCCTGTTCGCGGCCCATGCCGCCGGTGTCGCGGCGATCGACACGGTCTTCCCGCGGATCGACGCGATGGATGATCTGGCCGCCTATGTCGGCCGGGCGCGGCGCGACGGCTTTACCGGCATGATGGCGATCCATCCGGTTCAGGTCGCGGCGATCAATGCCGGCTTTACTCCGACCCCGGCGGAGGTCGATCATGCCCGCGCGGTGGTCGATGCCTTTGCCGCCAATCCGGGTGCCGGGGTGCTGAAGCTGGACGGCAAGATGATCGATCGCCCGCATCTGGTGCAGGCCCAGCGCGTGCTGGCCGCCATATGAAAAAGGCCCGGCATCGCGGCCGGGCCTTTCCATGTAGTTGCCTTTGTTCGGACTTTTTCTCGAAATGCGCGAAAGAGCGCATTTCGATAAGCGGCACCGGCCCACGCCCCCACCCGACCTCCCATTCAGGATACACTCTGTGGGAGGTCGGGTGGGGGTGTGGGCCGGTGCGGATGCGCCAAAGGCGCATGTCAAAATAGACTCTTAGCGGTAACGGCTCTTTTCATAATTGGTCGACGATCCGGCGCCATAGGTGCCACGGGTATCGTCGCGATCGCCGAACAGCGCCTGCTGTTCGCGCTCGATGCGCCAGGCGTGCTGCGCTTCGTCCGCGCTCTTTTCCAGCGTCACCTTGGTCGCATCGACCGACTTGATCCAGGAGGAGGGGATGGAGTGGTGGACACCGCCGGCATCGCTGTCGCTCTTGGTCAGGATGATGCGGTCGCCGCGCAGCTTGTCGACGGTGCCGACATGTTCGCCATCGCTGCCGACCACTTCCATATGCTCGCGCACCTGCGTCACCGCCTGGCGCTGCTCGCCGCGACGGGTGCGCCATGTACCGAACTCGCTGTTGAAGCGATCGCGATGTTCGCGCTGATATTCGGCATAGTCGCGGTCCAGTTCGTCGATCCGCTGCTGGCGCCAGCTATAATAGTTGCTGTCATGATGCGCGCCATAGTCCTGCTGCGGCCCGAAGGCGCGGTTGCGATAGCCATGGTCCTCGCTGCCATAGCCGCTGCGCTCCCCGGTATAGGGGGCAAAGCCACGGCCGGGTAGATAGTCGCTGCGTGCGGCCGAGGCATAGCCAAGCCGGCTCGACTGGTCGCGCGGGTCGCCATAGGGGCGGTTATAATATTCGTCATATTCGCGGCGGCGCTCCGCCTCGTCATCGCCGAACCAGCTGCGAATCTCGTCGCCGGCCCGGTCGAAGAAGCCGCGTTCGTCGGGATCATAGCCCTGGGGATAGGGGCGGGCACCCGGCCCGCTGAACTGGCCGCGCATGCCGTATCGATAGGCGCGCTCGTCGCGTGGCGCCCTGTACCGATCATTGCCGCGATCCCAGTCGGTTGAATAGCGATCATCGCCGCCATAGCGGCGTCCGCCTTGATAACCCATGGTCCGTCTCCTTGTGCTTGTCGGAGGATTGCGCCCTCCGGTGGTGCGTGCTTGTTGCACCGACAGGCCATCAATGGGTGGCGCGGCCCATCGTTCCGGGCGTTACGGGCGGGTAACGTCGCGCCTTTCAACCGCCCTGCCGAAGGCGGAAAGGGCCGATTTCCGGGGCTCTTGATCGAGATCAGGAAAGGCGGCGATTTTTTGCGCAAAAGACCGTTGCAAGGCGAAAATCCCTCGCCTATAGGCAGCCCACCTTTGGGGCCTTAGCTCAGCTGGGAGAGCGCGTCGTTCGCAATGACGAGGTCAGGGGTTCGATCCCCCTAGGCTCCACCATTTCCCTTCGAAATGAACGAACTGTTCCGTGTGGCATTGGCTGTGCGGACCGGACGCCACCGGCCGGCGCACCCCATGATCATCGGACAGCATGGCAAGATGCGCGATCTCGCACGGGCGGATCAGGGCAGCCTTTCTCCCATTGACGCTTCGAGCACCGCATACCATTCGCCGCGGGTCCATTCGACCTTGAAGGCTTCGATGCTGCGGGCAATGCGGGCAGCGGACTGGCTGCCGACAATGGGAATCGGGCGCGCGGGATGCGCCATGATCCAGGACAGGGCGGCGGCGGTGATATCGACGCCATAGCGCTCGCCCTGATCTGCAAGCATCACAGCGGCCGGGTGCAGCGCCTTGGCGAGGCGACCACCACCCAGCGGCGACCAGGCCAGAACCGCCATGTCGCGCGCCATCGCCTGATCGAGCGTGCCGTCATGGAGCGGCACCGTGCGCAGCGCGGAAAATTCGGGCTGGGTGCTGACGATCGGCAGGTCGAGAAAGCTCTGGAGCGCGTCGAGTTCATGAATCGCATAGTTGGACACGCCGATCGCGCGCACCTTGCCGGCTTCGACCATGCGGGTCAGGCTGGCGGCGACTTCCTGCGGATGGGTCAGGAAATCGCGGCGATGGATCTGGTAGAGATCGACCCGGTCGATGCCCATTCGCGTCAAGGACGCATCGATGGCCTCGGCCAGATAGTCTGCGCCGCTATTATAGGGGATGCCCGGCCGGATGCCGCCCTTGGTGGCGATGATCATGCGCTGCCGCAGTTCTGGGGCAGCCGCCAATATCTGGCCGAACAGCGTTTCGGCCGATCCGAAACCGGCGGGTGTGTCGCAGCCATAGATGTCCGCCGTGTCGAGCAGGGTGATGCCGGCGTCCAGCGCCGCCTCCACCCTGGCGCGGGCCTCGGCGATATCCTCGCCGGCCAGGCGCCACATGCCCCAGGCGATCGGAAAGACGGAAATGCCGCTCTTGCCGAGCGGACGTGGTTCGGCGGAGAAGCGCAGCGTGGTCATGGATCGATCAATGGCACAAGCAATGTGCTGGCGGTAGGGGCCATCCGCGCCCCACATGACCGGCCGGGCGAGCGGCGCTTGCCGGGGCCGGTGTCATGCCCTGGATGAAAAGCTCATGTAACGCGCGCGCCAGGCGGCGACTTCGGCGCGCAGGTGGGCGGGGGCGGCATCCCCCGACAGGACGAGGGCCGCGACCTCATTGTCGGGGTGCATCAACATCTTCCGCGATCCGTCGCTGAACCAGACGGGCACCAGCTGATCGCAAAGACTGTCGAGGATCGCGCCGGCCATGCCATTCTCGATCGCCGCGCTGCCGGGCAGCATGCGAACCATGATCGATACGCCTTCGAAGCAGTTGCGCGGTTCGCGGACGAAATCGATCGACGCCAGGATGCCGGACCGGTCCGGACGGGCTTCATCGGGCATGGCCTGGACCCGGCGCCATGCGCAAAACCATGTCCGGCAGATATGCGGGCGCACGGCATGAATGCTGCATCCCTGCTCGCCCAGATGCGCGCAGGGCGCGCCCGCCGCTTTCTTGAAATCGGGCGTGTCGACGGTCAGAATGGTGCAGCACATGGTGCAATCGCCGCAGGACCGGTCAGGGATGACAGGGCCCAGCAGAGCGGTTTCCAGATCTGTATCCATGTGCATCCGGGCGGGGTGCCTTGGCCTTGTCGGGAATGCAAGCGGCATCATGCGCGCCGCCTCGCGGCAGATGCCCTGCGCCGGTCAGGCGCGCATGAAGCGCCAGTGGTCGGCGTCGCTCTCCGCCGGATCGAAGCGATATCCGTCACTGTCGAAGCCCTGCATGGCCTCGACATCGGCGACATGATGTTCGCACATCCAGCGCGCCATCATGCCGCGTGCCCGCTTCGCGTTGAAGCTCACGAAGCGCGGGCCATTCGGCCCCGGCTCGCGAAAATCGACATGGATCACGCGCAGGCCATCCAGCCTGTTTTCGACCGCCGCGAAATATTCCTGGCTGGCGAGATTGAGGACGACGCCCGATCCCTCTTCCGCGGCCTGCGCGCGCAGCAGCGCGGCGATGCGGTCGCCCCACCAGTCGGTCAGCTTCTTGTGCCGCGGTGCCCAGCGCGTGCCCATTTCCAGCCGATAGGGACGGATCGCATCCAGCGGACGCAGCAGCCCGTAAAGGCCCGACAGCATCCGCACATGATCCTGCGCAAAGGCCACCGCCGCCTCGTCCAGCGTGTCCACTTCGAAACCGGAATAGACGTCGCCGGCAAAGGCATAGAGCGCCTGCCGTTCGGGCAACTCGGCGAAGTCCCGGAACCGGTCGGCATTGAGCTTCGCCAGGCGCGGCGAGATATGCATCAGTTCCGCCAGCCGCTTCTGCGAAAGATTGGCGGCCGACTTGGCGAGCCCGCGCGCTTCCTCGGCGAAATGCGGCGTGGTGACGGCAAGGGGCGGCAGCGCGCGCTCGAAGTCGAGCGTCTTGGCGGGAGAGAGCAGAACGATCATGCCCCGCGCGGTAGCCGCGCCTCGTCCGGGCGTCAAACCGGACCGCGCCTCCCCCTCCCGCCCACCAGCGGATTTCGCTTCAGCGCCCGCCTGTGGCCCCTGATGGCCGCGCCACCGCATACATGGCCTGCGCCATTTCCCGGTAGTAGGCGTTGCGATCGCCGTCCCGTGCATAGACTTCGTTGATGCTGTGCGACGCGCCGGGGACATAGATGAACTCTGCCCGTCCACCCACCTTGCGGAACGCGGCCTCCAGATCATGGACGGCGCCGTCGAGATAATAGGAATCGGCGGTCCCGACCACGACATGGACCTTGCCCTCCAGGTCATGGCGCAGGCGTGGCCATTGGGTCTCGATCCGGTGGCCGATATCATAATTTTCCCGCCAATAGGCCGCGACCTGCGCATCGACTGCGCCCGTCACCCGATCGAAGAGCGGCGCCGGCGTCCCGTCTGCACGGCGCGGCGAGAAGGTCCAGTCGAAGGATCGCAACTGGCCGCCGTCCCGGCCCAGCACCGTCTCGATCCCCGCCGCCTGCGCGATCGTCGTCTTCACCTCGCCATGGGCGCGCTCCAGCGGACGGGCCACGCCATTGGCATCGCGATACATGTTCGCCCCCGGCTGATAGAGGTCGACGCCGATGAAATGCCGGAAATCCACCGGATCGGGTGACGAGGCCCAGCTTCCGCCGAAGACAGCGGGATAGCGCACCATCGCCCAGAGCGCGAACCAGCCGCCCGAACTATGGCCGGTCAGGAACCGGCCCGAGGGCCTTGCATCCATCCGATAGCGGCTTTCGAGCGCCGGGATGATCTCGCGCGTCAGCGCTTCGCCCCAGGGACCATTATTGACGCTGTCGGCAAATTCGGTCGTGCCCGTGGGCGAGGCGAAGTCCAGCGTCACCCAGATCATCGGCGGAATGGCCTTTGTTTCCATCAGGTGCCAGATGTGCGACAATTGCTGCCCGTCCACCCGGTGATTGGTGCCGAACGCACCGGCCGTATAGACCGTGGGATAGGTGACGCGGCCATGGGGATCATAGCCCGGCGGGGTCAGCACCCAGGCGGCGACGCTCTGTGGCGTGCCGCGAAAGCGGGTCAGCGCCTTTGATACGACCTGTTCGTCGTGCAGATGCGGGCGCGACGCGGTGATCTGCTCGGCGGCGCGCGGCGGCAGGCCGGTGACGTCGAACTGCGCGGGCGCCGGCGGCAGTCTGTGATCGAGCGCAATCGACGGCCTGGCGCCTAGCGGCAGGCGCAACGTCACCACCTTCGAGACCAGGTCGCCCGGCCCCCGCCCGCCATAATTATAGACGCCATCGCGATCGAGCACGACCTGCACCCGATAGTCCCCAGGCGCCAGGGCCGCGAGCCCCTTGGGGAAGGCGCTTTCCCCGGCATCGATGCTGATTGTGCGATCCGGCCCGAAACTCGCGACATCGCGGCCCGCCACGAAGATGCGGGCGTCGTCGGGGCCATAGATGTCGATATCCTCGCTCTTGCCATTGTCGGCGCTCAGCGGTGCCGCAAAGAGCAGCAACCGTCCCGATGCGTCGTCGCCCAGCGCAGCCGGCAGGCTGATATCGAAACGCGTTTCGGGTGCCGCAGCGCCGATCAGCGCCAGCCCAGACAGGGGAAGTGCAAGCAAGCGGGCCATTGCGGTCATCATCAGGTGATCCTGCCATTTTGCCGGCGCAGGGCAATCAACTGGGCGGCAAGGCCCAGGATCAGCACCGCCAGAAGCGCAGCCTGCGATCCCAGCAGCAAGGGCGACTTGAGGTCTGTGACGAACGGGTGACCGTCCGGCACGCGGCGCAGGATTTCAGTCACGGTCGGCACCATCAGCAGAAACGTCGTGAGGCTGAGGAAGACGGTTTCCAGATAGCGCCGCGCGCGCCCGAGAAAGCGGATATTGTCCACGCCATAGCCGGCGATCAGCAGCAGGATCGTCACCGTGCCGATACCGTAGCTGACGGGCTGATGCGCCACCAGGAACACGGTGCCGGCACCGATCAGCATGAAGATGAGATAGGCGATGCCCGGTGCGGTTCGCGGCATGATCCGGCCATGGCGCGCAGGCTGCCGAGCGTATGGACCCAACCCAGGGGCGTTATTCCAAACATGGTCTGTGTCTTTCTGTTGGCGGGCGATCGCCGCGCTTATGCGGCAAAGCTGGTGGAGCGGGACAATGCGCGCCATTGCGCGATCTCTGCTTCCATGGCGGCCATCTTGCCTTCGACCAGGCCCAGCGCATCGTCGCCCAGGAACAGGCGCGTCGGCGGTGCCGGCGCCTCCACCAGCGCCAGCAAGGCTTGCGCCGCGCGCGCGGGATCGCCCGGCTGCTGCCCGCTCTTGGCCTGACGCGCCGCCCTTATCGGGTCCATGACCGCGTCATAGTCGGCGATGCTGCGCGGCGTGCGGTCCATCGACCGCCCGGCCCAGTCGGTGCGGAACTGGCCGGGCGCCAGCGCCGTCACATGAATGCCGAACGGCGCCACTTCCTTGCCCAGCGCTTCGGAAATCCCCTCCAGCGCGAACTTGCTGCCGCAATAGAAGCTGATGCCGGGCATGGTGATGAACCCGCCCATGGACGTGACGTTGACGATATGACCGCGCCGCCGTTCGCGCATGCCGGGCAGCACCGCCTTCATCATCGCCACCGGGCCGAACACATTGGCGGCGAACTGGCGCTGCAGATCGTCGATCGACGATTCCTCCAGCGCGCCCTCATGGCCATAGCCCGCATTGTTCACCAGCACGTCGACCGACCCGGCGCGCCGCTCGGCGTCCGCCACGGCCGCCGGAATCGCGTCCAGATGCGTCACGTCCAACTGCAGCGGATGCGCGCGTCCGGGCGCCAGCGCCCCAAAGGCGTCGGCATCCTTGGGGTTCCGCACGGTCCCGACGACGGCATGGCCGGCGTCCAGCGCGCCCTCGGCAAAGGCCCGGCCGAGGCCGGAACTGACGCCGGTAATCAGGAAAGTCTTGGGGATCAGCGCCGACATGGCCTACTCCATGATTTGAACATCAACTATATCATGATATAGATAGCAGCATGACGTCCATCAAGCCCCCCTCGACCGGTTCGCGTGGTGAACCCGTGCGCAATCGTGTGATCGACGCGGCCGAACGCCTGCTGCGCGACGGCAAGGCGGAATTTTCGATGCGCGATCTGGCGACCGAAGCGGGCGTCAGTTTCGCCACGCCGTTCAACCAGTTCGGCAGCAAGGCCGCGATCATGCACGCCCTGTCGGCGCGGCGGATCGCCACCGCTACCCAGCGCTTCGCGGACAAGCCGCGGCTCGACGATGCCGGCCAGCGCGTGCTGCTGGCGGTCGCCACGGTGGTCGAGTTGATGCTGGAAGAACCGCGCGTGAATCGGGCGGTGATGGGGTGGCTCGGCACGCCGGGGCCCACCCATGGCGAAGTGCTGGCGCAGTCCACCGCGCTGTGGACCCTGGCGATCGGTGCTGGCGAAGGTCTGATTGAAGGACACCCGGCGCTGCCCGCCCTGGCACGGCATCTGGCCTTCGGCTTTCGCGGTGTGCTGTCCTTCTGGACCGCGGGCGAGCTATCGGACGAGGAACTTGCCGCCAATGCCCGCGACGTGGCGAACGCCTTGCTGGGCAGCGCAGCCAGGCAGGCCTGATCGCCAAGCCCAGAGCGGGCGGCGCGCCTTATCCGTTCGCGCCCTGCTGGGCCTCGCGATAGGCGCGGGCGGACAGGCCCATGTTGCGCTGGAAGAAGCGGCTGAAATAGGCCGGGTCGGCAAAGCCGATCGAAAAGCCGATCTCGGCAATCGACAGGTTGGAATAGAGCAAGGCCCGTTGCGCTTCGAGCAGGGTGCGCTGGTCCAGCATCTGCGTCGGCGATCGTCCCGCCATCCGCGCGCAGGCGACGCGTAGCGCGGTCTGGCTGACGCCCAGCGCGGCGGCATGGACCGACACCGGTTCGCGCAGGCGGAAGCGCTGCTCGATCCGTTCGCGCAGCCGCGCGACGATCGACGCATGCGGTCCGGCGCGCGGGGCGGCATGGACGGCGGCGCTGCGATGGCGCAGTGCCGTCACCAGCAGCGACAGCATCGCCGCATCGACGGCCGCCCGGTGGCCCGGCGCCGACCAGCTGAGTTCGCGCATCAGATCGGCCACCAGCCGTTCGACTGGCGGCAATTGCGCCGCGCTCATCTCGATCGCGTCGGGCCGCTCGAACAGGCCGGCCAGTTCCGCGCCATGGCGGCCAAGATCCTGCAGATAGGCGTCGGCCATGGTGATGACGAAGCCGGCGGTTTCCTCCAGCCATTTGAAGCCATGCACCGCGGTGGCCGGCACCAGCAGGAAGCTGGGCGCGACGAAGCGCAGCTCCGCGCCATCCGCCTCCATCGCGCCGCCGCCCGAGGTGATGAGGAAGATATGGCTCAACTCGCTATGAGCATGCGGTTTGATCGTCCATTCGCTGGGACGTGAGCGATCGTCCAGCGTTTCGACATGGACGAAGCCCTCCGCCACCAGCCTGTGGGGCTCCCCATAGAGGTAGAAGGTCGGGAAGGACTGTTTCGACATTGGGCATGGTCCCGTCGGGATGCGCTGGGGCTGATGAATTGTCCAATTAATAGGCTGGTGCGCCCATGTCCATCGCCGGCCGTGCGGATACGATGGGCGCATCGGACAAACAGGGGCGCCGTCAGCGCGCCCGGATCATGAGAGGATGCGAATGCGCACCAGCATAGCCATTATCGGCGCCGGCCCGGCCGGCATGTTCCTGGCCCATCTGCTCGCGGCGGAGGGCATTGCCGCCGTCGTGCTGGAACGGCGCGACCGGACCTATGTTGAGGGGCGGGTCCGCGCCGGCGTGCTGGAACAGGTGACGACCGACCTGATGCATCGGCTGGCCCTCGGCAGCCGGCTCGATCGCGAGGGGCTGGTCCATGGCGGCACCCAGATTTCGCTCGACGGTTCGCTGTTCCGCATCGACATGGCGGCGCTGACCGGTGGCAGCGCGGTCACCGTCTATGGCCAGCAGGAAGTGATGCACGACCTGTTCGAGGCGGCGCCGGAGCGCGGTGTCGAGATCGTCTGGAATGCGCAGGATGTGACGCTGGAGGGGCTGGACGGCGATCATCCCGTGGTCCGCTGGCGCCAGGATGGCGTCGCGCAGGAATTGCAGTGCGACTATGTCGTCGGCTGCGACGGCTATCATGGCGTCAGCCGCAACAGCATCCCCGCCCATGTGCTGCGCACCTTCGAGCGCGTCTATCCGTTCGGCTGGCTCGGCATATTGGCCGATGTGCCGCCCGCCGACCATGAACTCATCTACGCCAATCATGAACGCGGCTTCGCGCTCGCCTCGATGCGCTCGCCCACGCGCAGCCGCTATTATATCCAGTGCGGCCTCGACGAGCAGGTCGATGACTGGTCCGACGATCGTTTCTGGGATGAGCTTTGCCTGCGCCTTGGCCCCGACGCGGCATCGCGCGTCACCCGCGGGCCGAGTTTCGAGAAGTCGATCGCGCCGCTGCGTTCCTTCGTGTCGGAACCGATGCGCTGGGGCCGGCTGTTCCTGGCCGGCGATGCTGCCCATATCGTGCCGCCGACCGGCGCCAAGGGGCTCAACCTTGCCGCGTCGGACGTCATCATGCTGAGCGAGGCGCTGGTTGACCATTATCGCGGCGGATCGGATGCCGGGCTGGACGGCTATTCCGCCCGTGCTCTGGCGCGCGTGTGGAAGGCGGAGCGCTTTTCCTGGTGGTTCACCTCGATCACGCACCGCTTCCCCGACATGGACGGTTTCGCCCGCCGCATCCAGGCGGCCGAGATCGACTATATTCGCGGGTCGCAGGCGGCGCAGCGCACGCTGGCGGAAAATTATGTCGGCCTTCCGCTGATGGCTGCCTGACGCCTCTCGCCGGGGCGGGGCTTTACCGCTCCGCCGGATGCGGCCTAGACCGGGGCATGAGCAAAGAGAATGACGCGGGGCGCCCCGCAGCGACGATCGTGATCGTGCGCGACCGGCCGGGGGCAGCGCCCGACCTGCTGATGATGGAACGGGCCGCGACCATGGCCTTTGCCGCTGGTGCGCTGGTCTTTCCGGGCGGTGGCGTCGACGATAGCGACCGGGCGCTGGCCGCCAGTGTTTCCAGCGATCTGGCCAGTGATGAGGTCGCTGCGCGGATCGCGGCCATTCGCGAGACGATCGAGGAAAGCGGCCTGGGCGTCGGTCTGGCGGGGTCTGTCGATGCCGCCACCGTGTCGGCGATTCGCGCGGGCCTGCTCGGCGGGGCGCCGCTGGGCGATCTTCTGGCGCCGCGCGGTATCGCCCTGGCGCTGGATGCGCTGGTGCCGTTCGCCCGCTGGCACCCGTCTGCGCGGGAAAAGGCGATCCGCGTCTATGACACCCGCTTCTATCTCGCCCGCGCGCCACTGGGGCAGGAGGCAAGCGTCGACGCGACCGAGAATGTCCGCCTGTTCTGGAGCAGCGCCGCCGCGACCATCGCCCGCGCCGATGGCGGCGACGGGCATGTCATCTTCCCCACCCGCCGCAATCTGGAACGGCTGGCGCAATATGACAGTTTCGACGCGCTCGCCGCCCATGCCCGCAGCATCCCGGTGGAAAAGGTGCGCCCCTGGTTCGAGGAGCGCGACGGCGAGCCGCATCTCTGCATCCCGGCGCATCTTGGTTATCCGGTCACGTCGGAACCAATGCGGCAGGTCCGGCGTGGTTAGGGCATGCGCCGCCTTCATCTGACCCTTCGTGCCCTTGTCATTATCGCTGTCATCCTTGGCCTGCTCTGGGTCGGATACGCGCTGCTGCGCCAGCGACCGCAGGATCTGCCCTGGACCAGGCTGGACCTGTCGCAGCCGGTCGGCCTGTTCACCGGTCGCAAGCTTGCCGCCCTGACCGGCGAGCGGGCACAATGTCTGGCGCTGCTCGATCGGGCCGGCATTGCCTATACGGCGATGAAGCCGGGCGGGGGCGAGGGGCAGTGCGGCTATGCCGACGCGGTCCGGCTGAAGGCGGAAAAGGGCATGATCGCCTTGTCACCCGCCGGGGTGGCGCCGTCCTGCCCGGTGGTTGCCGCCCTGCGCGTCTGGGAATGGCAGGTGGTGCAGCCCGCCGCCCAGCGCCTGTTCGGCCAGCCGGTGCGCTCCATCACCCATTTCGGTTCCTATAGCTGCCGGCGCATGTATGGCCGCAGCCAGGGCGACTTCAGCGAACATGCCACGGCCGACGCGATCGACGTCGCGGGCTTCGTGCTGGCCGATGGCCACCGGATCAGCGTGATCGGCGACTGGAAGGGAGAGGGCAAGGATGCCACCTTCCTGCGTGACGTGCGCGATGGCGCCTGCGACCTTTTCTCGACCGTGCTCTCGCCCGACTATAATGCCGCCCATCGCGACCATTTCCACCTCGACCAGGCGGAACGCGGTGCGACGGGCTGGCGGGCCTGTCGTTAAAGGTGGTTACTGCCCGTAGCCGGCCTGCTTGGCCAGGCTGACGGCTTCGCGCGCGGCGGCGAGCAGGGCACCGCTCTTGGCCTCGCATTCGCGCTGCTCATAGTCGGCGGTCGAATCGGCGACGATGCCGGCGCCGGCCTGGACGTGCATCACGCCATCCTTCAGCACGGCGGTGCGCAGCACGATGCAGCTGTCCATATTGCCGTCCGGCCCGAAATAACCGACGCCGCCGGCATAGGCACCGCGCGTTTCCGGCTCCAGTTCGGCGATGATCTCGCAGGCGCGGACCTTGGGCGCGCCCGACACGGTGCCGGCCGGGAAACCCGCGAACAGCGCGTCGATCGCATCTTTTTCGGGCGCCAGACGGCCGACCACGTTCGACACGATGTGCATCACATGGCTGTAGAATTCGACCGTATAGCTTTCCGTCACGGTAACGCTGCCGGCACTGGCGACGCGGCCGACATCGTTACGGCCCAAATCCAGCAGCATCAGATGCTCGGCCCGTTCCTTGGGATCGTCGAGCAGGCTGGCGCGATTGGCGGCGTCCTCCACCGCATTCTTGCCGCGCGGGCGGGTGCCGGCAATCGGCCGGATCGTCACTTCGCCATCGCGGGCGCGGACCAGGATTTCCGGGCTGGACCCGATCAGCGCAAAGCCGGGCAGGTCGAGATAATAGAGGAAGGGCGACGGATTGATCCGGCGCAGCGCGCGATAGAGCGCGATCGGCGGCAAGGTGAAGGGGCTGGTGAAGCGCTGCGCCAGCACCACCTGGAAGATGTCGCCCGCGACGATATAGTCCTTGGCGCGATCGACCATCTGGGCATAGCGGCCCGGTTCCAGCACCGGCGTCACGTCGATCTCGGCAATGTCGGCCGGGGCGGGCACGGCCGGCAGCGGCGCAGCCAGGCGCGCGGCGGTCGCGTCGATCCGTTCCAGCGCCTGCGCGATCGCCTTTTCCGCGTCGGCGGCCTGATCCTTCCACACCGGGGCGACCAGGAACAGGGCGTCGGCCAAGCGATCGAACACCAGGATGACGGTCGGCCGCACGAACAGCATGTCGGGCAGGGCGATGTTGTTGGCGGCGGGGCGGGGCAGCTTTTCGACCAGGCCCACCGTCTCATAGCCGAAATAGCCGACCAGACAGGCGAGCGCGGCCGGCAGGGCGGGGTCCAGATCGGCGCGGCATTCAGCGACCAGCGCGCGCAGCGCCTGCAACGCATCCTGTTCGGCCGGGACGAAAGCGTCGCGATCGGTCGCCCATTGGCGGTTGATCTCGCCCTTTGCGCCCTCGGCGCGATAGACGAGGTCGGGGGCCAGGCCGATCAGGCTGTAGCGGCCACGCACCGCGCCGCCCTCGACCGATTCCAGCAGGAAGTCGCCGCGGTCCGGCTCGAACAGCTTGAGCGCAGCGGAGATCGGCGTGTCGGTGTCGGCAATCTGCCGCCGCCACACCAGACCCGAACGGCCCTGTGCCAGTGCCGCGCGAGCGACGGCCGTGCCGTCCACCATTCCCCCCTGCGCCGCCATCTTACTGCTCGCCGCTATTGGTGGCGGACAGCGCCTTCTGGGCTTCGGCCACGGCGTTCGCCTTGCGGGTCACGCCCATGTCCTTCTCGATCGCGCGCTCGAACTGGGCGCCATATTCTTCGCCTACGACGTCGCCCAGCTGGGTGCGGACCTGGTTCAGCAATTCGGGCTGACCGGCGGCGTCGCCACGCTTGATGGCGTTCAATTGCACCACGAAGGTGCCGCGATCCTGGCCGATCGGCAGGGTCTTCACGCTGTTGGCGGCCATCGAGAAGAGGATGGCGATTTCGGCCGGCGGGCGCTGCTGGCCGCGCATCAGGTCGGCGCGACGGCCACCCACGACCTGCGGGGCGGGCAGCTTGACGCCGGCCTGGGCCAGCGCATCGGCCAGCTTGGTGCCCTTGACGACCTTGGCGCGGATGTCCTCGGCAACCTTCTGCGCCTTCTCATAGCCCTGGCTCAGCTTATACTGGGCCACGACCAGCGGCTTGATCTTGGCGAGCGGCGGCGGGGCGGGGGCGACGATATCGCCCGGCGCGGCCAGCGCATAGCGCTTGTCGGCAGTGATCGGCACCAGCTGGGCATCATCGTCGGCGCTCATCGCGAAGACGGGGGCCAGCAGCGGCTGCAGGTCGCTGTTGGGCTGATAGGTCTCGTCCTCGACCTGCTTGCCGCTCGACACCAGCAGCGGCGAGGTTTCCAGCTTCAGGCCATTATCCTTCGCGACTTCCTCGAAGGTGCCGCCATTGGCGATCTGATCCTCGATCTTGCCGGTGAAGTCGGTCAGCAGCTGCTTTTCCTTCTGGGTGCGCAGCGTGGCGATGATCTCATCGCGCACCGACGCCAGCGCACGGGCCGGGACATTGTTGAGCGCGGTGACGCGCAGCACGATCCAGCCGAGCGAACCACGGACCGGGCCAACCAGTTCGCCCTGCTTGGCGGCAAAGGCGGCGTCGGCGACCGGCTTGGAGGCGGTGGCGGCCAGCGCCTCGCGGCTCTGGTCGGTCAGGGTCGACACGGCAAGGCCCGCACCCTGCGCCGCGGCGGCCAGCGTCTTGCCGGCCTTCACCTGGTCGGCGATCGCCTTGGCGCCCGCCTGGGTCGGCAGCACAAGCTGTTCGACGCTGCGATTTTCCTTGGCGGCATAGGCCGCCTTGTTCTGATTGTAGGCGGCGGTGATTTCCGCCTCGGTCGGCTGGGCCGCCTGGGCGAACCGCTCGCTGTCGATCACGGCATAGCGGATGCGGCGCTGTTCCGGGATGGTGTAGCGCGCGGCATTCTTCTTGTAGAAATCGGCGACCTGCGCGTCGGTCGGCTCCTTGGCGTCCAGGAAAGCGGCGGCCGGGATCGCGGCGATCGTGCCCTGGCGTTCTTCCAGCAGCAGCGACGCATAGGGCAGCGCCACGCTGTCGGGCAGCTTCACGCCCAGGCCGACCGGGGCCAGCAGCTGGCGCTGCAGGATTTCGCGGCTGATATCGTCGCGCAGCGACTGTTCGCTGATCCGCTCGCGCTGCAGCAGGGCGCGGAAATTATCCTGGCTGAAATTGCCGGCGGCGTCCTGGAAGGCGGGGATCTGCGCGATCTGCGCATCGACCAGCCGCTTGCTGATATGGACGCCCTGATCGCTGGCGAACTGCTTGAGCGTCAGCGCCGCGACCAGCTGGTCGAACACCTGCTTGCCGCCACCCTGGGCAAAGAAATCGCCGATCTGCATGCCGGGATTTTCGCGGCGCGCATTTTCGAACACGCGCTGGATACGGTCCTGCAGCTCGCTCATGCGCAGCTTGGAACCGCCGGCCTTGGCGACGGTGTCGCCGCCGCCCAGGCCGGTCCCGAACTTGCCGCTGGAAATGTCGCCCAGGATGAACGCCGCCGCGATCAACCCCAGAAAGAGGATCGCGAAAAAGGCGCCGAATTTGGAACGGATGAAACTGCGGAAGACAGAGAGCATGAGAATGTCCGGTTTTTATGCGGCGATATGGCGGCCCGCTTTAGGGGCGGATCGACCCGGCGGCAAGTGCGGCCGTGGCGGACGGTCTGGACAAATGCTGCATCGCCGTCCATCGGCTTGATTGCCTGAAAGCGGAACCAGGAGACGCGGTGCATGCCGTGGGGACCCGCTGCGGGCACGTGCAGCAATAATCACAAGGGGACTTGGACCGATGAGCAGGCGCAAGCTGGTGGTCGGCAACTGGAAGATGAACGGGATGCGTGCGCATCTCGACGAGGTGGAGGCGATCGGCAAGCTCGCCGCGCAGCATCCGGCGGTGGAAGTCGGGCTTTGTCTGCCGGCCACGCTGATCATGGCCGGGTCGCAGCTGAAGGGCGCGGCCTTCATCGGCGCCCAGAACTGCCATATGGAATTGAGCGGCGCCTATACCGGATCGCTGTCGGCGGAGATGCTGATCGAGGCGGGGGCGACCTGGGTCATCACCGGCCATAGCGAACGGCGCGAGACGCGCGGCGAGACCAACGCCGATGTCGCCGCCAAGTCGGTCGCCGCCCATGCGGCGGGCATGAAGGTGATCCTGTGCGTCGGCGAAACGCTCGCCGTGCGCGATGCGGGCGATGCCGACGAAGTGGTCACCGCCCAGTTGCTCGCCTCTCTGCCCGAAGGCGCAAGCGCCGACTGGCTGGCCGTCGCCTATGAACCCATCTGGGCGATCGGCACCGGCCGCATCCCGACGCTGGAGGCGATCCAGTCGATGCACGCCACCCTGCGCGCCGCGCTCGCCAGCCGGATCGGCCAGGACCAGGCCGACGCCATGCGCATCCTCTATGGCGGATCGATGAACGGCGACAATGCCGCCGAGATCATCGCCCTGCCGGACGTCGACGGCGGCCTGGTCGGCGGCGCCAGCCTGTCGGCTGCCAAGTTCGAACCGGTGATCGCCGCCGCGGACTGATGCAGAGCGCCCTCTCTTCGTGCGGAAGAGGGGGCATTCTGGCTTGATGCGAGTCGAGCGCGTTGCTGGCTGTGCGTTGAAGGGGCGGGCTATCTTCACGCCGTTCGCCCTGAGCGAAGTCGAAGGGCGCTGCTGAGCGAAGGCGAAGCTATTGCCTCGCTCCGCTCGGCCGAGGGCTTCGATTTCGCTCAGCTTGAACGGTTCTTTCACTGTCCAGACTTAATTATATGGGCCATTGCAGGCCAGCCGCGGCACCCTCCGCACGCGCCCTCATCCATGCCTTCGTTCATATCGACAGGCTCGCCGGTTGCCCCGGCGGCCCATCATCGCTATGTGCGCGCCAACGCATTCCTTCATTGGACAGAAAAGAACCCGCATGTTCACCTTCCTTCTCGTCGTGCAGGCGATCGTCGCTGCCCTGCTGGTCACCGTCATTCTGATGCAGAAGTCGGAAGGTGGCGGTCTGGGCGTCGGTGGCAGCCCGGCCGGGCTGATGTCGGCGCGCGGCGCGGCGGATTTCCTGACGCGTTCGACCACGATCCTGGCGACCATCTTCGTCCTGCTGTCGATCACCCTGGCGGTCATCGCCTCGGTCCGTCATGCAGGCGGCGACATCGACACCTCGCTGGTCAAGTCGGCCCCCGCCACGCAGGCCCCGGCGCCCGCGACCGGCAGCGCCGACCCGCTGGCCGGTGCGGCCAGTGCCGCCGGCAATGGTTCGGCAGCGAACGGCGCAGTTCCGCTCGCTAACTGACCTTTTCGTCGTTCATCGCCATATTTTTTGCGAGCGTGCGGATTCGCGCGCTTGCTCAACTCGTTTGTATAAGGCTAAGCCTCTTCTCCCATGACGCGGTATATTTTCATCACCGGCGGCGTGGTCTCCTCGCTTGGTAAGGGCCTCATGGCCGCATCCTTGGCAGCGCTGTTGCAGGCGCGGGGCTATCGCGTGCGAATCCGGAAATTCGACCCCTATCTCAACGTCGATCCGGGCACGATGTCGCCCTATCAGCATGGCGAAGTCTATGTGACCGACGACGGGGCGGAAACCGACCTCGATCTTGGCCATTATGAACGCTTTACCGGCGTGTCGGCGCGCCAGTCGGACAACGTCACGCAGGGCCGGGTCTATCAGACCATCATCCAGCGCGAACGGCGCGGCGACTATCTGGGCGCGACCGTCCAGGTCATCCCGCACGTCACCGACGAGATCAAGGCGTTCGCCACGGCGGAGACCGACGATCTGGACTTCGTGCTGTGCGAAATCGGCGGCACCGTCGGCGACATCGAATCGCTGCCCTTCATGGAAGCGATTCGCCAGCTCCATAATGATCTGGACCGCGGCCAGTCGATCTTCGTCCACGTGACCCTGGTGCCCTATCTGGCGGCGGCCGGCGAACTGAAGACCAAGCCGACCCAGCACAGCGTGCGCGAACTGACCTCGCTCGGCATCCAGCCCGACATCCTGCTGTGCCGCGCCGAGCATCCGCTGCCCGAAAGCGAGCGCAAGAAGATCGCGCTCTTTTGCAATGTCCGTCCCGAGGCGGTCATTCCGGCGCTCGACGCCAAGAGCATCTATGCCGTGCCCGAGCAATATCATGCCGAGGGTCTCGACAATGAAGTGCTGCGCGCCTTCGGCATCACCGATGCGCCCGCGCCGTCGATGGACCGCTGGACCGATATCATGGATCGCCAGCTCAACCCAGAGGGCGAAGTGACGATCGGCGTGGTCGGCAAATATGTCGGCCTGCTCGACGCCTACAAGTCGCTGCACGAAGCGCTGCACCATGGCGGCCTTGCCAACCGGGTGAAGGTCAACATCAAGTGGATCGACGCCGAACTGTTCGAGAAGGGCGACGACCTCGCCGCCAGCCTCGAGCCGATGCACGGCATCCTCGTCCCCGGCGGCTTCGGCGTGCGCGGGTCGGAAGGCAAGATCGCATCGGTCAAGTTTGCGCGCGAACGCGACGTGCCCTTCTTTGGTATCTGTCTTGGCATGCAGATGGCCTGCATCGAAGGCGCGCGGAACACGGCGGGGATCGAAAATGCCTCGACCACCGAGTTCGGCGAAACCAGCGAGCCGGTCGTCGGCCTCATCACCGAATGGATGAGCAAGGAAGGCCTGCAGAAGCGCACCGCCGAGACCGATCTGGGCGGCACCATGCGTCTGGGCGCCTATCCGGCCAAGCTTGCGGGCAACAGCGTCGTCGCCGGCATCTATGGCAGCAACGACATCAGCGAGCGTCACCGCCACCGCTATGAAGTCAATGCCGGCTATCGCGAACCGCTGGAAAAGGGCGGCCTGATCTTCTCGGGCATGTCGCCGGACGGCACGCTGCCCGAAATCGTCGAGCGGCCCGACCATCCCTGGTTCGTCGGCGTGCAGTTCCACCCGGAACTCAAGTCCAAGCCGTTCGACCCGCACCCGCTCTTCGCCAGCTTCATCGAAGCGGCGGTCAAGCAGAGCCGGCTGGTATAAAAGAACGGGGCCGGAAGGCCCCGTTTCTCGTTTCAGCCCTTCGGCGTGTCGAAGAGATGGCGATACTGGCGCGGCTGGCAGCGCAGATATTGCGGCGCGGCCTTCACCGATGCGCCCAGATGGGCGGCGGCATGCCAGGGCCAGCGCGGATCATAGAGAATTGTGCGGGCGATCGCGATCAGGTCGGCGTCGCCGGTGCCGATGATCGCCTCCGCCTGCTCGAAATCGGTGATCAGGCCGACGGCGATCACCGGCATGTCGACCGCCTGCTTGACCGCGCGGGCCAGCGGCACCTGATAGCTTGGACCCACCGGAATATCCTGACGCGGGTCGAGGCCGCCGCTCGACACATGGATGGCGCTGCAGCCGCGCGCCTCCAGCGCCTTGGCAAATGCGACCGTCTGCTCGATGTCCCAGCCGCCATCGACCCAATCGGTGCCCGACACGCGCATCGTCACCGGCTTGTGCGCGGGCAGGGCGGCGCGCGCCGCGTCGAAAATCTCCAGCGGCAACCGCATCCGGTTTTCCAGGCTGCCGCCATAATCATCGTCGCGCTGGTTGGAGAGCGGCGAGAGGAACTGGTGCAGCAGATAGCCATGGGCGCCATGCAGCTGCACCGCATCGATACCGATTGCATCGGCCCGCTTTGCCGCCGCGACGAAGGCGTCGCGCAGCCGGTCGATCCCGGCCTTGTCCAGCGCCATCGGCGCATGGGTGCCCGGCGTGAAGGGCAGGGCGGAGGGGGCGACCGTCTGCCAGCCATTGACCGCATCGGGCGCGATCTGCGCGCCGCCCTGCCATGGCACCTGCGTCGATGCCTTGCGCCCGGCATGGCCGAGTTGGATCGCGATGGGCATGTCGCTATGGCGCCGCACGCCGTCCAGCACGCGCTGCATCGCCGCCTGCGTCGCATCGTCCCACAGGCCGACATCGGCATGGCTGATCCGCCCCTCGGGCAGCACGGCGGTCGCCTCGATCGTCAGCAACGCCGCGCCCGACAGGGCAAGCTGGCCCAGATGAATGAGGTGCCAGTCGTTCATCTGGCCGTCGACGGCGGAATATTGGCACATCGGCGCAATCACGATGCGGTTGTCGAGGGCAAGGCCGCCGACATCGAAGGGCTGGAACAGCTTGGGAGCGCTCATGCAGGTCTCCAGAAGTGGGAGAGGGAGAGAAGGCCCGCAAGATAGGAAGCCGGCCGGGCGGCCGAAAGGGGGCGTCTCTCGCGGTCGCAAGATGGTCCGGTCTTCAAAATGTCATCAATCGGTCATCGCGGTGCAGCGCTTCGGAAACGCCGCTGTCGCGCAGCTTTCCTAATCGCGACCCCGACCAGAGGGGACTCGATCATGACCAGGATTTTTGCGGCATCCATCAGCCTGTTCGCACTCGCGATCGCCGGCACCGCCCATGCGCAGCAGCCGCTGCCCGAGGAGGAAGGCGGCATCGTCGTCACCGGCCAGCGCGCGCAGTTGCAGCGTTCCATCGACCAGAAGCGGGCAGCGCTGGGCATCGTCGATGTGACCGCGTCCGATGATATGGGCCAGCTGCCCGACAAGAATGTGGCCGAGGCGGTCGAGCGCCTGCCCGGCGTCGGCGTCCAATATGACCAGGGCGAGGGACGCTATGTCGCGGTGCGCGGCGTGCCCTCCAGCCTCAATGGCTATACCATCAACGGCTTCGAGATCGGCAATCCCGACGGACTCGATCGGCGCCTGCCGCTCGACATCCTGTCGGGTCAGCTCTTGAAGCAGGTGGAGGTCGCCAAGGTGAAGACCGCCGACCTGACCGGCCAGGGCATCGGCGCGACCATCAACCTCGTCACCCAGACCGCCTTCGACTTCGACGATCGCTTCATCTTCCAGGCGAATGGGCAGGTCGGCTATCAGGAACTGCGCAAGGGCGACCAGCCGATCAAGGGCGATGTCACCATCGGCACCCGCTTCGGCGCGGACGAACAGTTTGGCATCCTGCTGGGCGCCAGCTATTCCGACCGCACCTATAGCAGCTATGGCATCTATCCCGATGACTGGACGCCCGACGCCGATGCCGCGCGCGGGGCCGTGCCGGTCAACATCAAATATAATGACTATCGCCTCAAGCGCGAGCGGATCGGTGCGGCCGGCTCGTTCGACTGGCGCGGCGAGAGCGTCCAGCTCTATGTTCGCGGCATCTATTCCAAATTCTCCGAGGATGAATATCGCCAGCGCTTCCGGCTCGATTTCTCCGATATCGACTGGGACGCCAACGGCCTGACCGGTATTGCCTCCACCAGCGAGCAGCGTTCCGACCTGCGTCTGGAATATAAGGAAAAGTCGGTCCTGTCCTTCATGGCCGGCGGCACGGCGGACCTGACTGACAACTGGTCGCTTGATTTCGGCGCGGCGCGCACCCGCAACGAAGTGATCGAACCCAATCAGCTCTGGCAGTTCCGGGGCAATCCCGGCGCGGTAGCGGTCGATTTTTCGGACAAGCTGTTCAGCGCCGTGCCGGTCGACGGCTATCTCGATCCGTCGGACCTGGGCTTCCGCCAATATTCGGCGCAGGATGAATATGGCCTGGAAAAGACCTGGCAGGGCCGGCTCGACCTGACCGGCAAGCTGCCGACGATCGGCCAGAACAGCTTCATCAAGTTCGGTGCCAATGGCCGCTGGACCGACAAGCGCTTTAATTCCTCCAATGACGTCTATGGGCGCGGCAGCAGTGCCAACCGCTTCACCCTGGATGGCCTGTCGGGCGACACCGTCATCGTGAAGCTGGGCGATGGCCGCAATTATTTCCTCGGCCCGGTGATCGATGCCGACCTTGTCGATGCCTATACCCAGGGCAAGCTAGGCGGCGCGCAGTTCGTGCTCAACGAAGCGACCAGCCTGGCCAATGAAACGCTGAGCGATTTCGACCTCAGCGAGAATGTCTATGCCGGCTATGCCATGGCCAATCTCGACTTTGGCGCGCTGTCGGTCACGGGCGGCCTGCGGGTTGAGCGGACCGAACTGGACATTGACGGCTATCTGCTGGAAGGCGACGTCGTCCGCCCGACATCGGGCCGCACCCGCTATACCAACTGGCTGCCCAGCCTGGTGGTGCGCGTGACCCCGTCGCACGACACCGTCTTCCGCCTTGCCTATTCGCGCAGCATCGGCCGGCCCAGCTATGCCGACCTGTCGCCGGGCGGCACCGTCACGGTGGAGGGCGCGGACGAGATCAGCGTGTCGAGCGGCAATCCGGCGCTCAAGCCCTATGTCGCGGACAATCTCGACATGTCGGCTGAATGGTATTTCGCGCCCGGCGGCCTGATCAGCGTCGGCGCCTTCGCCAAGTTCATCCGCAACCCGATCTTCACGCAAAGCTATACCATCAATGACGGCAGCTTTGGCGGTGTCGCCTATGACCGGATCAATTTCAGCCAGACGCTCAACGCCGACAAGGGCGATATCATCGGCCTGGAAGCCGCCTGGCAGCAGCAGTTCACCTTCCTGCCGGGTCTGCTCTCGGGTCTTGGCATGAACCTCAACCTCACCCTGATCGACTCCAGCCTGCGCATGCCGGACCGTGGCACCGTTGCCTTCCCCGAACAGTCCAAGCTGCTCTGGGGGGCGCAGATCTTCTACCAGAGGGGTATCGTCGAAGCGTCGGTCGCCTATCATCATACCGGCCGCGCCTTGCTGTCGGCGGGTGATATCCGCCTCAATGACCAGTATAATGACGATCTGCGTCGTCTGGACGCGAAGATCGGGGTGGATGTGACGAAGAATGTGCGCCTCTTTGCCGAAGGGCAGAATCTGACCGACGAGCCGACCCGCCAATATCAGGGCGGCGTGCGCGACTGGGTGATCCAGAATGAACGCTATGGTCGCACCTTCTACGTCGGGGCCTCGGTCAAATGGTAAGGGCGCTGCTTGTCGGAACCGCGCTGCTGGGACTGGCCGGCGCGGCGGTCGCGCAGCAGGCGCCGGCGGATGCGCCGTCGTCGCCGCCATCCCCGGTCAGCCTGCGGATCAAGGCGCCGGAAGCGCATCAGGGCGCGGCGTCGGACGGCACCCATGTCTATGCGATCGATAATGACCGGATCGGCAAATATCGCATCGCCGACGGACAGCGCGTGGCGCAGTGGCAGGGGGAGCGTCGCCTCTATCCGCACATGAACAGTTGCACCGTGGTCGGCACCGAACTGGTCTGTGCCGCGTCCAACTATCCCGCCGTGCCGCAGACCAGCGCGGTCGAGATTTTCGACACGAAGACGCTGAAGCATGTCCGCAGCGTCAGCCTGGGCTTTGGCCCCGGATCGCTGACGGTGATGGATCGCCATGATGGCAAATGGTGGGCGGTCTTCGCCAATTATGAGGGCAAGGGCGGCGAGCCGGGGCGCGATTATCGCTATACGCTGCTGGTGCGGATGGACGATGCTTTCCGGGCGGAGGCAAGCTGGGCGTTCCCGGCCGACGTGCTGGCCCGCTTCGCGCCCAAAAGCTGTTCCGGCCTTAGCTGGGGCGCAGACGGCCTGATCTATGCCACCGGGCATGACCGGCCCGAAGTCTATGCGCTGAAACTGCCGGAGGCCGGATCGGTGCTGGAGCATGTCGGGACGCTCGGCATTGCCACGCCGGGCCAGGCGATCGACTGGGATCCCAAGGCGCCGCGCCGCCTCTGGTCGATCGGCCGGGGTGCTGGCGAGATGGTGGCGAGCGAGATGCCGCCGCTCCGATAGGGCGGCTCAGCGGACCTTCAGCCCCAATTCGGCGAGCAGTTCGCCGGCCTGGTCGCGCGAGATGGTGGCGCCACGAAAGCGGCTGGCATCGCCCAGATGGACGCCGCCTATGTCCGCGCCGCGCAGGTCGGCGCCCTCGAACCGGGAGCCTTCCAGCATCGCCTCGCGCAGGCTGCAGCCTTCGAAACTGGCCATGCGGAAATCGCATTTGCGCAGGTCCGCCTGCGAAAAATCGATGCGGCTCAGTAGCTGCTTGCGGAAGGACAGGCCGGGCAGGCGCGCGTCGATCAGCAGGCATTCGGTCATGTCGATCTCCAGCGCGCGCAGGTCCGACAGGTCGGCGCCGGTCAGCTTGCACTGGGCCAGTCGCGCGCCCTCCAGCCGCGCCCGCCGCAATATGACATTGTTGAAATCGCATCCGGTCAGCACCGCGTCGGAGAGATCGCAGCCGGTGAAATTCGCGCCGCCGCCGCGGCAGCCCTGCCAGCGGGTGCGTTCCAGCGTGGCGCCGGCCAGATCGGCGTTGCGCAGGTTGCAGCGCTCGAACTGCCAACCGGTAAGGTCGAGCTGCGCCAGTTCCGCCGCTTCCAGGTCGCAGTCGATCAGGGCATGGGGCGTGCCCGCCAGCGCCATGATGTCGGCGCGCGCCAGTTGCTGCCCGTTGCGCGCGGGCAGGGCATCGATGTCGGTCATGCGGCTATCTATGCCTTGGGCGTCAGCTTGAGCAGGCGGCCCTGCGACTTGCCGCCATCCTCCAGCAGCCACAGCGCGCCGTCCGGCCCCTGTTCGACCTCGCGAATGCGGGCACCCATGTCCCACTGATCGGCCTTTTCCGCATTCTCGCCGTCCAGCTTTACCCGTACCAGCGACTGGCTCGACAGGCCGCCGATGAACAGCGATCCCTTCCATTGCGGGAACAGGTCGCCCGAATAATAGATCAGGCCGCCCGGCGAGATCACCGGATTCCACCAGACCTTCGGCGCCTCATAGCCGTCGCCAGGCTTGTGATCGGGAATGTCGCGGCCGTCATAATGATCGCCGTTCGACACGCGCGGATAGCCATAGTTGAGGCCGGGCTTGATCAAATTGACCTCGTCGCCGCCCTTGGGGCCCATTTCCTGTTCCCACAGGCGCCCGTCCTTGTCGAACGCGATGCCCAGCAGATTGCGATGGCCATAGGACCAGACCGCCGGGTTGAAGCCCTTGGCGCTGAGCGGATTGCCCGCCGCCGGCGTGCCGTCCAGATTGAGGCGTAGCACCTTGCCCAGGGTTGATTTGGGATCCTGCGCCGGCTCGAACTTCTGTCGCTCGCCATTGGTGAAGAAGAGATATTTGCCATCGGGCGAGAAGGCGATGCGGCCCGAATAATGGCCATTGCCCTCGACATAATCGCTGGCAAGGAAAATGACCTTCACGTCGGCCAGCCTGGTCGTGCCGTCGCTCGCCTGGTCGAAGATGCCGGTGGCCAGCGCCACGCCCTTGCCGCCGGCACGATCACCCTGGCCCACTTCGGAGAAGCTGAAATAGACCTTCTTGTCCTGCGCGAATGTGGGGGAGGGGACGATGTCCATCAGCGCGCCCTGGCCCTCGCTGTCGACCTTGGGGATGCCGGCGACCGGGATCTTGGTGCCGTTCTTCGGATCGAACAGGATCATCTCACCGGCCTTTTCGGTGATCAGCATCCGCCCGTCGGGCAGGAAGGTCATCGCCCAGGGCGATTCGAAATCGGCGATCACCGATGTCTTGAACGGCTTTTCCCCCGCGGTCGCACCGGCATTCTGGCCGGTCGCATCGTCGGCTGAACAGGCCAGCAGGGCGAGGGGGAGAGTGACGGCCATCACGCGCAGCATGGGAAACTCCTGTTATAATATTCGCGGGGGAAAGCCGATTTTCGGCGGGGGTTCCATGCCCGCATCCTCCACCGGATGCGGGCATGGATGCAAGCCTCATCGGCGATCGGCCGATTTCTTAAGCTTCTGCCGCTAGAGGACTGGGCGGCAAGAGGGGGAATATGGTGCTGCACGGCGTATCGGATTTCGATGCTGCGTGCGCGCAGGCAGGCGCCTTGCGCGTCGAGCCGCTATGCCTTGCCGACGCGCTGGATTCGACCGCGCTTGCCCGCGCCTGGGAAAGGCTGGAGGCGCGCGCCGACTGGCCGACCCAGACCCGCCTGTTCGCCGCCACGCTGAACGACCTGATTGCTGCCGGGCCGAGCCGCATCATGACGGTCTGGGCGGGCGCCGATCTGGTCGCGCTGCTGCCGCTGTGCCGCGATGGTGGCGCACTGGCCCGCTGGCGGATGATCGGCGCGCGCGAAACCTATGAGCCGGGCGACATGCTGTGCAACGGGACGGCGGCGGCCGATGCGCTGGCCGGCGCGATCGCGCGCCTGCCCCATCCGCTGCTGCTCGATCGCATCTCCGCCGGGTCGACCCTGATCCCCGCATTGGCGCGGGCGGTGCGGCGGCGTGGGCGGCTGGTCGTGCGGCCGGCCATGGCCTGTCCCCATATCGCGCTGGACGAGGGCTGGCGCGACCCGGAAAGCCGCTTCAACGCCGGTCGTCGCTCCGACTTCCGCCGCGCCCGGCGCAAGGCGGAAGGGTGCGGCCTGCTCCAGCATGAGACGCTGGCGCCGGACGCGGACAATTTCGACGCCCTGTTCGACGAGGCCGTCGCGGTCGAGGCGCTGGGCTGGAAGAGCGAGGCGGGCACCGCCATCGCCACCGATCCGCGTCAGGCAGCGATCTTCCGCGCCTTCTTCCGTGCGGTGGCGCAGCGCGGCGACCTGCGCATCTCCTTCCTGCGGATCGACGGCCGCGCCATCGCGATGCAGATGGCGGTGCTGTGGAACGGCCGCTACTGGCTGTTCAAGATCGGCCATGATGCCACCTTCAACGCCTGTTCGCCGGGCGGGCTGCTGATGCTCCATGCCATCGGCTGGGCGGCGCAAGCGCGGCTGCACAGTTTCGAATTTCTCGGCGTTGCCGAACCCTGGATTCGCAAGCTCTGGACCCAGACGGAGCATGACTGCGTCCAGTTGCGCACCTATCCCTATAATCTGCGCGGCGCGGCGGCCTTTGCGGCGGACGCTATTGTCTGGTCGCGGCAACGGCTGCTGCGGCGGTGAGGGGCGGGGCGGCCTGGCGCCTGTTGCGGGACACGCGTTATGCCCTGCCCGGTGCGCTGGGGCGGGTCATCCCGGCACCCGACGCCCCCCATGCCGTGGCGATCGCCCGGCAACAGGCCCGCGCCGGCGCTGCCACCACGATCGGCTATTTCGAAGGGGCGGGGGGTGATCCCTCGTCGATCATGGCCGCCTATGCGCGGGTGGCACAGCGGGCGCGCGGCCTGGACCTCAGCCTGTCGGTGAAGGCGCCGCCGCTGCGTTTCGATCCGGTCAGCCTGCGTGAACTGGCGCAGATTGCGCGCCAGTCCGGCCTGTCGCTGGTGTTCGACGCTCATGGCCCGCAGGATGCGGACGAGACGCTGGCGGCGGTCGAACGGCTGCTGCCCGACTTTCCCGATACCGGCATCGTCCTGCCCGCCCGTTGGCAGCGCAGTCAGGCCGACGCGGTCCGGCTGCGCGACAGCAGCGCGCCGGTCCGTATCGTGCGCGGGGAGTGGCCCGATCCGGCGGGCGATGCGGTCGATCCCGATGCCGCCTATCTGGCGCTGGTCGAAGCACTGGCCGGACGCGTGGCGCCGGTCGCGATCGCCACCCATCGCCCCGCGCTGGCCGACCGGGCGCTGGCCCTGCTGCGTAACGCCGGCACGCCGTGCAGCCTGGAACAGTTGCGGGGCCTTCCGGGCCGCCGCTGCCGGGCGGTGGCGCGGGGGCAGGGGGTGCCGGTGCGCCTCTATGTGCCGTTCGGTCCCGGCTGGATTCCCTATGCGCTGGACCGGGCGCTGGCCCGGCCCTATCTGCTGGCGTGGATATGGCGCGACTGGACAGGCCGCGCAGACCCCTGAAATAGCGCATTTTACGAAAGATGTTGCAGGTCATTGGCAACCTGCCTATATGGATATTGCTTCCTTACATCGTCACACATGTCAGGGTCGCAGGCACCAAGCCTGCGGCGGCAACAAGCAGCTATATATTTCTGGCCTATCTGATTTCTGGAGTATCCATGGCGGACATCGCCGAACTGACCGCATTGATCGAGCCCGAGGTAAAGGCCCTGGGGTTCGACCTCGTGCGCATCAAGCTGTTCGGATCGGGCGACGAATATACGCTGCAGATCATGGCCGAAGATCCGAAGACCAAGCAGTTGGTCATCGAGGATTGCGCCGCCATCTCGCGCCGCCTGTCCGACGTGATGGATGAAGTCGACCCGATCGAGGAAGCCTATCGTCTGGAAGTCAGCTCGCCCGGTATCGACCGGCCGCTGACCCGCCTGCACGATTTTCTCGAATGGGCGGGCCATGAAGCGAAGATTTCCGCGACCGAAGTGGTCGAGGGGCGCAAGAGCTTCCGTGGCATCCTCAAGGGCGTCGAGGGTGAGGATATCCTGTTCCAGGATGCCAAGGCCGGCGATGTCACCATCCCGTTCGCGCTGGTCGGCGATGCCAAGCTGATGCTGACCGATGCACTGATTTCTGCTACCATGCCGCTCTCCTCCGATGGGGCGGACGAGTTCGAAACCGAGGAATAAGGGTTTTATCGTCATGGCCAACGCCATTTCCGCCAATAAGGCCGAGCTGATCGCGATTGCCAACAGCGTCGCCAGCGAGAAGATGATCGACAAGGCGATCGTCATCGAGGCGATGGAAGATGCGATCCAGCGCGCCGCCCGTGCCCGTTACGGCGCCGAGAATGACATCCGTGCCAAGCTGGACCCGGACAGCGGCGACCTGCGCCTGTGGCGCGTCGTCGAAGTCGTCGAGGTGGTCGAGGATTATTTCAAGCAGGTCGACCTCAAGCAGGCCGCCAAGCTGAAGAAGGATGCCGTGGTCGGCGACTTCATCGTCGATCCGCTGCCCGCGATCGACCTGGGCCGTATCGACGCCCAGTCGGCCAAGCAGGTGATCTTCCAGAAGGTCCGCGACGCCGAGCGTGAACGTCAGTTCGACGAGTTTAAGGACCGCGTGGGTGAAATCATCACCGGCGTCGTCAAGTCGGTCGAATTCGGCCATGTCGTCGTCAATCTGGGCCGCGCCGAAGGCGTGATCCGCCGCGACCAGCAGATCCCGCGCGAAGTGGTTCGCGTTGGCGATCGCATCCGTTCGGTCGTGCTGAACGTGCGCCGCGAAAATCGCGGTCCGCAGATCTTCCTCAGCCGCGCGCACCCCGAATTCATGAAGAAGCTGTTCGCGCAGGAAGTGCCGGAAATCTATGATGGCGTCATCACCATCATGGCCGCCGCCCGCGATCCGGGTTCGCGCGCCAAGATCGGCGTCATCAGCCGTGACAGCAGCATCGATCCGGTCGGCGCCTGCGTCGGCATGAAGGGTAGCCGCGTCCAAGCCGTCGTGCAGGAAATGCAGGGCGAAAAGATCGACATCATCCCCTGGTCGGAAGATACCGCGACCTTCGTCGTCAACGCGCTGCAGCCGGCCCAGGTCGCCCGCGTCGTCATCGACGAGGAAGAAGAGCGCATCGAAGTCGTCGTGCCCGACGATCAGCTGTCGCTCGCCATCGGCCGCCGCGGCCAGAATGTCCGCCTCGCCAGCCAGCTGACCGGCAAGGCGATCGACATCATGACCGAGGCCGACGCCAGCGAGAAGCGCCAGAAGGAATTCGTCAGCCGTTCGGAAATGTTCCAGAACGAGCTGGACGTGGACGAGACGCTGTCGCAGCTGCTGGTCGCCGAAGGCTTTGGCGAGCTGGAAGAAGTCGCCTATGTCAGCGTCGAGGAACTGGCCGGGATCGAAGGCTTCGACGAGGATCTGGCTGCCGAGCTGCAGAGCCGTGCGCAGGAAGCGCTCGACCGTCGCGAACAGGCCGCCCGTGAAGAGCGTCAGGCGCTGGGCGTCGAGGACGCGCTGGCCGACATGCCGCACCTCACCGAAGCGATGCTGGTCACGCTCGGCAAGGCCGGCGTCAAGACGCTCGACGATCTCGCCGACCTCGCCACCGACGAACTGGTGCAGAAGAAGCGCGTCGACCAGCGTCGTCGCAAGTCGGACAGCGGCAATGAGGACAAGGGCGGCATCCTGGCCGCCTATGGTCTGAGCGACGAGCAGGGCAATGAGATCATCATGGCCGCCCGCGCCCATTGGTTCGAAGGCGAGGAAGCGTAAGCCAACATGCCTTTCGTCGACATCCGCCTGGCCGGTAGCGCGACTCGCGAGCAGAAAGCCGCGATCGTTGCTGACGTCACCCAGTCGCTCGTGGAGCGGCTGGGAAAGCCGGCGGCTGCCGTCCAGATCGTGATCTCGGAAGTCTCGACCGAAAATTATGCGGCCGGCGGTCAGTTGATCGCCGACCGTGCAATTTCTCCAGCCAGGGAGGACGCCAATGCTGCGGACACTCCCCGATGAGAGAATAAGCCTACTCGACAGCGTTGGTCTTGCCCTTTTGTCCGTTTTGGCGGAGGGGCGCGCATGACCGAACGCAAATGCATATTGAGCGGCGACCGCGCCGATCCCGAAACGCTGATCCGCCTGGCCATCGGCCCTGAAGGACAGGTGATGCCCGACGTCCGCGCCAAGGCGCCGGGCCGGGGCGCCTGGATCGGCGTGTCGCGGGCCGAACTGGAAACGGCGCTGGCCAAGGGCAAGCTCAAGGGTGCGCTCGCCCGCGCCTTCAAGGAAGGCGCTCTTGAAATTCCCGACAATCTTCCCGATCTGGTAGAGGCCGGGCTGCGGCAGGATCTGCTCAGCCGCCTGGGGCTGGAGGCTCGCGCCTCCATGCTGCTGACCGGATCGGAAAAGATCGACGTCGCATGCCGCAAGGGCATGGTGAAAATGCTGCTCCATGCCGCCGATGCGGGCACGGACGGCAATCGAAAACTGGACCAGGCCTTGCGCGTGGGACAGGAAGCGGAAGGCACGGATCTTGCGGGCATCGTCTTGCCTGTGGACCGGCACGCCCTATCTATGGCAATGGGGCGCGACAATGTCGTCCATATCGCGGTGACCGACTCGCGGGCGACAGTGCGCCTGCGTGCGGCTCTGGGCCGCTTGGAAAGCTATCTGGGATGCGCTACCGGGGCGCCGGTGCATGGCGAGCAGGACTCCGCCGATGCGCAGGCGCATGAGGCTGCATGGAATGATGCGTCGGCGGCTGCGCCGGCTGATGATGATGTGAAGGGTTAAACATAGTCGATGAGTGACAGCAACGAAGACAAGCCGGTTCTGGGCCGCAAGCCGCTGGGGATCAAGCGCACGGTCGAGTCCGGTCAGGTGCAGCAGCAGTTCAGCCATGGCCGCAAGAACACGGTCGTGGTTGAGGTGAAGCGGCGCCGCGTCCCCATGGGCAAGCCGGGTGAAAGCACCGGCGCTGCGCCCGCTGCTGCGCCCCAGGCTGATCCGACGCCGGCCGCGCCCGCAGCGCCGGCCGCACCCCGTCCCGCCGCGCCTGCGCCGCAGCAGCGCGCGCCGCAGCCCGCCCCCGTGCGCCAGGCGCCGCCGCAGAGCCTGATGTCGCGTCAGGAACTGCAGGCCAAGCTGCTGCGCGAGGCCGAGGAAGCCCGCATGGCCGCGCTGGAAGATGCGCGCCGCCGTGAGGATGCCGCACGCCTTGCCGCCAGCGAGGAAGAAAAGCGCCGCGCCGAGGAAAATCGCCAGGCTGCCGAAAATGCCGAGGTCGAGGCCGCCAAGGCTGCCGAAGCCGCCGAGCAGGCCAAGGTTGCCGAAGCCGCCAAGCCGGCTGCGCCGGTCGAAGCGCCGGCCGCGCCGGCTGCTGCAGCCGAGCCTGCCGCTGCCGCTCCGGCCGCGCCCGCCGCACCGGCGACCACCAGCTCGACCATGCCGCCGCCGCGCCGCTTCACCCCGGTCGCGCCGGTCAAGCGCCCCGAACCGGCGAAGCCCGATCGTGCCAAGCGCAACGATGACAATCGCCGCCAGTCCGGCAAGCTGACCGTCACCCGCGCGCTTGCGGACGACGACAGCGCCCGTGCCCGCAGCCTCGCCGCGCTCAAGCGCGCTCGCGAGAAGGAACGTCGTGCCCATTATTCGGGCGGCAGCCAGCCGCGCGAGAAGCAGAGCCGCGACGTCGTGGTGCCCGAAAGCATCACTGTGCAGGAACTGGCCAACCGTATGGCCGAAAAGGGCGCGGACCTGGTCAAGGCCCTGTTCAAGATGGGCACGGCCGTCACGCTCAACCAGCCGATCGATCAGGATACGGCGGAGCTGCTGGTCGAGGAATTCGGCCACCGCATCCAGCGCGTGTCGGATGCCGACGTCGAAATCGGCATGGAAGGTGAGGCTGACGCACCCGAAACGCTCAAGCCGCGTGCCCCGGTCGTGACGATCATGGGCCATGTCGACCATGGCAAGACCTCGCTGCTCGACGCGCTGCGCGGCACCGACGTGGTGGCCGGCGAAAGCGGCGGCATCACCCAGCATATCGGCGCCTATCAGGTGAAGACGAAGAGCGGTGATCTCATCACCTTCCTCGACACGCCGGGCCACGAAGCCTTCTCGGAAATGCGTGCCCGTGGCGCCAACGTCACCGACATCGTCATCCTCGTGGTGGCGGCCGATGACGGCCTGATGCCGCAGACGATCGAAGCCATCAACCACACCAAGGCTGCCGGCGTGCCGATGATCGTCGCGATCAACAAGTGCGACAAGCCCGACGCCAACCCGCAGAAGGTGCGTGAGCGCCTGCTGAGCGAGGAAATCGTGGTCGAGGACATGGGCGGTGACGTCCAGGACGTCGAAGTGTCGGCGCTCAAGAAGACCGGCCTTGACGAACTGATCACCAAGATCCTGCTCCAGGCCGAGGTCATGGAACTGACCGCCAACCCCGATCGCGACGCCGAAGGCAATGTGATCGAGGCCCAGCTCGACAAGGGCCGTGGTGCGGTTGCGACCGTGCTGGTCCGCAAGGGCACGCTGAAGATCGGTGACACCTTCGTCATCGGTTCGGAAAGCGGCAAGGTCCGCGCGATGATCAACGACAAGGGCCAGCAGGTTAAGGTCGCTGGTCCCTCGACCCCGGTCGAGGTTCTGGGTCTGTCGGGCGTGCCGATGGCCGGTGACCAGCTCACCGTCGTCGAGAATGAAGCCCGCGCCCGTGAAGTCGCTGCCTATCGTCAGGAACAGGCGACCAAGAAGCGCACCACGGCTGCCCCGACCAGCTTCGAGCATATGTTCTCGGCGCTGAACACCAAGGTCATCGAATATCCGGTGGTGGTGAAGGGCGACGTGCAGGGTTCGGTCGAAGCGATCGTGTCCTCGCTCAACCGTATCTCGACCGACGAGATCAAGGTCCGCATCCTGCATTCGGGTGTCGGCGCGATCACCGAAAGCGACGTCACGCTGGCCGCTGCCAGCCGCGCGCCGCTGATCGGCTTCAACGTCCGTCCCAATGCCAAGGCCCGTCAGCTCGCCGAGCGTGAGAAGATCAGCCTGCGTTACTATGACGTGATCTACGACCTGCTTGAGGAAGTTCGCGGCGAAATGGCTGGCCAGCTCGCCCCCGAACGGATCGAGACGATCGTCGGCCGCGCCGAGGTGCTGCAGGTCTTCCCGGCCGGCAAGAAGGACAAGGCCGCCGGTCTGCTCGTCCTCGACGGCATCATCCGCAAGGGTCTGGCCGCGCGCCTCACCCGCGACGATGTCATCGTGTCGCGCACCAACATCGCGTCGCTGCGTCGCTTCAAGGACGATGTCTCCGAAGTCCGCGCCGGCATGGAGTGCGGTGCGGTCCTGCAGGACACCAACGACATCAAGCCGGGCGACACGCTCGAACTGTTCGAAGTCGAAGAGCGCGCACGCACGCTGTGAGTTACAGAAGGCCGGTCGAGGAATTTAGCTGTGAGCTAAATTTCTTGACCGGCCTTTGCCGTGCCTATAATTTGCGGATGTGGATATCCGCTTCTCGAAGACGGCGATGAGAGCGCTGCTGCGATCGAACAAGCGAACGCTTATTCGGCAGAAGATTGACGAGTTGGCGAACGATCCCGCATCGCTGGAAGCCAATGTGAAGCGTCTTCAGGGGCGCCCGGAATATCGCTTGCGGGTTCAGGACTGGCGCGTGATTTTCCGTATCGATCAGGATATCCTCTGGATTGACGATATAGCGCCGCGCGGATCGGCTTATGAGGTGAACCCATGACCGTTCAGATTGTCGAGATCGCGGGCCAGAAGATCGCGATGCTGCCGATTGAGGATTATCAACGGCTTGTCGAGATCGCGGAGGATAAGGCTGACATGGTAGCAGCTGCAGAGGCTGAGGCGCGCCGCGATGGGGGCGAGGAATATCTTCCCGCGAAAGTGGTCGATGGAATGATGGCCGGGGAAAGCCCTTTACGCGCATGGCGAAAACATCGGGGCTTAACGCTGAAAGTTTTGGCGGAACGGGTGGGCTCGACACATGCCCATCTCAGTAATGTAGAACGCAATAAGAGAAGCGCGAATGTGGAACTCTGGCGCAAGCTGGCCATGGAGTTGAATGTTTCGCTCGACGATATGTTTTTTAAGGTCTGACTATGGCTCAACAACAATCCGAAGGTCCCTCTGTCCGCCTGCTGCGCGTCGGCGAACAGGTGCGCCATGTCCTTTCCGACATTCTCCAGCGCGGCGACGTGCATGACGATGTGCTGAGCCAGCATGTGGTCAGCGTCACCGAAGTGCGCATGTCGCCCGACCTGCGCCACGCCACCGTCTTCATCAAGTCGCTGCTCGGCAAGGATGAGGAAGCGGTGCTCAAGGCGCTGCGCACCAACACCGCCTATCTCCAGCGCGAAGTCGCGCACCGCATCCGCCTCAAATATGCGGCGAGGCTCAAATTCCTGTCGGACGAGAGCTTCGACGAGGGCAGCCATATCGACAAGCTGCTCCGCGACCCCAAGGTCGCCCGCGACCTGGAGCAGGATGAGAGCGAAGATTGAAGGGCTGGCCCCCGGAGCGCTATTCCGGGGGAGGACTAGGCCATGGCTGCGATGGAATTTTGAGCGCGTAAACGTGCGATCGCCTCGTCGGGCGTTTTACCTGTAGCAATCCAGGCCGGATGCGCCTGCCAGAACGCAGCTGCCTCCAGGTCATTACCGCTGGGGCCGTGGCTCATGATCCAGCCTATCCGCGAAGCCTGCTCGCAGGAGTGATCGCCCTCGGCCAGTGCAAGCCATGCCCCGCCACTATAGGCACCGCTATATCGGTCCTGCACGAGGACGATGGGATAGAGGCAGGCTTCACTGGCTTGCGCGGTCGCCATGTGTTTGCTCCAGCAATTGTGTGACGCATCTTGCCATATCTTGTCCGGTCGCGGAATGTTTCCAGCGTCGACGCGACGGTGCCGCAGCGCTAACAGCGTCTTTCCCGGAACCGGAAGATCAAGAGGGGCAAACGCATGAAGATGAGCGGGATAATCAGTATGGCCGCCTTGGCATTGGCTACGCCCGCCATCGCCCGCGAACCCGCCACCCATCCTGCCGTCACCACCGATCCCGCGCCCGACGCCGCCAACCCGGCGCGGATGGATGCGTTCGTCATTCCCTCGGGCGAGGGGGCGATGAATGCGGTCATGTATGTCGCGGCGGGCAGCGGCGTGCATCCGACCCTGCTGCTGCTCCACGGCTTTCCGGGCAATGAGCAGAATCTGGACCTGGCCCAGGCCGCGCGCCGCGCCGGCTGGAATGTCCTGACCCTCCATTATCGCGGATCATGGGGCAGCCCCGGCATCTTTTCCTTCACCAACGCGGCGGAGGATGCGTTCAACGCGCTGCTGTTCCTGGAGGAAGCGTCGACCGTCGCCAAATATCGCATCGACACCAGCGCGATCGTGGTCGCCGGGCACAGCATGGGCGGCTTCATGGCGGCGGAGGCAGCGGCCGCAGAACCGCGCGTCGCCGGGCTGTTCCTGATCGATCCCTGGGATCCGGCCCAGACTGTCGCGTCGCTGGCGACGCCACAGGGCGAGGCGGGTTGGAAGGCGGAGGTGGCGGGCGATCTGCCGCCGCTCGCCGGTGCCAGCTATGAAAGCCTGACCGCCGAGATCAAGGGCGACGGCCAGAAGTTCGACCTCGGCCGCAAGCTGGTCGGCTATGGCCGTCGGCCGCTGACCATCATCGGTGCGGAACGCGGCATCGGCGCGATGGCGCGCAAGGTCGGGGCGGACGCCCAGTCGGCCAATCCCAACACCCGCCTGATGGTCTGGCCGACCGATCACAGCTTCTCCGACAAGCGGATCGCGCTCGCCGATGCGTTGGTGCGTTTCCTGGCTGGCGTTGCGCCCACGCTGCGTTAAAGCGCGGCCATGGCGAAGCTCTATTTCTATTATAGCTCGATGAATGCGGGCAAATCGACGACCCTGCTGCAATCGAGCTTCAACTATCAGGAACGCGGCATGGCGACGATGCTGTGGACTGCGGCGGTCGACGATCGTTTCGGCCATGGCCGGATCGCCTCGCGCATCGGGCTGGAGGCGCGGGCGCATCTGTTCGAGCCGGGCGTCGATATGCTCGCCGCCATCGCCGCCCAGCATGACGCGACGCCGCTCTCCTGCGTGCTGGTGGATGAGGCGCAGTTCCTGACCCGCGATCAGGTCTGGCAACTCGCGGCGGTCAGCGACAGCCTCGGCATTCCTGTCCTCTGCTATGGCCTGCGCACCGATTTCCAGGGGGAGTTGTTCGAGGGCAGCGCCCATCTGCTGGGCCTGGCCGACGCGCTGACCGAGATCAAGACGGTGTGCGACTGCGGCCGCAAGGCGACGATGAACCTGCGCGTCGATGCGTCGGGCCGGGCGATCCGCCAGGGCGCCCAGACGGAGATTGGCGGCAATGACCGTTATGTCGCGCTGTGCCGTCGCCATTTTGTCGAGCAGATGCGCGGATGAGCCGGATGGAGGATCTGCTGGCGCCGATCGACGCGCCCGGCCTTCATCTGGAGCAGTTGGCCGACCATCATCGCGAGGCGTTGCGCGCCATCTGCCCGATCGACGATCCGGTGTGGGAGATTTATCCCAACCATCTCGCCGGGGCGGATTTCGACCCGACCTTCGACGCGATCCTGGCGACGCCCAATCGCTACACGTTTCTCATTCTGGCCGCTGGCGAGCCGGTCGGCATGTCGGGCTATCTCAATGTCGATGCTGCGCATAATGGGCTGGAACTTGGCGGCACCTATATGACGCCGGCGGTGCGCGGCACCGGGCTGAATGGCCGCATCAAGCCGCTGCTGCTCGACCGCGCCTTTGCCTGTGGCTTCACCCGCGTCCAGTTCTGCATCGACGCGCGCAACATCCGCTCGCAAAAGGCGGTGGAGAAGCTGGGCGCCGTGCGCGAAGGCGTGCTGCGCAAGCAGCGCATCACCTGGACTGGCCATGTCCGCGACACGGTGATCTACTCGATCCTCGCCGACGAATGGGCTGCCCGCGCCGCCTGAGCTTCAGTTGATGCCGGCAATCCAGTCCGGCAATTCGCCCAGCCGTTCGAGCTGGGTATAGCGCGCCGCGCCGATCGGCGGCTGCGCCCGCTCATGCGACCAGGCGCCCTCCTGCGGGATGAACGCCGCCCACGCCCCGGCCTCCAGCGCCGGCAATATGTCCGACCGCATCGAATCCCCGGCCATCACCGCCTGTTCGGGGGCGATGCCATGGCGGACGAACAGGGTGCGGAAAGTATCGACCTTCTTGTCGCTGACGATCTCGATCCCGGAAAACAGGTCGCCCAGGCCCGACGCCGCCAGCTTGCTTTCCTGGTGCAGCAGATCGCCCTTGGTCACCAGTACCAGCGGGCCGATGTCCGCCAGCCGCTCCAGCGTCTCCTCCACCCCGTCGAACAGCTCGACCGGATGGGCCAGTAGCGCGCGGCCTGCCGCCAATATGTCCTGGATCATCGCGGTCGACAGTTGATCGCCGGCCAGTTCCACCGCCGCCTCGATCATCGAGAGAGTGAAGCCCTTGGCGCCATAGCCATAGAGCGGCAGGTTGCGGATCTCGCAGGCGATCAGCCGCTCGCGCGTCACATCGACATCGGCAAAGGGCTGCAACATGTCGGTCAGCGCGTCCTGGGTCGCGTTGAAATGGCGCATATTGTGCCACAGCGTGTCGTCGGCATCGAGGCAGATGAGCTTGATCGTCATGGCGCCGGAATAGCCGAGCGCGATGGGCAGTGAAATGCCCTTATCGGGTGGATGTTCGGAAAGGACGATGGAAGGTGACATGTCGGGGCAGGGGGGGTAAGGCCCGCCGCCATGCACGGTTGGCTTATCCTCGACAAACCCCATGGCCTTGGCTCGACCCAGGCGGTCAGCGCAGTGAAGCGCGCGCTGCGGACCCAGCGCGAGGTTCTGGGCGGCACGGAGAAATGGAAGGTCGGCCATGGCGGCACGCTCGATCCGCTGGCGACCGGGGTGCTGCCGATCGCGATCGGCGAGGCGACCAAGCTGGCCGGCCGGATGCTCGACAGCGACAAGATCTACGACTTCACCATCGCCTTCGGCGCACAGACCGACACGCTCGACCTGGAGGGCAAGGTCATCGCGCAAAGCGAGGTGCGCCCGACGCTGGCACAGTTGGAGGCGGTGCTGCCGCGCTTCACCGGTCCGATCGAACAGGCGCCGCCGGCCTATAGCGCGATCCTGATCGACGGCCAGCGCGCCTATGACCTCGCCCGCAAGGGGGAGCAGGTGGAGATGAAGACGCGATCGGTGACGATCCATGAACTATTCCTCCCCGGAACGGGGAGGGGGACCGCGTCGCGCAGCGACGGGGTGGAGGGGCAGGCGCCGCTGGATATGGCTTTGGATGGGCAGGATAGGGGGGGCGTGCCCCTCCACCATGCTTCGCATGGTCCCCCTCCCCGTGCCGGGGAGGAATTGGCCACCGTCACCCTCACCGCCCACGTCTCCAAGGGCACCTATATCCGCTCCCTCGCCCGCGACATCGCGCTGGCGCTCGGCACGGTCGGCCATGTCACCATGTTGCGGCGGATCAAGGCCGGGCCCTTCACCCTGGAAACCGCGATTTCGCTGGACAAACTGGACGAAGCTGCTAGGGGCGGCGACATCGGCGAGCTTATGCTCCCGTTGACGGCAGGGCTGGACGATATCCCGGCTCTTGCAGTCTCTCCCGATGAAGCATTGGCACTCCGACAGGGGAAGATGCTCATGGGGAAACCGCACACCGGTCTCCTGCTGGCGATGTTGGGCGATACGCCCGTCGCGCTGGTGGAGTCCAGTGGCCCGGAGATCCGGGTGGTGCGCGGCTTCAATCTCTAGATACGAAAGGAAGCCCGATGTCGATCACTGCAGAGCGCAAGGAAGCGCTGATCAAGGAACATGCCCGCGTCGAAGGCGACACCGGTTCGCCGGAAGTCCAGGTTGCGATCCTGTCGGAGCGCATCTCGAACCTGACCGAGCATTTCAAGGGTCACCACAAGGATAACCACAGCCGTCGCGGCCTGCTGATGCTGGTCAACAAGCGTCGTTCGCTGCTGGACTATCTGAAGAAGAAGGATGCGGCTCGCTACACCGACCTCATCACCAAGCTGGGCCTGCGTAAGTAAGCCTGCTAATAAGGGACGGCCCCATTCGGGGCCGTTTCCGATTCTAACTGACGTCCTTTTGGGGATGTCATTCGGGACGGGCGCAATCCGGCGCCCCGTTTCGTTTCAGGGGCCACACGATGCTCCACAACCGCCGCGGACCGGTTTCGTCCGCATATGAGGCCCCGCCCGGCAATAGGGCCAGGTGGGCAAAGGAACATATATGTTCGATGTAAAGAAAGTTTCGATCGAGCTGGCCGGCAAGACGCTGACCCTCGAAACCGGCCGGATCGCGCGTCAGGCCGACGCCGCCGTGCTGGCAACCTATGGCGAAACCGTGGTGCTGTGCGCCGTGACCGCCGCCAAGTCGGTGAAGGACGGCCAGGACTTCTTCCCGCTGACCGTTCACTATCAGGAAAAATATTCGGCCGCCGGCCGCATTCCGGGTGGTTTCTTCAAGCGTGAGCGTGGCGCCACCGAGAAGGAAACCCTGGTTTCGCGCCTGATCGACCGTCCGATCCGTCCGCTCTTCCCCGAAGGCTTCTACAACGAAATCAACGTCATCGCCCAGGTGATGTCGTTCGATGGCGAGAGCGAACCCGACATCGTCGCGATGATCGCTGCTTCCGCTGCCCTGACCCTGTCGGGCGTGCCCTTCATGGGCCCGATCGGCGCTGCCCGCGTCGGTTACAAGGATGGCGAATATCAGCTGAACCCGTCGCTGGACGAAGTGAAGACCGGCGAACTCGACCTGGTCGTCGCTGCCACCAGCAACGCCGTGATGATGGTCGAATCCGAAGCCAAGGAACTGTCGGAAGACGTCATGCTCGGCGCCGTCCTGTTCGCCCATGAAGCGAGCAAGAAGGTCGTCGACGCGATCATCCAGCTGGCCGAAAAGGCCGCCAAGGATCCGTGGGAAATGGCCAAGGGCGACGATCTCGGCGTGCTGAAGGGCAAGCTCAAGGATCTGATCGGTGGCGACATCGCCGCCGCCTACAAGCTGACCGACAAGTCGGCCCGCTCGAATGCCCTGAACGAAGCCCGCGCCAAGGCGAAGGCGATGTTCGCGGAAGACGGCCTCGACGCCCAGACCGTGATGGCCGGCATCAAGCTGACCAAGAAGCTGGAAGCCGAGATCGTGCGCGGCGCCATCCTGAAGGACGGCCAGCGCATCGACGGCCGCACCACCACCCAGATCCGTCCGATCGAGGCGATGGTCGGCTTCCTGCCGCGCACCCATGGTTCGGCCCTGTTCACCCGTGGCGAGACGCAGGCGATCTGCACCACCACGCTGGGCACCAAGGACGCCGAGCAGATGATCGACGGCCTGACCGGCCTGCACTATGAAAACTTCATGCTGCACTACAACTTCCCGCCCTATTCGGTCGGTGAAGTGGGCCGCTTCGGTGCGCCGGGTCGTCGTGAAGTCGGCCATGGCAAGCTCGCCTGGCGCGCGCTGCACCCGGTGCTGCCGACCAAGGACGAATTCCCCTACACCATCCGCGTTCTCTCGGACATCACCGAGTCGAACGGTTCCTCGTCGATGGCCACCGTCTGCGGTGGTTCGCTCTCGATGATGGACGCGGGCGTTCCGCTCAAGCGTCCGGTGTCGGGCATCGCCATGGGCCTGATCCTGGAAGGCAGCGACTTCGCCGTCATCTCGGACATCCTGGGCGACGAGGATCACCTCGGCGACATGGACTTCAAGGTGGCTGGCACGGAAGCCGGCATCACCACCATGCAGATGGACATCAAGGTTGCCGGCATCACGCAGGAAATCTTCGAGACCGCCCTGCGCCAGGCCAAGGAAGGTCGCGCCCACATCCTGGGTGAGATGAACAAGGCCCTGTCCTCGACCCGCACCGAACTGTCGGCACACGCTCCGCGCATCGAGACGATCCAGATCGACAAGTCGAAGATCCGTGACGTCATCGGCACCGGCGGCAAGGTCATCCGCGAGATCGTCGCCGAAACCGGCGCCAAGGTCGACATCGACGACGAAGGCATCATCAAGATTTCGTCGTCCGACACCGCCCAGATCGAAGCTGCCAAGAAGTGGATTCTGGGCATTGTCGAGGAAGCGGAAGTCGGCAAGATCTACACCGGCAAGGTCGTCAACATCGTCGACTTCGGTGCGTTCGTGAACTTCATGGGTGGCAAGGACGGCCTCGTCCACGTCAGCGAAATGAAGAATGAGCGCGTCGAAAAGCCGACCGACGTCGTGTCGGAAGGCCAGGAAGTGAAGGTCAAGGTTCTCGAGATCGATCCGCGCGGCAAGGTTCGCCTGTCGATGCGCGTCGTCGACCAGGAAACCGGCGAGGAACTGGAAGACACCCGTCCGGCCCGCGAACCGCGTGAACCGCGCGGCGACCGTGGTGATCGCGGCGATCGTGGTCGCGGCCCGCGCCGTGACGGCGGCGACCGTGGTGGTCGTGGTGGCGATCGTGGCCCGCGCCGCGACCGTGGCCCGCGCAGCGAAGGCAAGGGCGACGATGACGGCTCCAACGCCGGCCTGCCCGACTTCCTGACCCAGGACTGATCGGCAGCATCATCGCTGACAGGAAAAGGGGGCGTCCGGTTCTACCGGGCGCCCTTTTTCGTGACGAATCCCGTCAGGGCTGATTTCGATCAAGGCGCGGGGGGCGACATCTGATACGGTCGCGTCACGGTTCTGGGGGAATGTCCATGCAACGCAGGAATGAGCGGTTTGTCGAGCGCCTGCCGCTCGTGCTTCCAAGACCGGTCTATGGCTATGCCCTGAGCCTGTTGCTCTGCATGCTCGCCTGGCTGGCGCGTGTCGCAGCGGAAACGCTGCTGCCGGTCGGCTATCCCTTCGTCACCTTCTTCCCGGCGGTCATCCTCTCCTCCTTCCTGTTCGGGGTGCGGCCGGGCATCTTCGCCGCCATCATCGGCGGGCTGCTGTCCTGGTATTGCTTCATCCCGCCCTTCTATGCGCTGGCCTTCAACCCCGGCGTCGCCATGGCGCTGATCTTCTACACGATGGTCGTGGCCGTCGACATATTGCTCATCCACTTCATGCAGCGCGCCAATTTCAACCTGGCGGTGGAACGGGAGCGCAGCCGCGCCCTGGCCGAGAATCGCGAATTATTGTTCCGCGAACTCCAGCACCGCGTGTCGAACAATCTTCAGGTGGTGGCCGCCATGCTCTCGCTCCAGCGGCGCCAGATCGACAATGATGTCGCCCGTCGCGCGCTGGACGATGCCGCCGCCCGCCTCGCCCTGATCGGCAAGATCAGCCGCGCCCTCTATGATCCCTCGGGGCAGGGGCAGGAACTGCGCGCCTTCATGGTCATGCTCTGCGCCGATATCGTCGATGCGTCGGGCCGCACCGATATCGATTGCACCATCTGCGCGCCCGATGGCCTGTCGCTCGAACCCGATGTCATCGTGCCGCTGGCGCTGATCGTGGCGGAATCGGTCAGCAACGCGATCGAACATGGCCTGCCCGATCGCGCCGGGCGGGTGGCGGTGACGCTGGAGCAGCAGGCGGACGGCGCGCTTCACCTGCGCGTCGTCGACGATGGGCGCGGCCTGCCGGACGGGACCATGCCCGACGGGCCGACCAGCATCGGCCTGCGCATCGCCGTCGCGCTGGCGCAGCAGCTTGGCGGCCGCTTCCGGCTGGAACCCGCGCCGGATGGCGGCGCCATGGCCTGCCTCGACCTGCCGCAACAGACGCGCTGACACGGCTTAACGTTCTGCAACATTCTGGCGCTTGGCGACGGCGATCCGCTCGGCTATGACCCGGCGCATGCTGACGAAAACCCTGACGCGCATCGGCGCGGCCACCACTCTGGTCCTGATCGCCTCGCCTGTGCTGACCGGCTGCTCCACATCGAAGAACAAGGCCGACACCCTCTACGTCGCCCGTGACGTGTCGACCCTCTACAACAGCGGCAAGGCCCGCCTCGATCGCGGCCAGTACAAGCTCGCCGCCGCACTGTTCGATGAGGTCGAGCGCCAGCATCCCTATTCGCCCTGGGCGCGCCGCGCGCAGCTCATGTCGGCGTTCAGCTATTATATGAACCGCGACTATCCGGAATCGATCGCGGCCTCGCAGCGCTTCCTGTCGATCCACACCGGCAACAAGGACGCGCCCTACGCTTATTATCTGATCGCGCTGTGCTATTATGAGCAGATTGCCGATGTCACCCGCGACCAGAAGATCACGCAGCAGGCGATGGATGCGCTGGGCGAACTGATCCGCCGCTATCCCGACACCCGCTATGCCGCCGACGCCCGTCTGAAGGTCGACCTGGTGAATGACCACCTTGCCGGCAAGGAAATGGAACTGGGCCGCTTCTACCAGCGCCGGGGCCAGTGGCTCGCCGCCACGCTGCGCTTCCGCACCGTGATCGACAAGTTCCAGACCACCACCCACACGCCCGAAGCGCTGGAGCGTCTGGTTGAATCCTATCTCTCGCTCGGCATCCCGGCCGAAGCGCAGAAGGCCGCCGCTGTGCTGGGCCGCAACTATCCCGGCACCAAATGGTATGAACGCAGCTACAAGCTGATGCAGCAGCATCCGGTCAAGAGCTGAGGCGCACGCTTTATTTGTTCCCCTTTTGTGCGATGGCAGGTAGACAGGCGCCATGCTGACCTCGCTTGCCATCCGCAATGTCGTGCTGATCGAGGCGCTGGACCTGGAGTTCGGCGCCGGCCTGTCCGTCCTCACCGGTGAAACCGGCGCGGGCAAGTCGATCCTGCTCGATTCGCTGGGGCTGGCGCTCGGCGCCCGCGCCGACAGCGGTCTTGTCCGGGCAGGGGAGGCGCAGGCCAGCGTCACCGCCAGCTTCGATCCGCCGCCCGCCGGCCATCGCGCTGCGCTGCTGCTGGCCGACAATGGCATCGACATCGAAGCCGGCGAACCGCTGCTGATCCGCCGCACGGTGAAGGCTGATGGCGGCAGCCGCGCCTTCATCAACGACCAGGCCTGTTCCGCCGCGCTGCTGCGCGATCTGGGCGGCGCGCTGGTCGAGATCCACGGCCAGCATGACGATCGCGGCCTGCTCAACGCCCGCGGCCACCGCGCGCTGCTCGACACCTATGGCCGCTGCGAGGCGGAGGCGGTCGCCATTGCTCATGCCGCCTGGCGCGCTGCCGCCGCCGATCTGGCGCAGGCGCGCGACACCGTCGCCAATGCCGCGCGCGATCGGGACTATCTCGACCATGCCGTCGCCGAACTGTCGAAATTCGCGCCCGAGGCCGGTGAGGAAGCGACTTTGGCGGAGGAGCGCGCGACCATGCAGAAGGGCGCGCGCCTGTCCGATGACCTGTCCGCCGTCACTGATTGCCTGACCGGCTCCGACGGTGGCCTCGCCCAGTTGCGCCAGGCGGCGCGCCGGCTCGACCGGATCGCGGGCGAATATGAACCGCTCTCCGCCGTACTGGAGGCGCTGGACCGCGCCGTGATCGAAGCGGGCGAGGCGGAGGATAAGCTGGCCGAGGCGGCCGAGGCGCTGAGCTTCGACCCCGCCCGGCTGGACGCGATCGAAACCCGGCTGTTCGACCTGCGCGGCCTGGCCCGCAAGCATCAGGTCGCGCCCGACGATCTTGCCGCGTTGCGCGACGAGATGGCCGCGCGCCTCGCCGCGATCGAGGGTGGGGAGGAGCATATCGCCGCGCTCGAAGCCGATGTCGCGCAAAAGGCCGCAACCTATCGCGCCGCTGCCCAGGCTCTGTCGGCCGAACGCCAGCTTGCCGCCGGCCGGCTCGATGCGGCGGTCGCGGGCGAACTGGCGCCGCTGAAGTTGGACGCCGCCCGCTTTCGCACTGTCGTAGCCCCGCTCGACGAAGGGCAATGGAGCGGCGCCGGCATGGACCGGGTCGAGTTCGAGATTTCGACCAATCCCGGCGCCCCCTTCGCGCCGCTCGCCAAGATCGCCTCGGGCGGGGAACTGTCCCGCTTCATCCTCGCGCTCAAGGTTGCGCTGGCGGAGCGGGGCGGGGCCGACACGCTGATCTTCGACGAGATTGACCGGGGCGTCGGCGGCGCGGTGGCCGATGCGATCGGCGAGCGCCTGTCGCGCCTGGCACAGAGCAACCAGATCCTGGTCGTCACCCACAGCCCGCAGGTCGCGGCGCGCGGCGCGGGCCATATGCTGATCGCGAAATCGAGCGACGGCACGGTGACGCGCACCGGCGTCCATGCGCTGAGCGATGGCGAACGCCGCGAGGAAATCGCCCGCATGCTCTCCGGCGCGGAAATCACCGCCGAAGCGCGCGCACAGGCGGAACGGTTGCTGGAAGCTTGACTCCCACCTCCGTTCGGTTCGAGCTTGTCGAGAACCAGAGTGCAGGGTTCTCGACAAGCTCGAACCGAACGGGGAGGATAGCCGCATGACCCATAATCGCAGAGACATGCTCGGCCTGACCGCCGCGACGCTGGCCGCAACCGCCATCCCCGCCGCCGCGCAGGAGGCAAAGCCGCGCTACGGCCTGATCGGCCAGATGCTCAGCGCGCCCGGCAAGCGCGACGAACTGGTCGGTTATCTCAAGGATGCGATCGGCGCGATGCCTGGCTGTCTCTCCTATGTCGTGGCGCTCGACACCGCCAATCCCGACGCGCTCTGGATCACCGAAGTCTGGGACAGCCGCGAAAGCCATGCCGCCTCGCTGAAACTCCCCGCCGTCCGCGCCGCCATCGCCAAGGCCCGCCCGATCATCGCCGGCTTCCCCCAGCATTTTGAAACCGTGCCGGTAGCGGGAATCTGAATTCTGATATCATAGTTTCAACCGGGTGCCCGCCTTTGCAGGGCGCTCTCGACGAGGGCGTAGCGCATGCCACTTACGTTGGCGCAATTCCTATTTTCGATCCCTGTTACGCTGGGAGTGTTGTTTCTGCCGTTTCTCGTTGGAGGAATGTTGAAGAACCGTCCTTTGAAGCCACTTTTGATAGCTTATGTGATCGTCAGCGCGCTATTGGTGGCTTTTTTCTCTATCCTCGCCTTGTTTGAGCATCTGAATAAATGACTGATCCTACGCAAATTACTGAAGCCGAAGCCGCCAACCGCCTGATGCGCCTTGCCAGGGAGGTGGCGAAGCATAACCGCCTCTATCATGACCAGGACGCGCCGGAGATCAGCGACGCGGACTATGACGCGCTGATCCGCGAGAATAACGCGCTCGAAGCGGCCTTCCCGCATTTGATCCGCGCCGACTCGCCCAACGCGCAGGTCGGCGCTGCCGCCACCTCGACGCTGAAGAAAGTGCCGCACGCGGTCCGCATGATGAGCCTCGACAATGGCTTTGCCGACGAGGATATCGCCGAGTTCGCCGCGCGCGTCCGCCGCTTCCTCGCGCTGGCCGAAGACGCGCCGGTGGCGATGACCGCCGAACCGAAGATCGACGGCCTGTCCTGTTCGCTGCGCTATGAGCAGGGCGAACTGGTGCTGGCCGCGACCCGCGGTGACGGCACCACCGGCGAGGACGTCACCGCCAATGTCCGCACCATCGCCGACATCCCGCAGCGCCTGACCGGCGAAGCCATCCCCGACCTGTTCGAGATACGGGGCGAGGTCTATATGGCCAAGGCGGATTTCGTCGCCCTCAACCAGCGGCTGCTGGACGAGGCGGAGGATGCGGACAAGGCGCGCCAGTTCGCCAATCCGCGCAACGCCGCCGCCGGATCGCTGCGTCAGAAGGACGCCAGCGTCACCGCCAGCCGGCCGCTGCGTTTCCTGGCCCATGGCTGGGGCGCCCATAGCGCGCTGCCCGCCGACACCCAGTTGGGCGTGATGCAGGCGATTGCGAGCTGGGGCCTGCCCGTGTCCGACATGCTGGTCTGCGTCGATAGCATCGACGCCATCCTGGCCCATTATCGCGCGATCGAGCGTGCCCGTGCCGATCTGCCCTTCGACATTGACGGCGTTGTTTACAAGGTCGACCGGCTCGACTGGCAGCAGCGGCTGGGTTTCGTGGCCAAGGCGCCGCGCTGGGCGATCGCCCATAAATTCCCGGCCGAACGCGCCCAGACCACGCTGGAGGCGATCGACATCCAGGTTGGCCGCACCGGCAAGCTGACCCCGGTCGGCCGCCTGACCCCGGTGACGGTCGGCGGCGTCGTCGTCTCCAACGTCACGCTCCACAATGCCGACGAGATCGAGCGGCTGGGCGTGCGGCCGGGCGACCGCATCGTCGTCCAGCGCGCCGGCGACGTCATCCCGCAGGTGGTCGACAATCTGACCCGCGACGAAGTGCGCGACCCCTTTCCCTTCCCCACCCATTGCCCGGTCTGCGGATCGGAAGCGGTGCGCGAGGAGGAGGAAGTCGATTATCGCTGCACCGGCGGCCTGATCTGCGCCGCCCAGCGGTTCGAGCGGCTGCGCCATTTCGTCAGCCGCGCCGCGCTCGATATCGAGGGGCTGGGCGAAAAGACGATCGAGGAATTTCTCGACCTTGGCTGGATCAAGGAGCCGGCCGACATCTTCCGCCTGCGCACCCATGCCGGCGAACTGCTGGGGCGTGAGGGCTGGAAGGAAAAGTCGGTCGACAATCTGCTCGCCGCGATCGAGGCCAAGCGCGCGCCCGACGCCGCCAAGCTGCTGTTTGGCCTCGGCATCCGCCATGTCGGCGCCGTCACCGCGCGCGATCTGTTGAAGCGCTATACGACGCTCTCCGCGCTGCGCACCCTTGCCGACGAGATCATTGCCCTGCGCGATCAGGATTATGAGACGCAGGCCAAGAAGGACAAGGCGATCGCCGAGCATATCGGGGTCGAGAATGTCGGCGCCGCCGTCGGCCATGCGCTCGCCGATTTCTTCCACGAACCCCATAATGTCGAGGCATGGGACGATCTGCTGAGCGAAGTGTCACCGCCGCCTTATGTCGTCGAGACCACCGCCAGCGCCGTTACGGGCAAGATCATCGTCTTCACCGGCAAGCTGGAAACAATGAGCCGCGACGAGGCCAAGGCACAGGCCGAGCGCCTCGGCGCCAAGGCGGCGGGATCGGTCAGCGCCAAGACCGACCTGGTCGTCGCCGGTCCCGGCGCGGGATCGAAGCTCAAGCAGGCGACCGCGCTCGGCATCGAGGTGATCAGCGAACAAGACTGGGCTGACATCGTCAGGGCGGCAGGCTAGAGCATTTTCGAAGCAGATGGTATCATCTGCTGGCTCGGAAAATGCGGAAAATAAAAGGAAAGTAGAGCATAATCCATTCAGAATGAATGGATTATGCTCTATAGGGCGATCATCATGTCAAACAGCAACAACAGTGGCACCGTCCTGGTCGACGGCGCGCATTATGATTGGGAAGTGCGGCGCGAACCGCAATGGAGCGATGCGGATGGCTGGCGCGGCATGACCGTCGCCCTGCAGCAGCAGGGGACGCAGCGCGGTGCCGTGCTGGAATTTCCGCCGCCCAAGCGCCTGCTCAAAGGACTGGCGCGCGGCCGGCTCCAGATCAACGACGCCATCGTCGCGCGTGGCGTACGCGCGGCGCTGGCGGCCGGCTGGGAACCGGAATCGCGCGGCAAGCCGATGCAGTTCATGGTCGACGCCGACGGCAATTGATGCCGGCGCCCCAGGGCGGGCGCTATCGTTCACGCAAATTTACCCAATCTTATCGCGTGGGGGCGTAGGGCAGGGGGATGATGGGGCAGGGTCGGACGCGATTGCAGGAACTGGACGCGTTGCGCGGCATCGCGGCCTTTTCCGTGCTGCTCTTCCATTATTTCAACATCTATCCCAAGCTCTTCCCGCAAGGGCATCGCCTGCCGCCCTTGTTCGAACATGGCGGCTATGGCGTGCTGCTCTTCTTCGCCATTTCCGGCTTCGTCATCGCCTTCTCGCTGGAAGGAACGCGCAGCGCCGCCGATTTCGCGGTCAAGCGCTTCGCCCGTCTCTTTCCGGTCTATTGGGCGGCAATGGCGCTCTCGATCGGCATCGTCCTGCTGCTGGGCGCCGGCCAGTTGCTGCCGCCCGCCTGGGTGATCCCGGTCAACATGACGATGCTGCAGGGCTATTTCTATCTGCCCGCAGTCGACGGCGTCTACTGGACGCTGGGCGTGGAACTCGCCTTCTATTGCTGCATGCTGGCGATCTGGATGGGGCGCGGCTTTGCCCGGCTCGAATGGCTGCTGCTCGGCTGGCTGGCGATCAAGGCCGCGATTGCCGGCTGGCACGCGATGCCCAGCCGCCTCGTCATGCTGCTGGTGCTCGACTATATCCCCTTCTTCATCATCGGCATGCTCTTCTATCGCATCTGGTCGGGCCATCGCCGCTGGGGCCAGCAGGCGCCCTTCTTCGTGGCGGCGCTGGCGACGATCGCCTGGGCCGACCCGCGCGAATATCTGGTCGCGGCGCTGCTGGTGATGGCGATCTTTGCCGCGATGCTGCGCGGCTGGCTGCCCTTCCTGCGCCATCGGCTGCTGCTCTGGCTGGGCGCGATCAGCTATGCGCTCTACCTCATCCATCATAATGCCGGGCTGGCGATCATGAACCTGGTCGACCGCGCCGGCCTGTCGACCTGGATCGGCCTGCTGCTGGCAACCGCGGTCTCGCTGTTGCTGGCGAGCGCGCTCACCTATGGCGTGGAGCGTCCCGCCGCCCGTCGCATCAACCGCTGGTGGCGCGACCGCACCGCGTCACAGGGCCAGCGCGCCACCCAGGCCGGTTAGGCGGCCTCGACCTCGCGTGCGTCATGCGCCCGGCGCGCGTCCATGATCGCGCCGACATGGCCCTCGGCCCAGCGCGTGATCTGGTCCAATATGCCGATCAGCCCCTGCGCCATCTCCGTCAGCCGATATTCCACCGTCACCGGCACCGTGGCATAGGCAGCGCGGCTCACCAGTCCGTCGCGCTCCAGGCTCTTCAATGTCTGGGACAGCATCTTCTGCGAGATCGCGCCGATCCGCCGGCGCAGATCGTTGAACCGCACTGGCCCGTCCTTCAACGTCAGCATCACCAGCACCGCCCATTTGTCGCCGATCCGGTCCAGCACATGGCGGGTCGGGCAATCGGGATCATAGGCGTCGCCGATCCGGGGCAGGGGCGTGGGCGCAGTCATGGCAGGCGGTATCCTCGGCGTAACCAGGTGATGGCAAAGTGCCTTCTTGCGACTATGATATCAGGATCGCTATCTGGTTTCCATTGGTAACTACCCATGGAGAATGGAACATGAAGATCGCGATCATCGGCGGCAGCGGCCGTGCCGGGCGGGAAATCAGCGCGGAACTGGCCCGCCGCGGCCATCAGGTGACGGCGATCTCGCGCCATCCCGAAAATGCGGTGCAGGATGCCGGCGTCGCTGCCGTCGCCGGCGACGTCAAGGACGCCGCCGCGCTCGGTGCGCTGCTCGCCGGCCATGATGCGGTGGTGAGCGCCGTCATGTTCGCGGACACCGATCCGGCATCGCTGGTCGGCGCGGTGCGCGCGTCGGGCGTGGCCCGCTATCTGGTGGTCGGCGGCGCCGGCAGCCTGGAGGTGGCGCCGGGCGTCAAGCTGATCGACACGCCGGACTTTCCCGAAGCCTATAAGGCCGAAGCCGGCCGGGGCGGCGATTTCCTCGCCTATCTGCGCGGCGTGGCGGATCTCGACTGGACCTTCCTCTCGCCCTCGGCCCTGTTCTTCGTCGGCGATCGCAAGGGCCATTTCCGCCTCGGCACCGACCAGTTGCTGGTCGACGGCGAGGGCCATAGCAGCATTTCCTATGCCGACTATGCCATCGCGCTCGCCGACGAGATCGAAACGCCTCGGCACATCCGCCAGCGCTTCACCGTAGGCTATTGATGAAATTCCTCCCCAAGCTCGGCTTGGGGAGGGGGACCGCCGCAGGCGGTGGAGGGGCCGGTGCGTGACCGCGCACCCTGCCCCTCCGTCCGTGCTTCCCGTTTCTCGACAGGCTCGAAACGAACGGAAGGGGTGTCAGGCAACCCCCTCCAGCTTGTCCTGCGTCTTCGTGGCAAAGTCGCCGGCGTCATGCCGCTCGTGCAGCTGATCCTCCAGCGGCCCGTTGGTCTTGTTGACGATCCGCCCGCGCTTCACCGCCGGGCGCGCATCGATCTGCTTCGCCCAGCGCAGCACATGGGTGTAGCTGCCCGCGTCCAGAAACTCCGCCGCGCCATAGACCCGGTTCAGCAGCACGCCCGCATACCAGGGCCACACCGCGATATCGGCGATCGAATATTCGTCGCCCGCCAGATATTCGTTGTCCGCCAGATGCCGGTCCAGCACGTCCAGCTGCCGCTTCACTTCCATCGTGTAGCGGTTGATCGGATATTCGTATTTTTCCGGCGCATAGGCGAAGAAATGGCCAAAGCCGCCGCCCAGGATCGGCGCGCTGCCCATCTGCCAGAACAGCCAGCTCAAGGTCGCGGTGCGCTTGGCCGGATCGGTCGGCAGGAATTTGCCGAACTTTTCGGCCAGGTAGAGCAGGATCGCGCCGGATTCGAACACGCGCTGCGGCGGCGACACGCTATGGTCCATCAGCGCGGGGATCTTGCTGTTGGGATTGACGTCGACAAAGCCGCTGCCGAACTGGTCGCCATCGCCGATGCGGATCAGCCAGGCATCATATTCGGCCTGCGTGACGCCCGCCTCCAGCAATTCCTCCAGCAGGATCGTCACCTTCTGCCCATTGGGCGTGCCCAGCGAATAGAGCTGGAGCGGATGCGGGCCGACCGGCAATGCCTTGTCATGGGTGGGGCCGGCGATCGGCCGGTTGATATTGGCAAAGGCGCCGCCCTTGTTTTTGTCCCAAATCCAGACGGCGGGCGGGGTATAGCTGTCGGTCATGCGGGCATCGCTCCGATAAGGGCCTGTTCCAATAAAGGCCTGGGATGCCCGGCAGGTAGGAACGGCGCTCGCCCGCCGCAACCGAGCGCCGCTCAACCCCTGTTGATTATTTCTGCTATTCCGCTGCCTGCGTCCGCACCACCAGCACGCTGACCGGCGACTGGTGGATGATCGCCGACGCATTGGACCCCAGCAGCTTGGATGTGAGCGAGGGCTGGTGCGATCCGATCACCACCAAGTCGGCCTTCAGCCGCGCCGCCTCGCTCAGCACCTCGTCGCGCACCCGCCCGCGCCGGGTCAGGAAATGGGTGCGATCGAGCGCCAGCCCGGCCTCGCTCGCCCATGTCTTCATTGCCGCCAGCGCATCGCGCTCCTCATTCTCGTCGAAACTGCCGTCCAGCAGTTCGGAATAGCGGGTCGGCAGATAATAGCGGACATAGAGCAGATGGACGACGCCCTGCTTCCCCGCCACATCGGCCGCGCCGGCAATGGCGGCACGGGCGAGGTCGGGGGCGTTGACATCGACGGCGGCGACGATCGTGGCATAGGACATGGCGCTCTCCTCTTATCGCTTATGCGCCGTCCAACCCGTGACGCGCGCGCGGGATGCCCCAGCCATCAAAGATTCCCGACGCGACATGAATAAGGACATGCCGCAATCGCCGGGCAATGGAGGAGGGGGCGCAAATCCGGCCATTTCCACCCGTCGCTGAGATGGCGGAGTTGGGTAGGAAGCTGGCCACCTGTTTCACAGCGTCATCCCCGCGCAGGCTGGGTCACCAGCTTCGGACCAGATGCGAGGTCAGGAGATGGATTCCCGCCTGCGCGGGAATGACGGAGTGGGTGGGGAGTGGACTGTCGGCTTTTGGCCCCTAATCGGCCGAGCAGACATATGATCGCCTTCTGCTCAACCTACACGGCCCTGATCTCGTTAACGACGCCGTCGAACAGGCCAAGGTATCTCGCTTCCAAATCCGCGATAGAAAGCGAAAACATGTGTGCCGAATGAGGCAGGCCAGCTTCCTTGGCAGCGACGTGACCGTCCCTCATAAACGATGCAAACAGATCAATCGCCGTGGTTAAATCGCCTGCATTTCGCATTCCGTAATCAGCAACCCACAAGCAATAGGTCACGCGCTGGATCGAAGTCATAGCTGCGAAGCCGATCTCCGCCTTCGCGCTCACGATTTCGTCGGTTGCGTCAAGCAGCCATGTCTCATTGTCGCGATCGTCATGCGTCATCGATGGCATACCTGATAAGGCGTTCGCATCTAACGCGCTCCGCAGTTTCGTCGCCCTCTGCTAACCCCGCGAAATCTTCCAAGAGATCACGCGCGATAAACGTTTCGAGAAAATAGCTGTAAACTATCCCTGATCGTTCGATGTCATCGGTCGCGTCTGGCGCAGGGTTGATAACGATAGCGTCTGCAAAGCACCCCCAAGGCTTGGCAGCGTAAATCGTGCCATCGTCGTCACTCCACTCCTGCGTGCTTTTCAGCAATTCAATCAAATGCACCCGGCCATCTCCGTCCGCTTATGACGAGGCTAGCGGTGGATTCTGGCGGCGGCAAATGGTCGTTAGCTGTCAAAGCCGGATATCGTCATTGCGAGCGGAGCGAAGCAATCCACTGGCGCGAGATGGATTGCTTCGCTCCGCTCGCAATGACGGGAGATGCTCGCTTCGTGTCACCCTGTCCTACATGCCCGATTTCTGATCTACCCTGCGCGATGGACCAGCGCCTTTCTTCGCATCGCCGCCTCTGCCTCGCCTGTAGCCTCATCGATGCGCGGCAGGCGCCTATGTGCCGCGTCGCCGCCGCCCCGCCGCCGCATGACGGGCGCGTGCCACCGACCCGCGCCCCCACACCCCCGACGCGCGACAGGCGCGTGGTCGACGCGTTCCCGGCGCGTTGGCGGTGCAAAGGCCCCGGAAACCCCGTTTACACTGTGAACTTCGACAGGCGCGTGGCCCTGTGCTGTTACCAGTCCTGCCGCCTGTCGCGTCGCAATCGTCGTCCGGTCCGTCGCGCCCGGCATGACGGGGCAGGGTGATTGCTGTATGGCCCGCACGCCGGTCCGATCGATCCCCGATCCATCGGGACGGCGAAAATTTTTATCCCGTCCCGCCCTTGACCGGCGAAACGACTTTTCCATATGCATGCCGCTAGCACTCTCCATCCGCGAGTGCTAACAATGAGAGAGTTCATCGGGAGAAGGACAAGGCGGGGCACAATATCGCACGGGGATATTCCTCTTGCGGGCCGCGCCGGACCCATCCCAGCACAAAGGGAAAGGCAATCATCATGGCATTCCGTCCGTTGCATGACCGCGTTCTCGTTCGCCGCATTGAAGCGGAAGCGAAGACGGCCGGTGGCATCATCATCCCCGACACCGCCAAGGAAAAGCCGCAGGAAGGCGAAATCGTCTCCGTCGGTTCGGGTTCGAAGGCCGAAGACGGCAAGGTCACCCCGCTGGACGTCAAGGCCGGCGATCGCGTGCTGTTCGGCAAGTGGTCGGGCACCGAAGTCAAGGTCGACGGTGAAGACCTGCTCATCATGAAGGAATCGGACATTCTGGGTATTGTCGCCTAAGCAGGCGACGGGCTGGGTATCGTCGCCTGAGCGACAGCAACCCGCAGAATTTCGGTTTTCCATTTTTCCCTATATTTCAAAGGAATTAGATCATGGCAGCGAAGGACGTAAAGTTTTCGCGTGACGCTCGTGAGCGCATCCTGCGCGGCGTCGACATCCTGGCCGACGCGGTCAAGGTGACCCTGGGCCCCAAGGGCCGCAACGTCGTCATCGACAAGAGCTTCGGCGCCCCCCGCATCACCAAGGACGGCGTCAGCGTCGCCAAGGAAATCGAACTGAAGGACAAGTTCGAGAATATGGGTGCCCAGATGGTCCGCGAAGTCGCTTCGAAGACCAACGACATCGCCGGTGACGGCACCACCACCGCGACCGTCCTGGCCCAGGCCATCGTGCGCGAAGGCATGAAGTCGGTTGCCGCCGGCATGAACCCGATGGACCTGAAGCGCGGCATCGATCTCGCCGTCGCCAAGGTTGTCGAGGACATCCAGTCGCGCTCGAAGCCGGTTGCCGGTTCGGCCGAAGTTGCCCAGGTCGGCATCATCTCGGCCAATGGCGACAAGGAAGTCGGCGAGAAGATCGCCGAAGCCATGGAAAAGGTCGGCAAGGAAGGCGTCATCACCGTGGAAGAGGCCAAGGGCCTCGACTTCGAGCTGGACGTTGTCGAAGGCATGCAGTTCGACCGCGGCTATCTGTCGCCCTACTTCATCACCAACCCGGAAAAGATGGCTGTCGAGCTGGCTGATCCGTACATCCTGATCCACGAGAAGAAGCTCTCGAATCTGCAGTCGATCCTGCCGATCCTGGAAGCCGTGGTTCAGTCGGGCCGTCCGCTCCTCATCATCGCCGAAGACATCGAAGGCGAAGCGCTGGCGACCCTGGTCGTCAACAAGCTGCGCGGCGGCCTGAAGGTTGCTGCGGTCAAGGCACCGGGCTTCGGCGATCGCCGCAAGGCCATGCTGGAAGACATCGCCGTCCTGACCAAGGGCGAAGTGATCTCGGAAGACCTGGGCATCAAGCTCGAAAACGTCACCCTGGGCATGCTGGGCACCGCCAAGCGCGTCACCATCGACAAGGACAACACCACCATCGTCGATGGCGCCGGTGATGCCGACTCGATCAAGGGCCGTACCGAGCAGATCCGTGCGCAGATCGAAGTCACCACTTCGGACTATGACCGTGAAAAGCTGCAGGAACGCCTGGCCAAGCTGGCTGGCGGCGTGGCCGTCATCAAGGTTGGCGGTGCGACCGAAGTCGAAGTCAAGGAGCGCAAGGATCGCGTCGACGACGCCCTGCACGCGACCCGCGCTGCCGTCGAAGAAGGCATCGTCCCCGGTGGTGGTACCGCGCTGCTCTACGCGACCAAGGTTCTCGAAGGCGTCGCTGGCGCCAATGACGACCAGACCCGCGGTATCGACATCGTCCGCAAGTCGCTGACCGCGCTGGTTCGCCAGATCGCCGCCAACGCCGGCCATGACGGTGCTGTCGTCTCGGGCAAGCTGCTCGACCAGACCGACACCTCGTTCGGCTTCAACGCGTCGACCGACACCTATGAAAATCTGGTTGCCGCTGGCGTCATCGACCCGACCAAGGTCGTGCGCACCGCGCTCCAGAACGCTGCCTCGGTTGCTGGTCTGCTGATCACCACCGAAGCCGCGGTTTCGGAACTGCCCGAAGACAAGCCCGCCATGCCCGCCATGCCGGGTGGCATGGGCGGCATGGGCGGCATGGACTTCTAATCAGTCCTGCGCTTGTTGCGAAAATGATGAGGCCGGTGGAGCGATCCACCGGCCTTTTTCGTGCCCGTCCTTTCCGCTGTCCTACAGCCTGTTTCCGGCCCCATATGACAGTGCCTTGGCCGGGGAGGAGAGGGGGATATTGTTGATCGGGCAGCGGAATTGATCTGCTTTGGTGGGCATCTGGTTTACCAAATCTCAAGGCTGATCCGCCACTATGCTGGCACGTGTCACGCCTCGTCCGCCATCTGTGCGCAGTCCTGCGCGCGCGCTTTGCGCCCCGTACCCAGCAGAATGCTGAGGTGCAGGATAGCCTCGTCAAAGCGCTTTATGCCTCCCCGGCATCGCTGCTTTCTGGCGCGATTTCAGGAGGTTCACTCAGTCTCGTGATCGCCTGGCAGGCCCATGTCCTGACCATGCACATCATCGCCGCGTTGGTCCTGATCGTGGGAATCAGTCGCTCCATTTCGGCCGTCTATTTCCAGCGCGCGCTGGCGCATCAGGATGGTCCGGCGCGTCCGATCTGGGGAATCGCCTATGAAATGGGGGCCTGGATCTATGCCGCGCTGCTCGGGCTGCAATCGCTCGCGACGCTGACGATCAGCCAGAATGCGACCCTGCATGTCCTGGCCGTCGGCATGGTCGCTTCCTATGCGGGCGGCATTTCCGGGCGCAATGCCGGCCGGGTCCATGTCGCGGTCGGCCAGACCTGCTTCACCATGCTGCCGACCTCGATCGGCCTGCTGATCGCTGGTGGCGTCGGCTATGTCGTCCTTGGCGTGCTCTGCTTCCTGATGATCTTCGCCATGGCGGAAATCACCAAGACCACCCACCGCATCGTGCTGGAAGCGATGCAGGGCAAGCAGGAGAAGAGCAACCTCGCGATCAAGTTCGAGCGGCTGGCCCGCTATGACAGCCTGACCGGGGTGGAAAACCGCATGGCGATGCAGATGCGGCTGCGCGACCTGTTCGACAATCGCATTTCCGATGCGGATCAGACCGCCGTCCTGTGGATGGACCTCGACCGGTTCAAGGAAATCAACGACACGCTGGGCCATATCGTCGGCGACCAGCTGCTGTGCCAGGTGGCCGAACGGCTGACCCGTGCGCTCGACCGGCGCGGCCATGTCGCGCGTTTCGGCGGCGACGAGTTCGTGCTGATCTGCCCCGGCGTCAGCCGCATCCAGGCGGAAGTGATCGCGGGCGACATCACCCGCATTCTTGCCGGCGATTTCGAAGTCGGCGGCCATCACCTGACCATCTCCGCCTCGATGGGCATTGCCGTCGCGCCCGAAGATGGCGCCGATGGCGACGAACTGCTGCAGCATGCCGACCTTGCGCTCTACAAGGCCAAGCATGCCGGGCGGAACCGCCATGCCCAGTTCGACTGGACCATGAAGGAGCGGCAGAACCGCACCTATGAGCTGGAGACCGGGCTACGCAGCGCGCTCGCCAATGGCGAGCTGCAACTTCATTATCAGCCGATCTTCGATACCGAGACCGGCCGGATCACCATCTGCGAGGCGCTGATGCGCTGGCAGCATCCGGAACTGGGCTGGATTTCCCCGGCCGAGTTCATCCCGATCGCCGAAAGCTCGGCCCTGATCGAGCCGATGACCAACTGGGCGCTGGCTCAGGCGTGCCGTGACGCGATGGGCTGGGACGAGGATATCCGGGTCGCGGTCAACATCTCGCCCGCGCTCATCAAGACCGACGGCCTGCCGCGCGCCGTCATTTCCGCTTTGCTCCAGTCGGGGCTCAAGGCGCGCCGGCTGGAGCTGGAAGTCACCGAATCCATCTTCCTGGAAGATGACCGCCGGACCCATCTGATCCTCAGCGAATTGCGCCGCATCGGCCTGCGCCTCGCGCTCGACGATTTCGGCACCGGCTATTCCTCGCTGGGCGCGCTGCGCACCCATGAGTTCGACACGATCAAGGTCGATCAGAGCTTCATGCGCGGCGTCGGTGAAAATCCCCGCGACCGGGCGATTGCCCAGTCCGTCGCCTATCTGGCCCGCGCGCTGGAGGTGGAGACGGTGGCGGAGGGGATCGAGACCGAGGAACAGTTGCGCTACGCCCGCGAAACCGGCTTCACCAACGTCCAGGGCTTCGTCCTCAGCCGACCGGTCCCGATCGGCGAGTTGCAGGCCCTGCTCAACCGCAACAGGGCCGATATCCATGACATGGCGGCGCTGATCCGCCAGCGCCGCCTGGCCTGATCCCTATTTGGTCAGGCGCGTCTGGGCCGACGCCAGCCGGCGCATCATGCGGATATCCTTTAGGTCGGTCTTGAGCGCCGAAGCGGCCCAATTCTCGACAATATCCTTCAGTTCGTCATGGTGCAGCGGATCGACCCGGCGCCCGGCTTCATAGACGCCGACATGGCCGGCATGGTGCGGGCGATTGCGGGTGACGAAATCGCGCACCGCCGCTTCCCCCTCGCCATCCTCGACCAGCGTATGGACGATGCCCATGTCGAACATCTCTTCCGCGGTGAAGACCTTGCCCGACAGGATCATGCGCTCGGCCGCCAGCCGGCCCAGCTTGCGCGACAGGATCGAATAGGCGCCCATGCCGGGGAACAGGCCGAACAGCATTTCGGGCAGGCCGAAACGGGCGCTGCGCTCGGCGATCACCACGTCGAAACAGAGCAGCGCCTCGAACCCGCCGCCCAGCGCATCGCCCTGCGCCAGCGCGATCGACACCACCGGCATGTCGCCGTTGCGCCAGGTGCGATGGACGACGTCGATGCAGGCATGGCCATATTGGACCAGGCCGGGCAGGTCGCCGCGTTCGATGCAGCCGGCGAACAGTTCGAGGTCGCCGCCCAGGTTGAACACGCCGGGGAAGCGGGAGCCGGCCACCATATATTTGACCGGCAACTGGCCGGCATCGAACAGCCGCTTGGTCTCGGCATACCAGTAGCGGACGTCGCGCAGCATGGTCATGCTGAAATTGGGGCGATTGGCCGGCGTCATGAACGCCCAGAGCGTTTCGGATTCGGCCTCCCACTGCACGTCGATCTGGCCGAGGTCGAACAGTTGGGAAGGGGCGGGGGATGACGTTACGGCATCCTCGCCAAAGCTTTCGATCTCGAATGCCGCTTCGACCTCGGTCGCGCGCTCGTCAGCTGCACTAAAGCGTCCTGAATCAATCATGTGCGCCCCATTTTTCTCTTGAATCTGAACCTTCGACGGTCGGCGCTTATGATGCAGTGCGGGACAAATAGTTGACAGATCATTAACCATTTTTATCCGCAACTGTTGCCCGGAAAGCGCGGTAAATGCGCCGAAATGGAGATTGTTGTTGCGATATCGCAACAGAAATTTTCGTTTCCGCTTTTCAACCCCTCTGCTCAGCCCTTTGTTAACCATTGTTAATTAGAGCGGTCGCATGGACATGCATCGCCTTCCGGCCCGCAAGAATGTGACACTCACGCTACAGGATGCGCAGGGCCAGCCCTGGACCTTGCGCCTGTCCGCCGATTGTCTGCGCTTCATCGGCCGCTATCGCAGGGTCGAGGGGTTCGACATCGACGCGATGACCCTGTTCGACGGCGTCCGCCGGGCGGGCTGAAACGGCGGTCAGGCCGCGCCGCTCTTGTGCGCGCGGGCGTTCGCTCCTAGAGCGCGGCGATGACCAAGCCCCGCTTTTCCTTCTCGATCGCCGCCACCGACGGCAAGGCCCGCACCGGCGCGATCCAGATGCGTCGCGGCGAGATCCGCACGCCCGCCTTCATGCCGGTCGGCACCGCCGCCACCGTCAAGGCGATGCGCCCGGCCGAAGTGCGCGCCACCGGTGCCGACATCATCCTGGGCAACACCTATCATCTGATGCTGCGCCCCGGCGCCGAACGCATGGCGCGACTGGGCGGACTGCACGGCTTCATGGGCTGGGACCGGCCGATCCTGACCGACAGCGGCGGCTATCAGGTGATGAGCCTGAGCGCCCTTACCAAGATGAGCGAGGAGGGGGTCGCCTTCTCCAGCCATCTCGACGGCTCCAAGCATATGCTCAGCCCCGAGCGCTCGATGGAGATCCAGCGGCTGCTCGACAGCGACATCGTCATGGCCTTTGACGAATGCACCAAGAATGGCTGCACCCATGACGAGGCCGCCAGGTCGATGGAGCGATCGATGCGCTGGGCCAAGCGCTCGCGCGACGGTTTCGATGCGGGCGGCGACCATGCCGATCGCGCAGCCCTGTTCGGCATCCAGCAGGGCTCGCTTAACGAAGGACTGCGCAAGATTTCGGCGGAAAAGCTGATCGAGATTGGCTTTGACGGCTATGCCGTGGGTGGCCTTGCGGTGGGCGAGGGGCAGGAGGCGATGTTCGCCACGCTCGACTTCGCGCCCGACATGCTGCCGCAGGACAAGCCGCGCTACCTGATGGGCGTGGGCAAGCCCGACGACATCGTCGGCGCCGTGGAGCGCGGCATCGACATGTTCGATTGCGTGCTGCCGACCCGGTCGGGCCGCAATGGCCAGGCCTTCACCTGGGCCGGCCCGCTCAACATCCGCAACGCCAAGTTCAACGAGGATCTGGGCCCGCTCGATCCGCGCTGCGGCTGCCCGGTCTGCGCGACCTGGAGCCGCGCCTATCTCCATCATCTGGTGAAGTCGGGCGAGATGCTGGGCGCGATGCTGATGACCCAGCATAACATCCATTTCTATCAGGAACTGATGCAGGGCCTGCGCGACAATATCGCGGCGGGCACATTATCGACCTTCACGGCCGATTTCCGCCGCGACTATCAGCGGGTCTGACGCTTTTTCAGGGAATGACGCTGATCGCGATGCTGTAGCAGCCCGCTTCGGCATCATGATCGAGCGGGGAGCGGAGCTGGCGCGACAGGCCGGTCAGCACCCGGCCATAACGTTCGTTCAGCAATAAAGTCACTTCCGGCCCGGCGCGCAGCGCGGGCGACGCCATCTGCAACAGGGCGCGGTCGTTCCGATCGGCCTCCAGATGCACCGAAATCCGCATCGTCGCGCGCGGATCGGACAGCATCGCCAGTTCGACCAGTTCGGTCACCAGGAAGGCGACCGGAACGGCGACATCCTGGCTGATGTGCAGATCATCGTCGCTGTCGATCTGGATGCCGAAACGGCGCGCCTCATGCGGGGCGGTGCCGCGCAGGCTGGCGGACAATTCGCTGATCAGCGGACGCACGCCGACGCCGCGATTTTCCTCCAACTCGGCAAAATGGTTGCGATGGACGACCGACAGGGCGTCGACCCGGCGCTGGATCGACCCATAGGCCGAAACTGCTTCGGGCTCATGCGCCGACCGGGCGTGCAGGCTGATCAGGCTGGCGATGATCTGCAGGTTGTTCTTGACCCGATGATGCACCTCGCGCGTCAGCTTGCGCTGGGTGTCGAGCGCGGCGGCCATTTCCGCCTCATGGGTGGCGACATCCTCGCTGATCTCGCGGAATGTGTCGCCCAGGTCGCTGATCTCGTGCGCGGGCGTGCGGATGCGCCGCAGCGGCTCCAGCACTTCGCCAGGCTGATAGGCGGCAACCTGGCGCCGCAGCAGCACCAGCGGGCGGATCAGCAGCCGATTGACCACGAACCAGCCGATCGCAGCGGCCGCGAACCACATCACCAGCGGCAGGAACAGCGACAGCAATCGGGCGATCGTCGCCGGCGGCTCGCGCACCGTCATGGTCAGCAATATGTCGGGCGGGTCGAGCCGGGCGGACAGGCTGCTGCTATGGCCGTCGATCCGACTGCCGGGGCGGCTGACGATCATCTGCCGCTCGCCCTGGCGCAGGCTCAGTTGCCGGTTCTGCAGCGCGGTTGCCGGATCGGCGACGCTTTCGAGATGCGGCCGCGAATAATAGGCCAGCGCCGCGACGCGATTGTCATGGCTGTGGGTGCGCGACAGCAGGAAGTCGCCGGACGACAGTAGTTCGACACGCGGACCGATGAAGCGGCGCGTGGGCGGAATGCCGGCCGGCTCCGGCGTGGCCGATCCGCACAGCTTCTTGCCCGATCGGTCATAGATATAGAATCGGATGCCGCTGCGGTCCTGCGCGGTAAGGAAGAAGGAGAGGCGGTTGCAGATTTCGCCGTCCGCCTTGCCATCGGCCAACGCGTTGACGGTCAGGCCCAGCGCGGTGCGATCGGCGTTGAGATCGGCGGTCAGCTTGCGCGCGCTCTGGGTCACGGCGACACGCAGCAGCGCTTCCTTCTCCAGGTCGGCGGTGCGGATCGCCTGCAGCGACGCCACCAGTGCGATCAGCCCCAGCGGCAGCAGCGCGAGCGTCAGGATGAGGAACATCTTGACGCCGGTGGACCGGAGATAGACGCCGAACATGGTCATGGGGGATCGAGAGGGTCCTTGTACGGGCGGCAGGGAAATGCCGCCCCGACCAGCGTTGATCAGTCCAGTTTGCTGAGCAGGTCCAGCATTTCGGCGGGAATATCTTCGTCGACCGTGCGCTGATAGACGGACTTGAGCACCTGGGACACCTGGGCCTCGTCCTTTTTCGCGGCCGTGCGGCGCTTGCGTGGTTCGGGCGCAGTCTTCATGTCGCGGTCGCGGATGGTCGTGCCGACGTCAATATCCCCTCCCATCCTGTCCCGTTCCGTTGTTGAAGAAACCAAAATCAGCCCCTTTGAAGCTAAATCCGTGACGCCAGCCTGTCCGCTATTTCGCCGCAACGCATAGCGGCGTCAATTCACCAAGCTGGGCAAATTTCACCAAAAAGCCGTTACCGTCGAAAAAACCGAACGAGAGTGAAACAAATCTTGGTGTCGATGGTTCCGGCATTCGAAGCATTTTTTGCACCGTCGGTCATTCGGCGGCAGGGGGAGAGGGGCTTGCCAGCGCGGCATCGTCATCCCATCCTCCGGCGGAGCCGATGTTTCGGACAACAGGCCCGACAGGGCAGGGAGAAGACTTACCGATGTCGCTTGGACAGCAACTGCACCCCCATCTTCCTTTCTTGCGGCGCTATGCGCGCGCGCTGACGGGCAGCCAGACTCATGGCGATGCCTATGTCCGCGCCACGCTCGAAGCGATCGTTGCCGCGCCGGAGGAGTTTCCCAGCGGTGTCGATCCTCGCCTCGGCCTTTACAAGACCTTCCATGCGATCTGGTCGTCCTCGCACCTGGATGACGAGCCCGGCTTCTCGGGTTCGATCGGGCAGGAGGCGATCGCCCATGCCCGATTGGCCCGGCTGACCCCGCTGCCGCGCCAGGCGCTGCTGCTGACCGCGCTCGAAGGCTTCACGACGGAAGATGCCGGCTATCTGATCGGCCTCGACACCGCCGATGTCGAAGCTCTGGTCGAGGAGGCGCTGGAGGAGATCGAGGCGCAGACCCGTGCCAAGGTTCTGATCATCGAGGATGAGCCAATTATCGCGATGGATATCGAGACGATCGTGCGCGACCTTGGTCATGATGTGACCGCCATCGCCGTCACCCGTGAGGATGCGGTGCGCGAGGCGCTGGCGGAACGGCCCGGCCTGGTGCTGGCCGATATCCAGTTGGCCGATGATTCGAGCGGCATCGACGCGGTGAAGGACATTCTTGCCGAATTCTCGGTGCCGGTGATCTTCATCACCGCCTTCCCCGAACGGCTGCTGACCGGCGAGCGGCCCGAGCCGACCTTCCTCATCACCAAGCCGTTCCAGCGCTCGACGGTCAAGGCCGCGATCTCGCAGGCGCTTTTCTTCGACGAGGCGACCGCCCCGGCCTGACCTGTCTTCCCGCCGGCCGATCCTTTGTGACGGTCGGCGGAACCCTCCCGGCTTTAACGCGTTAAATATGCGTAACGATTCGGAGAGGGCCGATGGCCGACGAGGAGCAGCATATCTCCACGCAGGACGCACGGGGCGGCGCTACGCCGCACGTCGTTCGCTATGTGCTGGGCATTTGGCTCGCACTGGCCGTGATCGTGATGCTGCTGGTTCTCTGGCGGTAAGGCAGTGGAAAAAATGGGCGTTTCTAGGGGTATCTTGGGAATTGGCCTTTGGCGGTAATCGAACTAGGGTGCGGATGCATATATGGCTTTGACGACTTCGGTTCATGCAGCGAGGGCGACAGTCGAAACGGGGGTTGCTGCCGTGGATGAAGGGCTGAACCAGGCGCCGCGCGAGGCACTGTCGGACGGCGAGTTCAAGCGTGAACTGGCCGCGGTCATTCCGCATCTGCGCGCCTTCGGGCGATCCCTGTCGGGCAATCGCGACACCGCCGACGATCTTGTCCAGGAAACCCTGCTCAAGGCCTGGGCCGCCCGTGCCCGCTTCCAGGCCGGCACCAACATGCGCGCCTGGACCTTCATCATCCTGCGCAATCATTATCTCTCGCAGATGCGCCGTTCGCGTTTCCGCGGCGATTGGGACGACCTGACCGCTGACCGGCTGCTCGCCGCGCCCGCGGGGCAGGACAAGCATGTCGAACTCAGCGACATGCAGCGCGCCCTGCTGCAATTGCCCCAGCCCCAGCGCGAGGCATTGATCCTCGTCGGCGCGGGTGGCTTTGCCTATGAGGAAGCGGCGGAAATCTGCGGCGTCGCGGTCGGCACGATCAAGAGCCGCGTGGCCCGCGGTCGCGCCGCGCTCGAACAGATATTGGAGGAGGGCGCGCTGCCCTCGCGCCGGACGCAGGAAACGACCGATACGGCGGTGCTGGACGAGATCATGGACGATGTCGATCGCCTGAGTCGTGGCCGCATTTCCGACAATCTGGTCGACCATGGTGCCGCCGACGACGATGGCGATGACGACATGGGGGGCAAGACCGCCGAGGATTGAGGGCGGGATGCACTTGCCCCGGCGTGATCGGGAACGATCCGCCCGGCTTGTCGGTTGAAAGGCCATGGGAAGGATGGAAGCCATGGGCAGCGACCCGCAACATCGACAGGATCGGACCGGGCGACGCTCGGATCGTCCGCAAGGCAGCGGCGGCATCGTCTTCGCGCTGGTGGCGCTGGCCCTGATCCTGGCGATCGGCTTCTTCTACCTCACCAACGAAAGCCGAGAGGATCGGCGCGCCGACGCCATTACCCAGGCGGCGGATTCGCTCGACAATGGTGCCCGGATCGTGGGTGAAGCCGCGCGCAATGCCGCGGACAAGCTGCGCAACAACAACTGAACCTCCTTGCGATCGGGCGGGACAAGGCGATCCGGTGTCGCCTTGATTTACAGTCACTGGCGCCATCTTCAGATTTTCTTTGCCATTTTCAGGCAGGGTCTGAGCCCTGTCGGATTTCCTTACAGCTTGTTGTAAGGCTGGGCCGACTCCAGTTGGCGGCCCTTCCCGACCGGAGGGGCGGTGCTGCGGGAAGAAGCGCGATACGATGATCAGGCTGTTCAAACATTATGTCCCTCATGCGGTGCTGCTGCTCGGCCTGCTCGATTTCCTGCTGCTGATCGGCGCGGCGGAAGCGGGCTGGATCCTGCGCGCGCATCAGATCGGCATGGATGTCGAGCCGATCGCGACCCGCATCGGCCCGCTGCTGAGCTTCGCCTTCGCCATCCAGACCGGCATGATCGCGGTCGGCGTCTACAGCCCCGAAGCGCTGCAATCGATCCGCTTCGCCTTCGCCCGCCTGCTCGTCGCCATCTCGCTGGGCGTCATATTCCTCTCGGTCATGTATTTCCTGCTGCCCGGCATCACCCTGTGGCGCTCCAATTCGCTCTACGCGATGGGGCTGGCGATGGGGCTGCTGCTGCTGGCCCGCATGCTGCTGGGGTCGCTGCTCGGGGGTGAGGCGTTCAAGCGCCGCCTTGTCGTGCTGGGCGCCGGCCGGCGTGCCAATCGCATCCGCGACCTGGAACAGAAGCGCGGCGCCGGTTTCCTGGTGGTCGGCTATATCGCCATGAACGACGGCGACCAGGTGGTGGAGGAAGCGATCAACCGCACCGCCATCTACAACATGTCCGATTATGTGGTGCGGCTGAACGCCAGCGAGGTCGTGCTGGCGCTGGAGGAACGGCGCAACGCCATCCCCATGTCCGACCTGCTGCGGATCAAGACCACCGGCGTCCATGTCAACGATCTCTCGACCTTCCTGGAGCGCGAGACCGGGCGCGTCGATCTCGACAGCGTCAATCCCAGCTGGCTGATCTTTTCCGACGGTTTTTCCGCCGGTCGTCGCCTGTCCAGCATCGCCAAGCGCATCTTCGACATCATCGCCAGTTCGATCCTGCTGCTGCTGACCGGCCCGATCATCCTGTTCGCCGCCTTGCTGGTGAAGCTCGACAGCCGTGGCCCGGCTTTCTACCGGCAGCAGCGCGTCGGCCTCTATGGCCAGGAATTCTGGATCGTGAAGCTGCGCACCATGCGCCAGGATGCGGAGGTCAAGGGCCAGGCAGTCTGGGCGGAGAAGGATGATCCGCGGATCACGCGCCTGGGCTATTGGCTGCGCAAGCTGCGCATCGACGAACTGCCGCAGAGCTGGACCGTGCTGAAGGGCGAGATGAGTTTCGTCGGTCCGCGCCCGGAACGGCGCCAGTTCGTCGAGGATCTGGAACAGCATCTGCGCTATTATGCCGAACGGCACATGGTGAAGCCCGGCATCACCGGCTGGGCGCAGATCAACTATCCCTATGGCGCGTCGATCGAGGACGCTCGCCACAAGCTCGAATATGATCTTTATTATGCCAAGAATTACACGCCCTTCCTGGACCTGCTGATCCTGATCCAGACGGTGCGGGTGATCCTCTGGCCCGACGGCGCGCGCTGAGCGGCAGGCCATGAGCGCGCTGCTGCAATTCATCGGCGACTGGGGCCATGCACTGGCCGCGGTCCTGTTCGCCGCGCTTGGCATCTTCATCCTGCGGCGCCGGGACGATGCGGCCGAGCCGCGCATGCTCGCCAGCGCGCTGCTGCTGACCTCCTGCTGGGCGCTCTATGTCTCGTTCGGTGGCGTCGACAAGCCGCTGTCGGGCATCGGGGAAAGTGTCCGCAACGCCGCCTGGCTGATGCTGCTGTTCGTCATGCTGCGGCGCGGGCCGGCCTCGCGCGGCGGCGCGCTGGTCGCCGTCGGCCTCGTCTATCTCGCCGTCGCCGGCCTCATCTTCCTCCAGACCTCGACCGATCTCACCTGGCGGCAATTGCCGGTCCGCAGCGATCTGCACCAGATGCTGGTGGCGGTGTCGCTGGTGCTGCGGATGATGACCGCGATCGGCTGCCTGCTGCTGGTCCATCATCTCTACACCGCCTGGCCCTCGCGCGATCGCGGGCGGGTGTCGCTGCTGCTCGGCGCGCTGGCGGCGATGTGGACCTATGACCTCAATCTCTATGTCATCGGCTATTTCGCGATGGACCGGGTCAACGAGCTATACGCGCTGCGCGGGCCGCTGATGGCGCTGCTGGCGCCGGTCATCGCCATCGGCATGCGCAAGGAAATGGCCGGCCGCCTGCAATTGTCGCGCACCATTGCCTTCCAGTCGCTCTCGCTGGTCGCGGTCGGCCTCTATGTCGTGGTGCTGACCGCGGCGGCGGTGCTGATCGAGATGATCGCCGGCCCCTATGCGCGGGTGGTGGAGATTGGCGCGGTCTTCTTCGTCGCGGTGACCGCGCTCGTCCTGCTGCCCTCGCCACAGATGCGCGCGCTGTGGAAGGTGCAGGTCGCCAAGCATTTCTTCCAGCATCGCTACGATTATCGCACCGAATGGATGCGCTTTGGCGAAACCATCGGCCGGCCGGGCGAAAATGCCCCGCCGCTGGGCGAGCGGGTGGCCAAGGCGGTCGCCGACATCACCGATTCCCCCGCTGCCTTGCTGCTGCTGCGCACCGATGACGGTCGGCTGGCGTTCGAGGCGCAATGGAACTGGCCGCAGGAGCCGATTGCCGGCCTGTCCCTGCCGCTCGATCAGTTGGAAAGCTGGGAAGGGAGCGGCTGGATCGTCGATGTCGGTCGCATCCGCGATGGCGACGCCACCTTCGACCTGCCGCCTTGGCTGATCGAGGATGCCCATGTCTGGGCGCTGGTCCCGCTGCTCCATTATGGCCGGCTGATCGGCGCGATCCTGCTTGCGCCGCCGCCGATCGACCGCCGCCTCGACTGGGAGGATTTCGACATGCTGCGCGCTGCCGGGCGCCAGGCGGCGACCCATATCAGCGAGGCGCAGGGGCAGCAGGCGCTCGACGACGCCCAGCGCTTCGACGAGTTCAACCGCCGCTTCGCCTTCATCGCGCATGACATCAAGAATCTGGTCAGCCAATTGTCCCTGCTCTCGCGCAATGCCGAGCGGCACGCCGACAATCCCGATTTCCGTGCCGACATGCTGCTGACGCTCAAGGAGTCGGTGGGCAAGATGAACGACATGCTCGCCCGCTTGTCGCAGCATAACAAGGGCCGGCCCGAAGAGCCGCGCCCGGTGGCGCTGGGGCCGCTGGTCGATCAGGTCGTGCGCAGCCGCGCCCGCCAGCGCGCCATCACCGTCAGTGGTGACTTGCCGGTCGCGCTCGCCGATCCGGCGCGGGTCGAGCAGATACTGGTCCATCTGCTGCAAAATGCGATCGACGCCAGCGATGCCGATCGCCCGGTCGAACTGCATCTGGGCAGCGCGCATGGCCAGGCGACATTGGCCGTGGTCGATCAGGGCTGCGGCATGACCGCCGAATTCATCCGCCGCGATCTGTTCAAGCCCTTTTCGTCCAGCAAGGCCGGCGGCTTTGGCCTCGGCGCCTTCGAGGCGCGGAGCCTGGCCGAGGCGATGGGCGGTCGGATCGACGTGGAAAGCAAACCCGGCGTGGGGAGCCGTTTCACCCTGCGCCTGCCGCTGGCGCCCGCGCCGGCGCGCGATGATGTTCAAGGAAAGGCCGCCTGATGAGCGACACCCGCCCCAAATTGCTGATCGTCGAGGATGATCCCGGCCTGCAGCGGCAATTGCGCTGGGCCTATGAGGATTATCAGCTCTTCATCGCCGGCGACCGGCTCGAAGCGATCGAGATGTTGCGGATGGAGGCACCCGATGTGGTGACGCTCGACCTGGGCCTGCCGCCGGACCCGGACGGCACCAGCGAGGGCTTTGCCACGCTGGAGGAGATATTGCGCATCAAGCCCGATACCAAGGTGATCGTGGCGTCGGGCCATGGCGCACGGGAAAGCGCGCTCAATGCCATTTCCGGCGGTGCCTATGATTTCTACCAGAAGCCGGTCGACATTGACGAACTGGGCCTGATCGTGCGCCGCGCCTTCCACGTCCACGCGCTGGAGCAGGAAAATGCCCGCCTCGCCGAAGCCGCGCCGGAGGGGGGCAGGGTGCTCGGCCGGATGATTACCGGCGCGCCGGAGATGATGCGGGTCGCCCGCACGATCGAGCGGGTCGCCAGCGCCGATGTCTCGGTCATGCTGCTGGGCGCCAGCGGCACCGGCAAGGAATTGCTGGCGCAGGGTCTGCATGATGCCAGCCCGCGTCGCGGCGGTGCCTTCGTCGCGATCAATTGCGCGGCCATCCCCGAAACCCTGCTGGAATCAGAACTGTTCGGGCATGAAAAGGGCGCCTTCACCGGTGCGGTCAAGACCACCCCCGGCAAGATCGAGCAGGCGCAGGGCGGCACCCTGTTCCTGGACGAGGTCGGCGACATTCCGCTGCCCCTGCAGGTAAAGCTGCTGCGCTTCCTGCAGGAACGGGTGATCGAACGGATCGGCGGGCGCCAGCCGATCGCGGTGGATACGCGCATCGTCTGCGCCACCCATCAGGATCTCGACGCGATGATCGCCGCCGCCAGCTTCCGTGAGGATCTCTATTATCGCCTTGCCGAGATCGTCATCCGCATCCCCGCGTTGCGCGACCGGCCGGGCGATCCGGCGCTGCTCGCGCGCCATTTCCTCACCCGCTTCGCGCAGGACATGAACCCGCAGGTCAAGGGCTTCGCCCCCGATGCGCTCGCCGCACTCGACGCCTGGGGCTGGCCGGGCAATGTGCGCGAGCTGGAAAATCGCGTGAAGCGCGCGGTCATCATGGCCGATGGCAAGCATGTGACGGCGGCCGATCTCGATCTCGACGGTGATCGAGCCGAAGGCAGCGAGGTCGTCAATCTCAAGGCCGCGCGCGAAATGGCCGATCGGCGCGCCATTCGCCGGGCGATCGCCCGCACCGACGGCAATATTTCCAGCGCCGCCAAGATATTGGGGATCAGCCGGCCGACTCTCTACGATCTGCTCAAGCAATATAAGATGCAGGGCTGATCGATGCGGCGCTCACGCCTGATCCTGCTGGCGGGCCTCGCCCTGCTGCTGCTGGCGCTGGCCGGCCTGTGGCAGTGGCGCGTGCATGAGGCGGACGGCAGTGCGGCGCTCGCGCGTGGGCTGGCCGCGCTGGATGCCGGCGATGCGCGCACCGCCCGGATCGAGCTGATGAACGCCATTCGTGGCAATTCGGCATCGCTCCCGGCGCGGCTGGGCCATGCCCGCGCGCTGGTGCAGCTGGGTGATGGCGCCGGGGCGCAGGCCGATCTGCTGCGGGCGCGCAAGCTGGGCGCCAGCGTCGCGGACATAAATGGGCTGCTGGCGCAGGCGCTGCTGTTGCAGGGCGATGCCGATGGCGCCCTGCGCGCGGTGCAGGCGCGCGAAGGCAAGTCGGCCGAGGCCGCCCGTGTCGCAGCCCGTGCCTGGCAGGCGAAGGGCGACAATGACGCCGCGCAGCGCGCCTTTGACGATGCGCTGCATCTCGCCCCGCGTGCGGCCCGGACCTGGATCGATCTCGGCCGGTTCCGCCTGATGCTGGGCGACCAGGCCGGGGCGATTGCGGCGGCGGACAAGGCATTGGCGCTGGCACCGGGCGATCCGGATGCGCTGACCCTGCGCGGCATGCTGATCCGCGATCAATATGGGCTGGTGGCGGCGCTGCCCTGGTTCGAACGCGCGCTGGACGATCATCCCAATGCGCTTGCCCCGCTCACCGAATATGCCGCGACGCTGGCCGATGCCGGCCGTGCGAGCCGCGCGCTCAGCGTCAGCCGGCGCATCCTGGCGCTCGATCCCGGCAATCCGCGCGCCTGGTTCCTTCAGGCGGTGATCGCTGCCCGCGCCGGCCAGATCGATCTTGCCCGCACCCTGCTGGCGCGCACCGATGGCCGGCTGGATGGCGAGCCGGCGACCCGGTTGCTGCGCGGCGTGCTGCACCTGTCGGATGGCAATGCCGTGCTGGCGGCCGATGCGCTGGGGCCGCTGGTGGCGATGCAGCCCGACAATCGCGTGGCGCGCACGCTGCTCGCCCGCGCTTCCTATCTGACCGGCGACTATGCCGGCACGGCGGCGACGCTCGCGCCCCTTGTCGATCGCCATGATGCCGATCCCTATGTGCTGACGCTGGCGGCCCGCGCGCAGGAGCAACTGGGCGATCGCGCGCAGGCCGACGCGTTGCTGGCCCGCGCGTCCTGGCCGGTGCGTCCCTCGTCGGACCTGCTGGGGGGCACGAACGCCGTCATGGCGCCGCCGGCCGATATCGCCACTGCGGCCGACAATATCCCCTATATCCGCGCGCTGCTGATGCAGGGGCGCACGGGCGAGGCGGTCGACCGCGCCGCGCTGCTGGCGCGCGCTAATCCCGGCGCGCCGGCCGCCCATGTCGTGCTGGGCGATGCGCTGGTCGCTGCCGGTCGGCCCGCCGATGCCGCCCGCAGTTTCGAGGCGGCGGCCAATATCCGGTTCGATCGCAATGCTGCGCTGCGGCTGGTCGCGGCCTGGAGCGCGGCGGGCGATCCTGCCCGCGCGCTGCAACTTATCCGCCTGTTCCTGGCGCAGAACCCGATGGATGTGGAGATGCAGCGGCTGGCGGCCGGGGCGGCGATGCAGGCGCATGACTGGCGCGGCGCGCTGCGTTTGTTGCAGGCGGTGCAGGCGCAGACGGGCGGCCATGATGCGCTGCTGATGGCCGATCTGGCCCGCGCGAGCCTGGAAACGGGATCGCCCGGCAAGGCGCGCCTCTATGCGGCCCAGGCCTATCGCCTGATGCCGGCCAATCCGGTCACCGCCGACATCTATGGCCTGGTGTTGCTGCGCACCGATGCGAAGGGGCCGGCGGCGATCGACCTGCTGGAAAAGGCGGTCGCCCTCGCGCCGCAAAACCCGCCTTTCCAGTTCCATCTGGGGCAGGCCTATGCCGCCGCCGGGCGCAAGGTGGAGGCGAAGCGCGCTTTGTCGCACGCGGCCGCCGCCCATTTCCCCGATCGCCAGCAGGCGGTCAAGGCGCTCGCTGCCTTGTAAAAAAAAAGCGCCCCGTGGGGCGCTCTTCTTCAGACCTTCTGGCTGTCCAGTTCGTCGAGCCGGATGCCCAGCCGCCGGATCTGTGCCGCGACCGGCGGCCACACGCTTTCCAGGAAGCGGCTGCGTTCCGCCTCGCGCAGCTTGCGGGTCGCGCCATCGGCGACGAACATGCCCACGCCGCGCTTCACGACGACCAGCCCGTCATCCTGGAAGCTCTGATAGGCCTTGGCCACGGTCAGCGGATTGGCGCCCTGCTGCGCGGCAAAGGCGCGGACCGAGGGGAGGAGGTCGCCATCGCGATAGTCCCCATCCAGGATGGAGGCGGCAATGATCTCGCGGAGGCGGAGATAGACGGGTTTGGATTCGTCGCTCATAAGTGCATCAGTGCCATAATACAGCCGTGCAGGTCAATGGACCTTGTTACGTGAAAGCCCGTATTTTCGGCAATTATCTGTCCCATGTCGATACGATATCGTTATAATCTGGCCGAGGCCGTTCTTCCAGCGCGCGTGAGGGCGTGCCGATGAAGACGAATCCGGCCAGCCGCTCGTCCGCGCTGCCAAAGGCGTCGCGCACATCGTCATTGAAGCTCGGCCATCCGGTCAGCCAGCCGCCGGCAAAGCCCAGCGCATGGGTGGCGTGCAACAGGTTCATGATCGCGGCGCCGGCTGACAATTCCTGTTCCCAGACCGGGATCTTGCTGCCCGCGATCGGCTTGGACAGCGCCACCACCAGGGTCGGCGCCTGATGCGCGAACTGGTGCATCGCCTCGATCTCCAGCCGCCCGGCCTCCGGCTTCTCGGCGCGATAGGCGGCCTCCAGCAGCGCGGCCAGCTTTTCCCTTTTGTCCTGCGGCACGATCACGAAGCGCCAGGGCGCCAGCTTGCCATGATCGGGCGTGCGCAGCGCGACTTCGAGGATCTGGCGCAGCTGCGCATCGTCCGGGCCGGGCGCGATCAGGTCGCGCGGCTTGCCGGAACGGCGGGTCTGCAGCAGGGTGAGGGGGCTGGAAAGGTCGTTGAACATCGGTTGCCAAATGGGACGCTTTGCCGCCGGGCGCAAGGGCGAAGGGCGCACTTCCTATCGCTTCAGCCCCTCTTTGACTCTGCCCACCTTTCCCCTCTAGGGTCCGTGCCATAACGCCGCCGCTTTCGCCGGCCGGCACAAAAAGACAATTTCAAGGGGGTCCGATGGCGACCGCAATCACCGTACCGGCGGAGGCAGGCAAGACCTGGCTCGGCCATCCGCGCGGCCTGTTCCTGCTGTTCTTCGCGGAAATGTGGGAACGTTTTTCCTATTATGGCATGCGTGCCATCCTGATTTTCTACCTCACCAAACATTTCCTGTTCGGCGAGGACAAGGCCTATATCCTCTACGGCGCCTATACCTCGCTGGTCTATATCACCCCGGTGATAGGCGGCTATCTGGCCGACCGGTTCCTTGGCCCGCGCAAGGCGGTGCTGGTGGGCGGCGTATTCATCGCCATCGGCCATTTCCTGATCGCCATCACCGAAGGGCCGGGGGGACAGGATGCCTTCTATCTCAACGGCTTCTATCTGGCGCTGGCCAGCATCATCGTCGGCACCGGCTTCCTGAAGGCCAATATCTCGGTGCTGGTGGGCGAACTTTATGCCCGTGACGATCATCGCCGCGACCCGGCCTTCTCCATCTTCTACATGGGCATCAACCTGGGCGGCGCCAGCGGACCGATTGTCTGCGGCCTGCTGGGCGAGCTGTGGGGCTGGAGCTGGGGCTTCGGCGCCGCCGGCGTCGGCATGCTGCTCGGCCTCGTCATGTTCGTCTGGCTGCGGCCCTGGCTGCTGGGCAAGGGCGAGCCGCCCGCGCCGGAAAAGCTGCGCGCGCCGGCGATCGGCACGATCTCGCAGGAATGGACCATCTATGCCAGCGCCGCGCTGGGCGTGGCGGCGATCTGGATGGTCATCCGCTATGCCGAACTGCTGGGCTATACGCTGCTGATCTTCTCGGCCCTGACGGTCGCCTACATCCTTTGGCGCTCGGTCACGGTGCTGACCAGGGTGGAGCGCGACCGGATGTTCGCCGCGCTCTTCCTGATCGCCCTCAATCCGCTCTTCTGGGGCCTGTTCGAACAGACCGGTTCCTCGCTCAACATCTTCACCGACCGCAATGTCGATCGCGTCATCCTGGGCTGGGATGTGCCGGCCTCTTTGTTCCAGTCGGTCAACTCCATCTACATCATCCTGCTCGCGCCGCTGTTCGCGGTGCTGTGGACCTTCCTCGACAAGCGCCGGCTGGAGCCATCCTCGCCCGCCAAGTTCGGCATCGGGCTCATCCTGTGCGGCGCCGGCTTCCTGGTGCTGGTCGCGGGCGCGGCGATGGCCGGGCAGTCGTTGACGCCGGTGATCTTCGTCTTCCTCATCTATCTGCTCCACACCATGGCGGAACTCTGCTTCTCGCCGGTCGGCCTGTCGGCGATGACGCGCCTGTCGGTGTCGAACATGGTCGGGCTGGTGATGGGCACCTGGTTCCTGGCGATGGCCGCGGGCAATTTCATCGCCGGCCTGATCGCGCGCGCCACCGGCAGCGGCGAGACGGGCGACGTGACCCAGGTGCTGGACGTCTACAGCCGCATCGGCTGGTTTTCCGTGGTGGTCGGCGGCCTGGTGCTGCTGGTCTCGCCCTATGTGAAACGCATGATGCATCTCGATCTCATTGCCGCTGAAAAGGGGAAACAGGCATGAACGCACGCAGCAAGCTGCTGCTGGGGCTGGCGCTGGTCGCGACCGGCATGACCGCGCCGGCGGTCGCCAAAAAGGAAAAGGACCAGCCCGCACCGGCGTCCCAGGGCAGTTCGGCCGAGCCGGACAATCCCTATCCTTCGACCTACAAGCCCTATCCGGGCGTGGCGACCGCGATCCGCGGCGCGACCATCTTCGATGGTGAGGGCGGACGGATCGACAAGGGCGTCGTCTTCCTGTCGGGTGGCAAGATCACCTCGATCGGTGGCCCCGACACGCCGATTCCGGCGGACATCGCGGTGTTCGACGGCACCGGCAAATATGTGACGCCCGGCGTCATCGACATTCACAGCCATCTGGGCGTCTATCCCTCGCCTGCTGTGGAGGCGCATTCGGACGGCAATGAAATGACCTCGCCGGTCACGCCCCATGTCTGGGCCGAACATTCGGTCTGGCCGCAGGATCCCGGCTTCGGCCGCGCACTTGCCAATGGCGGCGTCACCACGCTTCAGATCCTGCCCGGCTCGGGCAATCTGTTCGGCGGTCGCAGCGTGATCCTGAAGAATGTCCAGGCCCGCACCATGCAGGGGATGAAGTTCCCCGGCGCGCCCTATGGCCTGAAGATGGCCTGCGGCGAAAACCCCAAGCGCGTCTATGGCGCCAAGGGGCGCGAGCCCAGCACCCGCATGGGCAATATGGCGGTCGATCGCCAGACCTGGATCAAGGCGCGCGAATATCAGAAGAAGCGCGCCGCCGGTAAGGACCAGACCCGTGACCTGGGCATGGAGACGCTGGCCGATGCGCTGGAAGGCAAGATCCTGGTCCAGAACCATTGCTACCGCGCCGACGAGATGGCCAATGTGATCGATATGTCGAAGGAGTTCGGCTACAAGGTCACCGCCTTCCACCACGCGGTCGAGGCCTACAAGATCGCCGATTTGCTGCGCGAGAACGGCATCTGCGCCGCCATGTGGGGCGACTGGTATGGCTTCAAGATGGAAGCCTATGACGGGATCAAGGAAAATGTCCCGCTCGTCCACCAGGCCGGCGCCTGCGCCATCGTCCATTCCGATGACGAAAATGGCATCCAGCGGCTGAACCAGGAAGCGGCCAAGGCATTGGGCGCGGGCCGTCGCATGGGGCTGAATATCCCTGACGAGATCGCCTGGACCTGGCTCGCCATCAACCCGGCCAAGGCGATGGGCATCGCCGACCAGACCGGCAGCCTGAAGGTCGGCAAGATGGCCGACGTCGTGCTGTGGAACGGCAATCCGTTCAGCACCTATACCCGGCCGGAAAAGGTCTGGGTCGACGGCGCCCTGCTCTATGACGCCAATGATCCCAAGCGGCGCCCGGTAACCGACTTCGAACTCGGCCAGATCGGCGCGGGAGACGTGAAATGACGATGAAGACCGCAATCCGCGCCGCCGCCGCGCTGCTCGCCATTGCCGCCTCGCCCATGGCCCTGGCCCAGACCATCGCGATTACCGGCGCCACCCTGGCGATCGGGGACGGGTCGGAACCGATCCAGAATGGCACCGTGGTCATTTCCGCGGGCAAGGTGGTGGCCGCCGGGGCCGGCGTCGCCGTGCCGGCCGGCGCCAAGACCATCGACGCCAGCGGCAAATGGGTGACGCCCGGCATCGTCTCGGGCTTCTCGCGCGTCGGCCTGGCCGAAGTGCCCGGCGTCAAGGAAACCAACGACATCAACGCCCGCACGCCCTTCTCGGCCGCGATCGATGTTGCGCCGGCGATCAACCCGCTCGCCAATCCGATCGCGATCAGCCGCACCGCCGGCGTGACCCGCGCGGTGGTCGTGCCCGCGACCGGCAACGGCATCTTTGCCGGGCAGGGCGCGGTGGTCGATCTGGGTGCCGATATGGACCCGATCACCAAGGCGCGCGCCTTCCAATATGTCGAGATGGGCGAAGAGGGGGCGGAGGATGCCGGCGGCAGCCGACCGGCGGCTTACCTCACCTTCAAGATGATGCTGCGCGAGGCGCAGGATTATGCCAGGGCCCCGGCCAGCTATGATGGCCGGTCGAAGGACGCGCTGCTCAACCGGGTCGATGCCGAGGCGCTGGTCCCGGTCGTCACCGGCGCCATGCCGCTGATGATCCATGTCGAAAGCGCGCGCGACATTCTCGGCGTGCTGGCGCTCCGGAAGGACTTCCCGGCGCTGAAACTGATCCTCGCCGGCGCGACCGAGGGCTGGATGGTCGCCAGCCAGATCGCCGCCGCCAAGGTGCCGGTGATCGCCGGCGGGCTCGACGACCTGCCCTCCAGCTTCGAGAAGCTGGCCGCGACCCAGAGCAATGTCGGCCGCATGGTCAAGGCCGGCGTGCCCGTCGCCATGGGCCTGATGGACCGGGACGAAGCGCTGCAACTGCGCCTCGCCACCCAGCAGGCGGGCAATATGGTCGCCCTCAACAAGGTGCCGGGCGCCACTGGCCTCAGCTGGGGCCAGGCGCTGCGCAGCATCACTTCCGCCCCGGCCGAGGCGATGGGGCTGGGCGACCGGATCGGCTCGCTCAAGGCCGGCAAGGCGGGCGATGTGGTGATCTGGGACGGCGACCCGCTGGAAATGGAATCGGCGCCGGTCGCGGTGTGGATCGACGGCATCCAGCAGCCGATCGACAATCGCCAGACCAAGCTGCGCGACCGCTACGCCACCCCGGCCGAGGGCAGCCTGCCCAAGGCCTATGAATGGTAAGATGGGGAAGGGGGCCACGGCTCCCTTTTTCATGCCGCGCACATCTGCCGGCAAAATGCGGGGGGCATGGCACCAAAGGCGACCCCGCCTCGTTGGGGCAGGACGCAACCGCGATATAGGAGAGGCCCCATGCCCGATGAACTGAATGAAGCCCTCGAGCGGTTCCAGATGTTTGCCGCCCGCTTCAAACTAGATGATCTGATCGATGCCGAAAGCGGCTTCACCGGCAACGACGCCGCCCTGCTGGCGGGCGAAGTCGAAATGGCCATCCAGACCAGAGGCATGCAAGACAGCCCCGAGCCGGATATAGACGGCGGCCTGTTCTAGGGGCCGTGAATCCAGCTGGGCGACGATAGAAGCGCACTATCTGGGCAAACTGCCCCCGGACGCAGCGGCAGGAACAATCAGCTATTCATGGAGGTCGTGCTGTGGACTGTTCGAAAGGGCAGTCCATGGCGCGACCTGCCGACCCATTCGATTAACCGGGAAAGGCGCCGCCTCTGGTTCCCGGCCACGGTCGACTTCCGACGGAAATGCTGTCCTCCCTGCACGACAGGCGCCGCATGATCACGCGCGATTAGTAGGTCATCTGGCCGGTGACATTGCCGCCGTCGAGATAGCGGCAGACCAGTATCTCATCCTCGCCGCTGGCGACGGTGACGAGCGCACATCCCACCTGTGTCGTGTCGCGCCAGATCAGCTGGGTATAATGGCCGACATCTTCCCACTGGCCCGATGTGCTGACATCGGTGAACACGCCATTCTTGAACGCTGCCTTCTCGTCGATCCACATGGTGACCATGTCTTCGGGCGTATAGGCGCCCTTGCTGCCCCGCCACAGATTCTCGCCCTCTGCGACCAGCGAGCCATCATGTTCGAGATCGCTTAGCGTCTGGAGATTGGCGCCCCATCGCGCCGCATCGGCGGCGAGCGCCGGGCTCCAGCTAAGGTTCGGCACGCCAATCTGGCCACGCTCCGCATTATGGGCGGCCAGGACGCGCTGGTCGAAATTGTCGAGCCGGTTCTGCGCCTGTACCGGTGATGCCGCGATAAGGCCCAGCAGAATGGCGGCTGACCGCTGTATCGAGGGGCGCGTGAGAAGCTCCAGCATCATAAACTTCTCCTTGCTCTGATGGTAGATCGCGCGGGGCATTAGCCGAATTTTTCGAGCAGATATTGCGAGACCCAGATCTGGGTGCCAGCCAATTGGGGCAGCGCCAGCCTGGTCCGCTGGTCAAAGCGCAGCTGCCGCGCCAGCCCATCGCCGATGGCCGCCCCGGCGGCCATCTCGTGCGGGTTGAAGCTGTTCCGCACCCGGCGCAGGGCGTCGCGCACGCGGTCGCCTTCCTCGCCGGTCAGGGTCGCGGGTAATGGCCCACCATAAGGGGTGCCGCTTGCGATTAGGCCGAGCAGCTTCGCAAAATCATCGGGTTGCATCTCTACCCATTGATGAGGCTGGAGAATGGCCTTCGGGCGGAAAATCACAGCGGTTGCCGTCACGATCCCTCCCGTCAGATAGACGGTCGGGCGTTGCCGGGGTGGGGGTTCCGTTGCAATCTGTGGCGCCAGCACCGGGGCCACGGTGTCGCCGTAAAATTCCGATGCCCTTTGACTGACAGTGGCGGTGCGGACGTCCGGCCAGCGAAGCTTGACCGCGCCGGCCATCGTCTTGGGTCCATAGGGCGCCGAAAGGGCGACAAACTGGCCATGCTGGTCATAATAGCCGCCCTTGATCGTGCCGCTGGCGATGTTGACGTGCATCACATTGCGGCGGTCGGCGGGGCGCACGATCCTGTCATAGCCCAGCCGTGCCTGATCCTTGATCGAGATGATTTCGGGGGTGATGCCCGTTCGTGCGGGAAGGGCGGCGACGAACTGCTCCACCCGGCCTGGCGCGAAATCGATCAGGCCGCCTGAAACCAGTACGGCAATGTCGCCGGTCTGCAAACCATGCTGGGACTTCAGCCGATCGATATGGCCGGCCACGATCTCGACGCTCTGGGCGGCCATGGCGTCATCCGCTGCGGGGCCGAGTGGGCTTGCCAGTTCGGTTTCGACGAACGCCTTGCCGCTGGGCTCCGGCGCCATGCGCTCGAAGCCCGAAAGCCTGCGTTGGCCCAGTTGGTCACGGTCGAACCGGTAGGCTGCGACGCTCATTCCGCCTCGTCGGATTTCGACGACGCCATAGGTTTTTTGCCGGTTCGCCTGCGCATTCGCCCTGGCTGGTATCAGGCCCGGTATCAGGGACAGGCCTGTGACCGATGCTGCCGTTGCGCCGATGAATGCGCGCCTGCTCCAAGCCATCGCTGTCCCCCATGTCCAGGCAGATGTCGGGGCCAATCCCGGCGAGCTGCGACAAACGGATTGCTAGGGCGATGTCGGGTGCGAAACAATCGGGCTATTCCGGATCGCCGATGGCGGAAAATCCTTAGGGGCGATGGCGCCGGGGCCGTGGCGTCTGTCCTACAGCGCCGGCTTTCCGCTATACCGTCGCCGGCTCTTTCCCATCGTCCGCGCGCGTCCTCGGCCTCGCACGATAATTTCCATCATCGGCACGAAAATGTCAGGATGTGCGGGAAATATGCGAAGTTAAGCGCGGCATTTCCTATTTTTGCCGGGCCGGGTTCAGCCGCTGGTGGCGCCCCACACGTCGCTCGCCTTCACGAAGCCCTTCTGGCCCTTCACGTCGAATGCGCACCAGCCGCTCGAGCAGGAACCGATCCGGCCGACCACGCCCTTTTCGGCGCGGAACAGGGTGCGGCTGGTTTCGCTCGCGCCCTCGTGCATCGGTGCTTGCGCTGCGGTGACGATCGCCGTGGCGGTATCGCTCAGCAGGCGGACATGCATCCAGCCCTGGGCACCGTCAGGGTCTTCCACCTTGCGCCACAGGCCCAGCACCTGCACCACCTTCACCGGCAGGTCGCGGCGCTGATAGACCCAGTTGGACGGGTAATCGAGGCTGGGGCCGACGCGCATCCGCGCCTCGTCGTGCGACAGTGATGCCCAATAGGGCACCGGCTTGGCCGGGGCCGCCGCCGCGCCGCTCATATTGGTCAGTGTCGCGATCATGCCCGCGCCCAGCAGCAGGCGCTTCATGCCCGACCCTTTGCCCATATCACCCATGGTCTTTCCATACGCTTGTCCGGCCGGTCGCGACAAGCTTTCAATCGCAGGCAGCCGCATATCCGCTTGACCGGCGGGGCAGGCGGGAATAGCGGCCATGCTATGGCCAGGAAACCGCGCCCCGCAACGCCGCGCGTCATCGTGACGCGTCGCCTGCCCCCCAATGTGGAGGCGCGCATGGCCGAACTGTTCGACGCCAGCTTCAACACCGGCGACATCCCCATGAACCGGGCCGAACTCGCCGCCGCCATGGCGCAGTGCGACGTGCTGGTGCCCTGCATCAGTGACCAGATCGACGCGGAACTGATCGCCGGCGCGCCCGACCGGCTGCAACTGATCGCCAGCTTCGGCAGCGGCGTCGACCATATCGACCTCGCCGCCGCGCGGACCAGGGGCGTGATCGTCACCAACACGCCCGGCGTGCTGACCGAAGACACGGCCGACATGACCATGGCGCTGATCCTCTCCGTGCCCCGCCGCCTGGCCGAGGGGGAGAAGCTGGTGCGCTCGGGCCAATGGCATGGCTGGAGCCCGTCGGGCATGCTCGGCCATCGCATCGGCGGCAAGAAGCTGGGCCTCATCGGCATGGGTCGCATCGGTCGCGCCGTCGCCCGCCGCGCGAAGGCGTTCGGCCTCTCCATCGCCTATCATAATCGCCACCGCCTGCCGTTCGAGGTGGAGCAGGAGCTGGAGGCCAGCTGGCATGACGATCTCGACGCGCTGCTGCGCGAATGCGACATCGTGTCGATCCATTGTCCGCTCAACGCCGACAGCCGTGGCCTGATCGATGCGCGGCGGATCGGCCTGATGCGGCCCGACGCCTATCTCATCAACACCTCCCGCGCGGAAATCACCGATGAGCCGGCACTGATCGCTGCGCTCGCTGAAGCACGGATTGCCGGTGCCGGGCTTGACGTCTACACCCATGAGCCGGCGGTCGATCCGCGGCTGCTCGCGCTCGCCAACGTCACCCTGCTGCCCCATGTCGGCTCGGCGACCTTCGAGGGGCGCGATGCCACCGGCGCGCGCGTCATCGCCAATATCCGCACCTGGGCCGATGGCCATCGCCCACCCAATCAGGTGCTTGAAGGCTGGGTCTGATCGCTGCGCGCGCGGAACAATGCGCGCCTTCCTCCGTTTGGAAACATCAGAGAAACGGAAGGAATCCCACCATGATTCGTCTTGCCATCATTGCCCTTGTGATCGCGGCCGTGCTCGCCGTCCTCGGCTTCGGCGGCGCCGCCGGCACCTTTGTCGGCATCGCCAAATTGCTGTTCGGCGTCGCGATTGCCCTGTTCCTGATCTTCCTTGTTCTGGGCCTTCTGGCTGGCAAGGGAATCAAGGATGCGATAGACTGACACGCATGATCGAGATTGGCGCTGGAGTGGATGAGACCGGGCGGTTGCTGCGCGATGAGGCCGGCTTCCTGCTCCAGCGCGATCTGGGCGGCACCTGGCGACTGGTGTTGCTGCGCGTGCCGGTCGACCATGTCGAAAAGCGGGTCCGGGTGCGCGCCTATTATGCCGGCGACGACATTGTCGAAGCGGATGGCGTAGCCGCCGCCTGAACCGGCATCGGGCCATCTTGCCAGAATCGTTGCGCCGCGCGATCAGTTGCGCCCATGCGCAAGATCATTTCCCTGATGCTCGCCGTTGCGGCGCCAGCTCTGGCTCACGCCCAGACTCCCCATGACCAACTGACCCAGGTGATCGATGATCACTGGAAATGGTATCTGTCGGTCCATCCGGTGGAGGCTACCGCGCGCGGCGTGCGCGACTACGACGATCAGATTTCGGACCTGTCGTTTGGCGCCCGCGATGCCCAGATCAAGGCGGAACAGGGCTTCGTCACCCGGCTGGATGCGGTGCCGGAGGCGGGGCTGGATGCCGCCGACAAGGTGAACCGTGCCGTGCTGTTGTGGATGCTGCGCGACGACATCGCCAGCGACAAGCATCAGGCCGAACGGCTGATGCTCTTCACCACCTATTATAGCTGGCATCAGGGCTTTTCCGGCATGGCCGACGGCCTGCCTTTCTACACCCGTGCCGATTATGAGAGCTATTTGAAGCGCCTTGCGCTTTATCCCAAGCAGAATGGCGACGGCATGGCGATCACCCGCCAAGCGATCAAGGGCGGTTACGTGCTGCCCTGTTCGGTGCTGGGCGGCTTTGCCAAGGGGATCAGCGGCATCGTCGCCGGGCCGCCGGAGGGCACGCGCTTCTACGAGCCCTTCACGCGGACGAAACCGCGCGACATCAGCGACGCCGACTGGGCGGCACTGCAGGCGCGCGCGGTAGCGGTGATCCGCGATGTCATCACGCCCGAATATGGCAAATGGCACGACCTGTTCGTGGCGGACTATCTGCCCAAATGCCGCAAGAGCGACAGCGCCTCGACCCTGCCGGGCGGGGCGGCCTGGTATGCCAGTCGGGTGCGCACCCACACCGCCACCGACCTGACGCCCGATCAGATCCACCAGATCGGGCTGGATGAGGTGGCCCGCATCGGCAAGCGGATGGACGCGATCGCGGCCAAGGCGGGCTATCCCAGCCGCGCCGCCTTCATCCAGCATCTGCGCACCGACCCCAGCTATTACGCCAAGACGCCCGAGGAACTGCTGCGCGTTGCCGCACGCCAAGCCAAGACGATCGACGGCCTGCTGCCGCGCTATTTCGCCACGCTGCCGCGCCTGCCTTATGGCATCAAGCCGATCCCGGCGGCCGAGGCGGAGGGGACGACCACGGCCTATTATGGCCCCGGCGCGCCCGAGGCAGGAATTTCCGGCACCTATTGGGTCAACACCTCGAAGCTCGACCAGCGGCCCTTCTGGGAATTGCCGGCGCTGACCGCGCATGAAGCGGTGCCGGGCCATCACAACCAAATCGCGTTGCAGCAGGAATTGCCGCTGCCGCCCTTCCGCAAATATCTCGCCGGCTTCACCGCCTATGTCGAGGGCTGGGCGCTCTACACCGAATATCTGGGCGAGGAGATGGGGCTCTACGACACGCCCGAAAAGATGATGGGTCGCCTGTCCTACGAGATGTGGCGCGCCTGTCGCCTGGTGGTGGACACCGGCATCCATGCCAAGGGCTGGGACAAGGCGAAGGCCGTCGCCTTCATGAAGGCGAACAGCGCCCTGAGCGACGCCAATATCGATGCGGAGGTCAATCGCTATATCAGTTGGCCGGGACAGGCGCTGGGCTACAAGCTGGGCGAGATCAAGATCCGCGAATTGCGCGCGCGGGCGGAACAGCAGCTTGGGCCCAAATTCGACCTGCGCCGTTTTCATGACGCGGTGCTGTCGCAGGGGGCGGTGCCGCTTACCGTGCTGGAAAGCCAGATCGACGGCTGGATCGCCGCGGAAAAGGCGCGCTGACAAGTGCGCTGATAAAGGCAAGATGTGGGGCGGGGCGGGAGCGATTTCCACGCCTCCCGCACAATAAAAGTGCGCCCCATGTGCGCGTCGCTGCGAATGATTTTCAGTAAGCGAAAATGGCGGAAATAAAGGGGCTTTCGGCCATTTTGTCCCTTTGCCTGAGCGGTCGCAATCTGTATGCCACCGCTCATCGGGACACACTTGCTTCGACCATAGGTTGGGGCGCCTCCCTCCACCTTGCCGCGTCTTCGTGGCTTCTGGTGGGAACGCGACGCTTCCTTCCGCATGGCCGGGCCTATGCGAGGAGACGCATATCTTATGACCGCCACCGGACAGGATACTCTCGGCACGCGCGACACGCTCAATGTCGGCGGCAAGGACATCGCCTATTATTCGTTGGAAAAGGCGGCTGCGAAGCTGGGCGATGTTTCGCGCCTGCCTTTCTCGATGAAGGTGCTGCTCGAAAATCTGCTGCGCTTCGAGGATGGCGTGACCGTCACCACCGACGACATCAAGGCGATCGTCGACTGGCAGAATGACAAGGGCAAGGCGGAGCGCGAGATCCAGTATCGCCCGGCGCGCGTGCTGCTGCAGGACTTCACCGGCGTGCCCTGCGTCGTCGACCTGGCCGCCATGCGCGACGCGATGAACGCGCTGGGCGCCGACGCGAGCAAGATCAACCCGCAGGTGCCCGTCCACCTCGTCATCGACCATTCGGTCATGGTCGACGAGTTCGGCACGCCGCGCGCGTTCCAGGACAATATGGAGATCGAATATCAGCGCAATATGGAGCGCTACGACTTCCTGAAATGGGGCAGCAAGAGCCTCGCCAATTTCTACGCCGTGCCGCCGGGCACCGGCATCTGTCATCAGGTGAACCTGGAAAATATCGCGCAGGGCGTCTGGTCGAGCGAAGGCGCTGATGGTGCCACCATCGCCTATCCCGACACCTGCGTCGGCACGGACAGCCACACCACCATGGTCAATGGCCTTGGCGTGCTGGGCTGGGGCGTGGGCGGGATCGAGGCGGAGGCCGCGATGCTGGGCCAGCCCGTCTCCATGCTGATCCCCGAAGTGGTCGGCTTCAAGTTTACCGGCAATTTGAAGGAAGGCGTGACCGCCACCGACCTGGTGCTGACCTGCACCCAGATGTTGCGCGCGCGCGGCGTGGTCGGCCGCTTTGTCGAATATTTCGGCCCCGGCCTTGCCACTCTCAGCCTCGCTGACCGGGCGACGCTGGCCAATATGGCGCCCGAATATGGCGCGACCTGCGGCTTCTTCGGCATCGATGACAAGACGCTGGACTATATGCGCCTGACCGGCCGCAGCGACGAGAATATCGCGCTGGTCGAGGCCTATGCCAAGCAGCAGGGCTTCTGGATCGATCCGTCGGTCGAGCCGATCTTCACCGATACGCTGGAGCTGGACCTGTCCACCGTGGTGCCGAGCCTGGCTGGTCCCAAGCGCCCGCAGGACCGCGTCGCGCTTCCGCAAGTGGACGACGTGTTCAACGCGGACATGGAGAAGACCTATCAGAAGGCGCAGACCCGCGTTCCGGTCGAGGGCAAGGATTATGACATTGGCGACGGCGACGTCACCATCGCCGCGATCACCAGCTGCACCAACACCTCCAACCCCAATGTGCTGATCGCGGCCGGCCTGGTCGCCAAGAAGGCGAACGAGCTGGGCTTGAAGCCCAAGCCCTGGGTCAAGACCTCGCTGGCGCCGGGTAGCCAGGTCGTCACCGACTATCTGGAAAAGGCGGGCCTTCAGGCGCATCTCGACGCGATCGGCTTTAACCTCGTCGGCTATGGCTGCACCACCTGCATCGGCAATTCCGGCCCGCTGGCCGAGCCGATCAGCAAGGCGATCAATGAAAATGGCCTGGTCGCTGCCGCCGTCATTTCGGGCAACCGCAACTTCGAAGGTCGCGTCTCGCCCGACGTGCGCGCCAACTTCCTCGCTTCGCCGCCGCTGGTCGTCGCCTATGCGCTCAAGGGCACGGTGATCGAGGATTTCATCACCACCCCGATCGGCACGAGCAAGGATGGCGAAGCGGTCTATCTCAAGGACATCTGGCCGACCAATGACGAGGTCGCGACCACCCTGGCGGGGGCGGTCGACCGGGAGATGTTCCGCGCCCGCTACGCCAATGTCTACAAGGGCGACGCCCATTGGCAGGCGATCGAGGTCACCGGATCGGACACCTACAAGTGGCGCGCCGGGTCGACCTATGTCGCCAATCCGCCCTATTTCGAGGGGCTGACCATGACCCCGGCGCCGGTCACCGACATCATCGGCGCCATGCCGCTGGCGATCTTCGGCGACTCGATCACCACCGACCACATCTCGCCGGCCGGTTCGATCAAGGCGACCTCGCCCGCAGGCAAGTGGCTGAGCGAGCATCAGGTCGCCCAGGCCGACTATAACAGCTATGGTTCGCGCCGTGGCCATCACGAAGTCATGATGCGTGGCACCTTCGCCAATATCCGCATCAAGAATCTGATGCTCGATGGCGTCGAAGGCGGCATGACCAGCTATCAGGGCGAAGTCATGCCGATCTATGACGCGGCGATGAAGCACAAGGCCGACGGCACGCCGCTGGTCGTGATCGGTGGCAAGGAATATGGCACCGGCTCGTCGCGCGACTGGGCGGCCAAGGGCACCAACCTGCTCGGCGTGCGCGCCGTGATCGTCGAAAGCTTCGAGCGTATCCACCGGTCGAACCTGGTCGGCATGGGCGTGCTGCCCCTGGTGTTCAAGGATGGCCAGACCCGCGACACGCTGGGCCTCAAGGGCGATGACAGCTTCACCATCACCGGTGTCGCCGACCTCAAGCCCCGCCAGGATGTCGAAGTGCAGGTCACCCGCGCCGACGGTTCGACCTTCAGCTTCACCGCGCTTTGCCGCATCGATACCGTCAACGAGCTGGAATATTTCCTCAACGGCGGCATCCTGCAATATGTGCTGCGCAAGCTGGCGGCCTGAGCGCTTGATCGATTGACGCGCTGAGCTAAGGAATGAGGGCTCTCTCCGTGAGGAGGGAGCCCTTTTCATTTTGGGGTGGATGGTGGCGCTGTTCGTGGAGATCGTCGGCTGGGCCGGCGCGATATTGGTGCTGATCGCCTATGTCGGCGTCTCGACCGGGCGGCTGTCGGGTGGGTCGGCGACCTTCCAGTGGCTCAACGCCGTCGGCGCCGCCTTCTTCATCCTCAACACCTGGTGGCACGACGCCTTTTTTCCCTCGATGGTGCTCAACATCATCTGGGCGGTCGTCGGCTTTTCCACCCTGTGGCGCATCTTCCGTCGGAGAATGTCCCCGTCATGACCCGCTTGATCGATCTCAGCCACGCCATCGAACATGGCATGACTACCTATAAGGGCGTCGCCGCCCCGCATATCTGCGATTACTGGACCCGCGAACAGTCGCGCGCCAACTATGCCGATGGCAGCGCCTTTCAGATGGGTCGGATCGACATGGTGTCGAACACCGGCACCTATCTCGATGCGCCCTTCCACCGTTTCGAGGAGGGCGATGACCTCTCCATGCTCGATCTCGACCGGCTGGCCAGCCTGCCGGCGATCGTCGTGCGGCGGCCGTTCGACGCAGTGGGCCTCGCGACGGATGCCGCCGATCTCGACGGCATCGACGTCGCCGGCCGCGCGGTGCTGGTCCACACCGGTTGGGACCGGCACTGGCGCACGCCGGCCTATTATGAGGATCATCCCTTCCTGACCGAAGCGGCGGCGCAGATGCTGGTGGCGCGCGGCGCCCGGCTGGTCGGCATCGACAGCCATAATATCGACGATACCCGCCCCGGCACCGGTCGCCCGGTCCATCGCGAACTGCTGGGCGGCGGCGTGCTGATCTGCGAGCATATGACCAATCTGGGCGCGCTGCCGGATGCGGGCTTCGCCTTCACCGCTGTGCCGCCCAAGATCGTCGGCATGGGCACATTCCCGGTGCGGGCCTTCGCGCAAGTCGATCCGGCATGATCTTGTGATGTCGCGCTGAAGCATGACATCGCTGTTAGGCTTCGGCTTTCACTTGAACTGAGAGGCGTTAGCGCCGATACTATGACGATCGGCCGAGAAAGGCCGTCCAAGGAGATTTTACCCATGGCCAATTGGTCCGACCCCCGTTCCGATATCGCAGGCTTTGGCAATGCCAGCGCCGCGCGCAGCGAGGCGTTCGATGCCGGGCTGCGCAAATATATGCTGTCGGTCTATAATTATATGGCGAGCGGCGTGCTGCTGACCGGCGTCGTCGCGATGCTGTTCGCGTCGAGCGGTCTGGCGCTGCAGATCCTCGCCGGCCCCGGCATTCTGAAATATGTCATCATGTTCGCGCCGCTGGCTTTCGTCATGGTGATGAGCTTTGGCATCAACAAGCTGTCGACCGTCGCGATGCAGAGCCTGTTCTGGGCCTATGCCGCCGTGATGGGCCTGTCGCTGTCGTCGATCTTCCTGGTCTATACCGGCACGTCGATCGCGCAGACCTTCTTCGCGACCGCTGCGGCCTTCGCCGGCCTCAGCCTGTTCGGCTACACCACCAAGAAGGATCTGTCGGGCTTCGGCACCTTCCTGATCATGGGTGTCGTCGGCCTGCTGGTCGCCAGCCTGATCAACCTCTTCCTGCGTTCCAGCATGATGGATCTGGTGATCAGCTTCGTCGGCGTGCTGCTGTTCGCGGGCCTGACCGCCTATGACACGCAGAAGATCAAGAGCATCTACAGCTATGTCGCCGGCACCGACATGATGGGCAAGTCGGTGGTGATGGGGGCGCTGAACCTCTATCTCGACTTCATCAACATGTTCATGTTCCTGCTGCGCTTCATGGGCGATCGCCGCTGATCTCCAGCGAACGGAACGAAGACAGGAAAAAGGCCCGGCGGACATCTCCGCCGGGCCTTTTGCTTTGTTGGGAAGGGGCAGGCTCAGCCCTGTTTCTGCATCTCGGCGATCAGGGCGTTGTCGATCTCCTTCTGCCTCTTATAGGCTGGGCGTTCGCGCAACCGGGCGGCATAGGCCTCGAATGCCGGGCGGCTGGGGATGGTGCCGAAGGTGAGCCCCCAGTCGATCTGCGCGCCGACATAGACGTCCGCTGCGGTGAAGGTGCCGCCGCAGATCCAGCTGCGGCCGGTGACCGCCGTTTCCAGCGTGTCGAGCGTGTCATCGAGCGAGCCATAGCCCGCGCTGCGTTCGCGTCCCTCTGGCAGGACGAAGCCCATCGCCTTGTTGGTGACCGCGGCCTCCACCGGACCGGCGGCGAAGAAGAGCCAGCGATAATAGTCGGCCCGATCATCGGTCGCCGGCGCCAGGCCGGCGGCGGGGAAGGCATCGGCCAGATAGGCGCAGATGGCGGCGCATTCGGTCACCACCTTGCCGCCATGAACGATCGCCGGCACCTTGCCCATCGGGTTGATCGCGCGATAGTCGGCGGTCTTCATGCCGCCGGCATAATCCAGCACCACCGCCTCATAGGGGGCGCCGACCTCCTCCAGCATCCATCGGGCGATCTGCCCGCGGGACATGGGGTTGGTATAGAGAAGAACCGGGTCCGCCATCATGCATTCTCCTTGGAAAGTGGCCGGAACATATCATGAACGATATGCTCCGGCCAGCCGGATCATTGGGCCGGTGCGGTGGCCGCCGCCGCAGGCTTGTCGCGATAGCGATCGAACCAGGCGATGATCGCCGCCGCCTTGGCCGCCGATTGCGACGGGCGGGCGGCGATGCCGCCATGGCTCGCGCCCGGCACCTTCACCAGCGCGGTCGGCACGCCCCGTATCTGGAGCGCGCCATAATATTGCTCCGCCTCGCTGACCGGGGTGCGATAATCCTCGCTGCCCACGACCACCAGGGTCGGCGTCTTGACGTTGCCAACCAGGCTGAGCGGCGAGCGGTTCCAATAGCCCATCGGATCTTCCCAGGGCTTGGCCGGGAACCAGTAGCGCGAGGTGAAGAGGGTATTGTCCATGGTCAGCGCTTCGCTGATCCAGTTGATCACCGGTTTCTGCGTCGCGGCGCCCTTGAACCGGTCGGTCTTGCCGATGATCCAGCTGGTCAGCACGCCGCCGCCCGAACCGCCGGTAACGAACAGATTGTCCGGATCGGCCACGCCCGCGGCGATCGCGGCATCGACCGCGGCCATCAGGTCGCCATAGTCGTCACCGGGATATTTGTGATGGATCAGCTGGGCAAACTCTTCGCCATAGGAGGTGGAGCCGCGCGGGTTGGTGTAGAGCACGGCATAGCCGGCGGCGGCATAAAGCTGGTCGTCGGTCGAGAAATGCGGGCCATAGGCGGTGTGCGGGCCGCCATGGATTTCCAGCAGCAACGGCACGCGGGTGCCAGGCTGATAGCCGGGCGGGGTGACGAGCCAGGCCGGCACGGTCCGGCCGTCGGGCGCGGTGACGGCCAGTTCCTTGACCTGTCCCAGCGCCTTGTGCCCCAGGAAATCCTCATTGAGGCGCGTGAGCTGGCGGCTCTTGCCGCCGCTGCTGACCGACAGGTCGGCCGGGCGCAACGCCGATCCGCTGGTGAAAGCGAGCGTGCCATTGGCCGCGACGCTGAAATCGCCGCCGCTATAGGGCCGGTCGAAGGCGGTGCCGGTGAGGCCGCTCGCCAGTTCGGTGACATGGCCGTCGAGGCTGATGCGGGCGAGGCGGTTGACGCCGCGCTCGTCATATTGGGCGTAGAGCGACTTGCCGTCCGCCGCCCAATAGGCGCGGTCGATGTTGCGGTCGAAACTGGCGGTGATCGCATGGGCGCCGCTGCCGTCGCGGTTCATGACGTAGAGATAGGTGTTCTGGTAGGAGAGGCGCTTGTCGTCATAGCCGAGATAGGCGACCTTGCTGCCGTCGGGCGAGACGACCGGCGCCACATCGGGGCCTTCGCGGCTGGTCAGTGGGCTGATCGCGCCCGAGGCGATGTCGAGCGTATAGATTTCCGGGTCAAACACCTTCTGCTGCCAGTCGGGCTTGCGCACCGCGCTGAACAATATGGCGCGGCCATCGGGTGTCCAGCTCAATGGGCCGCCATCCTGATAGTCGCCAAAGCTCAGCTGCCGCGCCGGACCGCCATCGGCCGACACCAGGAAGATATGGTCATAGCCGGCCTGGACATAGCCGCCGCCATCATTGCGATAATCAACCCGGTCGATCACCTCCAGCGGCTTGGCCCATTCGGCTCCCTCCGGCTTGTCGGGCGCCCTGCCCAGCTTCATCGGGTCGGCGGGTACGCGCATGATATAGGCAAGGCTCTTGCCGTCGGGCGACCAGGTGACCGACTGCGGGCCGTCGGGCAGGGTGGTGACGCGCACGGTGGCGCCGGTGTCCAGCCAGCGCACGAACAATTGCGGCTTGCCCGCATCGGCGGCGATATAGGCGATGCGCTTGCCATCGGGCGACCAGCGCGGCTGGCTGGCGTCGGCGACCAGCGGGCGCTGCGCGCCGGTGGCGGTGTCGACCAGCCAGATCGCGCCCTTCTGCCGGTCGGTCATGATGTCGCCCTGGCGGCGGACATAGGCGACGCTATTTCCGTCGGGGCTGATCTGCGGATCGGTCGCGACCTGCAGCGCGAAGATGTCGCGGCCCTCGAACCTGGACGACGGGGCGGCCGACTGGGCGGCGAGCGGCAGGGGGGAGAGGGCGGCGCCGAGCAGCAGCGCGGCCAGTAGCTTGTGTCGCATGAAAACCTCGAAACGGAAGAATGGCGCGAGACTTGCCGGATTTTCCTTTCGTTTCAAGTGCAACTCGTGGCCGGGGCGCGACGGGTGGCGCCGCGCCCCGACTGTCGCTTCAGCAGCCTGCGCCCATCGCGCCGGCGAGCATGCCGCCAAGGCCGCCCTTGCATTTCTTCTTCTTGGGTGGCGGATTGTCGCCGGAGGCGTCGGCGCTGTCGTCACTGCCCTGGCTCATCATCGATCCCATGTCCGGGCCATTGAGCATCCACATGGTGTTGGAGCGATAGCGCACACGGGCGATCCATTCCGGTTTCCAGGCGATCTTGGGATCGGCCGGGCGCGGCGGATAGGCGAAATTGGCTTCCGGGCCATAGGCATAGAGGCTGCCCATCAGCATCTCGCCGCCCGATTGCATCACCTGCGACGGCACGGTGCAACTGGTCTGGCTGGGCGGCATGACGATCTTGTCGCCGATCAGCTTGCGCACGGCACCGGGCGAAAGCCAGTCCCACACCGGCCCGCCAAAGGCCTGACTGGCTGATGACGCCCACCACACCATGTCGCCGCCCTGCTTGGCCGCGAACACCCAGGCATAATAGCCGGTCGCATTGGGCACCGCGTTCCAGCTCAGCTGGGTGGCGCCGCCCGCCGCCGGGCTGGCGCGCCCCGTGATCGGCGGCATGAAGTCCTGGTTCAGCGCGAACTTGATCTCGGGCGAATAATTGCCGGCGATGCGATGGTCGCCGATCAGCGAGGAATTGCCCGACAGCGTCTTGCGTGTCTGGCCATTGGGCCATTCGCCATAGGTCTTGCTGTTGGTGAAGCGGACCTGCCATTCCTGCGGGATCGCCGCGCCGGTCATATAGAGGCCGGGCGGAAACTGGCCGCGCGCGACCTTGGCGAAATCGATCACCACCGGCTGGTTCGGCCCGGCGGTCGCGCCGCAGCCCCAATAGATGAGCAGCCGCCCCTTGGGCTTCTCGCCGGGTAGCGCCGGCTCGTCGCTCGGCGTGACCTTTGGCGTGACCAGCGGGACGGAGGCACCCAGCCGGGCGCCGGCGGGCATATAATGCTCGGCTGCCGGCGAACCGCTGGCGGCCTGGGTCGATCCCAGCCGCAGCACCAGTTCATGGATCGGCTGGTTGCCGCCGCCCATCATCATCGACATGGCCCCGCCCATGCCGCCGCCGCCCGCCATCGCGGCCATGCCGGACATGGTGCCGGCATCCATCGAATAGCGGGCGATCGGTCCGCCGGCCTGCTGGCTGGCGCCGGGCGTGGCGAGAAGGACGAAGCTGAAGCTGAGCAGCGCGGCGCGTGGCGCGGCGGACCGCAGATGAAGCGAAGTGGACATGCATTCCCCTATGAAAGCGTGGAAGACATGCGACCTTTCTGTTCTGGAGTCGGCTTAGCAGAATTTGCGGGGGGCGGGGAGAGGGGCGCGACGCTAGGCGACCTGCCTTCCCGTTTTAGCTTTTGTCAGCCTTGCCCTTGCCGCTGGCCGGGAAATAGCCGCCGCAGCGCCGTGTGCCATACAAAGTGGAACCGGTGCCGAATGTCGCGGGAGTGAAGGTAACAGCCTGCACCGGCGCGCTGACGCCAGGGGCGCGGCGCGCAAGCATGGCCTGCACGGCGGCGATCTGGGGCGCATCCACCGGCGCAAAGATTGGTCCCTGCGGCAGGTCGAAATAATCGACGAAGCCACCGCCGCGAATGCTGGTATTGCCTGATGCGATCGCCTGCCTGGTCAATTGCTGCCGATGGGTGAGCGCGTCGAACCGGCCGAGATAGACGACCTGGCCCGGCTTCGCCTCGAACTGGAGCGAGGCAGCGTTGAAGCAGAGCGCCCAGCTATCCTGCTGCGAATAGCTGCGCACGACCCAGCGCCCCGGCTTGACGGGAACCATCAGATAGCCGTCGAGGAAATTCTTCTGCTTGGCTTCGAACAGCGCGGTGCCGCTGAAAGGCCCACTGGAAAGCCGGGCTTCCGCATCGACATAGGTGGAGAGCAGCAGCTTGAATGCCGAGTGCATCGACGGCGCCGGTTGCCACCAGTCGGTCTTGATGATGACCAGCGCCTCTTCGGATTGGGGCGTGAGAATGATCTGGCCGGGCGCCTTGGCGTTGGCGACATGCGGCGATAGCGCGCCGCCCAACGCAACAACTGCACCGAGCGCTGCCGCCCATTTTCCAATCATGACCATGTTTTCCCCAATCCCTGCGGACTCAATCCGTCCTGCCGATCTGACCGCAATTCCCTAATAATTGCGCAACGGCCGCCGCGCGCATGTGGGGCGGGGGAATCAGGTCCGTGCGAACTGCCCATGGCGCAGGAAATGCGCGACCTGATCGACGACGGGGCGGGTGTAGATCATCGCGGTATGGGCGACAGGCAGGGTGATATGATCGCTTTCGCCCGGACAATGGGTGGCGGCGACGCTGACCTTGCCGTCATTGGGCGCGCGGAAGATGCGGCTGGGGAGCAGGCCGTTCATCGGCCGGTCGCCCGCGATGATGCCGAGCGGATAGTCGACCTTGCCCAGCGCCGCCAGCGTGGCCGCGTCGCGGCGGGTGCGCAGCAGCGCGCCGGCCTGGTTCAGGATCAGCGGATGGAGGCGCAGGCGGTAGAGAAGGTCGGCAATCTCGCTGCCGCCATTGGGCGTGCCGAGCATGACGACGCGGCCCAGATGGTCGGGGCGATGGCGCGCGAGCCAAGCGCGCAGCATGAGGCCGCCCATCGAATGGCCGACGCAATGCACGGTCTGGGCGGTGTAGGCCGGGCTGGCGATGATGCGGGCGTGGAGATGATCGATGACGCGGGCCAGCGGCCAGCGCCAGCTGGGATAGCCGATATTGGCGACGTCATACCCCGCCCCGCGCAGCCGCCGGGCAAGCAGCGCGGTCTGCACCTGATGCCCGCCAAAGCCGTGGAGGAGGAGGATGGACTGGGTGTGGGGCAGCATGATGGCATGGGTGTCATGCAACGCTGACGCAGGCAAGGGCATGTGGGTGTAGGGGGAGGGGGCTGACCACCAGAAGAAGCTGTGAATTCCTCCCCTGCAAGGTTCGGCAGAGGCACGCGACTCTGCCGAACCTTGCAGGGGAGGATGGTCTGGAAGCGACCACCCCCGTCATCGCGAGCGACGATGCCGGCCTTTGACGGCTGACGACCAGAAGCTACCTTCACCATCTTCGTCATCCCGGACTTGATCCGGGATCCATTCAGCGCTCCCCATCCGCCGTAGCGCAGAATGGATCCTGACTTCCGTCAGGATGACGGTGGCTGTGACTGGCAAGTAACGACCAACATTTGCCATCCACGCGGCTCTCGCGGTTCTCCATCTGCGGACATTGCAGTTTGCGGAAACCGATCTTAGCATCATCAACTATGTTCAATTGGTTGCGCGACAAGTTGAAATGCATTCGGCCCGTTTCATCGTGGATGGTTACAATCTCAGGTGAAGCGATCGTTACCACCGATGGGCAAGGCACTGAACGCCAGCTACCCATTGTCGATCTTAAACGCGTCGTTGTCGCGACTGACGACAGTGGACCTTGGGGCGACGATGTAGTGTTTCTGCTCTATTCTGATGGATCAGAGCCTGTCGGTATTTTCCCGCTTGAGGCCGGTGGATGCCAAGACTTTGTCGATTGGCTGAGTACGTTAGACGGCTACAAAGACCGCGAAATGGCCAAAGCCATGTCATCCACCGAAGTGGCAAGATTTGCCGTTTTTTCGGCTGAAAGCTGACAGTCTCCTAATCACCCAAGTTGGCCTTCCCTTTTCTTCTCCGCGCCTCCGCGTGATTCATTTTCGCGCGGAGCCGCGGCGGCACGGAGATAGTGGATGAGGGCTAACCGCCTGTGCGGCAATGACGGAAAAAGAGGGGAGCAGCAGCTGCGCGGGGATGTGGCTCTTTGTGGCGCGTGCCCCTCCACCGTGCTGCGCACGGTCCAGCTCCTTGTGCCGGATAGGAATAAAAAAAGGCGGCCCTCTCGAGCCGCCTTTCCCATGGGCCTGTGAAGCCGCTTATTTCGTGCCTTCCGGCGTCTTGGCCTTGCCGCCCTTCTTGCCACCCTTCTTGGGGGCGGCGGGGGTGATCTGGAAGGCCAGGGCCTCATCCTTCATATGGACATGGACCTCGCCGCCATGGACCAGCTTGCCGAACAGCAGTTCCTCGGCCAGCGGCTGCTTGATCTTCTCCTGCATCAGGCGGCCCATCGGGCGGGCACCATAGAGCTTGTCATAGCCCTTCTTGGTGAGCCAGGCCTTGGCATCCTCGTCCAGCGTGATGTGGACATCGCGATCCGCCAGTTGCAGTTCCAGTTGCAGCACGAACTTGTCGATGACCCGGGCGACGATTTCCGGCGGCAGATAGCCGAACGGCACGATCGCATCGAGGCGGTTGCGGAATTCGGGGGTGAAGAGCTTCTTCACCGCGTCTTCCTGCACATCCTCGCGGGTCAGCTCGCCAAAGCCGATCGATTCCTTCGCCATGTCCGACGCACCGGCATTGGTGGTCATGATGAGGATGGTGTTGCGGAAATCGACGGTCTTGCCGTGATGATCGGTCAGGCGGCCATTGTCCATCACCTGCAACAGGATGTTGAACAGGTCCGGATGCGCCTTCTCGATCTCGTCGAGCAGCAGCACGCTGTGCGGCTGCTGGTCGACGGCGTCGGTCAAGAGGCCACCCTGGTCATAGCCGACATAGCCCGGAGGGGCACCGATCAGGCGGCTGACCGAATGGCGCTCCATATATTCCGACATGTCGAACCGCTGCAGCGGGATGCCGAGCAGGGTTGCGAGCTGGCGCGCCACCTCCGTCTTGCCGACGCCGGTCGGGCCGGAGAAGAGATAGTTGCCGATAGGCTTGTCGGGATCGCGCAGGCCGGCGCGCGACAGCTTGATCGCGGACGACAGCACCTCGATCGCCTGATCCTGGCCGAAGACGACGCGCTTCAGATCGGTGGTCAGCGATTCCAGCACGCTCTTGTCGTCCGACGACACGGTCTTGGGTGGGATGCGGGCCATGGTGGCGATGACCGCCTCGATCTCCTTGGGGGTGATCGTCTTCTTGCGCTTGGAGGGCACCACCAGCATCTGCATCGCGCCGACTTCGTCGATCACGTCGATCGCCTTGTCGGGTAGCTTGCGGTCGTTGATGTAGCGCGCCGACAGCTCCACCGCCGCCTTGATCGCGTCCGGCGTATATTTGACGTGATGATGTTCCTCGAACGCGGTGCGCAGGCCGGTCAGGATCTTGATCGTATCCTCGACCGAAGGCTCGTTCACGTCGATCTTCTGGAAGCGACGCAGCAGCGCGCGGTCCTTCTCGAAATGATTGCGGAATTCCTTGTAGGTGGTCGAACCGATGCAGCGGATCGTCCCGCCCGACAGGGCCGGCTTCAAGAGGTTCGAGGCGTCCATCGCGCCGCCGCTGGTCGCGCCGGCACCGATCACGGTGTGGATCTCGTCGATGAAGAGGACGGCGTGCGGCATCTTCTCCAGTTCGGTGACGACCGCCTTCAGCCGCTCTTCAAAGTCGCCGCGATAGCGGGTGCCGGCCAGCAGCGCGCCCATGTCGAGCGAATAGATGACCGCTTCCTTGAGCACGTCGGGCACTTCGCCCTCGACGATCTTGCGCGCCAGGCCTTCCGCGATCGCGGTCTTGCCGACGCCCGGATCGCCGACATAGAGCGGGTTGTTCTTCGACCGGCGGCACAGGATCTGGATGGTGCGGTCGACTTCCGACGACCGGCCGATCAGCGGATCGACCTTGCCGCGTTCCGCCTTCTCGTTGAGGTTGACGGTGAACTGCTCCAAGGCACTGTCCTTCTTGCCCTTGCCGTCCTGCACCTTCTTTTCCTCCTCGGCTGCCCCCTTGGTCTCCTGACGCTCGGGCGTGGGCGTGCCCTTGCCGACGCCGTGGCTGATGTAGCTGACGGCATCGAGGCGGCTCATGTCCTGCTGTTGCAGGAAATAGACGGCATAGGATTCGCGTTCGGAGAAGAGCGCGACGAGGACATTGGCGCCCGTCACCTCATCCTTGCCGGACGACTGGACATGGAGGATGGCGCGCTGGACGACGCGCTGGAAGCCGCTGGTGGGCGAGGGGTCGCTGGCGCCCTCCACCTTCAGGCTGTCGAGTTCGGTGTCGAGATACTGGGTGACGGCATCGGCCAGTTCGCCCAGTTCCACGCCGCACGCCTGCATCACCTTCGACGCATGTTCATCGTCGATCAGCGCGAGAAGCAGATGCTCCAGCGTCGCATATTCATGCTTGCGCTCGGACGCATGGGTCAGCGCATTGTGCAGGGTGGTTTCAAGGGCGGCTGCGAAAGATGGCATGTCTTTTCTACTCCTGGCCCCGGTTAGGGGCTGACTTGAACCTTATGTCGGCATTGCTCGACGACGGTTCAAGGGAGAGGCCCTGACCGCCGGAATTGCCAGACTGCCCATGCCCGGTGGAGCCCTTGGTCGGGCCGTCAGGGGCGAGGCGCGGGTTCATCGCTTGAATAACGCCTCGGCAGTTGCCTTGTGGTTAACGGCGCTTTCAATTTTTGTTCGAGTGCGGGTGATTTCGGTTTCCAGCGCCCTGATGCGCGCTTCCAGTTCCGCAACGGACAGGGGACCCAGATCCTGTCGGAGCAGTTGGGCCAGCGGATCATCGGCCTTCCTCGGCAGATCATTGTCCATGTCCATAAAGGGTAATGTTGACCCTGTAGGCTAGTCTGTCAATAAGAAGCGAAGCTCCGTCCGTCGATTTTGGGTGCGGCGCAATATCTCTGGCCCGGGGGGGCGCATATGATCCTCGACAGTTTCACGATTCCATCGCAGATGACGGCCATCGGCATCCCGGTGCCGGGCGGTCCCGACGCCCTGGTGCCCGAACAGCGGCCGGTGCCGGTGCCCGGCGAGGATGAGGTGCTGATCCGCGTCGCCGCCGCCGGCGTCAACCGGCCCGACGTGCTGCAGCGGCAGGGCAAATATCCGCCGCCGCCCGGCGCGTCCGACATTCCCGGACTCGAGGTGGCGGGCACGATCGTCGCCGCCGGCCGGTCTGCCGACATGCTGGTCGGCCAGCGCGTCTGCGCGCTGCTGCCGGGCGGGGGCTATGCCGAATATGCGATTGCGCCGGCCGGCCAATGCCTGCCGGTGCCCGCGGACTATGACCTGGTCGAGGCGGCGGCGCTGCCCGAAACCCTGTTCACCGTGTGGACCAACCTGTTCGAGCGCGCCTATGTGGTCGGCGGCGACCGCGTGCTGGTCCATGGCGGCACCAGCGGCATCGGCACCATGGCGATCTCGCTCTGCCGCCTGTTCGACATAGAGATCATCGTTACCTGCGGCAGCGACGACAAATGCGCGCAGGCGCTCGAATGGGGCGCTTCCCATGCGATCAATTACAAGAGCCAGGACTATGTCGCCGAGGTGAAGCGCATCACCGGCGGGCAGGGGGTGCAGGCGGTGCTCGACATGGTCGGCGGCGACTATGTCCCGCGCAACATCGAATGCATGGCGGAAGATGGCCGCCATGTGTCGATCGCGGTGCTGGGCGGGGCCAAGACCAGCATCTTCCTGCCGACGGTGATGTCCAAGCGCCTGACCCTGACCGGATCGACGCTGCGGCCGCGCTCCTCGGGCTTCAAGAGCCTGGTCGCGGACGAGATCATGCGCACCGTCTGGCCCTTCGTCGAACAGGGCAAGCTGCGCCCGGCAATGGACCAGCGCTTTGCCCTTGCCGACGCGGCCAAGGCCCATGCCCGCATGGATGCCGGCGAACATTTCGGGAAGATCGTGCTGACGGTGTGAGGGGTGGCGGGGAAAACCCGCCAAACCGTAGCATTTCCGTCATATTCGGTGCGGAGTTGTAACAGAGCGGCGCTAGGGATTCGGCCTCAAGGACAACAGCCCTTGAGGACGTAGACATGGACGCCATCACGCGCTTGCCCTTCCTGAGCGAACTGGAAGAGGGGGCTGACGACCGCTTCCACATCCCCGAACGGGAAGGCGCGCGTCGCCGCTATCGCACCATCTGGATTTCCGACATCCATCTGGGCACGCGCGGCTGCAACGCGACGATGCTGATCGATTTCCTGGACAGCGTCGACAGCGACACCATCTATCTGGTCGGCGACATCATCGACGGCTGGCGGCTCAAGAAGCGCTTCTACTGGCCGGCCGCGCATAATGACGTGCTGTGGCGGATCATGAAGCGGGCCAAGCGCGGCACGCGCGTCGTCTATATTCCCGGCAATCATGACGAGATGTTCCGCCAGTTCACCGGCATGAATTTCGGCGGGGTCGAGATCCGCCGCAAGGCGATCCACGAGACCGCCGACGGGCGCAAGCTGCTGGTGCTGCATGGCGACGAGTTCGACACGATCATGCTGGCGCATCGCTGGCTCGCCTTCGTGGGGGACGCGGCATACACCACCCTGATGCGCCTCAATGTGGTGGTCAACGCGGTGCGCCGGCGCATGGGCCTGCCTTATTGGTCACTGTCCAAGATGGCCAAGCACAAGGTCAAGAATGCCGTGTCCTTCATCTCCCGCTTCGAGGAAGTGGTGGCGCATGAAGCCGGCGCGCGTGGCGTCGACGGCGTGGTGTGCGGCCATATCCACAATGCCGAGATGCGCGAGATCGAGGGAATCGAATATTATAATGATGGCGACTGGGTGGAGGGCTGCACCGCGCTGGTCGAACATGCCAGCGGCGCGATGGAGGTGCTGCACTGGGCCGACGAGATCGCCAAGCGCGGCGAAAAGACGCCGGCGCTGATGGCGGCCTGACGCGGAGACGGGCCATGCGGATCGCGATCGTCACCGACGCCTGGACGCCGCAGGTCAATGGCGTGGTGCGCACGCTGCAGACGATCCAGGCCGAACTGGAGCATATGGGCCATGAGGTGAAGGTGATCTCGCCCGATCTCTACGGCTCCATTCCCTGTCCGACCTATCCGGAAATCCGGCTGGCGCTGGTGCGATCGGGCGTGGTGGGGCAGGCGATCGCCGCCTTCCGTCCCGATGCCGTCCATCTGGCGACCGAAGGGCCGCTCTGCTTTGCCGCCCGGCGCTGGTGCCTGCGCGGCAACGTGCCCTTCACCACTGCCTATCACACCCACTTTCCCGATTATGTGTCGCAGCGCACCGGCCTGCCGGCGGCCTGGTTCTGGCGCTATATTCGCTGGTTCCACGGCCCGGCACAGGCGGTGCTGGTGTCGACCCGGTCGGTGCGGCAGCAATTGCGCGCCCATGGCGTCGCCAATGTCCGCAAATGGGGCAGGGGCGTGGACCTCAACACCTTTGCTGGCGATCTCGCCCCCTCGGCCCTGCTGGCGGACCTGCCGCGCCCGATCCAGCTCTATGTCGGCCGGGTCGCGGTCGAGAAAAATCTTGAAGCCTTCCTGGCGAGCGAGCATCCCGGAACCAAGCTGATCGTCGGCGACGGCCCGGCCCGCGGTGCGCTGGAACGCGCCTATCCCGATGCCCGTTTCCTGGGCGCGCAGTTCGGTGCCGATCTGGCGGCCATCTATGCCGGCGCGGACGTGTTCGTCTTCCCCAGCCGCACCGACACGTTCGGGCTGGTGATGATCGAGGCGCTGGCCGCTGGCACGCCGGTCGCGGCCTATCCGGTCACCGGGCCGATCGATATCGTCACGCCGGAAACCGGTGCCCTGTCGGAGCGGCTGGAGGATGCCATCGCCGCCGCGCTGCTGTGCGATCGGGCCGCCTGTGCCGCCTATGGGCGTAGCTTTAGTTGGGAACGCAGCGCGCAGGAATTTCTGGCCGGATTGCATCCGATCGATCCGGTGGTGATGGACAGCGCCGCCTGACGCTTTTCCTTGCCGCAAGCCCCGCGATGCTCTATCCCTGACATGTCGTGGCCGCCCTGCTTGGGCGGCCCTTATCGTTTTTAGAGCCGGAGAAGACCCCGTGTCCCAGCCCCTCATGCCCCATGCGACCGCCAGCTGGCTGGTCGACAATAGCGCTCTGAGCTTCGACCAGATCGCGGAATTCTGCGGGCTCCACATCCTGGAAGTCCAGGCCATCGCCGATGACACTGCCGGCATCAAATATACCGGCCGCGATCCGGTGCGCGCCCATGAAATCACCATGGACGAAATCCACAAGGGCGAGAGCAATCCCGACTATAAGCTCAAGATGCTCAAGGGCCCCGAGCCGGTCCGCCGCACCAAGGGCCCGCGCTACACCCCGGTCAGCAAGCGCCAGGACAAGCCCGATGGCATCGCCTGGATCCTGCGCAACCATCCGGAGATTTCGGACGGCGCGATCGGCAAGCTGATCGGCACCACTCGCACCACCATCGCCGCGATCCGCGATCGCAGCCACTGGAACATCAGCAATATCACGCCCAAGGATCCGGTGACGCTGGGCCTGTGCTCGCAGCGCGAACTGGATGCGCTGGTCAGCAAAGCGGCGAAGAAGGCCGGCATCGAGATGCCGACCGATTCGCGTCTGGATGGCGATCGTGAGGCGCTGATCGAGGAACTGCGCCGCGAGCGCGAGGATAATGCGCGCCGCATCGAGCAGGCGCTCAAGAGCGAGTCCGAGCTGATTTCGGGTGCCGCGACGATCCTCGATCCGTTCAGCAGCAACAAGGGCGAGGTCTGAAGACGTAGCGTCATCCGACGCTCTTTCTGACCCGCTGCAATGCAGCATTTTCAAGGGCCGCGCCGGCTTTCCGGCGCGGCCTTTTTGCTACAATCCAGACACAGGTTGACGCTTGCGTAAAGCGCTCGGGCCACTTACACTTCTGTAAATGGAGAGCAGAGAAAAGATCTGGCGCGAGCATTATCAGCACCCTACGCCGTGGGAGCAGACGTTCCCGCCGATGTCGATGGGGGACATGGTAACGCAGAGCGCCACCGCCCACCCGCAGGCCCACATGATCGACTTCATGGGGCGCAAGTTCAGCTATGGCGCGATGATGGACGACATCAGGCGCATCGCCTGTGGTTTGCAGGCCATGGGCGTGAAGAAGGGGGATCGGGTCGGTCTCTACCTGCCCAACACCCCCCATTATGTCGCGGCCTATTATGGCGCGCTGCTGGCCGGCGCGATCGTCGTCAACTTCTCCCCCCTCTACACAGCCGCCGAACTGGAGCATCAGGTCGAGGATAGCGGCACCAAAATCCTGTTCACCCTGTCGGCCAAGGCATTGCTGCCGACCGCGCTCAAGGTGCTGGACAATAGCAGCCTCGAAAAGCTGGTAGTCGGTTCGATCGCCGAGGTGCTGCCGACTGCCAAGAGCATCCTCTTCCGCCTGTTCAAGCGCGGCGAGACGACGCCGCTGCCGCATGATCCGCGCGTCATCCGCTACGACCGGCTGATCGCCAATTCCGGCGAATGCATCGTCGCCGACATCGATCCGGTCAACGACGTCGCGCTGCTGCAATATACCGGCGGCACCACCGGCACGCCCAAGGGCGCGATGCTGACCCACCAGAATCTGACCGCCAACGCGCGCCAGGCGCAGGGGATCGACCCGCACGCGGGCGAGGGCGACGACCGCATCATCGCGGTGCTGCCCTTCTTCCACGTCTTCGCCAATACCTGCACGCTGAACCGGACCGTCATGAATGGTGGCGAGATGGTGATGCTGCCCCGGTTCGAGGCGGTGCAGGTGCTCTCGGCGGTGCAGCGGACCAAGGCGACGTCGCTGCCCGGCGTGCCGACCATGTATCAGGCGCTGCTCGATCATCCGGCCCTGCCGAACATCGATTTCTCGTCGCTGCGCACCTGCATTTCGGGCGGCGCGCCGCTGCCGATGGAGGTGAAGCAAAAGTTCGAGGCGGTGACCGGTGCGCGGTTGATCGAGGGCTATGGCCTCACCGAAACCAGCCCGATCGTCTGCGCCAACCCCTATGAGGGGCTGAACAAGACCGGCACCGTCGGCCAGCCCGTGCCGGGCACCCGCGTCAAGATCGTCAGCCGCGAGGATCCGACCCAGCCCCCGCCAGAAGGCGAGCCGGGCGAACTGATGTTTGCCGGCCCGCAGATCATGAAGGGCTATTGGAACCGACCGGACGCGGATGCGCAGGTGTTCGTGGGCGAGTTCCTGCGCACCGGCGATGTCGGCGAGGTTGATGACGACGGCTATGTGCGCATCGTCGATCGGCTCAAGGACATGATCGCTGTCGGTGGCTTCAAGGTCTTCCCGAGCCAGGTGGAATCGGTCCTCTATCATCATGAATCGGTGAAGGAGGCGCTGGTGATCGGCGTGCCCGATCGCTATCGCGGCGAGCAGCCCAAGGCGTTCGTGACCCTGAACGAAGGCGCGACCGTCGACGGGCCGGGGCTCAAGGACTGGCTGAACCCGCAACTGGGCAAGCATGAGCGGGTCTGCGAGGTCGAGGTGCGGGCCAGCCTGCCCAAGACGCTGGTCGGCAAGCTGTCGCGCAAGGAACTGGTCGCCGAAGAACGCGCCAAGGCCGAACAGGCGATGGCGCAGAATGCGGCGCAGACTGGAACCGCGGCCTGATTTCTCCTATCTAGCGCGCCAAAGCTGGATAAGGATTATCGATATATGGCGCAGGAAATCGCAACGCTGGCTGGTGGCTGCTTCTGGTGTACGGAAGCAGTCTACCAGACGCTCAAGGGCGTGGAATCGGTCCAGAGCGGCTATATCGGCGGGACCAAGGTCGATCCGACCTATGAGGAGGTCTGCACCGGCAGTACCGGCCATGCCGAAGCGATCCGCATCGCCTTCGACCCGGCCGTCATCAGCTATGCCGACCTGCTCGACATCTTCTTCGCCACCCACAATCCGACGACGCTGAACCGCCAGGGCAACGACATCGGGACGCAGTATCGCTCGGCGATCTTCCCCCATTCGGCCGAGCAGCAGGCCGAGGCGCTGGCCGGCATCGCGCGGGCACAGGTGGACCAGGTCGATCCGGTCGTGACCGCGATCGAGGCGGACGCCCCCTGGTATCCGGCCGAGGATTATCACCAGAAATATTGGGAGCGGGTCGGCGACCAGAATCCCTATTGCATGGCGGTGATCCCGCCCAAGCTGGCCAAGCTGCGCAAGGGTTTTGCTGCGCGCATCGAGGAATAAGCCTCGGCCTGGCCGATTTCCCGACGGCTCGTCCCGTTTCGCCGCGTTCTTAGCCTATGGTTAATGTCGACCATGGCAGATGCAGCGCAACGGACGAGTCGGGGGACTTTGAAATGACCAAGACGATCATGCTGCTGGCGCCGGCGATGCTACTGATGCTGCCGGGTTGCATCGCCAGGACGGCGGTGGATATCGTGACCCTGCCGGTGCGCGCAGGTGCGCAGGCGGCGGACTGGGCGACGACCAGCCAGGACGAGGCCGACCGCAACTATGGCCGCAAGATGCGCAAGCAGGAGGCCGAGGAAGGCAAGGCGCGCAAGAAGGCCGACGAACAGCGCCGCCGCGAATGCCGCAAGGCCGGTTACGACAATTGCGGCTGAGCCCCGAAATTCGTCAGATCGACCGGTCAGGCCGCGGCGCGGCGTAACCGGTCGTTGATGGCGGTGCCGATCCCCTCGTCGGGGATGGGTGCGACCGCGATCCGCTCCTGGGTGCTGGCGTCGGCGACGTGCAGCGCCGCGAACAGATTGGCCGCCGCCTCGCGCAGGTCCGCGTCGACGCTCAGGTTCAGATGGCAGGGCATTAGCCCGAAGCCGATCAGATATTCATCCTTTTCCGCCCGCAGCGCGTTAAGCCGTACCGGCTTCGACGGCGCATAATGGCTTTCGAGCTGGCCGGGCGCTTCGATCTTCGCATTGTCCTTCCCCGTGATAACCGGCAGGCCACTTGCCTCCTCCAGCATCGCGGCCGTCACCGGGCCGGGGCGCAGCAGGCGGATGCGGTCCGCTTCGGGCGCGGCAATGGTCGATTCCAGCCCTTCGCTGGTCGGGCCTTCGTCCAGGATCATGCGGATCTTGCCGTTGAGGCTCGCCAGCACATGCTCGGCCCGGCTGGGGCTGATCGATCCGCTGCGATTGGCCGAAGGCGCCGCCAGCGGCCGGCCACTCTCGCGGATCAGCGCGCGCATCGCCGGATGGGCCGGCAGGCGCAACGCCACGGTCGGCAGGCCGGCCATCACCAGCGGCGACAGGCCGCTATCGGCCCGCACCGGCAGCACCATGGTCAGCGCGCCCGGCCAGAAACGGGCGGCAAGCTGCTCGGCCTGGGGCGAGAAATCGGCCAGCCGCCGCGCCATCTCCATGTCGGCGACATGGACGATCAGCGGGTTGAAGCTGGGCCGCCCCTTGGCGCTATAGATGCCCGCGACCGCCTGGGAATCGGTGGCATCGGCCGCCAGGCCATAGACGGTTTCGGTGGGAACGGCGACGGGCTCGCCGGCGCGGATCAGCAAGGCTGCCTCGCGAAGCGCTTCCGCGCCATAGCGGCAGACCCTGGTGGAAAAGGCTGGATTTGGGATAGTCACGACCCCCGCGATATAGACCCCGGAACGCTGCAGTAAAAGGCCATTGCGACAGTGACATGACATTGTTGGCAAAGCTTGCCGCAACGGCGCGGCCCGGCTAATCCCGCGCCATGAACGACGCCCTGCTGACCCGTATCGCCGAAGCGCTCGAACGGCTCGCGCCGCCGCCGGCTTCCTCTGCCGACCTTGCGGCTGCACCCGCCTATGTGTGGGACGGGGTGGCGATCCGCGCGGTGGATGCGTTCGACCCGGTGGATTATGATCTGCTGACCGGCATCGATGCGCAGAAGAGCGCGCTGCTGGACAATAGCCGTCGCCACGCCGCCGGCCATGCCGCCCATGACGTGCTGCTGTGGGGCGCGCGGGGCACTGGCAAGTCGGCGACCGTGGCTTCGGTGGTCGGCAAGCTTCAGGCGGAAGGGCAGGACATCGCCCTGCTGCAATGCGCGATCGACGAACTGGCCAGCCTGCCGGCGCTCTTCACCCTGCTGCGCAGCACGACCCGGCCCTTCATCCTGTTCCTCGACGATCTGGGCTTTGACGAAGGCGTGGGGGATGCCCGTGCGCTGCGTTCGCTGCTCCAGGGTGGCACCGCCGCGCGTCCGGCCAATGTCCGCCTCTATGTGACGTCCAACCGCCGCCATATCGTGCCGCGCAACCTGTCGGAACAGGATGATCCGATCAATCCGCGCGACGTGGTCGATGACAAGATGGCGCTATCGGACCGGTTCGGCCTCAGCCTCGGCTTCCATGCCCTCGACCAGGACGCCTATGTCGCCATTGTCGAGGGCTATGCGCAGGCGCTGGGCCTCAGTGTCGAGCCGCTTGACGCGATCCAGTGGGCAACCCAGCGGGGCAGCCGCTCGGGCCGTGTCGCCTGGCAATATGTGGTCGAACTCGCCGGCCGTCACGGCCTCTCGGTCTGATCCCCTCTTGGTCTGATTCTCAGTCGCCGTCCTTTTCGGCAAGGCTCAGAAATTCGTCGACCAGTCGGTCCAGTTCCTTGCGGCAACGCGGCGGATCGACGGCGGTGTCGCACAGCGGCGCGGCATCGGCCATCGTCTTGATGACGCGGGCCAGACTCAGCGTGTCGCTGTGACGCTGTCGATGGGCGAGGGCGGCGAAGGTGTTGAAATACATTTCCGCCAGCCGGCGGTCATGCTCTAGATCATAGCCTTGTCGTCGGTCCGGCTGGCCCAGCGCTTCCATGCGCAAATGATGAAGGGATCGCCGCGCGCTGTCCGCCCGCAGCTGATATAGCTCCGCCGGTTCGATCGGTTTCATCTTGGATGCCTGTCGCATCGCGTATCAGCGCGCGAACGGGGCAATATATCCCGGCTGTTGCCCGGCCGAAATTAAGCGTCTGGTCTTGCGAACAAGTTTTTTCGACGCTTCGGCCGGGCGCCCAAGATTATTGTGCGCGGGTCACCCGCCAGACGACACCGCCGACATCGTCCGCCACCAGCAGTGCGCCCTTGGCGTCCACGGTCACGTCGACCGGGCGGCCACGCGCCGCGCCCTGTGCATCGAGGAATCCGGTCAGGACGTCGGTCGGCTTGGCCTTGCCGACTTCGCCATTATCCTCGAACGGAATGAACACGACCTTGTAGCCGGCGGCCGGCTTGCGGTTCCAGCTGCCATGCAGGCCGACAAAGGCGCCATTGCCATAGGCGGCGCCAAGCTGCGCATCCTTGGAGAAGCTCAGGCCCAGCGGCGCGACATGATTGCCCAGCGCATAGTCGGGGCGCTTGGTATATTCGCGGATTTCCGGCCGCTGCGGCTGGACCCGGCGATCCTCATAGCCGCCCCAGTAATTCCACGGCCAGCCATAGAAGGCACCGAACTCGACGCGGGTCAGATAGTCGGGGACCAGGTCGCCGCCCAGCATGTCGCGCTCATTGACCACGCCCCACAGCACGCCGCTCCTGGGTTCGAACGCCAGGCCGACCGGATTGCGCAGGCCCGACGCATAGATGCGATAGTCGCCGGTCTTGGGATTGACCTCCAGCACGGCGGCGCGGTTCGCTTCGCTTTCCAGGCCATTCTCGCCGATATTGCTGTTCGATCCGACGCCGACATAGAGCAGCCCGTTGGGGCCGACGGTCAGGCTGCGGGTCCAGTGCATGTTCGGCGCCTGGGCGGGCAGGTTCAGGATCTTGCGCCCCTTGTCGCTGATCTTGGTTTCGCCTTCCTTATAGGGGAAGGCCATCAGCGCATTGGTGTTGGCGACATAGAGGGTGTCGCCGATCAGCGCCATGCCATAGGGCGAATAGAGGCCGCTCAGGAACACCGTCTTGGTGTCCGCCTTGCCGTCGCCATCGGTGTCGCGCAGCAGGCTGATGCGGTCGGGCGAGGGGACGCCGGCGCCGGCCTTGTTCATCAGGAAATTCATCACCCGGCTGACGATGCCGGTCTGCGGGCGGGGTTGGCTGTTGGTCTCGGCCGTCAATATGTCGCCATTGGGCAGGCGCAGCAGCGATCGCGGATGGCTCAGCCCCTCGGCGAAGCGCTCGACCACTAGGCCCTTGGCGGCGACCGGCTTCTCGCCCGCCTTCCACGGCTTCACTTCGGCGATGTTGACCGTCGGGAAAAACTCGTTGCGCGGCGCGGTGAAGCGCGGTTCCCGACCGACATCGGCGCCGGCCGGCAACTGGGCCGTGTCGCCCTGCGCGAAATAGAGGAAGGCGCCGCCGGCAATGACCAGCGCGACGAGGGGGATGGCGATGAAATGCTTCTTCATGTCGCCACATCTATGCGGCGATGCGGCGCCCGGCAAGGCGCTCCGTTGCGCGGGTGGTTAGTTAGAATCTGTTTGGAAATGCGCCTTTGGCGCATCCGCACCGGCCCGCACCCCCACTCGACCGCCCAGGCATGGTATCCTGATGGGTGGTCGAGTGGGGGTGCGGGCCGGTGCCGCATCGAAAATGCGCTCTTCCGCGCATTTTTCAAACAGGCTTCTAGGCCTTTCGTTCGCGCAGCCACAGCAGCAGGGCGATCAGGATGCCGGCCCCGGTGCCGACCAGCAGGCCGATGCTGGGCTGGCCCAGCAGGCCGCCGCCGATCGCCCCGGCCATGATCAGCAATGCGATGATGGCGCCCGCGCCGGTCGGATTCTTCGCCTTGTTCATGGCCCATCCTTGCCATGGCCCGCCGCCCATGGCCAGTCGCTTGTGCGCGCGTCCACCCTGTCCCGGATCGGAACGGACGGCGTCCCGAAATGGCGCGCCTGTCCCGCTGCGGGACTTGGCTAACTGGTTGTTCACCCTCGTCATCGGCCTGCTGCGCCAAAGCGCCAAACTGGCATGGGGGTTGATAGGGGAGGGGAAAGGGCGCGCAAAAATCGGGGGTCGCATGCACATGCCATATCTTTCGGATCGAAAGAGCTATGAGGATGCGACGGAACTGATCGCGACCTTCGGCGCCAATGCCGGCTATGAGGCGGCGGCGCGGGCCGATCGCAGCCGCGACCTCGGCAACCACATCCATTTCTGCCACTGGCGCCAGATCGAGCGGCTGATCGTGCTGCTCGCCCATCACCAGCCGCTCGGCACGATCCACTGATCGTCTGAACGCAAAAGGGCCGGAGCGTCATGGAACGCTCCGGCCCTTTTTGCTGTCTCGCTGACGGCGCTTTAGAGCCGCAGCCCCGCGGTTTCCGGCAGGCCGGCCAGGATGTTGAGATTCTGCACGGCGGCGCCCGCCGCACCCTTGCCCAGATTGTCGAGCGTGGCGACCAGACGCGCCTGGCCGCTCTGCGCATTGCCGAACACCGACAGCGACAGGCGGTCGGTCGCGCCGACATGCTCGACCTCAATCTGTGCCATGGCTTCGCTGTCGGCCAGCGGCGTCACGCTGACGGTCGGCGATCCTGCATAGGCGGCGGCCAGCGCGGCATGGATGTCTGCCGGGGATGGCGTGCCGGGCATGGCGCGCAGTTGGAGCGGCACTTCCACCAGCATGCCACGATAGGCGTTGGCGACGGCCGGGGCGAACAGCGGCGGATGGGCCAGACCCGAATAGCGGGTCATTTCCGGCACATGCTTGTGCGCCAGGCTCAGGCCATAGGCGCGGAAGGCGGTCGGCGCGCCCTCGGCGCCCTCATATTCCGCGATCATCGCCTTGCCGCCACCCGAATAGCCCGACGCGCCCGATACCGTCACCGGCCAGTCCACCGGCAGCAGGCCGGCCAGCACCAGCGGACGGACCAGGCCCAGAAAGCCGGTCGGCCAGCAGCCTGGATTGGCGACGAAGCGGCTGTTGGCCAGTCGCTCGCGATGGCCCGGTTCCAGTTCGGGGAAGCCATAGGTCCAGCCGTCGGCGACGCGGTGTGCGGTCGATGCGTCGATCACGCGGGTGCGGTCATTGTCGATCATCGACACGGATTCGCGCGCGGCATCGTCGGGCAGGCACAGGATCACGATATCGGCCGCGTTCAGCGCGTCGCGCCGGGCCGCCATGTTGCGGCGATCCTTCTCGTCGACCGTGATCAGCGACAGTTCGGGCCGGTCGGCCAGGCGATCGGCAATCTCGATGCCGGTGGTGCCATGGCCGCCGTCGATGAAGATCTTCGTCGTCATGGGGCAATCCTCCGCCGCGCGATGATCGGCTGTTCATGATCGGGCGCCAGCCGAGCGACGACATCGGCCAGCGGCTCGACCACCACGGCCATCCAATGGGCGTTGGCGTGCAGCATATGGGTGGCGTCGGTCATGATCCCGACATGGCCGGGGAAGAAGATCAGGTCGCCGCGCTGCAACGGCACGCTCGCCTCGATCGGCGCGCCAATGCCCTCGCACTGCAGGTCGGTGTCGCGCGGCACGGCGATGCCGCATTCGCCCAGCGCCACCTGCACCAGCCCCGAACAGTCGATGCCGCGATGGCCACGGCCGCCCCAGACATAGGGCTGGCCGAGATAGCGCTGCGCCACCGCGACCCAGTCGCTTTCCCGCGAGTCGAGCGGGGCGGCATGGCGGCCATGGATGAAGCCGTCGCCGGTCGCGAGGAAACTGTCCTCGGCCTCGCCGCCGAAGCGGGCGCCCAGCGGCCAATGATCGGCGATCGGTGCCTTGATGTCGGCGCGGCTGAACAGCGGCGCGCTCTGGTTGACGATGCGGTGGCTGACCGCCTCCTTCACGTCCAGCGCGTCGCGGCGGATATAGCCGACATAGCCATCATGCCCGCAAAAGCCCCAGGCCCAGTCGGTCGTGACGTCGAGCGCATGGAAACTTTCGCCACGCAGCAATTCGCTGACCGCCTCGGCATTGTGCGAGGGCTGGGACAGGATCGGCGCGCCGGGCGCCACGCAGGTCAGTTCGACCGCGCGGGCATAATGGGCGGAAAAGAGCACGCCGGCGAGCGAGATGTCCGCAAGGTCGCCACGCGCCGCATGGACGCGGTGGTCGAGCGCTACGGATCTGCCGTCCAGCTTGAACCGGGTTCTTTCAGGCGGTGCGTTCCGCGTGGTGTTGATCTGGCCTGTCATCGCGCGCGGTTCCTGCGATGAAATGGTGAAAGGCGTCAAGGAATTCCGCGCCCTTCGACGTGCGGGTGATGAAAATATTGCGCCGATCGGCCGCATCCCGCTCTCGTCGGAGATAGCCGAGCGCCGAAAGCTTGTTCAGCGCGCGGGTGATGACCGGCTTGGACACATGCAACTGTTCGGCCAGGCCGCGCACCGTATGCGGACCATCGCCGATATAGACGGTCAGCATCAGGGCCATCTGGCGGTTGGTGAGGTCGGGTTTTCCCGACCGCACATAATCCACCAGGGTCCGCATCCACTGGCTGAGCGGCTGTATGCCGGGACGGTCGATCTGGGCGGCCTGTTGCGGGGAAGCGAGCGCGTTCATGCCCCCCTAACGCATGATAGCCAATCCGGTTGCGTAACGGATCGCAGGATATTGCAGTTTGGCTATCGCGCGCCGTCATAGCGCTGCTGGAGCAGGCGGAAGACCGCGCGCAGGCCCAGCGCCTCGCCGCCCTTGGGCCGGCCCGGACGCGCCGCCGGTCGCCAGGCGAAGGTGTCGAGGTGAATCCAGGCCGTGCCCTCCGGCACGAAACGCTGCAGGAACAGGGCGGCGGTCACCGCGCCGGCAAAGCCGCCTTCGCCGGCATTGTTCATGTCGGCAATGTCGGACTTCAGCATGTCATAATAGCCGTCCCACAGCGGCAGGCGCCAGGTCGGGTCGTCGACCGCCGTGCCGGCCGCCGCGATGTCGGTCGCCAGCGCCTCGTCATTGGTGAACAGCGCCGGCAGGTCCGGGCCGACGGCGACGCGCGCCGCGCCGGTCAGGGTGGCGAAGTCCACGATCAGCTCGGGCTTTTCCTCGCCCGCGCGGGTCAGTGCATCGCCCAGCACCAGCCGCCCTTCGGCGTCGGTATTGCCGATCTCCACGGTGAGCCCCTGCCGGCTGCGCAATATGTCGCCGGGGCGGAAGGCATTGCCGCTGATGGCATTTTCGGCGGTCGGCACCAGCAGGTGCAGCCGCACCGGCAGGCGCGCGCCGATGATCAGCCGGGCCAGCGCAATCGCATGGGCCGCGCCGCCCATATCCTTCTTCATCAGGCGCATGCCCGATGATGGCTTGATGTCGAGGCCGCCGCTGTCGAAGCAGATGCCCTTGCCGACCACGGCAATGCGCGGCGCACTGGGATCGCCCCAGCTCATTTCGATGAGGCGCGGGGCAAAGCTCTTGTCCGCCGCCTTGCCGACGGCATGGATCATCGGGAAACCCTGCTCCAGCGCGTCGCCGCGCGTCACCTGCACGTCGCCGCCATGGGCCTGTGCCAACTGGCGCACGGCATCTTCCAGATCCTGCGGTCCCATGTCGGCGGCCGGCGTGTTCACCAGGTCGCGGACCAGCGCCACCGCCTCGGCCTGCTGCACGATCGCCTCGATCCGGGCGACGTCGCCGGTCAGCAGTATGCGCGGGCCGGCCGCGCCCTCATCCTTGCGATAGCGTTCGAACCGATATTGCGCCGTCAGCCAGCCCAGCGCCGCCGCGCCGGTGCTACCCTCGGTCAGGCGATAGCTGCCCTCGGGCAGGCTTTCGGCTAGCCTGGCCAGGCACCAGCTGCCGAGCGCGTCGCGCTTGGCGACCCCGGCCACGACCGACCAGTCGCTCTGCCCCTCGCCGGGGACGATCGCATATTCGTTCGGCTTGGCGTGGAATTTCTGAGCGCTGATCAGGGCGCGGACCCGCTCGGGCTGGGCGGTGAACCAGGCGTCCAGCTCGGCCGCTTCGATCAACTGGATGGAACGGGCGGGCTGGCCATTATCGGCTTTGAGCAGGTCGGCAAATTCGGTCATGCACAGGGATGTAGGAGAAAGCGCTCCACATGGGAACGGGCCATTTTTTGCATCTTCTTTCGTCCCGGTGGAAACCCGGCCGGCCGTCAGGGCATTTGCCTATTGTGGCCCGAGTGCCTAGGTTCCAGATCATAATAAACGGCAAGGAGAGTAGCCATGATCCGTTCCGACAATAGCGGCCTGCAGGCGCTGCGCGCCCGCGCCTATGCGCTGGCCGAAAGCGGCCAGTTCGCCAACGCCCATGCGGTCGAGCAGGCGCTTGTGGCCGAAGGATGGCCCAACATCCATCGCGCTCTCGCCGGCGATTATGCGCGCAAGGCGATCAGCGAGCGCTGCCTGACGGCCAAGCCGCACTGATGCGGGCAGGGTGGGGGAACGGGTCGACGGGCCTGCTGCTCGCAGCCCTGTTGCTGTCCGGCTGCTCGAAATCGACTGAGGATGACACGCCCGGCGGCAACATGCCCGCCAATGCGACGATGCGCGCCTTTGTCGACCGCATGGCCGGCACCACGCGACCCGCTGCCCCACCCGCCAAACCATTCGAGCAGTCGGACAAGACCGAACTGCTGGAATTTCTCTACGCCTATCCGGCGCAGGCGGCGGCGATCCCGACGCTGGTCGATCGCTTCGCCCACGCCATGGCCGAGAACAAGGCCGATGCGCTCAAGATGGCGACGCAGGACCGGGATTCGGCCAGGAAAGCGGGTTTCCCCTTCCACGCCCATAGCCGCGAGACGCGCTGGAGCGTGATGGCCGATACGCCGCGCTTCCTGGCGCTCGAATCCGCCAATTACATGTATACCGGCGGCGCCCATGGCATGACCGGCTATGAAGCGCTGCTGTGGGACAAGGAACGGCGGCGCGAGACCGATTTCGGCGCGCTGCTGACGTCCGAACCGGCCTTTGCAACGGCCATCCACGACAATTTCTGCAAAGCGCTGGACCAAGCGCGGGCGGAAAAGCGCGGCGCGCCGGTGGTGCCGGGCGATGACGACTTCACAAAATGCATCGATCCGATGAAGCAGGTGCTGGCGCCGACATCGCGCGACGGCAAGTTGATCGACGGCATCCAGGTGACGATCGGCCCCTATGGCGCCGGCCCCTATGCCGAGGGCAGCTATGACATCAAGCTGCCGGTCGATGCGGCGATCTACAAGGCGATCAAGACCGAATATCAGGATGCCTTCGCCAGGCCCTGATATCCGGTTCCCGATCGGTCAGGCCGGCACGCCGTACAGGTCGTGATCGTCGGCATCCTCGATCAGCACGTCGAACATGTCGCCGGCCTTGCGGCCTTCGCCGACGTCGCGCAGGAAGACATTGCCGTCGATTTCCGGCGCGTCAGCCTGGCTGCGCGCGGTGGCGCCGATGCTGCCATCTTCCTCGTCGGGCTCGCCGACCTCGTCGATGATCACCGGCATGACCCGGCCGACCTTGGCCTGCAGCTTGGCGGCGCTGATCGCGGCGGTCTTTTCCATGATCCGCTGATAGCGTTCTTCCTTGACCTCTTCGGGCACCGCGCCTGGCAGGTCATTGGCGGCAGCGCCCTCGACCGGCTCGAAGCGGAAGGCGCCGACGCGGTCGAGCTGCGCCTCGTCCAGCCAGTCGAGCAGATACTGGAAGTCCGCCTCGGTCTCGCCGGGGAAGCCGACGACGAAGCTGGAGCGGATCGCGATGTCGGGGCAGATGTCGCGCCACTTGCGAATGCGATCCAGCACCTTGGCTTCGTTGGCCGGGCGCTTCATCGTCTTGAGCACGCTCGGCGAGGCATGCTGGAAGGGGATGTCGAGATAGGGCGTCAGCAGCCCCTCGGCCATCAGCGGGATGACATGGTCGACATGGGGATAGGGGTAGACATAATGGAGGCGCACCCAGGGGGCGACGCCGTCCGCCGTGCGCAACTGGCCCAGTTCGCGCGCCATATCGGTCATATGGGCGCGGACCTCATGGCCCTTCCACATGCGCGGCTCGTGGCGGGTGTCGACGCCATAGGCCGAGGTGTCCTGGCTGATGACCAGCAACTCCTTGGTGCCGGCCGCGACCAGCTTTTCCGCCTCGCGCAGCACTGCGTCGATCCGGCGCGACACCAGGTCGCCGCGGATCGAGGGGATGATGCAGAAGGAGCAGCGATGGTTGCAGCCCTCTGAAATCTTCAGATAGCTGTAATGGCGCGGCGTGAGCTTTAGCCCGCCCTCGGGCACCAGATCGATGAAGGCATTGGGGATGGGCGGCGATGCATCATGCACCGCATTGACCACCTGCTCATATTGATGCGCGCCGGTAACGGCCAGCACCTGCGGGAATTTCGCGCGGATCACGTCCGCTTCGTCGCCCATGCAACCGGTCACGATGACGCGGCCATTTTCGGCCATGGCCTCGCCGATCGCCTCGAGCGATTCCTCCTTGGCGGAATCTAGGAAGCCGCAGGTGTTGACCAGCACGACGTCGGCGCCGGCATAGTCGGCGGACATCTGATAGCCGTCGGAACGCAGCTTGGTCAGGATACGTTCGGAGTCGACCAGGTTCTTCGGACAGCCGAGCGAAACCATGCCGATCTTCGGCGCGTCTGGGATTTTGGTTGCCATGATCGGCGCGCACATAGGGATTTTTGCGCCAAATGTCACGGGGTAGCCGAAAAGACAAAGGGCGCGCCCGGATGGACGCGCCCTTCGTTCTAGCTAAGCCCTTGATCCGTTACATCTTGTAGGACAGGCGGATGTAACCGAACTGGCCCGGCACATCATAGGTGGTCGGGTCGAAATTGGCGCTGTCGCAGGTGAAGCAGGCCGGCGGATCCTTGTCGAACAGGTTGTTGACGCCGATCGTCAGCCGGGTGCGATGGTCGAGCCAGGCCGGCGAGAAATAGGCCTGCATGTCGCCATAGAAGGTCGATCCCATGACATGGCCGTCGCTCTCGGTCACCTTGCTGATATAGCGGCCGGTGAAGGAAACGCCCCAGGCATCGGCCGAATAGTCGAGCGTGGTGGTCGCCTTGAAGCGCGGATAGGCCTGGTCGACCGAACCGCAGCGTTCGGTGCCGGCGCATTTGATCGTGGGGGCATTCAACTCGGCCGGGGCCTTGATGTCATAGCTCAGCAGATAGGCGGCATTGATCGTCAGACCGACCGTGCCGTCGCCCACCGGCTTGGAGCGATAGATCAAAGATCCGTCGATGCCGTCGGTGTTGATGGCGTTGAGATTCTGCAGCGTGGCGTCGATGCCGGCGACCAGACCGCTGGGCGTGCGGCTGATCGATGCGCAACTGACCGGATCGGCATCGAAGGCGCAGCGGCGCAGCGTCAGCGTCGCAGGCACCGAGTCGATCGCGTTCTTTAGGCGGATATTATAATAATTGACCTCAAGGCTGAGTGCGCTGGCAAAGCCGTTGCGTGCCCAGGCCGGGCTGTAGACCATGCCGGCGGTCCAGGTCTTGGCGGTTTCCGGCTTCAGGTTGGTCGAGCCGCTGGAAAAGACGCCCAGCTGGCCACCGGTCGGCTCGTCATAGCTGCCATCGGCCGGCACGCCATTGGCGATGCAGTTGGCGCGCACGGTCGGATTGTCCCAGGATCCGCCCGCTGCGCTGGTGCAGGGGTCGTTGATCGTCTGATCGGTGCGCGACCGGCCGGCATGCATTTCGCCGATGCTGGGCGCACGCAGGCTCTCGGCATAGCCGCCGCGCAGCAGCAGGTCGCTGACCGGTTTCCACAGGCCCGACACGGTGAAGGTCGTGTTGCTGCCAAAGCTGCTATAGTTGGAATGGCGCACCGCGCCGTCCAGTTCCAGCTTCTGGAAGAAGGGCACGTCGGCGAGGATCGGGATGCGGATTTCGCCATAGACTTCATCGACATTGAAGCTGCCGGCGGCCGGGCTGGTCGGCACGTCGGCGCCCAGGCCCGCGGTGATGATCGGGTCGGGGGTGTAGCTGGCGCGCTGGTTGCGATGCTCGTAGCCGACGGCGAAGCCGACCGCGCCGCCCGGCAGGTCGAACAATTCGCCCGACAGGTTGGCGGTGGCGTCCCACAATTCCTGCGTGCTGCGATCCTTCTGGTCGAAGGTCACATAGTCGAGCATGGCCTGGGTGATCGACCCGGCCCCGCCGAAGATGTTGAACGGTACGCAATCGCCAGTGCAGCCCGCGACCGGCCCCAGCGCCTGGGCCAGCTTGGCGGCGTTCAGGTTGCCGGTGAACACCTGATGCGCGTCATTGCTGCCATACATGCCGTTGACGTCCCAATACCATGTCTTGTCGCCGACCCCGAAGGAGCCTTCGAGTGTCGATTGCATGGTGAAGGTATCGACATCCTGGCTGAAGATGCGCGGGCCGCCCTCGACGAAGCGACGGGCGATCAGCGAATAGGTCGCCGGCTCGCCATTGGCACCCGACGACAAGGTGAAGCCGAACGGATTATAGGGATTGGTCGCATCGATGCTGATCGTATCGAGCAGATTGCCATTGCCCGCATCCGGGCCGACGAACAGCGGCAGCGGCGCGGCCTGGGTGGTCGAACTGCGATGCTGATAGACCAGCCGCGTGCGCAGGCTGACATTGTCGGAAAATTCGAACTTGGCGTTGAGGAAGCCGCCATAGCGTTCCGACGGCGTCAGCAGGTAATTTTCCGGCGCGAAATTATAGCGATCGGCCGAAGTGAAATTCTTGAAGTCTCCCGGATAGGTCGGGCGCCCGCTGACCGGCGCGATCAGCGTCAGATCCTCGTCGCCGATCATGAAGCGGCCGTTGGGCGTCGCACCGGAACAGCCGCCGATCGGGTCGGCGCAGCTCGTCTGGCCCGGATTGGGGAAGCGGGAGATGGAGCGATCGGCGGTGCGGACGCTCTGCTGCTTCACATAATTGCCGCCAAAGACGATCGACACCCTATCGGACTGCAGGCCATAGCTGGCGTTGAGATCATAGGTTTCGCCATCGCCTTGTTCATAAGTGCCGAACTGGGCGGACAGGTCGAGGCCCTTCTGCGACTGCTTGGTAATGATGTTGACGACGCCGGCAACCGCGTCGGAGCCATAGAGCGGGGAGGCGCCCGACTGCAGCACCTCGACCCGTTCGATCATGCTGGCAGGGATGGAGTTCAAGTCGACCGAAGCGGGGATGCCGCCGGCGGCCGAGCCGTTCACATAGCGCATGCCGTCGACCAGGATCAGCGTGCGCTTGGCGCCCAGGTAACGCAGGTCGATTTCGGCCGAGCCGGAGCTGACGCCGGTGCCGTCGGGCGGACCACCGATATTGCCGGCATTGTTGACCTTGGTGTTGAGGCCGCCGCCAGCGCTCGGAATGCGCTGCAGCACGTCGGCGATGGAGGAAAGGCCGGTCCGCGCGATCGCTTCCTGATCGACGGTGACGATCGGCTTGTCCTGGTCCAGCGGATTCTGGCGGATGCGCGACCCGGTGACGATGATGGCCCCGGCATCATCGGCCTGCGGCGCGGCGGATTGGGCGAAAGACGATGCGTTATAAAGGAAGGCGGACAGCAGGACGCCGGTTTTCAGGACATTTTTCAAGCGCATATTCTACCCCTCAAAAATCAGACCTGAGGGAGTGTTGCCATTCTATGACAGCAAGGCAATTGGCCGCATGCTGCGCTGCACCGTTGGTAGCACGAATTTTGCTCTATGTTGCTGTGGCGCAACAAACATGTTCAGTCTGTCGCTGATTTGAACCTATTGATCGTCAGGGCGAGGCATGGCGCCGGTTTCTTCCACGATCTCGATGATGCAGTCGCCGGTCTGGAGCGCTCGCGCGCCTTCCTCCCAGAAGCCGATCGGATGGTCGCCGCGATAGATGCGCACGCCCAGGCCCGTGCCGATCGCCGAAAGCGGCTGGCCGATTTCCTGCGGCAGCACTGGCCGCTCGTGCAGCTTCACCCGGCCGCCCGAGGCGGCGAGATCGGCCATATAGTCGGCAATATGCTTGCCGCTGGTGCTGCCCGCCAGCAGCAGCCCGGCAAAGCTGACCGGGTTGATGACCGTGGTGGCGCCCGCCTGGCGCGCGGGCACTTCATTATCCTCGTTGCGCACGACGATGCTGATCGGCAGGCGCGGGGCCAGATGGCGCGCAGTGAGCGTAATCAGAATCGACGTGTCGTCGCGTCCCGCCGACACGATCATCGTGCGGGCACGGTGGATGGCCACGTCCTTCAGCGTCTTGTCGCGGGTGCTGTCGCCGCACAGCACGTTGCAGCCCAGCGCCTCGGCATGGTCCAGCGCTTTCTCGCTGCCGTCGATCACCACGATCTCGCGCGGGTCGGTGCCACGCGCCAGCAGCTCGTTCACCGCCTCCTGGCCGCTGGTGCCGAAACCGGTGACGACGATATGATTGTGCAGATCGGCCTGAATGCGTGCCATGCGCCACCTGTAGAGGATGTTGCGGAAGAAGAGATTATAGGCCGTGCCCAGAAAGATGATCCAGACGAACAGCCGGATCGGCGTGACGAAGATGGATTCGAACAGGCGCGCTTCGGGCGAGACCGGCACGATATCGCCATAGCCGACCGTGGTGACGGTGACCGTGGTGAAATAGAGCACGTCGATGAAGCTGATCTGGTCGTCATAATTGTCCTTGAGACCGTCGCGCCCGAACCAGTGGAGCGCCAGCACGATCGCGATCAGGCCAAAGACCAGCACCACCCGCCAGGCGAGGTCCGCCCAGACCGGCAGCGCCGATCGCCGCCGCAGAAAGCCGGCCATGGGCGATGCCGAAGGCGGCGGCGCGATCTTCATGGGGTGGGCAATTGGGTCATGGGATTGATCGGCACTCGGTCCTTGCGCAGCTCGAAATGCAGCTTCGGCTTGCTGGCATAGCCTGTGTCACCGCTGAGGCCAATCACCTGGCCCTTAGTCACCTTCTGCCCGCGAACCACGTCGATCCGGTTGGCATGGCCATAGGCGCTGACCCAGCCGCTACCATGGGTGATGAGGATGAGGCCGCCGAACACCGCGATGCTGTCGCCGGCATAGGCGACGACTCCATCAGCCGCCGCGCGGATCGGCGTGCCGATCGGCGCGGCAATGTCGATGCCGTTATTCTTGGCGCCGCTTTCGCCGGGGCCGAAGCGCGAGAGGATATTGCCCTTGAGCGGCCAGGCGAATTGGCCGGAAAAGCCGCCAGGCTGGGCGATCGGCACATTGGAGGGCAGGGGGCGGGGCTGCGCCTTGGCCACCGTGCGCGGCTTCTCCTCCGCGACGGCAGGCTGGCCGCCGGTCAGCACATCGTCAATGTCGATGCGGAAGGCGGCGGCGCGCTGTTCCAGGCTGGATGCGGGCGCCCGGACCGGCTGCGCCGCCACCGGGGCGGCCGGCATCTCGCCACCGGGCAGCAGCAGTCGCTGCCCGCGCCGCAGTACATAGGGTTCGGTCAGGCCATTGATGTCGACAATGTCGCTCCACCGCACGCCATAGGCCACGGCGATGGCGATGCCGGTCTCCCCCTCTGCCACCGCATGATAACGCCCGCTGGGGATCGACAGGCTCTGCCCCGGCCGCAGCGCATAGGGCGGGGCCAGTCCGTTGGCCCGTGCGATCGCGTCCGATCCCGCGCCGGTGCGGTTGCCGATGCCGCGCAGCGTGTCGCCCGGCTGCACGCTGTAGAGGCTGGCGGCCACCGTCCGCGCATTCGCCGTCACCTGCTGCGCCGTCCAGACCGGTTTGCGCTCGATCATCTGCGGTTCGGGCTTGACCGGTTGCGGCGGCATGCTGGGCGATGGCGGAATGGCGGGCGCCGGCTGGGCCGGGGGCAGGGGGGCGGCATAGGGGGCGCTGTCCTGCACCGGGGCAGGGATGCAACCCGCCAGCAGCAGCGGCAGCGGCGCCATGGGCAGCCAGCGCCGCCCCCTCAGATGTCCAGCCATATGGTCTCCCCCCGGAGCGTCAGTCAGTCCGAAAATGCCTGCGCCGTCGCCGCCAGCGCGCCATCCTGCGTCAGGTCATAATGAAGCGGCGTCACCGCGATATACTCATCTGCGATGGCCGCCAGATCGGTTCCCTCGGGCGCGGAATCGCTCCGCCCCAGGCCAAACCAGTAATAGCGATAGCCGCGCGGATCGGTGCCCTCGATGATCTTCGTCCGGTCGATGTCATGGAAGCCCTGCCGCACCACGCGCACGCCCTTGATCCTGTCCGGGGCGATCGCGGGGAAATTGACGTTGAACAGCAGGCGCGGGCTGGCCGGCATGGCGATCAGCGGGCGCAGCACCCGCTCGCCCCAGGCTTCGGCGGCAGCAAAGGGTACCGCGTCGCCCATCGCCTCACGGGCATAGACCTGGCTCAGCGCGATCGACTTGATGCCGGAAATCGCACCCTCCATCGCGGCGGCGACGGTGCCCGAATAGGTGACGTCCTCGGCCAGGTTGGCCCCGCGATTGACGCCCGACAGGACCAGGTCCGGTTTCGCGTCCTTCATCAGATGGCCGACCGCCATCATCACCGCATCGGTCGGCGTGCCGGTGACGCTATAATGTTTGTCGCCATGCTTGCGGATGCGCAGCGGCCGGGTCAGCGTCAGGCTGTGGCCTGCGCCGGACTGTTCCTCGCTGGGCGCAACGATCCAGATATCGTCGGACAGGGTGCGGGCGATCGCCTCCAGCACCTTCAGCCCCGGCGCATGGACGCCATCGTCATTGGTGAGGAGGATGCGCATCGCCCGTTTCCTTGCTTGAGGCCTTTTCTTATCGCGGCTCCAGCTTGGTGATGCCGCCCATATAGGGCGTCAGCACCTCGGGCACGATCACGCTGCCATCGGCCTGCTGGTAATTTTCCAGCACCGCAACCAGCGTGCGACCGACCGCCAGGCCCGATCCGTTGAGGGTATGGAGGAAGCGGGTCGCTTTCTCCCCCTCCGGCTTGTAGCGGGCGTTCATTCGCCGCGCCTGGAAATCGCCGCAGTTGGAGACGGAGCTGATCTCGCGATAGGTCGCCTGGCTCGGCAGCCAGACTTCCAGGTCATAGGTCTTGCGCGCGCCAAAGCCCATGTCGCCGCTGCACAGCAGCATCTTGCGATAGGGCAGGTTCAGCGCCTGCAAAATGCCCTCGGCCGCCTGCACCATCCGCTCATGCTCGGCGTCCGATTCCTCGGGCGCGCAGATCGCGACCAGCTCGACCTTCTCGAACTGATGCTGGCGGATGAAGCCGCGCGTGTCGCGCCCGGCCGATCCGGCCTCGGACCGGAAACAGGGGGTCAGCGCGGTCAGCCGCACCGGCAGGGCGTCGGTCGGCACGATCTGCTCGGCGACCAGATTGGTCAGCGATACCTCGGCAGTCGGGATCAGCCAAAGCTTTTCCCTGCGAACCTCAGGATTTGTGAGGTATTCTTGCTGAATTAGCGCATTCAGGTTACCTGACCATCCTGGCTGGCCTTGGCCGCTAAGGGCTTCATTAATCCGATTCACAAAATGCTCGAGCGAAGATACAGATCTGAGCGTAGAGAACAGATCTTCGGCAAACTTGGGCAACTGCCCGGTGCCGAACAGCGCCTCGTCCTTCACCAGCAGTGGCGGATTGGTTTCCTCATAGCCGTTGGTACCGGTCTGGGTGTCGAGCATATATTGCGCCAGCGCGCGGTGCAGCCGCGCCATCTGGCCGCGCAGCGCGGTGAAGCGCGCACCCGAAAGTCGCGCGCCGCCCTCGAAATCCAGCCCCAGCGCCGGGCCGAAATCGGCATGGTCCTGCGGCGCGAAATCGAACGCGCGAACATTCCCCCAGCGGCTCAGCTCGACATTGCCGGCTTCATCCGCGCCCTGCGGCACATCGTCGGCGGGCAGGTTGGGGATCGCCGCCAGCATGGCATTGAGCGCCGCGCCGACCTCGGCCTCTTCGGCTTCCAGCGCGGGCGTGCCTTCCTTCAGCGCCGCGACCTCGGCCTTCAGCGCCTCGGCCTTGGCCATGTCCTTGGCCGCCATCGCCTGACCGATCGCCTTGCTCGCCTCGTTGCGGCGGGCCTGTCCCTGCTGCAGCTCCGTCTTGAGCGCGCGGCTCTTTTCGTCCAGCGCCAATATGTCGGCGGACAGCGGGGCCAGGCCACGGCGCGCCAGGGCGGCGTCGAAAGCGGCGGGATTTTCGCGGATGAAGCGGATGTCGTGCATCGCTGCCCTATGCCGTCGCGAACGAGGCCACGCAACCCTGTGCGCCTTCGCCCGTTGGTGATGCGTCCACAAAATGAAGGAGAAGGCGATGCAGATCGATCATGATGCGATGGTGCTGGTGGCGGACGGGCGCAAATTGCTCTTCTTCCGCAACAAGGGCGACCGCGCCTTTCCCCAGCTGGAGGCGGAAGAGGTGAAGGTGCAGGATAATCCGGCCGACCGGGACCAGGCATCGGACGCGCCCGGCCGCGCCTTCAATTCGGTTGGCAGCCATCGCAGCAGTATGGAACAGACCGATTTCCATGAACTGGAAGAGGCACGCTTCGCGGCAGAGGCGGCAGACCTGCTCAAGCGCCGCGCCTTTGCCCAGGATTATGAGAAGCTGATCATCGTCGCCCCGCCCACGGCATTGGGCGAGATGCGCAAACATTATCACAAGGAAGTGCAGGACCGGCTGGTCGGCGAGATCGCCAAGGATCTGGCCAATCATCCGGTCGGTGAGATCGAGAAGATCATCGCCCGCAGTTGAGCGGGAAATCCTGTCGGTAAAAGAAAAGGGCGGCCCCAGGGCCGCCCTTTTTGGTTCTCGGACAGTGCCGGCTCAGATGTCGCCGGTGCGGATGATCGGGATAGGCTTGGCCGGGCCATGGCCCTCGATCGACAGCTCCGTATTGCGATCGGCCAGGCGCTTGCGCATCAGCAGCGCGGCGGCACCGGCGCCGAACAGCAGCACCATCGGCGGCGCCGGCACATCGGTCGGCGGCGGCGGCGCGGGAGGCGGCGGCGTGCCCGAAGAGGTGCCCGACGATGTCGAGGTCGACGTGGAACTGCTGGTCGAGCTGCTCGACGACGTGCTGCCGAAGCTCGACGATCCGGTCGAGGTCGAACTGGACGTCGAGGTCGATGTCGCGCCCGACGAGGAAGAGGTCGATGTGGACGTAGAGGTCGAAGTCGATGTGGAGGTCGACGTCGAGGTCGTCGTGGTCGACGTCGTACCGCTGGAGGTCGACGTCGGCGGTGTCGGCGAATCCGAACCGCTGGTCGTCGATGTCGGCGGCGTGGGCGAGTTGGAGCCGCTCGAGCCCGTCGAACCGGTGGTGGAGATCACCACCGTGCCGCCACCGCTGCTGCCGCCACCAAAGAAGCCGCCGATGAAACCGCTGCTGCCGCCAAAGCCGCTGCTACCGCCGATCGGCGCTGCGGTCGGGGTCGGCCCGCCAGCCATCAGCGGCAAAGCGGCCTGCACCGGCGGCGGGGGCAGCGGGATGGGCGGCGACGGCGTGGTCACGGTCAAGCGGATCGGGGCGGGCTTCTTGGCCGGCGGGCGCTTGGCCGTGGCCAGGACGCGCTGGCGCGGCTTGGCCTTCACACTCTTGGTGCTGTAGACCGTTGCCGGACGCGCATTTTCCGCCACATGGACGGCGCCTCCGCCAATGATGGCGCCGCCACAAGTGCAGGCGCACAATTTTGCCAAAGCCATCCGAACCGACATAGGATCTTCTCTAGTCCTGTTTACCCATTCGCGCCATCGGTGCCTTCCGTAGCGTGAACCCTGCCATTCCCTACTGCATACCAACGCAAAATAAAGCGTTAACTGCAAGGGCATTAACCATCTTTGCGTCGTAAAAGGTCCGAAAAACCGGGCGTTTGAGTCAATCGCGATGGTTAACGTGTCATTGTGGAACGTTAAGGATGGGCTGCATGAACATCCGGATGGCGAGATCGGGGAAAACCCTGATGGAGTCGCGCTGTCCGTTCCGGGTGCGTCAGCTGGCCTAGGGGATGCGCCGGAGTGCGCATTGTCCGCTTGTATCGCCTCGTCGCGATGGCTATGAGGCCCGCTCAAACAAAAGTCATGGGCGCCCGGAACTTACAGCGCCGGGGCCTCTCGAGTCGGAGAGCCAGATGGCATCGGTACTGAATTCCGATAAAGACGGTGTGAAGCCGCCAAAATCGACCGTAACACTCCCGGACGATTATCGTCCGTCGGCTGACGAAGAATTCATGAACCCCCTGCAGCAGGAATATTTCCGGCAGCGTCTCTGGGACTGGAAGAAACAGATCCTGTCGGAAGCGGAAGGCACGCTCGCTGTGCTGCAGAATGAACCGCTGCGCGAACCCGACCTCAACGACCGCGCATCGAGCGAGACCGACTGGTCGATCGAACTGCGCACCCGCGACCGCCAGCGCAAGCTGATCTCCAAGATCGACGCGGCGCTCCGCCGTATCGACGAAGGCGAATATGGCTATTGCGAAGTCACCGGCGAGCCGATCTCGCTGGGCCGGCTGGAAGCCCGTCCGATCGCGACCATGACGGTCGAGGCGCAGGAGCGGCACGAGCGTCAGGAAAAAGTCTCCCGCGACGATTAACCCCCTGCGGCGGTTAACCCTTTCTCCACGTCGCATGACTATCCTGTTGGCCAAGTGTCATTTTGCGGGAATAGTCATGGATAAGGAAACGGGAAATTCTGATCGGGGACCGGCTCGTTCCGCGCCGCGCGACAGCCTGTTCCTGCTCACCAGCCTCAGCACGCTGGATGGCGTCGATCTGGGCAAGGCGCGCGTGCGCAATCTGTCGGCCACCGGCCTGATGGCGGATTGCGAACGCGCCATTCCCGCCGGCACGCGGCTGCGTCTCGAACTGCGCGGTGTTGGCCTGGTCGAGGGGGCTGTCGCCTGGTCGCGCGATGACAAGATCGGCTTCGCCTTCGACGCGCCGATCGATCCGCAACTGGCGCGCAAGCCGGTCGCCAATGGCGTGTCGCGGCAGGCCCTGCCGGACTATCTGCGTTCCGCGACGATCACGCGCCGCTGATACCGATGATATAAATGGGTTGGCAAAAGGCCCCGCCGGTTCGCCGCGCGGGGCTTTTTCATATGCGACCTGTTCCATGCCGCCGCGACGCCTCCACTTGGGGCGAGCGTTAGGCGAAGGCTGTCATGCCCAACGCCTGTCATCGCCAGGTCATCTTCCCCGGCTAGGCGTCATCCGCTGCACTATGTCGAAAATCTGGCCGGGTTTCCGGCTGGATCGATGCTCTGCGTCCCGCTGGCAGGAAAATGGCCGGTCCGGTGATCCGGCCCCGGCCTTTTCCGTGCGGAACGGGCTTAATGTCGGCCCTGCATCTCTTCCTTGACCCGCAATTTCTGCTTCTTCAGCGAGGCGACGAGAATGTCGTCGGGCATCGGCCGACTCGACTCGGCCTTGATCCGGGCTTCAAGCCCGGCATGCTTTGCGGAAAGAGCTGAAACGTGGGAATTTTCCATGACATTCTCCTTACGAGGGTGATGGATGACGAAGTAGATCATGATTCGGCGGACCTGTCTCGCGATGATTCGCGCTTTGCGATGGGCCGTCGGTAAAATTGCGATGGCCCGCGCGCCTGCGCCGGGCTATCGGGAGAGGCTATGTTGGGTTCGGAAGGCGGGGGCTTGGTGAGCCGCGAAGACATTATGCGCCGGTTGGAGCTGCTGCGGGTCGAGCATCGCGATCTCGATGCCGCGATCGCGGCGCTGGTCGACGGCGGGGTGGGTGACCAGATGCAGGTCGCGCGCCTCAAGAAACGCAAGCTGCGGCTGCGGGACGAGATCGTCGCGCTCGAAGATGCGCTGGTCCCGGACATCATCGCCTGATGCGTCCGCCGCGTCGCAAAATTGCGGGACTGCGGCGTAAAGCGATCCCAAATGGGACAGGCGGGCTTCCGGCGCCATCCACGGCCCTGACAATCGCACCGCGATATGTCAGCTAGGCCTATGCGCAACGCAGCCGCCCTTGATCCCGGTCTTCATCGCCGCCTTGTCGATGGCCTCTATATGGAGGCGATGGTGATGGCGGATGAGGCGCGCTCCTATTTCGACGCGGACGAGGCCGGGCAGTTTGCCGCCGACGATCCCCTGCGCCGCGTGTCCTTCGCCTGTGAATCGCTCAAGGTCACGACCCGGCTGATGCACATCATCGCCTGGCTGCTCAGCCAGCGCGCCTGGCAGCGTGGCGAAATTAGCGATGCGGACGTGGCCGATGAGAAATATCGGCTCGGCCGCGCCACCGCCACCGATCCGGGCATTGCCGGCGACTTCCCCTTCGCCGCCCGTTCGCTGATCGAGGCGAGCCAGGAGCTTTATGGTCGGGTCGCGCGGCTGGAAAAACGGATGCTGTCGCCGGACGCGCCGCTGGCCGACAGTCCGGCCCGCGCACTCATGGATCGGCTCAACACCGCCTTCTGACCATTGGGCCATCGCCATCTCTTGGCTGGCATAATCGCCCCGACTTGGTCTAGACCGGTCGCATGACCCATGGCTTGCGGACAGGGCGCCGCTTTCCCGTTGATCCGCGCGCCGCAGGGCTATGTCTCTTGTCCCTGGCGTTCTGCACCGCCGGCACTGCGTTCGCGCAGGCGGCCCAGCCTGCGCCTGATCCCGCTGCCGATCCCGCCAGCCCGCCGGTCGATCCCTCCGCATCGCTCGATGCCATGCCCGACATCGGCATCGACTGGCCCGACATGGGCCAGCCCGATACGGTCGCCCCACTGCCGGAGGATCCGGTTGCGGCCAGCGAACCCGACACCCCCGACCAGCCGGCGCAGCAGGCCGACGCCGCCGCCGATACCGGCCCGGCCGAGGAGGTCGTCACCTTCACCGACGCCGGGGAGGAGCGCAAATATGGCGTCACCCTGCGCGGTATCGACGCGATCGGCGACAATCAGGTCGCGCCCCGTTTCGACAGCCTGTCGATATTGCACCAGGGGGAGGGGAAGGCCGCCAACCTTGCCCAGATCAACCGCCGGGTGAAGGAGGACAGCGACCTGCTCGACCGGCTGCTGCGCGCCGACGGCTATTATGCCGCGCGGGTGCGCGGCAGCGTCGCGCCGCCGCCCGCCGGCAGCGACAAGCTGTCGGTCATCTTTGATGTCACGCCGGGGCCGCTTTATGTCCTCGACACGGTGGAGATTGCCGGTCTCGCCGAAACCGGCCCGCGGGAGGAGACGCTGCGCGGCGCCTTCACGATGAAGTCGGGCGATCCGATCAACGCCGACCGCATCCTTGCGGGGCAGACCGCGCTGGCGACGGCGCTGGGCGAAAATGGCTATCCCTTTGCCAGGGTGGACGAACCCGAAGTGCGGATCGACCATGAAGCGCGCAACGGCGATCTCGACATCATCGTCACGCCCGGCGGTTATCGCAGCTTCGGCCAGATATTGCTCGACAATGATGATGTGTTCAGCGCCCGCCATCTCCAGCGCATGGCCCGGTTCGAACCCGGCGAAACCTACCGCGCCACCGATGTGGAGGATCTGCGCCGCGCTATCGTCACCACCGGCCTCGTCTCGTCCGTCACGCTGACGCCGAAGGACGCGGGCGATGGCGAGCATGTCGACCTGGATGTCGATCTGCGCCCGGCGCCGATGCGCACCATTGCGGGCGAACTGGGCTATGGTACGGGCGAAGGTTATCGCGCGGAGGTCAGTTGGCAGCATCGCAATCTTTTCCCGCCCGAAGGATCGCTCACTCTGCGCGGCGTGCTCGGCACCCAGGAACAGACGGCGCAGGCCACCTATCGCCGCAACAATTTCCGCGAGCGCGACCATGTGCTGACGGGCCTCGTCTCCTACAGCAATATCCGCCGCGACGCCTATGACGCGCGCACCATCACCCTGTCGGGCGGGCTGGAGCGGCAGACCAACATCCTGTTCCAGAAACATTGGGTCTGGCGCGTCGGCGCCGAACTCATCGCCTCGGACGAAGCGGACGCCTTTTCCGGCGGCAGCCGCCGTACCTTCTTCATCGGCGCGGTGCCGCTCAGCCTGACCTATGATGGCAGCGACGACCTGCTCAACCCCAGCAAGGGCTTCCGCCTCGGCGGCCGCCTCAGCCCCGAACTCTCCTTTCAGGGGTCGACCTTCGGCTATGCCAAGGCGCAGGTCGACGCCAGCGCCTATCAGCCGATCAATGATCGTGTCGTGCTCGCCGGGCGGACCCGGCTCGGCACCATCCTCGGCTCCACGGTCGATCGCATCGCGCCGTCGCGGCGCTTCTATGCCGGCGGCGGCGCGTCGGTGCGCGGCTATGGCTATCAGGCGATCGGCCCGCGCTACGGCCCGGATGATGATCCGGTCGGCGGCAAGAGCCTGATCGAATTTTCGGCCGAGGCGCGCATCCGCTTCGGCAATTTCGGCGTCGTGCCCTTCCTCGACGCGGGCAATATCTCCACCACCTTCCTGCCGCGCTTCCGCGACCTGCGGGTCGGCACCGGGCTTGGCGTGCGCTATTATAGCAGCTTCGGCCCGATCCGCGTCGATGTCGGCACGCCGATCAATCCGCAGCCGGGCGATGCCAAGGTCGCCGTCTATGTCTCGCTGGGGCAGGCCTTCTGATGGCCATGCCGCCGCCCGATAGCCAGCCGCCCGTGCCGCCGCCCCCGGCCGCGCCGCGCCGCCGCGCCTGGGACGGGCGCTGGCAGCGCTGGCTGGCGGGCGCACTGGCGCTCGCGCTGCTGGTCGTGGTGGCGACGCTGGCCTGGCTCGACAGCGCGCCCGGACACCGCTTCCTCGTCTCGCGCATCGCCGCCGTCAGCCCGCCCTCGGGCCTGCGCATCCATGTCGACCGGATCGAGGGCAGCATTTATCGCAAGGCGGTGCTGCGCGGCCTCGTCCTGTCCGATCCCAAGGGCCGCTTCTTCGACGCGCCGCGGGTGGAACTGGACTGGTGGCCCTTCGCCTGGCTCTCCAACCGGCTCGACATCGACCGGCTGCTGATCCCGCAGGCGACCCTGCACAAACTGCCCAAGCTCAATCCCAGCGAGCGGCAGGGGCCGATCCTGCCGGGCTTCGACATCCGCCTGATGCAGTTCTCGGTCGATCGGCTGACCGTCGCGCCCGCCGTCACCGGCAAGGTCGAACTGGCGACCCTGTCGGGTGATGCGGACATTCGTGGCGGCCGCGCGATCATCGACTTGTCGGCCCGCGTCATCGGCGCGGAGGATGCCCTGAACCTTACGCTCGACAGCCGGCCCGACGATGACCGATTCAACCTGGCGGTCACCGTCAACGCGCCCAGGGGTGGCGTGCTGGCGGCGGTGGCCGGCCTCAATCAGGACGGCAATCTGCGCATCAGTGGCAAGGGGCGCTGGACCCGATGGGATGGGCGCCTCGCCGCCACGCTGGCCGGCAATCCCGTCGCCGACCTGAAGCTCGGTGCGCGCAGCGGCGCCTACACCATCCAGGGCACGATCGAGGGCAGCGCCATTCCCGGCAAGGGCCTGCTGCCGCGCCTCGCCTCACCGCGCCTGACCATCGGCGCGCAGGGTACGCTGGCCGACCGGGTGGTCGATGGCAGGCTCACGCTGCGCTCGGCTGCGATCGACATGGTCGCCGACGGCGCCATCGACCTGCGCAACAACGCCTTCGACAATCTGCGCCTCGACATGAACCTCGCTCGGCCTGAAGCGCTGCTCAAGGATATGCGCGGCCGCGACGTGGTGGCGAAGGTCCGGCTCGACGGTCCGTTCGCTGGCTTTGGCTATGAATATCTGCTCACCGCGCGCCAGCTCGCCTTCGGCAAGACCCAGATCAACGATGTCCGCATCGACGGCAAGGGGCGTCAGGCGAAAAGCGGGCCGGTGCTGCTACCGGTCCGGCTGCGCGCCCGCAGCCTTGACGGGCAGGGCGATCTGGTTGCCGGCATCGTCCGCAATTTCGCGCTCGACGGCGTGCTGCAGCTCAAGGGGCAGCAGATCGTCAGCAACCCCATGCCCTTCCGGTCGGACCGTCTGAACGGCAAGCTGCTGGTCATGGCCGACCTCAAGAGCGGCCGCTATGATGTCGGCATCGACGGCCGGATCAGCGGCCTCTTCATCCGCGGCCTCGGCATCGTCGATCTGGACTCGAAACTGCGTGCGGCCCCCGGCGCCAATGGCGCCTTCGGCCTGTCGGGCAATGCCGTGGCCAAGGTCCGCCGGCTCGATAATGCCTTTCTCAGGGGGCTGGGCGGCGGCCTGCCCACGGTCCGCAGCGCGCTGGCGCTGCTGCCGGGCGGCGAGATCGGCTTCTCCAACATGAAGCTCGACGCGCCGCTCATCAGCCTCAATGCCAAGGGCGTGCGCCACCGCGACGGCAGCGTCCATCTCGAAGGCAATGGCAGCCACAAGCAATATGGCCCGGTCAATGTCGTGCTCGATGGCAAGATCGACCGGCCGATCGTCCATGTCCAGCTTGCGCGGCCGATGGATGCGCTCGGCCTGCGCGACGTGCGCGGCGAATTTCTGCCCGGCGCCGATGGCAATTACAGCTTCACCGCCAATGGCGGATCGACGCTCGGCCCGTTCACCGGAGAAGGCCGCATCTTGCTGCCGCCCGGCGGTCAGGCGGTGGTCCGCGTCGCGCGCATCGCGGTCTCGGGCGTCACCGCCAGCGGCGACATCCGCCCCGTCACCGGCGGGCTCGACGGCCAGTTGCTGGTCGCCGGCCCGGTCAGCGGCACGATCGGCTTCCAGCCGGTCGGCGGCATCCAGCAGTTGAAGCTCGATCTCGACGCCAATGACGCCAGCTTCGACGGCCCTTCGACCATCGCCGTGCGGCGCGGCTCGCTCGACGCTACCATCCTGCTCGATCCCGACGGCACCTCGATCAACGCCACGGCCCAGGCACGCGGCCTTCGCGTCGGCGGCATGCTGCTCGGTCGGCTCGATGCCACTGCTGCGCTGGTCGATGGGCGCGGCAAGGTCTCGGGCAATCTCTCGGGCCAGCGCGGCCGCCTGTTCGACCTCAAGGGCGAGGCGCAGGTCGATCTCGACCGCGTCCGCCTGTCGGCCAGCGGCACGATCGACAAGCGGCCGATCCGTCTGACCCGCGCGGCGCTCTTCACCCGCGCCGAGGATGGCTGGCGCCTGTCGCCTGCGACCATCAGCTATGCCGGCGGCACGCTGCAATTGGCGGGCGAACTGGGCGGCGAAACCACCCGGATCGAGGCGCGCGCGCAGAAGATGCCGCTCGCCCTGCTCGACATCGCCTATGACAATTTGGGGCTGGGCGGCATGGCCACCGGCACGCTGAGCTACAGCCGCCCGCGCGGCGGCCTGCCGACCGGCAAGGCGGAACTGCGCATCCGTGGCCTGTCCCGCTCGGGCCTGTCTTTGAGTTCCCGCCCGGTCGATGTCGGCGTCAACGCCGTGCTGACCCTCGACCGGCTTGCCACCCGCATGGTCTTCGTCGCCGATGGCCAGACCATCGGCCGCGGCCAGGCGCTGCTCACCCCGCTCATCTCGACCGGCAGCCTGGTCGAACGGCTCAACGGTGCGCCGCTGATCGCGCAGCTTCGCTTCAACGGCACCGCCGACACGCTCTGGCGCCTGACCGGCGTGGAGATTGTCGATATTGCCGGCCCTGTCAGCGTCACCGCCGACGCGCATGGCACGCTTGCCGATCCGGTCATCACCGGTTCGCTCGCGACCGACAATGCCGCGCTCAACAGTCCGGTCACCGGCATGCGCCTGCGCAACGTCAAGGCGCGCGCCCGTTTCGCCGGGGCGCAACTGGTCTTCTCCAGCTTCACCGCCAATGCCCAGAATGGCGGCAGCGTGACCGGCACCGGCAATTTTACGTTCAACGGCATTGGCGGCGTCGGCATGGACCTCGCCTTCCAGGCGGACAATGCCGCGCTGCTGGAGCGTGACGATATCGCCGCCACCGTCACCGGCCCGCTCACCATCCGCTCCGACGGCAAGGGCGGCGAGATTGGCGGCGACGTCACCCTCAACAGGAGCCGCTTCACCATGGGCCGCGCTGCCGCCGTCGCCCAGATCCCCGAACTCAAGGTGATCGAGATCAACCGGCGCGGCGAGGAGATCGAACGCCCCCGCGCGGCCGAGCCCTGGACCATGGCGGTCAAGGCGCGGGCGCGCAATCGTCTGACCGTGACCGGCCTTGGCCTCGACAGCGAATGGCGCGCCGATCTCAACATTGGTGGCACCGTCACCAATCCGGCGATCGCTGGCCGGGCCGAACTGGTGCGCGGCAATTATGAATTTGCCGGCCGCCGCTTCGAACTGCGCGAAGGGCGCATCCAGTTCGACGGCAAGACCCCGGTCAACCCGACCCTCGACATCGATGCGGAGGCGGACGTCAGCGATCTCACCGCCACCATCCATGTCGGCGGCACCGGCCTCAAGCCCGACATCAGCTTCAACTCCGTGCCCTCGCTGCCGCAGGACGAACTGCTCTCGCGCATCCTGTTCGGCACCTCGATCACCAACCTGTCCGCGCCCGAAGCGCTCCAGCTCGCCTCGGCGGTCGGCTCGCTTCAGGGCGAGGGCGGGCTTGATCCGATCAATGCAGTGCGCAAGGCGGCGGGCCTGGATCGTCTGCGCATCATCGCGGCCGATCCGACCCAGGGGCAGGGCACCTCGCTTGCCGCCGGCAAATATCTGACCCGCAAGACCTATGTCGAACTGATCAGCGACGGGCAGGGCTATAGCGCCACCCGGATGGAATATCAGGTGACACGCTGGCTGTCCCTGCTAGGCGCCATTTCCACCCTCGGCCGCCAGAGCGCCAACCTGCGTATTTCCAAGGATTATTGACGTGACCAAATCGCGCATCGACAGCGCCGCCGCGATCAGCGTGATGGACCTGTTCACCATCGGCATCGGCCCGTCCAGCTCGCACACGGTCGGGCCGATGCGCGCCGCGCTGATGTTCATGGATACGCTGCCGACCTGTCCGGTGCGGGTGCAGTGCGAACTTTATGGCTCGCTGGCGCTGACCGGCCGGGGCCATGCCACCGACAGCGCGATCCTGCTCGGCCTGTCGGGCCACAGCCCCGAAAATGTCGATCCCGATGCCATCCCCGCCATTCTTCAGGCGATCCGCGACGATGGCCGCATTCGCGCCGGCAGCGCCCATCTCGACTGGGTGCCGTTCGAGGAAGCGCGCGACCTTGTCTTCCGCATGGGCGAATTTCTGGAGGCGCACAGCAACGGCATGCGCTTCACCGCCTGGCTGCCGGGCCGGGACGAACCGCTGGTGCGCGATTATTATTCGATCGGCGGCGGCGCGGTGCTGCCCGGCGCCATTCCCGCCGACCCGGATATTCCGCTCGGCCATAATGTGGTCCAGCCCTTTCCCTTCTCGTCCGGCGCCGAACTGCTGGCGCAGGGGGAGGCGACCGGCCTTAGCATCGCGACGCTGGTTCTCCGCAACGAGGGCGCCTGGCGCGCCCAGGGAGAGACCGAGGCCTTTCTCGACAGCGTTATCGACGCCATGTCCGCCTCGATCGATCGCGGCCTGAAAGAAGAGGGCCTGCTGCCCGGCGGGCTCAAGGTGCGCCGCCGGGCCAAGGCGATCCACAACAAGCTGCGGCTGCAGGGCGCCAGCGTCGGCCCGGCCCAGATCTTCGAATGGGTCAGCCTGTTCGCGCTCGCCGTGAATGAGGAAAATGCCGCCGGCGGCCGGGTCGTCACCGCACCCACCAACGGCGCGGCCGGCGTGATCCCGGCGGTGCTTCATTATTATCGCCGCTTCGTGCCCGGCGCCGATCGGGAAGGGGAGCGCCGCTTCCTCCTCACCACCGCCGCCATGGGCTTCCTCTACAAGAAGCGCGCCTCCATCTCGGCCGCCGAAATGGGCTGTCAGGGGGAAGTCGGCGTCGCCTGCTCGATGGCAGCCGCGGGCCTCGCCGCCGTGCTGGGCGGCACCAACAGCCAGGTCGAAAATGCCGCCGAGATCGGCATGGAGCATAATCTTGGCCTCACCTGCGATCCGATCGGCGGCCTCGTCCAGATCCCCTGCATCGAACGCAACACCATGGGCGCGGTGAAGGCGATCAACGCCGCCTATCTCGCGCTCCAGGGCGATGGGCGCCATATCGTCAGCCTCGACGCGGTGATCGAGACGATGCGCCAGACCGGCGAGGACATGGCCAGCCGCTACAAGGAGACATCGCTTGGCGGCCTGGCCGTCAATGTCGTGGAATGCTGAAGGAAGGTCGCCTCATTTCGTCGCTCCCGGCCCACGGGAACGCGCCGAACTGAGCGGCTTTCGTGGCATTAATACCACATTATCAGCTGTTTATCTGAGGTTCATGAAACAAATATGACCGCTCCGGCTTGAGCGTCTCACCCCCAAGGGGAAGAGAAAGACAACGGAGTGATGTTTATGCGTAAGTTGATGGTCGCCACTTTGCTGGCCGGTGGTGCAGTTGCCGCGCCGGCGCTCGCACAGGATGCCACCCCGACCTTCACCGGCCCGCGTGTCGAAGCGATCCTGGGCTATGACCATACCGGGGCCGGCAGCTCGATCGACAATGACAATGGCAGCGACGATCAGAAGATCGACGGCCTGCTCTATGGTGTCGGCGCGGGCTATGACGTGAATGTCGGCGGCGCCGTCGTCGGCGTCGAGGGCGAGTTCACCGACTCCACCGCCAAGAGCAGCCGCAACGACTTCACCGACCAGTTCGGCTATGGCCGCGTCAAGCAGGGCCGCGATCTCTATATCGGTGCCCGCGCGGGTATCCTCGCCGATCCCTCGACCCTCATCTATGTGAAGGGTGGCTACACCAACACCAAGCTGGGCGTGCTGGCCGGCGACACCAATCAGGTCACCGACACCTCGTTCAAGCTGGATGGCTGGCGCGTCGGCGGCGGCGTGGAGCGCGCGCTCAACGCCAACACCTTCGCCAAGATCGAATATCGCTACTCCAAATATGACAGCGCCCATATCGACTTCATGGATGGCTCGACCAGCAGCGAATTCGACGTCGACACCGACCGCCATCAGGTCGTCGCCTCGGTCGGCTGGCGCTTCTAAGACGTCAGAACATCCTCCCCATCCGTTCGCTTCGAGCGAAGTCGAGAAGTGCGATGCACAGGCGTTTCTCGACAAGCTCGAAACGAACGGGGGAGGGGGCGTTCGATACAGAAAACAGGGGGCCGGTCACCGATCGGCCCCTTTTTTGCAGCATCCGCCCATAGCCTCTATCAGCCGCCCTGCGGGGATGTTACTTACATGGCTGTGAGTAACGCGATTCCCCACCTGTACCCGGTTGGCATCCAGCCCGACGACATCGACTTCATGGGTCATGTCAACAATGCCAGCTATCTGAAGTGGGTGCAGGATGCCGTGCTCGACCATTGGCGCGCGCTCGCCCCGGCCGAGGCGGTGGCCCAGCATCTCTGGGTCGCGCTCAAGCATGAGATCACCTACCGCAAGCCCACCTTCCTGGATGATGAGGTGATCGCCACCGTCCTCCTCGAAAAGGTGCAGGGCGCCCGTGCCTTCTATGAAACCGTGATCCGCCGTGGCGAGGAAGTGCTGGCCGAAGTCAAGTCGAGCTGGTGCTGCGTCGACTCCTCCACCCTGCGCCCGGCCCGCATCGCCCGCGAAGTGATGCAGCATTTCTTCGCGCCCGACGACAGCGGCTCCACCGCCGACTGATCCCACCCCATGAATGGCAGGGTTGCAGCGTGGGAACGCGCTTGACCCACGCCCGGATGTTTGCATTAGTCCGACAAATAAAGGGCCGGTGACGGGGCGGCGAAGCGCGCCGTCCGCTGCGGCCCTGTCGGCGAAGCGCGTCTGTCGATCATCATGCGCTCGCCCGATGGATGAGGGAGAGGGCGTTGATGCGGTGGCCGTCGGGAATGACATATCTGGGTTTTGGCCTGCTGCTGGGCAGCGCCACCATGGCGATCGCGGCCCCCGCCACGCCGCCGCGCCAGCTCGACATCGTCAAAAGCATCGTCAAGGCCAAGCCGGAGGCGAAGGACGAAGCCAGCGCCCGGACGTCCTATCTCCTCGTCTATTTCAAGGACGAGACCCACTCGCTGCATTTCGCGACCTCGGCGGATGGCTACAGCTTTACCGACGTCAATGACGGTGCGCCGGTCCTCAATGGCCGCGATGTCGCCGAACAGAAGGGCATCCGCGATCCCTATATCATGCGCGGTCCCGACAATGCCTTCTACCTCGCCATGACCGATCTGCATATTTTCGCCAAGCGCGAAGGGCTGCGCGATACCGACTGGCAGCGGCCGACCGACAGCTATGGCTGGGGCAATAACCGCTCGATGCTCTTCATGAAATCCTATGATCTCACCCACTGGACGCTGGCGTCCGTGACCATCGATCAATTGTTCAAGTCGACCGCCAATGCCGGCACCGCCTGGGCGCCGGAAATGATCTACGATCCCGACAAGCGCAAGATCATGGTCTATTTCAGCACCCGCAACGGCAAGGAGACCGACCATATGGTCTATGCCTATGCGGACGACGCCTTCACCACGCTGACCAGCGAACCGCGCGACCTGTTCACCTATCCCAAGGCCGGCACCGGCACGATCGACGGCGATATCACCAAGGTCGGCGATCGCTACCGCCTCTTCTATGTCGCCCATGACAAGCCCGGCCATCTGCGTCAGGCCACCTCATCGCGCATGGATGGCGGCTATGTCTTCGATCCGGCCAAGATTGACCCGGAAACGGTCGGTACCGAAGCGCCCAACCTGTGGCGGCGCCACGGCACTGACACCTATGTGCTGATGTATGATGTGTTCGGCGCCAAGCCGGTCAACAATATGGGCTTTTCGGAGACGGAGGATTTCGTCCATTTCCGCGACATCGGCCATTTCAACGCGCCGGGATCGCCGATGAAGGCGACCAACTTCACCCAGCCCAAGCACGGCGCCGTCATCCCGATCACCCCGGCAGAAGCGGAGCGGCTGAAAACCTATTTCCGGAAATAAGGGGCAGGGGAGGATCGCACCGGATCGGCGCAGCGCCGCCGTTGCGATCCACCATCCTTACAGCGTCGCTTCGATCGCGCGCGCCGCCTGGTCAGGATCTTCGGCCTGGCTGATCGGGCGACCGATCACCAGCATCGACGCGCCCCGGTCCAGCGCCTCGCGCGGGGTCACGGCGCGCTTCTGGTCGCCCATCGCGCCGCCCGCCGGGCGGACACCGGGCACGACGAAATAGCCGTCGGGCCAGATCTTCTTGACCAGCGCGACCTCCTCGCCGGAACAGACGATGCCGTCCAGGCCGGCGTCGCGCGCCAGTTCGGCGAGCCGCGTCACCTGTTCCTCGGCGGCGCCATTGACGCCAATGTCATTAAGGTCGCCATTGTCGAGGCTGGTGAGTACCGTCACCGCCACCACCTTGGTCTTGGTGCCGGCCGCCGCTTTCGCATCCTCCAGCATCGCCCGGCCGCCGGCCGCATGGACCGTCAGCACCGCCGGTTCCAGCCCGTGCAGCGCCTGCACCGCCTTCGCCACCGTATTGGGAATGTCGTGCAGCTTGAGGTCGAGGAAGATCGGCAGGCCGAACTTCATCATTTCATGCACGCCATGATGGCCATTGGCGCAGAAGAACTCCAGCCCCAGCTTTAGCCCGCCGACATGGTTGCGGACCTGCCCGGCCAGATGCTGGGCCTTGGCAAGGTCGGGCGTGTCGATGGCGACATAGATCGGGCTGCTCATGCTTGTCCTGTAGGGGTAAGGGGCGACGGCGTGGCGTCGGGCAAGATCGGGGTTGTCACCGTCGCAGGCGTGGCCGGGGCGGCGGAAGCGGTCGCGGCGACCAGCGCACGCTCGGTGCTCTCCAGCCGGCGCTTCATGCGCCAGCGCGTCGCGCGGGCCATGATCCAGAAGGGCATGGCGCCCAGCAGGAATGCGCCGATCAGAAGCACCGGCAATTTGGTTTCCATCACCATGTCGCCCCACAGGCGCACGGTCACGGGGACATAGTTCGCCATGCAGAAGAAGGCGAGGGCGACGGCGATGACGACCCAGAAGGCAGTCCGCAGAAATTGCATCGGCGATCCTCTCGCTGCTGATAGGGCGGTCAGCCTAGGCGATTTTGGCGAAAGGCGAAAGCGCCTGTTCAGATTTCGCGGACGGCGACCATCATCGACAGCGTTTGCGTGGCGCCCGGCGCCAGCATCGCCATGCCTTCAGGTCCGTTGATCGCGTCCGGCATATGGCTGACCGGCTCCAGGCAGAAGAAGTCGCCAGCGGGCGGGCGGAAGACATGCAGCCAGTCCGCACCCTGCGCCGTCAAGGTCAGGCGGATGCCGTCGCCCCGGTCGACCACCGCCACATGATCCCAGCCGCCATGGACATTGTCGATCAGGCTGTCGCCGGTCACGCGCGCGCCCTGCGACCAGTCGCCCAGCGCATCGGCCGGCACTTCCCGTTCGGGCAGCATGTCGGGGGAGGAGAGCCAGAGCGTGTCGGCGTGGAAGCGCAGCATCGTGTCGCCGTCCAGCGCGAAATAGGGATGGAAGCCAAGGCCGCAGGGCATCGGGCTGTCGCCCAGATTCTGCACCAGCAGCGTGACTTCCAGCGCATCCTCGCTCAGGCGGACATGCTGCTGCGCGCGCCAGGCCCAGGGCCAGCCCGCATCGCCGTCATGCGTCTGTTCCAGCCTGACGTGATGGCCCGACTGTTCCAGCACCTGCCAGGGCCGCTGCCAGCCAAAGCCATGGATGCTGTGGGGATGATCGCCGAAATTGAGCGGCAACTGATAGCTTTGCCCGTCCACGCTATAGCGCCCATGGGCGATGCGGTTGGCATAAGGCACCAGCGGGAAGCTGGCCATGTCCAGCGGATCATGGCTGTCCTGCGGCGCGCGGCGCAGCAGGGCCACGCCGTCGCGATCGAAGGACAGGATCGACCCGCCAATGTCAGGGGCGAGCGCGCAGCTGAGCGCGCCCGCCTTCAGGGTGACGATCTTGCTCAGCCGACCATGTCCTCAAGCTCGCGGCCCTTGGTCTCATGGACCATGGCGCGCACGAAGAAGAAGGAAATGGCGGCAAACAGGGCGTAGCCGGTATAGGTCATGACCAGGCCCGGCGACACGGCGAGCGAGGGGAAGCTGACCGAGATCGCCGCATTGGCGATCCACTGGGCAAAGCCGGCGACGGCCAGGCCCGAACCACGGATCTGGTTGGGGAACATCTCGCCCAGCATCACCCACATGATCGGACCCCAGCTCAGGTTGAAGAAGATCACGTAGAGGTTCGCCGCGATCAGCGCCATCAGGCCGTTATGGCCCGGCAGCACCACGCCGCCATCCGCGCCGGTGACGGCGGTGGAGAAGGCATAGGCAACGATCGCCAGCGTCACCGCCATGCCCGCCGAACCGATCAGCAGCAGCGGCTTGCGGCCGATCTTGTCGACCAGCATGATCGTGCCCAGGCACGCGCCGATCGACAGCACGCCCGACAGGATGTTGATCTGCAGCGCATTATCCTCGGAAAAGCCGACGGCTTCCCACAGGGTGGCGCCATAATAGAAGACGACGTTGATGCCGACCAGCTGCTGGAACACGGCCAGACCAATGCCGGCCCACACGATCGGGCGCACCTTGCCGCTGGCCTTGTCGATCAGGTCGCTGAGCTTGGGGCGGTGATGATCGGCGGCCAGGCTGGCGCGGATCTCGCCGACCTTGCGATTGGCTTCCTCGGCCCCGAACAGCTTGGTCAGGACCGCGCGGGCGCGTTCGTCCTGGCCGCGCGCGACCAGATAGCGGGGGCTTTCCGGGATCACCAGCAGCGCCAGGAAATAGATGGCGGCCGGGATCGCCTGCAGCCAGAACATCCAGCGCCAGGCCGGGAAGTCGAGCCACAGCGGCGCGGTCGAACCGCCGGCATAGCGGGCCAGCACGAAATTGGCGACGAAGGCGCCGGTGAGGCCGGAAATGATCATCACCTGCTGCACGCTCGACAGCCGGCCGCGGATCGAGGCGGGGGTGACTTCGGAGATATAGACCGGCGAGATGACGCTCGCCGCGCCCACGCCCAGGCCGCCGATGATGCGGGCAATGATGAAGATGGCGGAGGAACCGGCGGCACCGGCCAGCAGTGCGCTCACCAGGAACAGGATCGCCGCCAGCATCATCACGCCGCGACGGCCGATGATGTCGGCCATGCGGCCCGCGCCGAACGCGCCGATCGACGATCCGACCAGGATCGCGCCGACATTGACGCCGATGCCCAGCTTGCCCAGGTCGAAGGCGGCTTCCAGCCCCTTCTGGGTGCCGTTGATGACGCCCGAATCATAACCGAACATGAAACCGCCGATCGTGGCGACGGCCACGATCGCTGCGATGAAGGCCATATTGACCTTCCCGGCGCTCCCCTCACTCATCTGCTTGTCCTTCCAGCTCTCTATTTCTTCTATATCGTGGCGACATGGCCCGGCAGCCCCGCGACGCCGGCGTCGAAGGCGAACAGATCGCCTGCCAGGGGCTGTTCTGTCAACGCTGTCACATCCAGTCCCTTGCGCGCCGTCGTGGCATAGGCCGTCATCAGGTCCGGGCCGCCAAAGGCGATCTTGGTGATGTTGGCGACGGGGAAGCGGATTTCCCGCATCAGCCGCCCGGCCGGGTCATAGCGGCGCACCGCCCATCCGCCGAACAGGCCGGTCCACAGGCAGCCTTCGGCATCGACCGTGGGGCCATCGGGATAGCCCGCGCCATCCTCGATCCGGGTGAACAGGGTGGCGGCGCCGGCGACGCCATCGGCATCGACCGGGCATTGCCAGATGGCGCGGCCCAGCGTGTCGGTATGATAGAGGATGCGCCCGTCGGGCGAGAGGGCAGGGCCGTTGGTGATCGACACGGCGGCCAGCCCGCTCTCGACCAGGTCGCCGCGATGCAGCCGGTAGAAACGGCCGCTTTCCTCTGCCTCGGCATCGTCCATCGACCCGAACCACAGGGCGCCGCCGGGCGCCACCGTGGCGTCGTTCAGCCGGTTGCCCGGTCGATGCGCTTCGGGCGCGTGGAGCAGGGTGAAGGCGCCGCTCCTGGGATCGAAGCGATGCACGCCCGATTGCAGGCCGACCGCGAACAGCCCGTCGTCGGTCGGCACGATCCAGCCGACCTGGCCCGGCGTGGTCCAGCTCTTGGACACGTCCAGCGCCGGGTCGAAGCGGTGGATCGCATGGCCCTTGATGTCGACGAACCACAGGGCCGCCTCGCGTTCGACCCAGATCGGCCCTTCGCCCAGTATCGCCCCGACCGACAGGACGCTGCGCGGTGCGGCGTCGCTCATCTCAGCGCCAGCCGGCGTCGATGAAATAGTCATGGCCGGTGCAATAGCGCGCATCGTCCGACGACAGGAACATGGCCAGCGCGGCGACATCGACCGGCAGGATGCGGCCGTCCAGGCACTGGGCCGCGACGATCTCGGCCTCGCCTTCGGGCGTGTACCATTTTTCCTGGCGCAGCGTCTTCACATTGCCCGGAATGATGGTGTTGACGCGGATATTGTCGCGGCCAAGGTCGCGGGCCAGGCTGCGCGTCAGCCCCTCGATCGCCGCCTTGGCGGTCTGGTAGAGGATGAGGTCGGGCAGGGCCAGGTGCCAGCTGATCGAACCGAAGTTCAGGATCACGCCGCCGCCCGCGCGCTTCATCGCCGGGATCGCCGCCTGCGCCGCGAAGAACTGGTGGCGCAGATTGACCGCCATCCGCTCGTCCCAATAGGCCTGGGTCACGTCCTCGATCACGTGGCGATCGTCATTGGCGGCGTTGTTGATCAGGATGTCGATCCCGCCCAGTTCCGCCTCGACCCGCGCCATCATCGCCTGCAGCGCGTCGATGTCGCGCAGGTCGCAGGCGTGGAAGATCGGGGTGAAGGCGCAGCCGCTCAGCCGTGCGGCCAGGGCCTCGCTCTCGGGGATGGCGATGTCGCAGAAGGCGACATGCGCGCCCTGCATCGCATAGGCTTCGACCAGCCCTTCGCCGATGCCGCTGCCGCCGCCGCTGATGAAGACCCGCTTGCCCTTCAGGCTCGGGTAGATGGCGCGGCTCATGCAGTTTCTTTCTGGTCGACGGCCGAGAGCAGACCGCGCCCGGCAAGATTGGTCATCAGCGCGGTCAGGCCGAAGGTCCAGGGTGCGGCGTCCTTCGACGTCACCACCGGGTTGATCAGCTTGCCCAGGCGCGGGGTGGAGATGGCAACGATGTCACCGACCTTGTGCGTAAAGCCGCGGCCTTCCTCGTCACGGTCCTGCACGGGCGCGAACAGCGTGCCCAGGAACAGGGCGAAGCCATCGGGATATTGATGTTCCGACAGGGTCTGGCGCACCAGTTCCAGTGGATCGCGGCTGATCTGGTCCATCCGGCTCGTGCCTTCGAGCATATAGCCTTCCGGCCCCTCGATGGTCAGGCCGACTTCGGCATTGCGCACATCGTCGATGGTGAAATCGCCGTCGAACAGGCGAACGAGCGGGCCGAGCGAGCAGGACGCATTATTGTCCTTCGCCTTGCCCAGCAGCAGGGCGGAGCGCCCTTCGAAATCGCGCAGATTGACGTCATTGCCTAGCGTCGCGCCCACGGCCTGGCCATCGGCATTGACCAGCAGCACGACCTCTGGCTCGGGATTGTTCCAGGTGGAATCGGACCGGATGCCGATTTCCGCCATCGGGCCGACCGTCGCCAGCACCGGTGCCTTGGTGAAGACTTCCGCATCCGGGCCGATCGCGACCTCCAGATATTGCGACCACAGGCCGTCCTCGATCAGCGCGGCCTTGAGCGCAGCGGCTTCCTCGGTGCCCGGCACCACGGCGCGGATCGATCCGCCGACCCGCTCTTCCAGGCGGCCACGGATTTCGGCGGCAGCGCCGGCATCGCCGCGCGCCCGTTCCTCGATTACGCGCTCCAGCGCCGACAGGGCAAAGGTCACGCCGCATGCCTTGACGCATTGCAGGTCGACCGGACTCAGCAGGGCCGCTTCGATCGCGTCCAGATCGCCGATCTTCTCGCCATCGGTGGCGGCGACGAAGGGCAGCTTCTCGACCAGCTGGGCGCTGGTCGGCGCGATCGCGCTCATGTCGTAAACGACGCCCTGCGACACCAGGATCGGGCTCGGGCCCGCGTTCGTCTGGATGCGGCCCAGGAAAAGCCCGGTCCGCCAGTCATGCGGCAGACAGTCAAGCAAGGCGGTATCCCCCGGCATCATCTTCTCCTATGCACCTGGTTGTTGATTGATAGCGCTACCAACATGGAAGGGCGGTGCAAGTCAAGACCCCCCTGATGAAAATCGCTCGCAGGGGCGGGGCGTCGGGGCTTTGCTGGCCGCGGGCCAGGCGTCATGGCGTGCGCATGGCACGGCGAATTTCCGGCCTTGCCGCTACGTCAGCCCTTTTCAGTCCCGCCGGGCTGCGGCATAGAAGGGGGACTATGAAGAAGAACCAAGAGAGCGTGCCGGACGCCGGCGCAGAAGCCCTCCAGCCAGAGGATAATGCCCCCGATCTCGCCGATGCGGCGCGCAAGTCCGCCGGAAAGGCCGTGTGGATGGGCACGGCCGTGGGCATTGGCTCGGCCGCGATCGTCGCCGCCCTGCTCTATACCAAGAAGCGTCGCTGAACCGGTCGGGGCCTGTTCCCGGCACCGCGGCCATCCGCCATAAAAAAAAGAGGCGGCATGTTCTGTGACATGCCGCCCCGGTGCGACCCGCTTGGGGTTCTGTATTTTCCCTGCCTTCGTGACGGGAAGGGAAATATTTATGCGCCCGCGCTGCCGCTCAGATAGCTGATCAGTTCGGGCTTGCTGACCGATATGCTCTTGTCGGCATCGGCAGTGGTGAAGGCGCCGCTGGCCCAGGCGGTGACTTCGGCCGGCGGCAGCGTCTTGCCGGTGGCCTTCATCTCCTGATCCTTGAGGGCCACCATCCAGCGCGAAAACTCGCCCTGGTCCAGCTGTCCGTCCTTGTTCGTGTCATAGGCCGGGAATTCCGACTCGACGATCGCGGCGACCGAATTGGCCGGGTTTGCCGGCTGCGCGGCCTGCGGTTCGGCCGGGCTCGCGGGCGCTGCCGGTTGTGCGGCCTGCGCTGCCGGATCGGCCGGCGCAGCCTGCTGCGCCAATGCGGGCGCTGCGACCAGCATGGCGCTCGTCAGAAGCAAGGTGCGGATCATGGCGACATCCTTTATATCATTGAAACGCGCAGGGCCTGCATTGGGCGCCTGCTTTGGCTTCATGCCTTAATTGCCATCACATAATACATGAAGACTAGGAAAAGTTCCTGAACATCGGTTCATCTACGCATTTGGACTTATGAAATGCTTCGGTTCGACTGTCTTTGCTTGGATAATTGCGGCCGGATGAGGCGCGCGCGGGGCAGGGGAGCCTCCTCAATTGCTCCAAAGGGCGCGGGCTGCTAGGCGGCGCGGCAATATCCACCCTCCAGCCGCAGGATTCGCCCATGGTCCCCCGCTATTCCCGTCCCGCAATGACCGCCCTCTGGGAGCCGGAAGCCCGCTTCAAGATCTGGTTCGAGATCGAGGCGCACGCGACCGAGAAGCTGGGCGAACTGGGCGTCGTCCCGCCGTCGGCCGCCAAGGCGCTGTGGGACTGGTGGGCCACCAACCCCGCGATCGACGTGCCCGCGATCGACGCGATCGAAGCCGTCACCAAGCATGACGTCATCGCCTTCCTGACTTGGGTTGCCGAACAGGTGGGCGACGAAGCCCGCTTCATGCACCAGGGCATGACCAGCTCCGACGTGCTCGACACCTGCCTGGCCGTGCAACTGACCCGCGCCGCCGACCTGCTGATCGAGGATCTCGACAAGCTGCTCGACGTCATCAAGCGCCGCGCCTTCGAGCATAAGCTGACCCCGACCATCGGCCGCAGCCACGGCATCCATGCCGAACCGGTCACCTTCGGCCTCAAGATGGCCGAAGCCTATGCCGAATTTTCGCGCTGCAAGACCCGCCTGATCGCGGCCCGCGAGGAAGTCGCCACTTGCGCCATTTCGGGCGCGGTCGGCACCTTCGCCAATATCGATCCGCGCGTCGAGGAACATGTCGCGCAAAAGCTCGGCCTCGCGATCGAGCCGGTCTCGACCCAGGTGATCCCGCGCGATCGCCACGCCATGTTCTTCGCGACCCTGGGCGTCATCGCCTCCTCGATCGAGCGCCTCGCCGTCGAGGTCCGCCACCTGCAGCGCACCGAAGTGCTGGAGGCCGAGGAATATTTCTCGCCCGGCCAGAAGGGCTCGTCGGCCATGCCGCACAAGCGCAATCCGGTCCTCACCGAAAATCTCACCGGCCTCGCCCGCATGGTGCGCAGCTACGCGCTACCCGCCATGGAAAATGTGGCGCTCTGGCATGAGCGCGACATCTCGCACTCTTCGGTCGAGCGCTATATCGGCCCCGACGCCACCATCACCCTCGACTTCGCGCTCGGCCGCCTGACCGGCGTGATCGACAAGCTGCTCGTCTACCCCGAGCGGATGATGAAGAATCTCGACAAGATGGGCGGCCTCGTCCACTCGCAGCGCGTGCTGCTGGCCCTGACACAGGCCGGCGTCAGCCGCGAAGACAGCTATCGCTATGTCCAGCGCAACGCGATGAAGGTCTGGGAATCCGACGGCCAGCTTTCGCTGCTCGAACTGCTCAAGGCCGACGAAGATGTCGCCAAGGCATTGAGCGCCCAGGAAATCGAGGACAAGTTCAACCTCGACTATCATTTCCGCCAGGTCGACACCATCTTCGCCCGCGTCTTCGGCGAAGCCTGACCCGACGCGCGAACAGCGCCGCGCGACAGTAAAGAAGAGGGCGCCCGACCACCCGGTCCGGCGCCCTTTTTCGTCCCTGCGAGCATGGCGAAGTCATGACGATAACGGGTTTTGACCGCTGACGACCCAATGCTGCCCGCTCTATCTTCGTCACCCTGAACTTGTTTCAGGGTCCATTCCTCCCAATAGACCAATGGCTTGTTAGGCTTGATAGATGCTGAAAAAAAGTTCAGCATGACGTAGGTGGAATGGCCGCAACCCACCCTCGATCGCTGTCCACAGAGCCGATCGCTACAAAGCGCTCCCCGCAGCGGCCTGTCCGCTTATGGCCGGAAAAGCTGCCCGGCGCGACACGACCATTTTTGGCCGTTCCGTCAGATAATCCTGATCCTTGAAACCGGCCATTCATTCAAGAGGCACGAAGAAGGCTGAATGGCGAAATCTGTTGGAGAGCGGACGTCCGCCGATCACAGCAGCGCCTAGAAATATTTAATTATATATTACAGTGGACCACGCGATATTGCGCGGCATTTTGCCCCATCCAAAAAAAGATCGGACGACATCCTGCGCCGTTTGATGGTCAAATGAATCTCCAGAAGGGCTTTTGAAAATAGCCCCAAGAAAACCAGTAACCCCCATCTCTTTGCCCGAAAATTTATTATTAGTCTTAACAGCGATTTTGCGAACGCGCTCTCCGTTGGGAATTAACTCTATACCCCAACCCTTCTTGTTCCATTGAAGGATAAGTTGATTGCGATCCTCATCGACCACACCAATGATGCCGTCCCTACGTCCCTTTGTGGTTTCAAAGGCTTCATCAATAGATGTCTCAGATGCGATCAGGGTATCGCCCCACCCAGAGGCGCGCACTGAGGGCACAGGAAAATTCGAGTTATGCACCTCTCGTGACGCATTTCGCTTCCCCTCAATGCTGTCTTCAATCCATCTCAGCGTAAAGACGAAACCGACAATGAGGCATATCCCAATCGGCAAGAAGCGCAAAAAGCCAATCTCTTCAAACGCCTTTGATATAAAAGGCGCATAGAAAAAAAGCGCAGCGATGCTCAATATGAACGAAATGAAACGGGCTAAGCGATATCGGCACATGTGCATTTTGATACACTTGAGTTGCCGATGTCCGCAACAAAGTGATTATTGCCGAACGACTTTTCCGCGCATCGTCGGCTATCGCTTGTCATCTCTCCAAAAGCAGACCGTCTCAAACCCACCCAAACCTGTCCTACACCCCGCCCACCCTGCTACACCGGGCCAAGGCTCATTCCCATCGTCCGCCCACCCTCCATCCTCGCATGAAGATTTCCAATGCGCGCACGAAAATGTCACAATGTGCGGGAAATATGCGAAGTTAAGCGCGGTCGATCCTATTTTCTGCCCTTGTGCTTGGGGCGCAGCCGCGGCGCCGCGTCGGACTGGCGGCGGACCAGTTCATAGTCCAGCAGCATGTGCGGCGGGCCATCCTCGCTCTGGGCGCGGCGCCCCTTGATGTGGCGCACCAGCAGGTCGACCGCCGCCCGCGACATGGCGCTGATCGGCTGGCGGATGGTGGTGAGTTCCGGCCAGATGGTGGTGGCGAGCGAGGTGTCGTCGAAGCCGCAGACGGTAAGGTCGCCCGGCACGTCCAGTCCGTTGCGATGGGCGATCGCCACCGTCGCGGCGGCCATGTCGTCATTGCTGGCGAAGATGGCGGTCGGCGGATTGTCCCGCGCCAATATATGCTCGGCCGCGTCCAGACCGGATCGGTAGGTGAAGAAACCCTGTTCCACCAGCGCATCGTCCAGCGCGATGCCGGCTTCGCCCAGCGCCCGGATATAGCCCTGATAGCGTTCCTCGCTCGCGCTCAGGTTCGGATGCCCCTTGATGAAGCCGATGCGGTTATGGCCAAGGCCAATCAGGTGCCGGGTCATTTCATAGGCCGCGCCCCGGTCGTCGATGCTGACCGCGGCCAGGCTGGCGGGCGCATGGCCGGTCGCCACCACGACGGCGGGGATGCCCGCCTCGCGCAGGGCATCGATCATCGCTTCATGGTCGCACAGCGGCGGCGGCAGCACGACGCCGTCGATCCGGCCGCGCACCAGATGGTCGACCACCGCCTTGATCGCGGTCTGCTCGTCCCATTTCTCGACGACCAGGTCGATGCCGGCGCGGCTCGACTGGTCGAGGCTCCCGACCAGGAATTCCGACAGATAGGAGGCGGACGGGTTGGAATAGAGCAGGCCGATCCGCGTCTCGTCGCCGCCCGCCAGGCTGCGCGCGGCGGCGCTGGGGGAGTAGTTGAGCGCGGCGATCGCCGCCTCCACCTTCTCCTTGGTTGCCGCCCGCACCACCTGTTCGCCATTGATCACCCGCGACACCGTCATCGGCGACACGCCGGCATGTTTCGCCACATCGTTGATGGTGGGCGCGTTGCGCTGGCGGCGGGAACTTCTGGCTTCCATCAGTTTTTCGGGGCCTTCGACATGGGACTAAACCTCTCTGCTAGCGGGATCATTGCGCAAGCTTAAGTAAAATCTCATTTCGGGTGCCCCGGCGCATAGGGGAAGCTCAGCGCCTTGTACCAGTCGAGCGGATGGGCGGGCGCCGCGCTGCCGGCGGGCAGGGGGCGGCCGGACACCGACTGGAAATAGGCGATGCAGGCGTCGCGCCACCATTGGGCTTCGCGATGCTGGATCGCCAGGAAGGTCTCGACCTGCGCAAAGCGCTCGGCATCGACCTGGGGCTTCAGCTTGGCCCAGTCCCGCTGCATCGCCGCCACCGTTTCGACGCCCCGGTCATAATGATGGATCAGCCCGTCCCACAGCGTCTCGCCAGACGCCAGGCGATAGTCCCAGGGCAGATGGTGGAACCACAGCAGCTCGCGCTCCGGCGTGGTCTTCGGATTGTCCAGTTGCTTCGCCAGCGCCGGCGCATATTGGCCGGTGGCATTGCTGCCCGTCCTGGTCCGGTCAAAGCCGATGCCCTGCCTGTCGGCCTTGTGATAATAGACCGGGTTCCATTCGGGCCGCGCCAGTTCGGACACCCAGGGGGCGGGGCCATAATGATGGCCAGTGCCCATGATATGGGCTAGGCCCAGCGGCGTCATATAGTCGACCGCCGCCTCGCGCGATCCCATCATCATCGCGACGATCGGCGTCACCACCCTGGGATCGGGCGAGAAGGTCTGCGCCGCCCATTCGCGCGCGACAGCCTCGGCGGTCAGGTCGGTGTCCCACGCCATGCGACCGAACGCATACCAGTCCGCCTGGTTGAAGATCGACCCGCTCCAGTCGCGGTCGACGCCGATATTGGCGACCCCGGCGATGCCGGTCAGCTTGTGGCCTTCCAGCGATCCGTCGATCACCTTGGCGACGGTCGATCCCTTGCCTTTGGCCAGCGTATCGCTCTTCAGCACCTCCTCGAACAGCGTGCCCAGATAGGTAAGGTGGGTCGACTGGCCCAGATATTCCTTGGTGATCTGGAATTCCATCATCAGCGGCGTCTTGGGCATCGCGCCGAACAGCGGGTGGAAGGGTTCGCGCGGCTGGAAGTCGATCGCGCCATTCTTCACCTGGACGATGACATTGTCGGCAAACTGGCCGTCGAGCGGCTTGAAGTCGCTATAGGCCTGCTTGGCGCGATCGTCGGGATTGTCATGGGCATAGACGAAGGCGCGCCACATCACGATGCCGCCATGCGGCTTGACCGCGGCCGCCAGCATGTTGGCGCCGTCGGCATGGGTGCGCTTGTAATCCTGCGGGCCGGGCTGGCCCTCGCTGTTCGCCTTCACCAGGAAACCGCCGAAATCGGGGATCGCCTTGTAGATTTCGTCGGCCTTGGCCTTCCACCAGGCGGCAACCGCCGGATCGAGCGGATCGGCGCTTTTCAGGCCATCCAGTTCCATCGGCGCGGTCCATTTGACCGACAGATAGACCTTGATGCCATAGGGGCGGAACAGGTCGGCCAGCGCCGCCGCCTTGGCGATATAGGCGGCTGTCAGGCTGTCCGACTTGGCATTCACATTATTGAGCACCGTGCCATTGATGCCCAGCGACGCGTTGGCGCGGGCATAGTCGGTATAGCGCGGCCCCTTATAATCGGGCAGGCGCCACCAGTCCCAGATCGACTGGCCGGCATAGCCGCGCTCCACCGTGCCATCCAGATTGTCCCAATGGTTGAGCAGGCGCAGGCCGATGCGCGGCGCGCTGCGCATATCGATCCGGTCGAGCGCCGCGCCGGTGCGGGCAAGGCGCAGCCAAGCATAGGCGCCGTGCAGCACGCCGACATCGGTCGCGCCGGCAATCACCGTCACCGGCTTGCCCGCGACCGTCATGGTGCGAATCGCATAGCCGTCAGCGCCCAGCCCGTCGGTCGGCACCGATGGCTTGTCCTGCCGCGCGGCCGACTGCAGCAGGATCGCACCTTGCTGCACTGTTGCTGTCAGGGGCACGGTGACGCCGGTCAGCCCGGCAATGCCGCGCTGCAATTCCCGCCGGGCGATCATCAGGGTAGGGCTGGCCCCGCCGACAATGCTGCGCGCGTTGGCCCCAATTTGTTGGGCAGCGGCTGGATCGGCCGGCACGTTGCGCAGCCACAGATCATAGCCATCCTCGGCCCAGGCGCGCGGCGCGCCGATCAGCAGGACGCTGGCCATGATCCAGCAAAACAGGCGCGCAAACATTCGGTCCTCTCCCCCTTTGCCCGCAGGCAATTTTTTGGTGCATTGCCAACGGTGGCATTGACAAGCAGCTCTTGGGTTGTGATGGTAACGCTATCAGTTGATCGGCGGCAAGCAAAAAGGAAAGCCGCGACAAAATTGGAGAGGGGCGTCGTGATCCGGTCAGTTCAGTTTTTGTGCGCAGCATCAGCGCTGTCGCTGGTGATGGCGGCGCCGCTCACGCCCGTTATAGCGGCGCCGGCAACCGGCCAGTCGGCCCGCCCGCTCTACAAGGATGCGTCCGCCCCGATCGAGGCGCGCGTCGATGATCTGCTGGCGCGCATGACGCTGGATGAAAAGATCGCCCAGATCACCACCGTCTGGACCGACAAGGTGAAGCTGCTGGACGCGCAGGGCGAACTGGACCCCGGCAAGCTCAGCCCGACCTTCCCCAACGGCATCGGCCATTTCACCCGTCCGTCGGACGGTCGTGGCAGTTTCAGCCCGCGCGTCGTGCCCGGCCGCGATCCGCGCCGCACCGTGGCACTGGTCAACGGCTTGCAGAAATGGGCGATGACGCAGACGCGCCTCGGCATCCCGATCCTGTTCCATGAGGAAGGACTGCACGGCTATGCCGCCGTCGGCGCCACCAGCTTCCCCCAGTCGATCGCCATGGCGTCGAGCTGGGATCCGGCCATGCTGCGCCAGGTCAATCAGGTGATCGCCCGCGAAATCCGCGCGCGGGGCGTGCCGATGGTGCTCTCGCCCGTGGTCGACATCGCCCGCGACCCGCGCTGGGGCCGGATCGAGGAAACCTATGGCGAGGATCCCTATCTGGTCGGCGAAATGGGCGTTGCGGCGGTGGAGGGGCTTCAGGGTGTTGGCCGTTCGCGCATGCTCCAGCCCAATCATGTCTTCGCCACGCTCAAGCATCTGACCGGCCATGGCCAGCCCGAAAGCGGCACCAATATCGGCCCGGCGCCGGTGTCGGAACGCGAACTGCGCGAGAATTTCTTCCCGCCCTTCGAACAGGTGGTGAAACGCACCGGCATCGAGGCGGTGATGGCCAGCTATAACGAGATTGACGGCGTGCCTAGCCACGCCAATCGCTGGCTGCTGGAAAATATCCTGCGGGAAGAGTGGGGCTTTCGCGGCGCCGTCGTCTCCGATTATTCGGCCGTCGACCAGCTGATGAGCATCCACCATATCGCCGCCAATCTGGAAGAGGCGGCGACGCGTGCGCTCGATGCCGGCGTGGACGCGGACCTGCCCGAGGGCCTGTCCTACGCCACGCTCGGCAAGCTGGTGCGCGAGGGCAAGGTCAGCGAGGCGAAGGTCGATCTCGCCGTGCGGCGCATGCTGGAGCTGAAGTTCCGCGCCGGCCTGTTCGAAAATCCCTATGCCGACGCCAATGCGGCGGCCGCGATCACCAATAATGAAGAGGCCCGCGCGCTCGCCCGCACCGCGGCCCAGCGCTCCATCACCCTCCTCAAGAATGACGGCATGCTGCCCTTGAAGCCCGAAGGCACGATCGCGGTGATCGGCCCCAGCGCGGCGGTCGCGCGGCTGGGCGGCTATTATGGCCAGCCGCCGCACAGCGTCTCCATCCTAGAAGGGATCAAGGCGCGGGTCGGCACCAAGGCGAACATCGTCTTCGCCCAGGGCGTCAAGATCACCGAGGATGACGACTGGTGGGCCGACAGCGTCACCAAGTCGGACCCGGCCGAAAATCGCAAGCTGATCGCGCAGGCGGTCGAGGCGGCGCGCAATGTCGACCGCATCATCCTGACCTTGGGCGACACCGAACAGTCGAGCCGCGAGGGCTGGGCCGACAATCATCTGGGCGACCGCCCCAGCCTCGACCTGGTCGGCGAGCAGCAGGAACTGTTCGATGCATTGAAGGCGCTGGGCAAGCCGATCACCGTCGTCCTCATCAACGGTCGTCCGGCCTCCACGGTCAAGGTCAGCGAACAGGCCAATGCCATCCTGGAAGGCTGGTATCTGGGCGAGCAGGGCGGCAATGCCGTGGCCGACATCCTGTTCGGCGATGTCAATCCGGGCGGCAAGCTGCCCGTCACCGTCCCGCGCTCGGCCGGCCAGTTGCCGCTCTTCTACAATATGAAGCCCTCGGCCCGGCGCGGCTATCTGTTCGACACCACCGACCCGCTCTATCCCTTCGGCTTCGGCCTCAGTTACACCAGCTTCAGCCTGTCGGCGCCGCGCCTCTCCGCCACCAAGATCGGCACCGGCGGCAAGACCAGCGTCTCGGTCGATGTCCGCAATACCGGCGCGCGCGAAGGGGACGAGGTCGTCCAGCTCTATATCCGCGACAAGGTCAGCTCGGTCACCCGCCCGGTCAAGGAGCTGAAGGGCTTCCAGCGCGTCACGCTGAAACCCGGCGAGAGCCGCACCATCACCTTCACCGTCGGTCCCGAAGCGCTGCAGATGTGGAACGACCAGATGCACCGCGTCGTCGAACCCGGCGATTTCGAGATCATGACCGGCAACAGCTCGGTCGCGCTCCAGTCCACCACCCTGACGGTGCAATAAGCCATGATGACGACCCGCTTCGCCCGCCGCCAGGCCCTTGGCCTGCTCGCCTCCACTTCCGCGCTTGCTGCCGCCCCGCTGGCGGCGAAGGGGAAGGGCGGTCCGCTCTACAAGGATGCGACCGCACCGATCGACCTGCGCGTGCGCGACCTGCTCGGCCGCATGACTCTGGAGGAAAAGGTCGGCCAGATCATCGCGCTCTGGGCGACCAAGGCCGACATCATGGATGATCTCACCTTCTCGCCGGCCAAGGCGAGCAAGGCTTATCCGGCGAGCTTCGGCCAGATTACCCGCCCGTCCGACCGGCGCGGCGCGCCCAATGGATCGACCCAGGCCGGCGGCGTCGGCGCGCGCTGGCGCACCCCGGCCGATACCGTCGCCTTCATCAACGCCGTCCAGAAATGGGCGGTGGAAGAGACCCGCCTCGGCATCCCGATCCTCTTCCATGAGGAATCGCTCCACGGCTACATGGCGACCGACGCCACCATGTTCCCGATGGCGATCGGCCTTGCCGGCAGTTTCGATCGCCAGCTCATGACCGATGTCCAGTCGGTTATTGCTCGGGAAGTCCGTGCGCGCGGCGTCCATCTCGCGCTTTCGCCGGTGGTCGACATCGCCCGCGACCCGCGCTGGGGCCGGATCGAGGAAACCTTTGGCGAAGACCCCTATCTCTGCGGCGAGATGGGCGTTGCTGCCGTGCTGGGCCTGCAGGGGGAGGGCAAGCAGATCGGCCCGGACAAGGTCATGGCCACGCTCAAGCATATGACCGGCCATGGCCAGCCGCAGGCGGGCGAGAATATCGCGCCCGCGCCGATCAGCGAGCGCGAACTGCGCGAGAATTTCTTCCCGCCCTTCCGTCAGGTGGTCAAGCGCACCGGCATCGCCGCCGTCATGCCCAGCTATAACGAGATCGACGGCGTCCCCAGCCATCAGAACAAGTGGCTGCTCGGCGATATCCTGCGCGGCGAATGGCATTTCGATGGCGCCGTGGTCAGCGATTATGGCGCCGTCCCCGAACTCGACACCATTCACCATGTCCAGCCCGACCTGGAGGCGACGGCCCGTGCCGCGCTCCGCGCCGGGGTCGATTGCGAGCTGCCCGATGGCCTGGCCTATCGCACGCTCGTCGAACAGGTCCGCGCCGGAAAAGTGCCCCTTGAGGCCGTCAACCTCGCCTGCACGCGGATGTTGACGCTCAAGTTCCGCGCGGGCCTGTTCGAAAATCCCTGGCCGCGCGCCGACTATGATGCGCTCACCGGCAATGCGGAGGCGCGCGCGCTGGCGCTCAAGGCGGCGCACAAGTCGATCGTCTTGCTCAAGAATGACGGCACCTTGCCGCTCAAGCCCGGCGCCCATCGCAAGGTCGCGGTTATCGGGCCCAATGCCGCGGTCGCGCGGCTGGGCGGCTATTCCTCGATCCCGCGCCAGGCGGTCTCGCTGCTGGATGGGGTGAAGGCGAAGCTCGGCAACCGGGCGGACATCGTCCATGCCCAGGGCGTCTTCATCACCCAGAGTGAGGACCGCTCGGTGGACGAAGTGCTGCTGGCCGACCCGGCGAAGAACCGCCAGCTGATCGCCGAAGCGGTCGAGGTCGCAAAGACCGCCGACATCATCCTGCTCGCCATCGGCGACACGGAACAGACCAGCCGCGAAGGCTTTGCCAAAAACCATCTGGGCGATCGCACCAGCCTCGATCTGGTCGGTGAGCAGAATGACCTGTTCGCCGCGATGAAGGCGACCGGAAAGCCGGTGGTGGTGTGCGCCATCAACGGTCGCCCGCCCAGCTATCCCGCCGTGGTCGATGGCGCCAATGCGCTGATCGAATGCTGGTATCCGGGGCAGGAGGGCGGCACGGCCATGGCCGACATATTGTTCGGAGACGTCAATCCGGGGGCCAAGCTGCCCGTCACCGTCGCGCGCGACGCGGGCCAGATCCCGATCTTCTACAACCGCAAGCCATCCTCGCGGCGCGGCTATCTCTTCGCCGATGCCAGCCCGCTTTTCCCGTTCGGCTTCGGCCTCAGCTACACCAAATTCGCCTTCGGTCCGCCGCGCCTGTCGGCCAGCCGCATCGGCGTGGGCGGCGAAGTCACGGTGGAGGTCGATGTCCGCAATGTCGGCACTGTCGCGGGCGAGGAAGTGGTGCAGCTCTATGTCCATGACCAGACCGCCTCGGTCACGCGCCCGCTCAAGGAATTGAAGGGCTTCGAACGGATCGCGCTGGCGCCCGGCGAAAGCCGCACCGTGCGTCTGACCATCGGCCCGGAAGCAGTCGCGCTGTGGAATCTCGACATGCGCGAAGTGGTCGAGCCGGGCCTGTTCGACATCATGGTCGGGCCGGACAGCGCCACGCTTCAGACGGTTACATTGGAGATCGCCTGATGGTATTGGCCTGACCAATATCGTTGAAGGCAAATTGATTATCGCCTATGGCCATGATTGGTCATACCAGTTTTAGGGGAGCATCCATGCCCAAGATTACCGGCGCCAAGGTCATCGTTACCTGCCCTGGTCGCAATTTCGTCACCCTCAAGATCGAGACCGAAGAGGGCGTCTATGGTCTGGGCGATGCGACCCTCAACGGCCGCGAACTGTCCGTCGCCTCCTATCTGCAGGACCATGTCATTCCCTGCCTGATCGGCCGGGATGCGCACCAGATCGAGGATATCTGGCAATATCTCTACAAGGGCGCCTATTGGCGCCGCGGCCCGGTGACGATGTCGGCCATCGCCGCCGTCGATACCGCGCTCTGGGACATCAAGGGCAAGATTGCCGGCCTGCCGGTCTACCAGCTGCTCGGCGGCGCCAGCCGTGAAAGCGTCATGGTCTATGGCCATGCCAATGGCACGACGATCGAGGACACGGTCAAGGTCGCGCTGGAATATCAGGCACAGGGTTACAAGGCGATCCGCATCCAGTGCGGCGTCCCTGGCATGGCGTCGACCTATGGCGTGTCGAAGGACAAATATTTCTACGAACCCGCCGACGCCGACCTGCCGACCGAAAATGTCTGGAACACCAGCAAATATCTCCGCATCGTCCCCGAACTGTTCAAGGCCGCCCGCGAGGCGCTGGGCTGGGACGTGCATCTGCTGCACGACATCCATCATCGCCTGACCCCGATCGAGGCCGGGCGTCTGGGCAAGGATCTGGAACAATATCGCCCCTTCTGGCTGGAAGATGCGACGCCTGCTGAAAATCAGGACGCGTTCAAGCTGATCCGCCAGCACACCACCACGCCGCTGGCCGTGGGCGAGATTTTCAACTCGATCCATGATTGCCGCGAGCTGATCCAGAACCAGCTGATCGACTATATCCGCGCCACCGTGGTCCATGCCGGCGGCATCAGCCATCTGCGCAAGATCGCGAACCTCGCCGATCTCTATCAGGTCCGCACCGGCTGCCACGGCGCGACCGACCTGTCGCCGGTCTGCATGGCCGCCGCGCTCCACTTCGACCTGTCGGTGCCCAATTTCGGGGTGCAGGAATATATGCGCCACACGCCCGAGACCGATGCCGTCTTCCCCCATGCCTATACGTTCGAAAACGGCGCCATGCATCCAGGCGACAAGCCGGGCCTGGGCGTCGACATCGACGAGGAACTGGCCGCCAAATATGAATATAATCGCGCATTCCTGCCGGTGAACCGGCTCGAAGACGGCACCATGTTCAACTGGTGATCGCTTGACCTGCTTTGGCCACTCCACGCCGTCATCCCCGCGAAAGCGGGGATCCATCTCCTGCCATAGCCCCAATCGCGAGGTCCGGAGGTGGATTCCCGCGCTCGCGGGAATGACGAAACATTGTCGGAGTGGCCAATGACCACGATTCCCAAACCGTCCGGAAAGGTCCGCTGGATCGTCTGCGGCCTGCTCTTTGCGGCGGTGGTGCTGAGCTATATCGACCGGCTTGTCCTGCCGACGCTCAAGCCCGATCTTCAGGCCCACTATGGCTGGAGCGAGAGCGGCTATGCCGATCTCGCCATCTGGTTTCAGGCGGGTTACGGCATCGCCTATGTCGCCTTCGGCCGCCTGATCGACCGGATCGGCGCGCGGGCCGGCTATGCGCTGGCGGTCGGCCTGTGGACGGTCGGCCATGTCATGCACATCTTCTTCACCTCGACCGCCGGCATGCTGTTCGCCCGCATCCCACTGGCAATTGGTGAGGCGGGGACATTCCCGGCGGCGATCGCCGCCACCAATGAATGGTTTCCCAAGAAGGAACGCGCCTTCGCCATCGGCATCTTCAATGCCGGCTCCAATGTCGGCGCGATCCTGACGCCGCTGATCGTCCCGGTCATTGCGGTCACGCTGGGCTGGCGTTGGGCCTTCATCCTCACCGGCCTGCTGACGGTCTTCTGGCTCGCCGCCTGGCTGACCTTCTATCGCCGCCCGCGCGAAAAGAAGGGGCTGAGCGCCGAGGAACTGGCCTGGATCGAGGCGGACCCGCAGGAACCGGCCCGCCCGGTCAAGTGGCGCACCCTGTTCCGCTATCGCCAGACCTGGGCCTATATGACCTCGCGCTTCCTCATCGATCCGGTCTGGTGGACCTTCCTCTTCTGGCTGCCCGATTTCTTCAACAAGCAATATGGCGTGAAGATGCTGGACTTCGGCCCGCCGCTGATCGCCGTCTATCTGCTGGCCGATGTCGGTTCGGTCGCGGGCGGCTGGCTGTCGTCGCGCCTGATGGGCCGGGGCATGAACATCAACCGCGCCCGCAAGACGGCGATGTTCTGCGCCGGGCTTTGCGCCCTGCCGATCGCGTTCGCTGCCCAGGCGCCCAGCATGTGGATCGCGGTCGGCCTGATCGGCCTCGCCTGCGCCGGGCATCAGGGCTTCTCGGCCAATGTCTATGCGCTGCCGGGCGATCTCTTTCCGCGCTGGATGGCGGGGTCAGTGGTCGGCCTTGGCGGGCTGGCCGGCGCGATCGGCGGCATGCTGATGGCCAAGTTCGCCGGCATCATCCTGGAAACCGTCGGCAGCTTCCAGCCGATCTTCATCGTCGCATCCTGTGCCTATCTGCTGGCGCTGCTGGTGCTGCACCTTATCGTCCCGCGCTATGTGCCCGTGACTCTCTCGCAAGAGGCTGTCTGATCCTGTGACCCGTCTATCGTCCGCCACGCTCGCCGGCCTGCCCGCCGATATCGTCCGTCCCGGCTATGATCGCGCGGCGGTTCGCCCCGGCGTCGTCCATCTCGGCATCGGTGCCTTCAACCGCGCGCATCAGGCGGTGATCTTCGATGATGCCCTGACCGCCGGCGACCTGCGCTGGGGCGTGATTGCCGCGTCGCTGCGTTCGCCCGGCGTGCGCGACCAGATGATGCCGCAGGACTGCCTCTACACCATGCTGGTGCGCGATGGTTCGGCCGAGCAGGCGCGCATCATCGGCGTGGTCAGCCAGGTATTGGTCGCCCCGGAAGACCCGGCCGCACTGGTCGCCGCGCTCGCCGCGCCCGACACCCATATCGTCACCCTGACCGTGGCCGAGAAGGGCTATAAGCTCGATCCCGCGACCGGCGCCCTGATCGAGGGCGATCCCCAACTCGCCGCAGACCTTGCCTCGCTCGCCGCGCCGCAGACTGCGCCCGGCTTCCTCGTCGCGGCGCTGGCCGTGCGCCAGGCGGCGGGCCTGCCGCCTTTCACCGCGATCAGTTGCGACAATCTGCCGCACAACGGCACCCGGTTGCGCAACGCCGTGCTGGCGCTCGCTGCCCGGCACGACCCGGCACTGGCCGACTGGATCGCGGCAGAAGGGGCCTTCCCCGAAACCATGGTCGACCGCATCGTCCCCGCCACCACCGACGCCGACATCGCCGCGCTCGCCGCCCGGCTCGGCGTCGAGGATCAGGCAATGGTCAAGACCGAACCCTTCCTGCAATGGGTGATCGAGGATAAATTCTGCGGCCCGCGCCCGGATTTCGGCGCGGGGGTTCAGGTCACCGCCGCCGTTGCCCCCTGGGAGGAGGCGAAGCTGCGCCTGCTCAACGGCGCGCATAGCGGCATCGCCTATCTCGGCGGCCTCGCCGGCATCGACCATGTCCATGAAGTGCTCGCGCTGCCCGAAGCCCGGCATTTCGTCGAAAGTCTGTGGGACGAGGCGCAGACCACGCTGTCGCCGCCGCCCGAACTGGACGTCGCCGCCTATCGCCGCGAGCTGATGGCGCGCTTCGACAATCCGACCCTGCAGCATCGCACCCGCCAGATCGCGATGGACGGATCGCAAAAGCTGCCCCAGCGCCTGCTCGCCACCATCGCCGCGCGGCTGTCGGCAGGGCAGGGGATCGATGCCCTGTCGCTCGCCGTCGCCGCCTGGGTCCGCTGGCAGGCCGGCGTCGATGACCGGGGCGAAGCCCATGTCGTCGACGATCCGCTCGCCGCCGCCATCACCGCCCGGCTGGCCGACGCATCCTCTACGCAAGCCCGTGTCGACGCGATCCTGGCCTTCGATGCCGTGGTGCCCGCCGACCTTGCCGGCAACGCCGCCTTCCGCGCCGCGCTGATCCGCTGGCTCGCCATCCTCGAAGCAGACGGCGCCCGCGCTGCGCTCGCCCAGCTCTGACGGAGCCCCTGATGAAGACCCTGCGCACCATCCTGCTCGCCTCCTGCCTGCTCAGCCCTGCGACCTTGCTGGCCGCGCCGCGCGACAGCGTCTCGATCAGCCGCGACTGGCGCTTCACCAAGGGAGATCCCGCCGGCCTGATCGAGGATCTGCGCTATGATGTCCGTCCGCCGATCGAGGATGCCGGCGACGGCAAGGTGGCCGACGCCCGTCCCGACGCGGCGGTGCAGGTGGACGACAGCGGCGCCCGCGTGCTCAAGCCCTGGATATTGCCCAGCGCCAATCCCTTCATCGCCGATCCCGCCAGGCATCACACCCGTCCCGCCGGCAATCCGGGCGGCACCGTATCCTATGTCCAGCCCGGCTTCGACGACAGCGGCTGGACCCATGTCGACCTGCCGCACGACTGGGCGATCGCCGGCCCGTTCATCAAGGATGGCCCCTATGGCGGCATGGGCCGCCTGCCCAGCTGGGGCATCGGCTGGTATCGCAAGGCGCTGACCATCCCCGCCAGCGACAAGGGCAAGTCGATCTTCCTCGATGTCGAAGGGGCGATGTCCTACGCCGCCGTCTGGCTGAATGGAAAGCTCGTCGGCGGCTGGCCCTATGGCTATAACAGCTTCCGCCTCGACCTCACCCCCTATGCGGTGCCGGGCGGCCAGAACCAACTCGTGATCCGCCTCGACAATCCCCAGGCTTCGGCGCGCTGGTATCCGGGCGGCGGCCTCTATCGCGACATCTATCTCACCACCACCAACAAGGTCCATGTCGGCCAGTGGGGCAGCATCGTCCGCACGCCGCAGGTCAGCAAGGCGCAGGCCAGCGTGGACCTGAGCCTCACCCTCGACAATGACGGCGACACCCCGGCGCAGGTCGAGGTCGCGACCGCTCTCTATGCGATCGACGCCAGCGGCAAGCGCATCGGCCGCCCGGTCGCCAGCATCGCCCGCCAGTCCACCAGCATCGCCCCCCATGGCAAGGCGGAGCTGAAGGGCAGCACGATCCTCAGCAACCCGCGCCTCTGGGGCCCGCCGCCGACGCAGGCGCCCAACCGCTATGTCGCCGTCTCCACCGTGACCCAGGGCGGCAAGCTGATCGACAGCTACGAAACCCGCTTCGGCGTGCGCGACATCAAGTTCGATCCCGACAAGGGCGTGATCGTCAATGGTGAGCAGATCCCCCTGCGCGGCGTCAACAATCATCATGATCTCGGTGCGATCGGCGCAGCCTTCAACGCCCGCGCGGCCGAGCGCCAGCTCGAAATATTGCGCGACATGGGCACCAACGCCGTGCGCATGAGCCATAATCCGCCCGCGCCCGAACTGCTCGAACTCACCGACCGCATGGGCTTCCTGGTGATGGACGAGGTGTTCGACAGCTGGGAGAAGAAGAAGACCCCGCACGACTTCCACCTGATCTTCCCGGATTGGCATGAGGCCGACGCGCGCGCCATGCTGCGCCGCGACCGCAACCATCCCTCGATCATCATCTGGAGCATCGGCAACGAGGTCGGCGAACAATATGATGGTGAGGCGGGGGCGAAGATCGGCCGCGAACTGGTCGCCATCGCGCATCAGGAAGACCCGACCCGGCCCGCCACCAGCGCGATGAACTATGCCAAGGCGGACATGGCTCTGCCCACCACCGTGGACGTCATCAGCCTCAATTATCAGGGCGCCGGCATTCGCGGCATCGTCGGCCAATATCCCGCCTTCCGCGCGAAATTCCCGGACAAGGTCATCCTGTCCACCGAAAGCGCATCGGCCCTGTCCAGTCGCGGCGAATATATGTTCCCGGTGGCCGGCGCGATCAGCGGTCCGGTGCGCCCCTGGTCGGGCGGCAATCCCGACACGCATCAGGTCTCCGCCTATGAGATGCACGCCGCCGATTTTGGCTCCTCGCCCGATCGGGTCTGGGCCGCCGATGACCAGAATCCCTATGTCGCGGGCGAGTTCGTCTGGACCGGCTTCGATTATCTGGGCGAACCGACACCCTATTACACGTCGCGCAGTTCCTATTCCGGCATCCTCGATCTCGCCGGCTTCCCCAAGGACCGCTTCTGGCTCTACCAGGCGCGCTGGCGGCCCGACCTCAAATTCGCGCATATCCTGCCGCACTGGACCTGGCCTGACCGCGTCGGCCAGATCACGCCGGTTCATGTCTTCTCCTCGGCCGACGAGGCGGAACTGTTCATCAACGGCAAGTCGCAGGGCAAGGTCAAGAAGCGCGATTATGAATATCGCTTCCGCTGGGACTATGTCGTCTATGAACCGGGCGAGGTGAAGGTCGTCACCTGGAAGAAGGGCCAGCCCTGGGCGACCGAGACGATCCGCACCGTGGGCGAGGCGGCGAAACTGTCGCTGACCGCCGATCGCTCCGCCATCGCCGATGACGGTCGTGACCTCAGTTTCGTGACGCTCAAGATCCTCGACAAGGACGGCAATGTCGTCCCTGCCGCCAAGCAGGACATCCGCTTCTCGATCGAGGGACCGGGCGAGATCATTGCCACCGACAATGGCGACCCGACCGATCTGACTGCCTTTCCGTCGAAAGATCGCAAGGCTTTCAATGGCCTGGCGCTAGTGATCGTGAAGGCCAAGCCGGGCGAGAAGGGGCGGGTAACCGTCCGCGCCAGCGCACCGGGCCTGACCGCGGCGCAGGCCGTCATCAGCACAAATGCCACAGTCCGCTGAAAATTAATAACGTTACCATTTTCGCCCGTCCCATATCTTGACAATTGGGACGGGCACTTTATTGGTCTGCATCTGATAGCGCTACCAGATACGCCCACCGGATAGTCGGGGGCAGCGCTCGGGGAGAGGTTGTATGAACGTTTCACGCCACCATAATATCCGTGCGGCCCTGTTCGCCGCATCCGCCTTCGGTGCGCTGGGCCTGGCCCAGGCCGCCGCTGCGCAGGATGCTGCTGCACCGGCCGAAACCGCCGCCGCGCCGCAGGACAGCGAAACCGCCGACATCGTCGTCACCGGTATCCGCGCCTCGCTGGAAAGCGCCACCAACGCCAAGAAGAATGCGGTTGCGTTTGGCGACTCGATCTTCGCGGAAGATATCGGCAAGCTGCCCGCCACCAACCTCGCTGAAACGCTGAACCGCATGCCCGGCGTGCGCCTCAACCGCGACATCAACGGTGAAGGCACCCAGGTCGCGATCCGCGGCCTTGGCCCCAGCTTCACCCGCGTGCTGCTCAACGGTTCGCAGCTTCAGGTTGCATCGGATGGCGGCACCAACGGCGGCAGCGCCAACCGCGAAGTCGATCTCGACTTCTTCCCGTCGGAACTCTTCACCCGCCTCGACCTCGCCAAGAGCCCGTCGCCCTCGACGCTTGAAGGCGGCATCGCCGGCACCGTCAACCTGCGCAATGCCCGTCCCTTCGACAAGGAAGGCACCCATGTCACCGTCGTGGCGCAGGGCCAATATACCGACAATAACGACAAGTTCAGCCCGCGCGGCGCGATCGTCGCCAGCCACACCACTGACACGTTCGGCATCCTCGTCGGCGTTGCCGGCGTGAAGACCAAGACCCGCGTAGATGGCTTTGAATCGGTCGGCTGGACCGACGGTAATCTCGGCACCGGCGACGCCGGCGGCAATAATTTCTCCTGGGCCTCGGTCGTTCCCAACAATACCGGCCATGGCCTGGTCGCCGGCCAGCCGGTCGATGTCGTCGCCACTTCTGGCCTGACCCGCGACCAGCTCAGCACCGCGCTGATCCCGCGTCTCGGCCGCAAGAGCCTGACCGAAGGCGATCGCTCGCGCATCTCGGCGCTGGCCTCGCTCGAATGGCGCCCGTCGGACGAGCTGCATTTCGCCCTGGACGGCATCTGGGCCAAGTCCAAGCGTGATTACAGCAAGGTCAACATGAATTGGCAGGTCCGCAACTCGGGGCCGGGCACCAGCGCCCAGTCGACTGGTGGCATGGTGCCGATCGACCTGACCGTCGATGACAATGGCGTCGTCACCAGCGGCACCTTCGCCAACTCCTCCTATTTCCTCGAAGCCAGCCTGTTCAAGCAGACGACCAAATTCTGGAACGTCAACCCGAGCGTCAGCTGGCAGCCGACCGAGGATCTGAAGGTCGACCTCAGCGCCAACTGGTCGAAGAGCCGCTTCTTCCGCGAACAGCCGACCTGGGCGTTCCAGACCACGCCGCAGTCGGGCGTCGAAACCTATTATGACAATACCGGTGGCGACTATCCGTCGATCACCAGCAATCTCGACCTCAACGATCCGAACAACGGCAGCTGGCAATGGTATCGCCAGAATATCCAGCTGGTCCGTCGCAAGACCGAGACCAAGGGCGCGCATCTCGACGTGACCTATGGCGATGACATGTTCAACGTGAAGGTCGGCGGCGCCTATGATCAGGCGACCCGTTCGATCCGCGCCTATGACAACAGCACCGCCTATCAGCTGTCGGTCTGCGGCACTGGCTGCACCGGCGCCACCGGCACCGTGCCGACCAGCGCCATCGCTCAGTATCTGCGCAGTTCCTCGACCGCCGGCTTCATCGTGCCGGACTTCGATGCGCTCAAGCAGGCCACCAACTATGCCAGCTATCGCGACAGCGCGCCCGAAGCACGCGGGGCCGTCACCGGCGGCGCGACCGGCGACATGGATGAAAAGGTCTGGGGTGCCTATTTCGAACTGAACGGCGTCACGACCATTGCCGGCCGCGACCTGCACATCAACACCGGCATGCGCTACGCCCACACCGACCAGCTGGTCGTCGGACCGAGCCAGGTCGGCACGGAGATCGTCGACATCACCTCGTCCTCGACCTACGAGAATTTCCTGCCGTCGATCAATCTGACCTATGATGTCGCCGACAATGTGAAGCTGCGTGCGTCGGCCTCGCGGACGATGACCCGCCCGGATGCCGGCGCGATCCTGCCGGGCATCACCTTCTCCGATCCTTCGGCGCTGACTGCCACGGCGGGCAATCCGAACCTCAAGCCCTACACCTCGGACAATTATGACCTGGGCGGCGAAATCTACACCGGCGGCATCGGTTATGTCGGCGTGTCGCTGTTCATGAAGAATATCCAGGGCTTCACCGTCACCACCTCCGAACAGGTTGCCTTCGGGTCGCTCAACATTCCGTTCGACAGCCTGATCTCGACGCAGCAGAACGCCCTCAACGACCGGTCGCTCCAGACCGGCATCCCGGTCGCTCAGCTGCCGATCACCGTGAACCGTCCGGTCAACCTGCGCGATCTCAAGATCAAGGGTATCGAAGCGACCTGGGTGCAGCCGCTCGACTTCCTGGTGAAGGGCCTCGGCTTCTCGGCCAACGGCACTTACCTGAAGCAGTCCTCCTCCTCGGGTCTGGTCGCGACCGGCGTGTCGCCCTGGAGCTACAACCTGCAGGGCTTCTATGAAAATGGCGGTCTGTCGGTCAGCGTGAACTATGTCTGGAATGACGAGGCGATCGCCGTGAACGGTCCGCAGAACGGCATCAACGGCGCCGACCTCAAGTCCGACGCCCGTGGCCAGCTCGACATGTCGGCCGGCTATCAGCTGCCCTTCTTCAACAAGGCGCTGCGCCTGACGCTCGATGTGCTGAACATCACGGACGAGCCGATCCGCACCACCTTCGAATATTCGAACGCCGCCTATTCGGTCTATTATCCCGGTCGCACCGTGCTGGCCGGTATCCGGGCCAACTTCTGATCCTCCCCCAGGGATGCACTGACAGGGCCGGCGGCAACGCCGGCCCTTTTTCTTGGAAGTCGTTGGGACCGCGGCTTGGCATAGGGCAGGGGCCTTCCAATGTTGGAGGATATTTGGTCTACCCTTGGCCATGAACCCGTCTTCGCGGACGCCTTTGCCATGACCTTGTCGTGACCCGGTCGTCGCGTCCCTGTTGCCTCATGGGCGCGTCACTGGGGCGTGGCGGTGACCCAGGTGTCGCGTCACCGGCGCGTTGCAGGTCGCGGCCGGCCCGGAAAGGCGCGGAAATGCGTCAACGCCTGCCGCACGACACTGTGAACTTCGATACCGTGATCCTCATATGCCCATTTTGGGGACGCGCCGCCCGCCATCCCCGACCGAAAGGAAGCCGATGATCCGTCCCTTGCTCGCCAGCCTGCCGCTGTCCCTGCTGCTGTCCCTGCTGCTGTCCCAGCCCGTCACGGCAAAGACCTGCACGCCGACCTGGGTGTCGGGCTGGGCCTCCTCGCAATTCCGCCCGACCGGCGACGCTGCGCTACCCGCCGGCACGCTCAAGGACCAGTCGCTGCGCCAGATCGTCCGCCCCTCGATCGCCGGCGACCGGGTGCGGGTGCGCATCTCCAACCTCGCCGGCACCGCGCCGCTCCATATCGCCGGCGTCAGCATCGCCCGCGCCCCTGCCAGCACATCGCCGGCGATCGATCCCGGCACGCTCATTTCGCTGCGCTTCGATGGCAGCCCGGACCTGATCGTGCCCGCCGGTGCCGATTATCTGTCCGACCCGGTATCGCTGCCGGTCGCCGCGCTTGACACGATCGCCGTCACCATCCGCTATCAGGGCGAACCGGAACAGACTTCGCATCCCGGCTCGCGCGCCACTTCCTGGCATATGCCCGGCGATCACCTGACCGACACGGCGATGGCGGGCGCCGCCTCGTTCGACCATTGGTTCAATCTCGCCGCGCTGGAGGTCGAGCGCTGCGCGCCCGCACGGCTGGTTGTGGCGCTCGGCGACTCCATCACCGATGGCAAGGGATCGACCACCAACGGCAATGATCGCTGGACCGACCGGCTTGCCCAGCGGTTGCAGGCGGACCCCAAGCGCCGCGACATCGCCGTCGTCAATCAGGGGATCGGCGGCAACCGGCTGCTGAACGACGGGCTTGGCCCCAATGCGCTGGCCCGGCTCGACCGCGATGTGCTGGCCCAGCCCGGCGTCACGCATCTGGTCCTGCTGGAAGGGGTCAATGATCTTGGCACCCTCACTCGCGATGCCCCCGTCAGTGTCGAGGATCACAAGGCCCATGTCGCCCGCATCATCGGCGCCTATCGCCAGATCATCGCCCGCGCCCATGCGCGCGGGATCAAGGTGATTGGCGCCACCATCATGCCCTTTGTCGGCAATGATTATTATCATGCCGATGCCCAGAATGAGGCGGACCGGCAGGCGGTCAATGCCTGGATACGCACGCCGGGCCATTTCGACGGGCTGGTCGATTTCGACCGTGCCACCCGCGATCCTGCGCGGCCCGACCGGCTGCTGCCCGCTTATGATGGCGGTGACGCGCTCCATCCCAATCCGGCCGGCTATCGCGCCATGGGCGATGCCGTGCCGCTGGCCCTGTTTGATTAACATGCCTTAACCGCGTGATCCCGATCACGCGGATTTTACGTAAAATCCGCTACGTCTCCCGCGAAAGGGATGACGGGTGATCGAAAAAGCGCCGAGGAAATATCGTCTGCAGGACTATGCCAATGCAGAGGCGGATGTTGCTATCCGCAGCGATCAGGACGTGCTGGAGATCTGGCGTTCGACCACCGACTATCAGCGCCTGACCCCGCATCAGAAGGCGGCGCGGGCCGAGCTTCAGCGGCGCGGCATCCGGATAGAAGGGCCTTCGGTCCCGCGTTAACGGCGCGGCCGCTTGCTGCCGGATTCCAGCACCGTCTCCATTGCCACGAAGGTCGATGTGCTGGCGACGTGGGGCAGGGCGGAAATCTTCTCGCCCAGCACCATGCGATAGCGGCGAATGTCGGACGTGCGGACCTTCAGCAGATAGTCGAAATTGCTCGCCAGCATATGGCATTCTTCGACCTCCGGGATGCGCCGCACCGCCGCATTGAACTCCCGCAACGCGCTCTCCCGCGTGTCGCTCAGCTTCACCTCGGTAAAGGCGACATGGTCCATCCCCAGCTTGGCCGGATCGACGATCGCGCGAAAACCGCGAATGACGCCGCTCTCCTGCAATCGCTTCAACCGCACCTGGCAGGGTGTCTTGGACAGGCCGACGCTGGCGGCCAGATCGGTCACGGTCATGCGGCCATCCTCGACCAGCGCGGCGATGATACGCCGGTCGAACTCATCCATTTCGACCATAGCGGGCTTGTTGCTCATGCAATTTGCCTATCATGCTGCCATTAATAAGTCACTTTGACATTTATCGGGGCATTCATAAGACGGAATGAAATGCGCCAATCGGATATTCTGGTCGCATGACCGACCAGCATCCCTTTGCCGCCTTCGCCCCCGCCATCCGCGACCAGTCGCCGCTGCGCCGGGCGATCACCGCCGCCTATCGCCGCGACGAGGCTGAATGCCTTGCCCCGCTGCTCGACGCGGCGACCCTGCCCGGCGCCACCCGCGCCGCCGTGGCGGACACGGCGCGCCATCTGGTCACCACCCTGCGCGCCAATCACAAGGGCACCGGGGTCGAAGGGCTGGTCCAGGAATATTCGCTCTCCAGTCAGGAGGGCGTGGCGCTGATGTGCCTTGCCGAAGCGCTGCTGCGCATTCCCGACAACGACACGCGCGACGCCCTCATTCGCGACAAGATCGCCGACGGCGACTGGAGTTCGCATCTGGGCGGCGGCAAGTCTTTGTTCGTCAATGCCGCGACCTGGGGCCTGGTCGTCACCGGCAAGCTGGTCGGCAGCGTCGACGATCGCGGCCTGGCGGCGGCGCTCGCCCGTCTGGTCGCCCGCGCCGGCGAGCCGGTGATCCGGCGCGGCGTCGATCTCGCCATGCGGATGATGGGCGAACAGTTTGTCACCGGCGAGACGATCAAGGAAGCGGTCAAGCGCGCCAAGGAACTGGAGGCCAAGGGCTTCGCCTACAGCTATGACATGCTGGGCGAGGCGGCGACCACCGCCGCCGACGCCGCACGCTATTATGCCGATTATGAAAAGGCGATCCACGCCATCGGCAAGGCGTCGGCCGGGCGCGGCATCTATGCCGGCCCCGGCATCTCGATCAAGCTGTCGGCGCTCCATCCGCGCTACGTTCGCGCGCAGGCCGACCGGGTGATGGGCGAATTGCTGCCGGCGGTTAAGCAACTCGCGCTGCTGTCGAAGCGCTACGACATCGGCCTCAACATCGACGCGGAGGAGGCGGATCGCCTCGAACTCTCGCTCGACCTGCTCGAAAGCCTGGCGCTTGATCCCGACCTTGCCGGCTGGGATGGCCTGGGCTTCGTCGTCCAGGGCTATGGCAAGCGCTGCCCCTTCGTCATCGACTGGATCATCGACCTCGCCCGTCGCGCCAATCGCCGGATGATGGTGCGTCTGGTCAAGGGCGCCTATTGGGATGCGGAGATCAAGCGCGCGCAGGTCGATGGCCTCGCCGATTTTCCGGTCTATACCCGCAAGGTCCATACCGACGTCGCCTATGTCGCCTGCGCGAAAAAGCTGCTGGCCGCGCCCGACGCCGTCTTCCCGCAATTCGCGACCCATAATGCCCAGACGCTCGCCACCATCTACCAGATGGCCGGGCCGGACTTCGCGATCGGCCAATATGAGTTCCAGTGCCTGCACGGCATGGGCGAGCCGCTCTATGAACAGGTCGTCGGCAAGGACAAGCTGGACCGCCCGTGCCGCATCTATGCGCCGGTCGGCACGCATGAGACATTGCTCGCCTATCTCGTCCGCCGCCTGCTGGAAAATGGCGCGAACAGCAGCTTCGTCAACCGCATCGCCGATCCCGATGTCTCGATCGAGGAGATGATCGCCGACCCGGTCGAGATCGTCCGCGCCATGCCGCATCCCGGCGCCCGGCACGACCAGATCGCCGCGCCCGCCGGCCTCTATCCCGATCGCCGAAATTCCGATGGCATCGACCTCAGCGATGAAGGCGCGCTAGCTAAGCTGACACAGGCGCTGCAGCACAGCGCCACCATCGCCTGGACCGCCGCGCCCGAGGGCGGGGAAGGGCCCGAAGGCGGGGAAGGGGAAGCCCGCCCGGTCTGCAACCCCGCCGACCATCGCGACATTGTCGGCACCGTCTGGGAAGCGAGCGCCGACCACGCCCGTGCCGCTGCGATCCGCGCCGCCAACGCCTGCTGGCCCAACACGGCCGTCGCCGATCGTGCCGTCCTGCTGGAGCGGGCGGCCGACGCGATGCAGGACCGGATGCCGGTGCTGCTCGGCCTCATCATGCGCGAAGCGGGCAAGTCGCTGCCCAACGCCATCGCCGAAGTGCGCGAGGCGATCGACTTCCTGCGCTATTATGCGGCGCAGGCACGCGGCACCTTCGGCCCGGATCAGGCGCCGCTGGGGCCGATTGTCTGCATCAGCCCGTGGAACTTCCCGCTCGCCATCTTCACCGGACAGGTCGCGGCGGCACTGGTCGCCGGCAATCCGGTGCTGGCCAAGCCCGCCGAGGAAACCCCGCTGATCGCGGCCGAAGCCGTGCGCCTGCTGCATGAAGCCGGCGTGCCCGGCGATGCGCTGCAACTGCTGCCCGGCGACGGCCGGATCGGCGCCGCGCTGGTCGCTGCGCCGGAAACGGCAGGCGTCATGTTCACCGGCTCGACCGAGGTCGCCCGGCTGATCCAGCGCCAGCTCGCCACCCGCCTGTCGCCCGCGGGCAAGCCGATCCCGCTGATCGCCGAAACCGGCGGCCAGAATGCGATGATCGTCGACAGTTCGGCGCTGGCGGAACAGGTGGTGGCCGACGTCATCGCCTCCGCCTTCGACAGCGCCGGCCAGCGCTGCTCGGCGCTGCGCATATTGTGCCTGCAGGAGGATGTCGCCGATCGCACCCTCACCATGCTGAAGGGCGCGCTCAGGGAATTGCGCATCGGCCGCACCGATCGGCTCGCGGTCGATACCGGCCCGGTCATCACCGCCGAGGCGAAGGCGGGCATCGAACAGCATATCGCGTCGATGCGCGCGCTCGGCCGCAAGGTCGAGCAGCAGGAACTGCCCGAAGAGGCGGCGCACGGCACCTTCGTCGCGCCGACCATCATCGAACTGGACAGCATCGCGGACCTCAGCCGCGAGATATTCGGCCCGGTGCTGCACGTCATCCGCTTCCGCCGCGAGCGGATGGATGCGCTGGTCGATGCGATCAACGCCACCGGCTATGGCCTGACCTTCGGCCTGCACACCCGTCTCGACGAGACGGTGGCGCGCGTCACCGCGCGGGTGAAGGCCGGCAATATCTATGTGAACCGCAATGTCATCGGCGCGATCGTTGGGGTTCAGCCGTTCGGCGGGCGCGGCCTGTCGGGCACCGGACCCAAGGCGGGCGGACCGCTCTATCTTGGCCGCCTGACCCGCACCGCGCCTGTCTTTGCCGAGCGGGTCGGCTATCTCGCCTCGCCAATCCATGATTTCGTCAGCTGGCTGGAAGCGCAGGACGATCATGAAGCGGCGGCGGTCGCGCGCCATTATGGCGATGCGTCGGCGCTCGGCGTCGAACTGGCGTTGCCCGGCCCGGTCGGCGAGACCAACCTCTATGCGCTGCATCCGCGTGGCTTGCTGTTGCTGCGTCCGGGCACGCGGCGCGGCCTGCTCGCGCAGATGGCCGCCGTGCTGGCGACCGGCAATCGCGCCGTGATCGAGGGCGCTCCGCTGCCGCAGGGCCTGCCCGCCAGCGTCGCCGCCCATTTCCTCGTCCAGCCCGACGCGCCCTTTGCCGCGATGCTGGTGGAGGGCGACGCCGACCAGATCCTCGCCGCAACCCAGGCGGTGGCCGAACTGGATGGGCCGATCGTCACCGTCCACGCAGCCGCGCCCGGCGACGAGCGCGCCTGGCATCTCGACTGGCTGCTGGAGGAGGTGTCGACCTCCATCAACACGACCGCCGCGGGCGGCAATGCCAGCCTGATGATGATCGGCTGATAATGAAAAGGGCGGCCCGCAAAGGCCGCCCTTTTTCTTTGTGGCGGATTGCCAGGCGTCAGGCGACGCTCAGGCGCACGTCGATATTGCCGCGCGTGGCGTGCGAATAGGGGCAGATCGTGTCCGCTTCGGCGACCAGCGCCTCGGCAGCACCCTTGTCGACGCCCGGCAGGCTGATTTCCAGCGCGACGTCCAGGCCAAAGCCCTTGTCGCTGCGCGGGCCGATGCCGACCGTGGCGGTGACGCTGGCGTCGGCGGGCACGCGGGGCAGATCCTTGTCCTGGCTGGCGGCGAACTTCATCGCGCCCAGGAAGCAGGCGGCATAGCCCGACGCGAACAGCTGTTCGGGATTATTGCCCTGGCCATTGCCGCCCAGTTCCTTGGGTGTGCCCAGCGTCACGGCGAAGCTGCCATCGGTGGTTGCGGCCTTGCCGTCGCGGCCGCCGGTTGCGGTCGCGCTGGTGGAATAGAGGATCTTGCTGCTCATCGATCGGTCCTTTCATTTAATCATCTGCGATTAAATCGCGTGCGATCTATATGTGCCTGCCGATCTGAGTCGTCAACCCTTGCGATCATATCGCGTGCGATTTATATTTCCGGGCAAGGAGTATCGCCATGACCACCCCCGCCATGACTGCCCAAGATACCGCGCGCGGCGCGCTCGACGATTTTCTCTGCTTCGGCGTCTATTCGACCGGGCTTGCCTTCAACCGGCTCTACAAGCCGCTGCTCGATCGCTACGGCCTCACCTATCCCCAATATCTGGTGATGGTGGCGCTGGCCCGGCGCGACGACCAGACGGTCGGCGAACTGGGCGGCCAGCTCTTCCTCGAATCCAATACGCTGACCCCGCTGATCAAGCGGCTGGAGGCGGCGGCCCTCGTCACCCGCCAGCGCGACACCAAGGATGAGCGGGTGGTCCGCGTGCGCCTGACGCAGCAGGGCCAGTCGGTGGCGCAGGACGTATCAACCTGCGTCCCGGCCGAACTGATGGAGGCCGTCGGCATCTCGATCGAGGAAATCGCCGCGCTCAACCAGTCGCTGGTAACGCTGCGGGAGAAGCTGCAGCGGGCGGCCTGATCGGGCGCGCTATGCCTTGGGGCACTGGGCGTTGTCGAACATCGCCAGATATTGCTCGATCGTCTGCGTCATGCCGACCGCCTGGCGGCGCGTATTCACCGCATCGGGGGCTTCCAGGTCGGTCGGCTGCCATCGGCCGTCGACACAATTGACCTGGGTGCCATAGCGCTGCGGCTTCTTGTCGAATGTCATCGCCACCCGATCATAGAGCATCGCATAGGCCTGGCCCTCGGCCTCGCCGTCCGGCAGCAAGGCCTCCATCCGGTTCAGTGTCCCGCGCATCAGCGCCGGATCGTCGACGGCATGCTGGACGATCAGGAAGGCGGCGCGGGCCGCTTCCTTGCCGTAGACGCTGATCCGGAACCATCCTTCTTTCGGGATCATCGCCTTCAGCCGTTCCTGATTCAGCCTGTCATGGCGACTGATCTCGGCCAATATGGCGCCGCGCCATACCGGTTGCTGGTCGGCGGGCACCGATGACCAGTCCAGTTTCATCATGGTGATGCGACCGACCTGATCCAGCGTGCCCAGCCGGATGATCTTCTCGGCATCGTCCTTCGCCGGTGGCAATGCGGCCTGTCGCGCCTCCTCCTGGCGATAGGCATCGGTCACCTGCTGGCGCATGGCGTCCATCGTCGGGGTCGGGACGATGGCGCCGGTGGCGGCCTGCAGGAAAAGAAGCACTGCCTTCATGCTTCACCCATTCACATGACTCCAGATGCGCGAGATCACGACCGATCCTTCGCCCACGGCAGAGGCGACGCGCTTCACCGATCCGGCACGCACGTCGCCGACCGCGAAGATGCCGGCGCGTGAGGTTTCATAGGGGGAGGGGGCCTCGACCGCATCGCCGGTCAGCACGAACCCCTTGTCATCCAGCGCCACCAGTCCCGACAGCCAGCCGGTATTGGGCGCCGCGCCGACCATGATGAACAGGGCGCAGCAGGCGATCTGGCGCTGGCTGCCGTCGGCCGTGCGAATGGTTACCGCGTCGAGCTGCGCATCGCCATGCAATGTGTCAATTTCGGTGTCATAATGGATGGTGATCGCCGGGTCGGCCTCCAGCCGGCTCGACAGGTAACTGGACATCGACAAGGCGAGCGAGGGGCCGCGCACCAGCAGATGGACATGGCGCGCGCTGCGGCTGAGGAACATCGCCGCCTGGCCGGCGCTGTTGCCGCCGCCGACCACCACCGCTTCGGCCTGGCGGCAATAGCGGGCCTCATTCTCGGTCGCAGCATAATAGATGCCGGCACCTTCCAGTTCGGCGAGCCGCGCGATCGGCAGGCGGCGATATTCCACGCCGGTCGCGACCAGCACCGCGCGCGCGCAGATGCGCTGGCCATTGTCGAACACGCCGCAATAATGGCCGTGGCCGGTTTCCTCCAGCGCCGTCACCCGGCGCGGCATCAGGAAGCGGGTGCCGAATTTCATCGCCTGCACCTCGCCGCGCCAGACCAGGTCGGCGCCCGAAATCCCGGTGGGAAAGCCCATATAATTTTCGATCCGGCTCGATGTGCCGGCCTGACCGCCGATCGCGATATCCTCCACCACCAGCGCATTGAGCCCTTCGGCCCCGGCATAGACGGCCGCCGCCACGCCGGCCGGCCCGCCGCCCACGATCAGCAGGTCGACGGTCTCATTCTCGGTAAAGCCACGATCCAGGCCGAACAGCCGGGCGACCTTCTCGGGCGTGGGATCGGCAACGACATTGTCGCGCCCGAAGATCACGGCGGGCCGGTCCGCCTGCGCCCCGCAACTGGCGGCAACCCGGCGGGCGTCGTCGCTGCCCAGCGCATGAGATGTGTAGGGCAGGCGGTTGCGGCTGGCGAATTCGGCGATGCAGCGCACCGCCCGATCCTCATCCTCGCCGATCAGCACCAGGGTGCTGTCGCCCATGTCGAGCTGCCGCCGGCGCCGCGCCGCCAGAACGGTGATGATGATGTCCGACATTTCCGGGATCGCCGCCATCAGCCGCAGCATCGTCGGGCGCGGCACTTCCAGTACGCGGGTATCGCGTGCCGCGCGCATCGGGATCGACCAGCTGCCGCCGCCCAGGAAGGATATCTCGCCCATGAACTGGGTCGGGCCGATGGTGGAGGGGACATGCCGTTCCTCGCCGAACGGATTGACCACCTCGATCTCGCCATCCTCGACATAGATGAAGCGGTCGACCGGGTCGCCGGGCCGGACGATATAGGTGCCGGCGGGATAGACCGCCTCGCTTCCTTCTGCGCGCAGCACCGCGACATGCTCGGCCGTCAGTGGTACACGCTGCATCTCGCGAAGATCGCGCCCGATCGTCTCCATCCCCGGCCTCCCGCCACTCCGTGTCGCGCGATGATGGCGATGGTGCAGCCTGTGCGCAATGGTCGCGGGTGCTCGGGATGCGATCAGGCGCATCAATAGGTTGATCTCGATCAGCCCTGGCGCTCCGGCGCAAGGTGGCGCTTGCTTTCGTGCGGAAATGCCCCTTAGTCGGCACCTCCGTCACGGCAACGACAACAGGATGATAATGGGCAAGGCGAAATTTGGCTCCGTCAGCGGGCGCACGGATGCATGGGCGGCGCTGGGCCTGTTCCTCGGGATTGCCTTCTTCCTGGTAAGCGGCGCTGTCGCCTATCTCAATATCCAGGGCCTGGGCGAGAGCGACCGGGCGATCCGCCATACCCATAATGTGCTGATTGCGCTCGACGAACTGCTTTCGACCGCGCAGGATGCCGAGACTGGCCAGCGCGGCTATCTGCTGACGAGCGACCGCGGCTATCTGGAGCCCTATGAGAATGCGGTGGCGACCATGCCCGGCCGGCTCGATGCGCTGGCCAGGCTGACCCGCGACAACCCGACCCAGCAGAATAATCTCGCCCGCCTGCGGCGTCATGTCGATGCCAAGCTTGCCGAACTCAGGGAAACGATCGAGGCGCGGCGCAACCAGAGCATCATCCAGGCACTGACGATCGTTACCACCGGCCGCGGCAAGCAGGAAATGGACGCCGTCCGGGCCCAGCTCGACACGATGGCGCGTGAGGAATTGCGACTGCGGGAAATCCGCCTCGCCGACATGGCATCTGCCTCGCAGACCGCGATCATGTCGGGCCTCGTCACCGGCCTTCTGGGCGTGGTGCTGACCATCGCCGTCTATCTGCTGGTACGCCGCAACAGCAAGGCGCGCGCGCGCCAGGCCTGGTTGCAGGCGGGGCATCTGGGGCTGGCCGACGCCATGCGTGGCGACCAGAGCGTCGAGCAACTGGGGGAGGCGATCCTCGCCTTCCTCGCACGCTATCTCGGCTTCCAGGGCGGTGCCCTGTTCAAGGGCGAGGATGGCCAGTTCAACCGCGTCGCGACGCTCGGAGTGCCGGCCGACGCCGACATGCCGCAGCGCTTCGTCGCCAAGGAAGGCCTGCTGGGTCAGGTCGCGGCCGAAGGGCGGGCGCAGCTGCTGCATGACGTGCCCGATCATTATCTGACGATCGGCTCGGCCTTTGGCCGCGATCGTCCCCGCCATCTGCTGATCGTGCCGACCGTGACCGACGGCATCGTCAATGCGGTGCTGGAACTGGGCGCCTTCGATCCGGTCGATGACCGTGTGCTCGAACTGTTGGAGGAAGCGAGCGCCGGCATGGGCATCGCACTGCGTTCGGCCCGTTTCCGCGCCCGGTTGCAGGACGCGCTGGAGGAAACCCAGCGCCAGGCCGAGGAATTGCAGGCCCAGGGCGAGGAACTGCGCGCCAATAATGACGAGCTGGAAACCCAGAGCCGCCAGCTTCAGGACTCCGCCTCCCGCCTGGAGGCGCAGCAGAGCGAACTGGAACAGACCAATGTCCAGCTGGAGGAGCAGGCCCGCCACATGCAGGCGCAGCGCGACGATCTCGCCCGTGCCCAGCTGTCGCTCCAGCAACAGGCCGCCGAGCTGGATCAGGCCAGCCGCTACAAATCCGAATTCCTCGCCAATATGAGCCATGAGCTGCGCACGCCGCTCAACTCGCTGCTCATCATGGCACGCCTGCTGGCGGAAAATCGTGCCGGCAATCTCAGCGCCGATCAGGTGCGTCATGCCGAGACGATCGAGACGTCGGGCAATGACCTGCTGACCCTGATCAACGACATTCTCGACATTTCCAAGATCGAGGCGGGCAAGCTGGAATTGCAGCCGCGTTCGGTGCGGATCGCGCCGATGCTGGACAAGCTGCAGGCGATCTTCGCGCCTTCGGCCCAGGCCAAGGGCCTGTCCTTCCGCCTCGCCGCCGGCGCCGATCCGGTCGAGATCGAAACCGATCCGCAGCGCGTCGAGCAGGTGCTGAAGAATTTCCTGTCCAATGCGATCAAGTTTACCGATCGGGGCGAGGTCGCGCTGACCGTTGGTCGGCATGCGGACGGCCGGGTCGCCTTCACCGTGCAGGACAGCGGCGTCGGCATTGCGGAAGCGCAGCAGAAGCTGATCTTCGAACCTTTCCGCCAGGCCGATGGCACGATCAGCCGCAAATATGGCGGCACTGGTCTTGGCCTCTCCATCTCGCGCGAACTGGCGCGGCTGTTGGGCGGCGAACTGCGCGTCGAAAGCCAGCCGGGTGAGGGCAGTGCCTTCTCGCTGCTGCTGCCCGATCGCTTCGATCCCGCGCTCAGTCATCTGCCTTCGATCAGCCTGGCCGAAGCGCCGCGCCCCCAGCCGGTGGCGCCCGCGCGCCAGCGTGTCGCCAGCCTGGTCGATACCCAGGATGATCGCGAAACCCTGTCCGGGGATTCGCGCCTGATCCTGATCGTGGAGGATGATCCGGTCTTCGCCCGAATCCTGTGCGACATCGCGCATGAACAGGGCTTCCAGTGCCTGATCGCCGGCACCGCCGACGAAGGCGCGCTGATGGCTCGGCAATATCTGCCCCATGCCGTCATCCTCGACATGAACCTGCCCGACCATACCGGCCTGTCGGTGCTCGACCGGATCAAGCGCGACATGCGCACCCGCCACATCCCGGTCCATGTCGTGTCGGTTGATGATGACAGCCAGGCGGCGCTGGCCAGCGGCGCGATCGGCTATCTGTTCAAGCCGGTGAAGCGCGATGCGCTGATCGACATGCTCGAAGGGCTGGAGGCGCGCATGGCCCAGCGCATGCGCCGGGTTCTGGTGGTCGAGGATGACGCCCAGCAGGCCGAGAGCATCAAGCTGCTGCTCGCCTCGCGCGAGGTGGAGACGCTGGAGGCCCATTCGGCCGCCCAATGTTTCGAGATGCTGGGCCGCGAGACCTTCGACTGCATGGTGCTCGATCTCAACCTGCCCGATGCGTCCGGTTTCGATCTGCTCGAACGGCTGAGCGCGGACGACAGCGTCGGCTTCCCGCCGGTCATCGTCTATACCGGCCGCGACCTTGGCGCGGAGGAGGAACTGCGCCTGCGCCGCTATTCCAAGTCGATCATCGTCAAGGGCGCCAAGTCGCCCGAACGGCTGCTCGATGAAGTGACGCTGTTCCTGCATCAGGTGGTGTCGGAATTGCCCGAACCCCAGCAGCAGCTCATCGCCCGTTCGCTCAGCCGCGATGAGGCGCTGGAAGGCAAAAATATTCTGGTTGTCGAGGACGATATACGGAACGTTTATGCCCTCACGAGCATTTTCGAACCCCATGGGGTTCATGTCGGTATCGCACGCAATGGCCGCGAGGCGCTTGTCGCGCTCGAAGAGGCTGCGCGCGCCGAGGCGCCCAAGATCGATCTTGTGCTGATGGACGTGATGATGCCCGAAATGGATGGGCTGACCGCGATGCGCGAAATCCGCAAGCAGGGCTGGGGCGTGGGCCTGCCGATCATCGCGCTCACGGCCAAGGCGATGGCACAGGACCAGCAGGAATGCCTGGCCGCCGGTGCCAACGATTATCTCGCCAAGCCGCTTGACGTCGACAAGTTGCTCAGCCTGGTGCGTGTATGGATGCCGCGCTGATGGAAGAACATTTCGGGCCGCGGGACGAGCTGGAGCTTGACCTGCTGCTCGAAGCGATCTTCCGCCATTATCATTACGACTTCCGCGGCTATTCGCGCGGATCGCTGCATCGCCGACTGGCTCGTGCCCAGCATCAGCATGGCTGCGACAGCCTGTCCCAGCTCCAGCATCTGCTGCTGCGCGATCCCGCCGTGTTCGCCGACCTGATGGGCTTCCTCACCATCCAGGTGAGCGAGATGTTCCGTGATCCCGCCTATTTCCGGGCATTGCGCGAGCAGGTCGTGCCGCATCTCAAGACCTATCCCTCGCTCAAGGTGTGGATCGCCGGCTGCGCCAATGGCGAGGAATTCTACTCGCTCGCGATCCTGTTCCGCGAGGAAGGGCTGGAGGATCGCACGATCTTCTACTGCACCGACATCAGTCCGGCCGCGCTCGAAAAGGCGGAAGCGGGCATCTACGCGATCGATCGTCTGCCGCAATTCAGCGAAAATCATCGGCTCGCGGGCGGGAAGGCCTCGCTGTCCGATTATTATACTGCCGCCTATGGCGCCGCCGTCTTCGACAAGACGCTGCGTCGCCGCGCGGTCTTTGCACAACATAATCTGGCGAGCGACCAGGTCTTCGGGGAGGTACAGCTGGTGTCCAGCCGTAATGTGCTCATCTATTTCGATCGCGAATTGCAGGACCGCGCGCTTGGCCTGTTCGGGGAATCGCTGGTCCGCGGTGGCTTCCTCGGGCTGGGCTCGAAGGAAACGCTGCGCTTCTCGCGCTATTCCGATGGCTTTGCCGATTTCGACGAGGGCGAGAAAATCTATCGCCGCAACCTGCAGGATCTGAAGGCGCTCGACCATGCAGCCTGAGCCCACCAAGATCCTGGCGGTCGACGATGTCGAGGAAAATCTGACCGCGCTTGAAGCGCTGCTGGCGGACGAGGGCGTGACCCTCATCAAGGCGCGATCGGGCATGCAGGCGCTCGAACTGCTGCTGGTGGAGGATGTCGCGCTGGCGCTGCTCGACGTGCAGATGCCAGGCATGGACGGGTTCGAGCTGGCCGAACTGATGCGCGGCACGGAACGGACCCGGCGCGTGCCGATCATCTTCCTGACCGCCGTGGCGACCGACGAGCGACGCCAGTTTCGCGGCTATGAAAGCGGTGCGATCGACTATCTGTTCAAGCCGGTCGACCCCCATATCCTGCGGCACAAGGTCGCCTTGTTCGTCGAACTGTTCCAGCAGCGGCAGGAATTGGCGCGGGAGCGCGACAGCCATGCCGCGGCCTTGGCCCGCATCCAGGCCCATGGCGACAACAGCCCGTTGGCGATCGTCGAAATCGATGCCCAGCGCCATGTCGTTGCCTGGTCCAAGGGAGCGGAGCGGCTGTTCGGCTGGCGTGCGGCAGAGGTGGCGGGTTTTGGCGCGTCCGAACTCAAATGGCTGGACGACAGCCAGCGTGGCGATTTTGCCGGCCTGATGGACGAAATGATCGCCGGCACCGTGCCGCGCACCAACCGCCTGCTGCGCTTCCACACGGCCGAGGGGCTGACCCTCGATTGCGAATGCTATTGCTCGGCGCTGCGCGATGCCGCCGGCCGGCTCTTCTCGATCAGCCTGCAGATCCTCGACGTGACCGAACGCAAGCGGGCGGAGGCAACGCAGAAGCTGCTGATCGGCGAGCTCAACCACCGGGTGAAGAACACGCTGGCGTCGGTCCAGGCGATCGCCACCCAGACCTTGCGCCATTCGTCCGGCCCGTCCGATTTCGCCCCGACCTTCATCGGTCGCATCCACGCGCTGGCCAGCGCCCATTCGCTGCTGAGCGGCGAAACCTGGCAGGCCGCGCGGCTGGGGGATCTGATCGAGGGGCAGGTGACGATCGGCGCGATCGACGGTGAGCGTTTCCATTGGAACGGGCCGGAGGTCGATCTGCGCCCCGAACCGGCGCTGCACCTGGCGCTGGTGCTGCACGAACTGGTGACCAACGCCCATAAATATGGAGCGCTGTCGGCGCCGGCCGGCCGTGTCGAGCTGGAATGGCGTCTGACCAATGACCAACTGGTTCTGGATTGGCGCGAACGCGGCGGTCCGCCGGTTGCGCCGCCCAGCCGTCGCGGCTTCGGCACCGCGCTGATCGAGCGCAGCCTGCGTTCCGACGGCGGCAGTGCCCAGCCCCATTACGGCGCCGAGGGCATGGGATGGACGCTGACGCTGCCCTATGCCTCCAGCCCGCGCCTGCGCAAGAAGGCGCGTCCGGCGCCCCGAGAGCAGGGCGCGAGCGGCAGTGGCAGTGACGGCAAGGCGCATCTGGGCGGCCGCCGCCTGCTGCTGATCGAGGATGAGCCGCTGGTCGCCTTTGAACTGGCCGCGACGCTGGAGGATGCGGGCGGCCATATCGTCGGGCAGGCTGCGACCGTGGCCGATGCGCTGGCCCTGATCGATCAGGCGGAGTGCGATCTGGTGCTGCTTGACGGCAATCTCCAGGGTGAGGGCGTGGAGCAGGTTGCGCGCGTCCTGGCGGACCGGGCCATGCCCTTCCTGTTCGTCAGCGGCTATGGGCGCGATCATCTGCCCGAGGCGTTTGATGCGGTGCCGGTGATCGAAAAGCCATTCAAGGTCGCCGACTTGATCGACGCGATTGCCAAATTGGCGGTGCCGGCAACCCAGAGGTGATAGGCTCTTGAAGTCAGGACAGGGGGCGTACCGAACCGGGTTCGTTATGCCCTCGGTCGGTCCGCGGTCCGACGGGCATGGCAAGGAAGCAGAACGCAAAAACCCCGGACTTCCGATGTAAGTCCGGGGTTTTTCTGCTTATCGTCCCGAACCGAAGTCCGAGCGAATAAGTTGGTCGGGGAAAGAGGATTCGAACCTCCGGCCCCTGCCTCCCGAAGACAGTGCTCTACCAGGCTGAGCTATTCCCCGACCGATGCCGAAGCCGCTTTTGGGGCGGCCCCGTAAGGCAGGAGTGCGCCTATAGAGAGGGGTTTGAGGGCTGGCAAGCCACCTGATGCGCTTTTTTGAAAATTCTACAAAAGACCCGCATCGCGGAAGCTGAAACAGCCGCTCGGCGTGTCGATCCGATGGTCGGCCAGATGGATGTCGAGCGCCCGCAGCCGGCGATGCAGGCTACGGGTCAGGGCGATATCGACCGGCTGCGGTGCCGCCGCGCCACGCTGCTGGTGCAGGATGACGCGTCGTGCATCGCTGGCCAGCAGATGGGCGACCAGGCAGGGCCAGTTGCCATCTGGGTGCAGCCGGTCGCGCGGCTGGCCGTCCTCGTCGAGAATCACCAAAGTCAGCATCGCACCCCCTGGGCACAGCCTGTCAGCAATGGGCGTGGAGCGGAGACGCGGAATGATCCGTAGTGGCGGAATGGGGCTGGCCCGGCGGGCAGTCGCATCCGTTACGGCGCGACCTTTGGTCGGGACAGCGGGGCAGGGGGGATGCTACATGGACGGGACGTTCAGATTCACTCCCATCCCAGGATCATCGACCTTGCACGCCATGTCGCCGCAGCCGCCCCATTATGAAGAGCAATATCTCGACCTGATGCGCCATATCTGGCGCCATGGCGACGAGCGGATCGACCGCACCGGCGTTGGCACTCGATCGATCCTGGGCGCGACCCTGCGATTCTCGCTGGCGGACGATGCGGTGCCGCTGCTCACCACCAAGCGGGTCTATTGGAAGGTCGCCGCGCGCGAGATGCTGTGGTTCCTGACTGGCGACACCAATATCCGCGAACTGGTGAAGCAGAATGTCCATATCTGGACCGACTGGCCGCTCGACAGCTACCGCAAGGCGACCGGCGAGGATATCGACCGCGACGCATTCGAGGCGCGAATCATCGAGGATGAGGCCTTTGCCCGGCAATGGGGCGATCTCGGCCCGGTCTATGGCGCCCAATGGGTGAACTGGCCGCGCTACGAGCCGGCCGGCGACGGCCTGTTCCGCCGGGCGGCGCAGGGCCACAACCAGATTGCCGCGCTGGTCGATGCGATTCGCACCAACCCCGGTTCGCGCCGCCTGCTCTTCACCGGCTGGAATGTCGCGGAGGTGGCACAGATGGCCTTGCCGCCCTGCCACATGACCTATCAGTTCCAGGTGTCGGACGGCCGCCTCAACGGCCTGCTCTTCCAGCGCAGCTGCGACCTGGGATTGGGCTTTGCCTTCAACATCTTCGGCCTGTCGATGATCACCCGGATGCTGGCCCAGCAATGCGATCTGGAACCGGGCGAGGTGGTCTGGCAGGGCGGCGACGTCCATCTCTACCTCAACCATGCCGATCTGGTGGAGGAGCAGATCAGCCGCACCCCGGCTGGCGCGCCAAAGCTGCGGATCAATCGTCGGCCTTCGAGCATTTTCGACTATAAGATCGAGGATTTCGAGGTGCAGGATTATGCGCCGCAGGCCCATATTTCCGCGCCCGTCGCCGTCTGAGGTGACAGCGAAGGCGACAGGCGAAAAGGAATTGGGTCAGTAAGGCTTGCCTTGCGCGGCGTTGAAATATAATAATTGCCACAAGCAATATTATTGCAACGCACAATAGGAGGCAGGATGACCGATTCGATCGAATCCGGCGCTGTGACGGACGGGCAGGGGCGCAACCTGCCGCCGCTGCAGCTGCATGTGCCCGAGCCGCCCGCGCGGCCCGGTGAAAGCGCGGACTTCACCCATTTCGACATTCCCGCGGCCGACGCGGCGCCGCGCCCGGACGAGGCGACCCATCCTTCGCAAATGCGCGACTTCGCCTATGGGCTGGTCCGCGTCCTGGACGAGGATGGCCATGCGGTCGGCGCCTGGGACCCCAAGTTGCCGGCCGAAACGCTGCTGCGGATGCTGCGCTACATGGCGCTGACCCGCGCCTTTGACGGCCGCATGTTCCGTGCCCAGCGCCAGGGCAAGACCAGCTTCTACATGAAGTCGACCGGCGAGGAGGCGGTGTCGATCGGCGCCGCGCTTGCCCTGTCGCGCGACGACATGTGCTTTCCCTCCTATCGCCAGCAGGGCATATTGATCGCGCGCGACTGGTCCATCGTCGACATGATGAACCAGATCTACTCGAACAAGGGCGACCGGATGAAGGGGCGCCAGCTGCCGATCATGTATTCGGCGCGCGAGGCCGGCTTCTTCTCCATCTCCGGCAACCTCACCACCCAATATCCCCAGGCGGTGGGCTGGGCGATGGCGAGCGCGGCCAAGGGCGACACCCGCATCGCCGCGACCTGGTGCGGCGAGGGCTCGACCGCGGAGGGCGACTTCCATTCGGCCTGCACCTTCGCCAGCGTCTATCGCGCCCCGGTCATCATGAATGTGGTGAACAACCAGTGGGCGATCAGCAGCTTCTCCGGCTTTGCCGGGGCAGAGGCGACCACCTTCGCTGCGCGCGCGATCGGCTATGGCATTGCCGGGCTGCGCGTCGATGGCAATGACGTGCTGGCCGTCTATGCCGCCACCCGCTGGGCCGCGGATCGCGCCCGCGCCAATGGCGGCCCGACCCTGATCGAGCATTTCACCTATCGCGTCGAAGGACACAGCACGTCCGACGATCCGACCGCCTATCGCTCGGCCGAGGAAAGCAGCAAATGGCCGCTCGGCGATCCGATCGCGCGGCTGAAACAGCATTGCATCACGCTGGGCATCTGGGACGAGGAACGCCACGCCGCGATGGACCAGGAACTGGCCGAGATGGTCCGCGACGCCGCGCGCGAGGCCGAAAAGAACGGCATATTGGGCCATGGCCTCCACCATCCGATGGAAAGCATGTTCCAGGACGTGTTCGAGGACATGCCCTGGCACCTGAAGGAACAGCAGCAGCAGATGCTCGACGAATGGAAGGCGGCAGGGCTGTGAACGACATGCGCATGGAAACGGTCGCCGTCGGCGGCCAGGACGAGCCCGTCCAGATGAACATGATCCAGGCGATCAACAGCGCGCTGGACGTGATGATGGGCCGCGACCCCGATGTCGTGGTGATGGGCGAGGATGTCGGCTATTTCGGCGGCGTGTTCCGCGCCACCGCGGGCTTGCAGCAGAAATATGGCAAGAACCGGGTGTTCGACACGCCGATCACCGAATGCGGCATCATCGGCGTTGCGGTCGGCATGGGCGCCTATGGCCTGCGGCCGGTGCCCGAAATCCAGTTCGCCGACTATATCTATCCCGCGCTCGACCAGCTGGTGAGCGAGGCGGCGCGGCTGCGCTATCGCTCGGCCGGCGAGTTCATCTCGCCGATGACGGTGCGCTCGCCCTTTGGCGGCGGCATCTTCGGCGGCCAGACCCACAGCCAGAGCCCGGAAGGCATCTTCACCCATGTGTCCGGGGTCAAGACGGTGATCCCGTCCACCCCCTATGATGCAAAGGGCCTGCTGATCGCCGCGATCGAGGATAATGACCCGGTCATCTTCTTCGAACCCAAGCGCATCTATAACGGCCCGTTCGACGGCCATTATGACACGCCGGCCAAGAGCTGGGCGGGCCACGCAGATGCCCAGGTGCCGCAGGGCTATTATCGCATCGACCTTGGCAAGGCGCGCATCGCCCGATCCGGCGAGGCGCTGACCATCCTCTGCTATGGCACGATGGTCCATGTCGTTGAAAACACCGTGGCAAAGCTGGGTATCGATGCCGAAATCGTCGACCTGCGCAGCCTGGTGCCGCTCGACATCGACACGATCGAGGCGTCGGTCAGGAAGACCGGCCGCTGCCTGATCGTGCATGAAGCGACGCGGACCAGCGGCTTTGGCGCCGAACTGTCGGCGCTGGTGCAGGAACGCTGCTTCTACCATCTCGAAGCGCCGATCGAGCGCGTCACCGGCTTCGACACGCCCTATCCGCACAGTCTGGAATGGGCCTATTTCCCCGGCCCCGTGCGCATCCGCGAAGCCATCAACAAGATCATGAAGGACTGAGGGCTATGGCTCTTTTCACATTCAAGCTGCCGGACATCGGCGAAGGCATTGCGCAGGCGGAGATTGTCGGTTGGCACGTTCAGGTCGGCGACCGGGTCGAGGAAGACCAGCCGATCGCCGACATGATGACCGACAAGGCGACGGTCGAGATGGAAAGCCCGGTCGCGGGCACGGTCGTCCGCTTGGCCGGCGAGCCGGGCGATCAGGTGTCGATCGGATCGATGCTGGTCGAGATCGAGACGGAAGGCGAGGGGGCGGTTGCCGCCCCTGCGCCGTCGGTCGAAACGGCCGAGGCCTCCATTGATGCTCCCCTCCCTTCCAGGGAGGGGCCGGGGGTGGGTGGCGAGCAAAGCGAGCTGCCTGCCGTTGAGCCAGAAGCACCGGCTTCGCCGGTACCCACCCCTAACCCCTCCCTGGAAGGGAGGGGGCCTGATGTTGCCGCCCCCATCCTCGCGTCCCCTGCCGTCCGCGCACGCGCCAGGGAACTGGGTGTCGATCTCGCCCTGGTGAAGCCGAACGGCGACCATATCCGCCACGCCGATCTCGACGCCTATCTGCTCTACGGTGCGGGGCAGGGCTATCGCCCGGCCGGCCGCGTGGCACCGCGCGCCGACGAGCAGGTGAAGGTGATCGGCATGCGTCGCCGCATTGCCGAGAATATGGCCGCGTCCAAGCGCAACATCCCGCACTTCACCTATGTCGAGGAAATCGACGTCACCGCGCTGGAGGAGGCGCGGGCACAGCTCAACGCCCATCGCGGCGATCGGCCCAAGCTCACCATGCTGCCGCTGCTGATCGTGGCGATCTGCAGGACGTTGCCTGACTTCCCGATGCTCAACGCCCGTTATGATGACGAGGCGGGCGTGGTGACGCGCCATGGTGCCGTCCATCTCGGCATGGCGACGCAGACCGACGCAGGTCTGATGGTGCCGGTGATCCGCGACGCGCAGGACAGGAATGTCTGGCAGCTGGCGACCGAGATCCGCCGCCTTGCCGACGCGGCGCGCAGCGGCAAGGCGACGTCGGCCGAACTGTCGGGTTCCACCCTGACCCTGACCTCGCTCGGCCCGCTCGGCGGCATCGCCACCACCCCGGTCATCAACCGGCCCGAAGTGGCGATCATCGGCCCCAACCGCGTGATCGAGCGCCCCATGTTCCGGGGGGAGGAGATCGTCGCGGCAAAGCTGATGAACCTGTCGATCAGCTGCGACCATCGCGTCGTCGACGGATGGGACGCCGCCAGCTTCGTCCAGGCCGTGCGCAAGCTGCTGGAAACGCCGGTCCTGCTGTTCGAGGGCTGATGAATGCACGGGACCGGGGCGGCCAACGTCGCCCCGGTCCCGCCTGCGTCAGCGCACCTGCGCCCGATAGGTCAGCCGTCCCGATTGTCCCGGTGCCACGCTGTCGGGCAGGCGCCAGCGTATATGGGTAATATCCTCGGGCGTAGCGTGGCGGACACCGCCCAGCGGCGTCGGCAGCCATAATTGATCCAGTCGACCCCAATGGGCGCCGCCATCGACCGATGCCTGCATGGCGGGATCGGTCGGGTCGAGCAGGGTGCCGCGCGGCACCTGGCGAACCACGGTCAGCCCATGGGCCGTCCGGCTGCCTTCATGGCGCCAGTCGACCACGACGATCAACTGGTCGCCCGACATGGCGCGTTCGGCATTGGCGATGGTGCGGCGCGGGCGGCCATTAATGTCGGTCTGCACCCGTTCGACGAAGGTCCGGCTGTCGAGCCGCATGTCCTGCGCACCAGCCTGCCAGGATGCGGTCATGCCTGCGATCAGGCCCAGTCCCGCGATCAACCCTCTTGCCATGCGATATCCCCCTTATCGAATGTCCGCATCTCCTACGGCCAGTCTCCCCAATATTTGGTTAAGCCCCTGTTTGCCGTCTTCCTGATGCGATTCGCCGATGGCATTTGACCGGCCGGAGCGCCGGGTGCAGAGCGGCAGGGCTGCTGCACAGGGGACGGATCGGGCGTGACCACCAACGAGGAACTGGAAGTCAATCGGCGGCGCGACCGTTTGCTGGCGTCGATCGCCTTGTCCTCGGGCGTCGGTCTGTTGCTGGCCTTGCCCTTCGCCCTGCGCGCGGGCGCCGAATTTTTCCTGCCGCTGACGGCTGCTCTGGTGATCGCGATCGCGCTGGTGCCGCTGCTTGAATGGCTGGAGCGGCGCGGGCTGCCCTCGGGCCTGTCGGCGCTGCTGGCGGTCATTGCCTTCCTCAGTGTCGCCAATACCGCGCTGGTGCTGATCGTGGTGCCGGCGACCGACTGGTTCCGCATCCTGCCCGAACGCCTGCCCAAGATTCAGGCGACGCTGGCGCCGCTCATCGATTTCTATTCCCAGGCCCAGCGATTCGTTGACGAAACCGTCCAGATGCTGGTCGCGGGGCCGGCATCGGTCGCGCACAGGGCGGCGGTGGAAACGCCCGGATCGCTGCTGCAGTTCGCGGCCGCCTCCGCCCCGTCGGCGATCATCCAGATGGTGTTCGCGCTGCTCATCATCTATTTCTTCCTTGCCGGCTGGACCCGGCTGCGCCGCCGCACGATCAACAGCCGGGGCAGTTTCGACGGCGCCATGGCGGTCGCGCGGGTGATCCAGAATGTGGTCGACGCAACCTCCGCCTATGTGATGACGATCGCCACCATCAACCTGTGCCTCGGCCTCGCCGTGGCGCTGGCGCTCTGGCTGATCGGCATGCCATCGCCCTGGATGTGGGGCGGCATCGTCGCACTGCTCAACTTCATTCCCTATTTCGGGCCGATGCTGGCCGCCGTGCTGCTGGCGCTGGGCGGCCTCATGGTGTTCGATGATGTCTGGACGGCGCTGCTGCCCGCTTTCCTCCAGATCGGCTTCCATCTGGTGGAGGCCAATGTCATCACCCCCACCATCCTTGGCCGTCGCCTGACGATGAACCCGCTGCTGATTCTCGTCTCGCTGACCTTCTGGGGCTGGGTCTGGGGCACGCCCGGTGCGCTGCTCGGCGTTCCGTTGCTCATCATCGTGCAGACCGTCGTGGCCGCCGCCGGCACGCCCGACATTGCCGGTTTCCTGTTCGAACAGGGGACGCTGACGGTCAGCCGTCGCAAAGAAAATGCAACAAGTGAAGAAACTGATGGCGAGGACGGTTGACAGCTTGGCCGGACCCGCATAGACGGCCGCCCACACCGAACGCGGGTGTAGCTCAGTTGGTTAGAGCGCCGGCCTGTCACGCCGGAGGTCGCGGGTTCGAGCCCCGTCACTCGCGCCACTTTCCCTGACCGGAAAGTCGGAAGGTAAACAGATTTGCATCATCTGGTGACCATGGGTCACGATAGGATGCCGCCCTGCGCGGGTGTAGCTCAGTTGGTTAGAGCGCCGGCCTGTCACGCCGGAGGTCGCGGGTTCGAGCCCCGTCACTCGCGCCACTTCATTCCCGAAGTGATCCGATCGCCAGGCGATCCTTTTTCCTCACATCGATACAGGCCAGCGGGCCGACACCAACGGCATCGGCCCGTGACGATTCGTCTCAGAGATGTTCGCCCGTCACATGTGGCGGCAGCGGTTCGTTGGCGAGCCAGCGATAGACGCCGCCGGCGGCCAGCGCGCCGATGATCGGCGCCACCCAGAACAGCCAGAGCTGATGCAGCGCCAGCCCGCCGACCAGCAGGGCAGGGCCGGTGCTGCGCGCCGGATTGACCGAGGTGTTGGTGACCGGAATGCTGATCAGGTGGATCAGCGTCAGCGCCAGGCCGATCGCGATCGGGGCAAAGCCCGCCGGCGCGCGGCTGTCGGTCGCGCCCAGAATGACGCTCAGGAAGCCGAAGGTCAGCACCATCTCGATCGCCAGCCCCGATTCGAGCGTGTAGCCGCCTGGCGAATGCAGGCCATAGCCATTGACCGCCAGGCCGTTGGGCGCCAGCTCATAGCCCGGCTGGCCGCTGGCGATGAACAGCAGCAGGGCGGCTGCGATCACCGCGCCCACCAGTTGCACGACGATATAGGGGGCGATGTCGCGGGCCGGGAAGCGGCCGCCGGCCCACAGGCCGATCGTCACCGCCGGGTTGAGGTGGCAGCCCGAAATATGGCCGATGGAAAAGGCCATGGTCAGCACCGTGAGGCCGAAGGCCAGGGCAACGCCCAGCAGGCCGATGCCGACATCGGGAAAGGCCGCCGCCAGCACGGCGCTGCCGCACCCGCCGAACACCAGCCAGAATGTACCGAAACATTCGGCAAACAATCGCTTGCTCAATGGAACCATCAACGCCTCCTGTTGCACTGTGCGCCTGCCACCGGACATGGCTTGAGACCGGTGCGGGGTGGCGCCGCCCGGAGAATGCAGGATGATCGAAGGGGGCGGTCCGCGGCATGGGCGGCCGATGCTGGTGACTGGCGCATGGACATGCCGTTGCCCCCGTTCCCGGCGAGCCGCCTGCATCGCGCATGGTCGCGATGCGTCCGCTATGGTCGCCTAACGCTCAGGGATAAGGCGAAACACCATGGGCTGGGCATCGGGATTAACCCTGACGCCAGCGCCCCGTTTCCATCCAGGCGAGCAGCCGCCGCAGCGGCAGGATCCAGATCCAGATCAGGCCCAGGAAAATATAGACCGGCACCTGGCCCCACATCGGCAACTGGCCGATCAGCGGCGCCAGGCTGCCGACCAGCACGGCCCAGCCCAGGATCAGCCCCAGGATCGCGAACATGCCGGCCGGCTTGCGCCAGCTGGGCTGATGATAATGGCGCGGGTCGATGCTCATCGGAGTCAGGTTGCCTCGATCACGGCGGTTTCGGTCAGGATCATGTCGAGCGGCAGATCCCATGGGTCGGCCGGCACATCATCCAGTTCCTGCGCCGACCAGGCAAGGCCGACGCGCAAGGCATCGGGATGGCGGGCAAAGGCACGGTCATAATAGCCGCCGCCCTGGCCGAGGCGGTTCATCCGCTGGTCGAAACCCAGCAGTGGCGCGATGATGACATCCGGCGCCACCGCGCCGCCTGATGGCTCGGGGTGGCTGGTGCCGAACAGGCCGGGGAACAGCTGGTCCTCCGGCCGCCACAGCAGGAAATCCATGCTGCCCAGTCGATCGAGCACGCGCGGCAACGCCACCTGCTTGCCCATCACGCCCAGTTGCGGGGCCAGACGCTGCGCCGGCGCCTCGTCATCCAGCGCCATGTAGAGCGCGATCACCTGCGCGTCGGCGATACGGTGGGCGAGCGGGGAGGGGACGGCCTTGAACGCCAGCCTGTGGGTCAGCGCGTCGAGCGAGGCGACGAAGTTGCGCCGCCGCTGCCGGGCGATCGCGCGCAGGGTCGACTTGTCGGCGGCATCACTGTCGTCGGGCATGGGGTGCCTTTGCTGGGAAGAGGAGGGTGACGGGACCGCCTTGGCCGTTTGCTGGAATATCCTCTGACGCCTCAACGTCAGGTGGGGACCATGTAGATCGGGCCAGAGCCCGCCCAGGGACAGCCCCCGTGGATGTGATTATCGCCTCAGGGATGTTCGCTAAAGCTCGCACCAGGCAGTGCCCGTCGCCGCCAATCTAGGCGTCGGCGGCGCGGGCGGCAAGAGCCTCGCTCAGCTTTTCTACGCGCGCGGCCAGTGCCTCGACCGCGCGGGCAGCCGGCTCGTCGTCGCCATCCAGCGCCAGCCGCTCCTGTCGGCCGGCTGCGGCGCGCTTCAGTTCGTTGAGTTCGTCCGCCATGAACAGCGCCGCGAACAGCAGCGTGCGCACCTCGGTCAGGCCCGGCGTGCTGCGCTGCGCCTGATAGGCCTTGTCCTCTATGATCTGGGCCAGATGCGCCATATGCGCTTCCTCGCCATCGCGGCAGCGCAACTGATAGGGGCGGCCGGCGATCTGCAACATGATTTCAGCCATCGGTGCGCCCCCGCAATTCCCCGATCAGATCGTCCAGCGATTGCAATGCCGCTTGGGCGGCCATCTGGTCGATGCCGGAATTGCCATGGGGGACAGCCTGCGAAAGGCTGGCCACATTCTGTTCAAGCCGACTGATCGCGCGCTCCAGCGTGCCGATCGCCTGCATCATGCGGTCGCTTGCCATATTTTCTGCATAGCCAATGTTTTCGCCTTGCAAAAGCGCTGTTTGGACGGCTTGCCGCGCGCCACGCCCCGCCTGCGGTTGACGCATGGGGATTGACGCGACAAAGGGAACCCAAATCGACTCGCCCGTTCGCGCGGGCCGTTCCATGCCAGTCATGAAAGACATCTTCCCGCTATGACCGTTTCCGACACGCAGCTCGCCAACGCCATCCGGGCGCTTTCCATGGACGCCGTGCAGGCTGCCAACAGCGGCCATCCCGGCATGCCGATGGGCATGGCCGACGTCGCCACCGTGCTGTTCAAGGATTATGTGAAGTTCGATCCGGCCGCGCCGAAATGGGCCGATCGCGACCGCTTCGTGTTGTCGGCCGGTCATGGCTCGATGCTGATCTACTCGCTGCTGAACCTCACCGGCTATGCCCGTCCGACGATGGACGACATCCGCAACTTCCGCCAGCTGGGTTCGCCCTGCGCCGGCCACCCGGAGAATTTCGAGCTGGCAGGGGTCGAAGCGACCACCGGCCCGCTGGGTTCGGGCCTGGCCACCGCCGTCGGCATGGCGATTGCCGAGCGTCACCTGAACGCCGAATTTGGCGACGATCTGGTCGATCACCGCACCTGGGTGATCGCCGGCGATGGCTGCCTGATGGAAGGCATCAACCATGAGGCGATCGGTCTGGCCGGTCATCTCAACCTCTCGCGCCTGATCGTGCTGTGGGACGACAACAAGATCACCATCGACGGCGCCGTTGACTTATCGAGCAACGAAGATGTCCGCGCCCGCTATGCCGCCACCGGCTGGCATGTCGTGTCGTGCGACGGCCATGACGTTGCCGATGTGCGCCGCGCCATCGACGAAGCACTGGCCGATCCGCGTCCCTCGCTGATCGCCTGCGCCACCAAGATCGGTTATGGCGCGCCGAACAAGGCTGGCACCTCGGGCGTCCACGGCTCGGCACTGGGCGAGGCCGAAGTCGCCGCCGCCCGCGAATTTCTCGGCTGGACCGCCGAACCCTTCGTGGTCCCCGCCGACATCGACGCCGCCTGGAAGGCGATCGGTGCCAAGGGCGGTGATGTTCGCAAGGCCTGGGAAGTTCGCCTGGCAAATGCTTCGGAAGGCGCCGAATTCTCGCGCCGCATGGCGGGCGAACTGCCGGCCGGCTTCTCGCTCGACGCCTATATCGACAGCCTGATCGCCAACCCGCAGAAGGTCGCCACCCGCAAGGCCAGCGAACTGGCGCTGGGCGCGATCAATGATCTGCTGCCCGAAACCGTCGGCGGCTCGGCCGACCTTACCGGCTCGAACAACACCAAGACCAAGTCCACCGGCCCGCTGACCCGTGACGATTATTCGGGCCGCTATGTCTATTATGGCATCCGCGAATTCGGCATGGCCTGCGCGATGAACGGCATGGCGCTGCATGGTGGCGTGATCCCCTATGGCGGCACCTTCCTGGTCTTCTCCGACTATATGCGCGCCGGGATCCGCCTCGCCGCGCTGCAGGAACAGCGCGTGATCCACGTCCTCACCCATGACTCGATCGGTCTGGGCGAGGACGGTCCGACCCACCAGCCGATCGAACATGTCATGTCGATGCGCATGATCCCCAACCTGGACGTCTATCGCCCGGCCGACATCGTCGAGACGGCGGAATGCTGGGAACTGGCGCTGAAGGATGCGACCGGCCCGTCGGTGCTGGCGCTGACCCGCCAGAACCTGCCGCAGCTGCGCACCGAAAAGAGCGAAAACCTGTCGGCCAAGGGCGCCTATCGTCTGGTCGCCGCGACCGCCGATCGCAAGGTCGTGCTGCTCGCCACCGGTTCGGAAGTCGAGATCGCCGTCGCCACCGCCAAGGCGCTGGAAGAACAGGGCATCGGCGCCGACGTCGTCTCGATGCCCAGCTGGGCCCATTTCGACGCGCAGGACGCCGCCTACAAGGCTGACATCCTGCCCGCCGGCGTGCTGCGCGCCTCGATCGAGGCCGGCACCACCTTCGGCTGGGAACGCTATACCGGCCTTGACGGCCTGCGCTTCGGCATCGACAGCTTCGGCGCGTCGGCTCCGGCCGAAGTGCTCTACGACCATTTCGGCCTGACCGCCGCCAAGATCGCTCCGCAGATCAAGGCCGCGCTCGGCGCCTGAGCCCAAGACCTACACGCAAACCGGGAGACAAGTGCAGTGGCAACGAAGGTAGCAATCAACGGTTTCGGCCGCATCGGTCGTCTGGTGGCGCGCGCCATCCTCTCGCGCACCGACCATGATCTGGAACTGGTGAGCATCAACGACCTGGGCGATGCCAAGGCCAATGCCCTGCTGTTCAAGCGCGACTCGGTCCATGGCAACTGGGCCGGCGAAGTCAGCGTCGACGGCGATTTCCTGGTGGTCGACGGCAAGAAGATCAAGGTGACGGCAGAGCGCGATCCCGCCAACCTGCCGCACGCCGAACTGGGCGTCGAAATCGCCCTGGAATGCACCGGCATCTTTACCAGCAAGGACAAGGCCGGCGCCCACCTGACCGCCGGCGCCAAGCGCGTCGTCATCTCGGCACCGGGCACCAATGTCGACAAGACTGTCGTCTTCGGTGTCAACCATGACGAGCTGACCGCCGACGACATCATCATCTCGAACGCCAGCTGCACCACCAACTGCCTGGCGCCGCTCGCCAAGGTGCTGAACGATTCGATCGGCATCGAACGCGGCTTCATGACCACGATCCACAGCTACACCAACGACCAGAACACGCTGGACCAGATCCACAAGGACATGCGTCGCGCCCGCGCCGCTGCCCTGTCGATGATCCCGACCACCACCGGTGCCGCCCGCGCCGTGGGTGAGGTTCTGCCCGCGCTCAAGGGCAAGCTGGACGGTTCGTCGGTCCGCGTGCCGACCCCGAACGTCTCGGTCGTCGACCTGAAGTTCATCCCCAGCCGTGCCACCACGGTCGAGGAAGTCAACGGCCTGCTCAAGGCGGCGTCGGAATCCGGCCCGCTCAAGGGCATTCTGGGCTATTCGGACGAGCCGCTGGTTTCGATCGACTATAATGGCGATCCGCGCAGCTCGACCGTCGACAGCCTGGAAACGGCCGTGATCGAGGGCAATCTGGTCCGCGTGCTCAGCTGGTACGACAATGAATGGGGCTTCTCGAACCGCATGATCGACACCTCGGGTGTCATGGCGAAGTTCCTCTAAGCCTTCTCAGCCCCGCCGGACCAACCGGCGGGGTTTTTCTTCTGATATAATTCCAAATTCTAGGAGCGATCATGGCAAAGCCGTTCAAGACACTCGACGACATGGGCGACATCACCGGCAAGGTGGTGCTGGTGCGCGAGGATCTGAACGTGCCGATGCAGGACGGTTCGGTCAGCGACGACACCCGTCTGCGCGCGGCGATGCCGACTATCCTGGAACTGGCCGATCGCGGCGCCAAGGTGCTGATCCTGGCCCATTTCGGCCGGCCCAAGGGCCAGAAGAACCCGGAATTTTCGCTGAGCAAGATCACCCGTCCGCTGACCCAGGTGCTGGGCCGCGAGGTGCAGTTCATTCCTGACTGCCAGGGTGAAGCCGCGACCGACGGTATCAAGGTGATGCGCAACGGCGACATCGCCATCCTCGAAAATACCCGCTTCCATGCCGGCGAGGAAAAGAATGATCCCGCGCTGGTCGACGCGATCGCCGCGATCGGCGACCTCTATGTCAACGACGCCTTTTCCGCCGCGCACCGCGCCCATGCCTCGACCGAGGGGCTGGCCCACAAGCTGCCCGCCTTCGCCGGCCGTTCGATGGAGAAGGAACTGGACGCGCTCGAAGCCGCGCTCGGTGCCCCTGTCAAGCCGGTCGCGGCCGTCGTCGGCGGCGCCAAGGTGTCGACCAAGCTCGACGTGCTCAACAATCTCGTGACCAAGGTCGATCATCTGATCATCGGCGGCGGCATGGCCAATACCTTCCTCCACGCCCGCGGTGTCGATGTCGGCAAGTCGCTGTGCGAAAAGGATCTGGCCGACACGGCGGACGCGATCTTCGACAAGGCCGAGGAAGCCGGCTGCATCATCCATCTGCCCTATGACGTGGTCGTGGCCAAGGAATTTGCCGCCAACCCGCCGTCGGTCCGGACCTGCAACGTCCATGAAGTCGCCGAGGACGAGATGATCCTCGACGTCGGTCCCGCCGCGGTCGAAGCGCTGGGCGATGCGCTCAAGAACTGCCGCACCCTGGTGTGGAACGGCCCGCTCGGCGCGTTCGAGATCGCGCCCTTCGACGCCGCGACGGTGGCTCTCGCCAAGACGGCGGCGGCGCTCACCAAGGAAGGCCAACTGGTGTCGGTCGCGGGCGGTGGCGACACCGTCGCCGCGCTCAACCATGCCGGCGCGGCGGCCGACTTCACCTTCATCTCGACCGCTGGCGGCGCCTTCCTCGAATGGATGGAAGGCAAGGAACTGCCGGGCGTGAAGGCACTTTACGCCTAAGCCTTTTGACGGCGGGGGCGTCAGCGCGTGGCGCTGGCGCCCCGGTCGAACAGGATGAAGACCAGCGCGGCCACGCCGCCAATCGCCGCACCGGCGATCGCGCTCAGGCTCCAGCCGCCCGCTTCATAGGTGGTCGACCCGATCACCGATCCCAGCGCCCCGACCACGAACATTACCGTCATATAGGCCGCGTTGATCCGGCCGCGCGCATGGGGATCGAGCGAGAAGATCAGCTTCTGCCCGGTGATCTGGCTTACCTGCACCGCCGCGTCGATCAACACCGCCATGATGGTGAAGCCGATCAGGCTGCCCGCCGCCACCGTCCAGTCCGCCAGCAGGAAGCCGATGGAAAGCGCGATCAGCGCGCCGAGCGATGCCGGGCCGGTCAGGCGCCGGTCGGCCAGCCAGCCCGCCACCGGGGCCACCAGCGCGCCGCCTGCGCCGGCCAGGGCAAAGGCGCCGATGCCATTATGGCTGAGGCCAAAGTCGTGGATCAGGCTCAGCGGCGCAGCGGTCCAGAACAGGTTGAACGCCGCGAACATCGACGCCTGATAGAAGGCGCGCATCCGCACGACGCGATATTTCCCGAGCTGCGAGAAGGTGGAGCTTAGGACTTCGCCATAATGCATGCCGCCCTTGGGCCTGCGCTGCGGACAGGCGATCAGCAGCGCGACCGCCACCAGCGCGATCACCCCGGCCGACAGCAGGAAGGTCGCGCGCCAGCCCATGGAGCCTGCCAGGAAGCTGGCGATCGGCCGCGACAACATGATGCCGAACAGCAACCCGCTCATCACCGTCCCGACCACGCGCCCCTGCCGTTCGGGCGGGGCCAGATGCGAGGCGAGGGGGATCAGCACTTGTACCCCGGTCGCGCCGACGCCGGTCATGACGGAGGCGATCAGGAAGGTCGCGGGGCCATTGGACAGGGCGATGGCGATACAGCCCAGCACCGTCGCCACCGCCGATATCAGCACGATCCGCCGGTTCTCGAACAGGTCGGCCAGCGGCACCACCAGGATGATGCCCAGGCCATAGCCCAACTGCGTCAGCGTGGTGATGAGGCCCGCAACTCCGGCCGACATGCCGATTTCCGGCCCGATCACGTCGATCAGCGTCTGGGCATAATAGAGGTTGGCGACCATCGTCCCGCACGCGACCGCCATCAGCAATATGGCAAAGCGGGACAGGGGCGCATCATCGCGCGGCAGGGGCAGGGCGGCAGAATGGGTCATGCCGCCCTAATGGTCCCGCCATGGCCGGCTTTCAACCGGATGACGGAAATTTCATTGTGCAATGCAACGGAAAATCGCCTCAGGCGGGTGGCTGTTCGTTGAGCAAGGGCACCAGCAGCGCATTGAGGTCATCCAGCTCGAACGCGCCGGACTTGGCGTAGCGCAGCCGGCCTGCCCGATCGATGACGAAATTGGTCGGCACCCCGGTCAGCGGACCATAGGGGCCCTTGATCCTTTTGGCCGACGGGATGTGCATCGCCGCGAACAATTGCTTCAGCTGTGCGATTGGTACCGATCCTTCGGTGGTGATCGCGAAGACTTTCAGCCCATGTTTCTTCTGGAGCCCATAATAGCTGTCGAGCGTCGGTAATTCCTTGCGACACGGTACGCACCAGGTCGCCCAGAAATTGAGCAGCACCACCTGGCCCTTCAGTTCCGCCAGCGACACCTTGCTGCCGTCGATCAGCGTCAGCTCGAAATCCGGCGCCATCTCGCCGACGACCGGCTTGGGCGCCGCCTGCGCCACCCCGATATCGAACAGCCCCAGCATCAGCGCGGCCGCCATGACGGGCCGCATCTTCCCGATCCCCATTCTTCCCCCGATTCAGACCTTTGGCCACAGCCTATCAGGCACTTTCGCACGCGCCAACGATATTGGCGGCCGCCCCGTCGCCGCGCGGGGGCAAGCATCTTGCGGTGCGACATGGGACTAGCTAACAGCCCGGATACCGGCGGGCCTGACGGCGCGCTACAGTCATGCCCTCGGGTTCGCCCGATGGCTTCCATCTTTCCGCGCTACCGAGGGGGTGGCGCGCCCCAAGAGAAGGTATGTGCAGATGCTGGATCAGGACATGGTCAAGAAGGTTTCCGACGGTCAGGGCTTCATCGCCGCGCTCGACCAGAGCGGCGGTTCCACGCCCAAGGCGCTCAAGGGCTATGGCGTCGAGGAAAGCGCCTGGAGCAATGACGAGGAGATGTTCGGCCTGATCCATGGCATGCGCAGCCGTGTCATCACTTCGCCCGCCTTCACCGGCGACAAGGTGCTGGGCGCGATCCTGTTCGAGCGCACCATGGACGGCACCGTCGACGGCAAGCCGACCCCGACCGCGCTGCTCGAACGGGGCGTCGTGCCGTTCATCAAGATCGACAAGGGCCTGGAGGATGAGGCGAACGGCGTGCAGCTGATGAAGCCGATGCCCGAACTCGACGCACTGCTCGCCCGCGCCAAGGGCCTGGGCGTGTTCGGCACCAAGGAACGTTCGGTCGTCAACCTCGCCAACCGTGAGGGCATTGCCGCCGTGGTCGCGCAGCAGTTCGAAGTCGGCAAGCAGGTTCTGGCCGGCGGCCTGATGCCGATCATCGAACCCGAAGTGAACATCAAGTCGCCCGAACGCGCCGAGGCCGACCAGATCCTGCTCGAGGAAATCCTCAAGCAGCTCGACGCCCTGCCCGAAGGCGAGCAGGTGATGCTCAAGCTCTCGCTGCCCGCCAAGGCCGGCCTGTTCGATCCGCTGGTCGATCATCCCAAGGTGCTGCGCGTCGTCGCCCTGTCGGGTGGCTTCAGCCGCACCGAGGCCTGCGCCGAACTCGCCAAGAATCGCGGCATCATCGCCAGCTTCAGCCGCGCGCTGCTCAACGACCTGCGTCACCAGATGAGCGACGACGAATTCAACGCGTCGCTGGGCGGTGCGATCGACGAAATCTACGCCGCTTCGGCCACCAAGACCCCGGTCGCGGCCTGACGCATATGGACGGCGCCGGGCAGGGGGAAAATCCCACCGGCGCCGCCTTTTCCTATCATCGCGCGGTCGCGCCGATGCTCTGGGTTCTACTGGGCCTGATGGTCGTCGAGACGTCCGTGGTCCATCTGCTGGTCGCGCTGTGGAGCCCGCGCGCGGCGCTTGTCCTTTCGCTGCTGAGCCTCGCTACGATTGCCTGGTTCATCTCCTTCATCCGTTCCTTCCGCCACCATCCGGTACGTATCACGTCCGAAGGGCTAGTCTGGCCCGTTGGGAAGCTGCGCAGCCTCGCCATCCCCTGGTCGCAAGTCGCGGGTCTGCGCGACGACTGGACTCTGGCCGAACTCAAGGCGGCGGGCCTGTTCAACGGCGCGCTGGTGGCCCACCCCAACATCGTCATCGCGCTCGACCCACCGGCCAAGGCAGGGCGGCGCACGATCCGCTACCTTGCCCACCGGCTTGACGATCCAGTCGCCTTCATCGCTGCCTTCAGCGCGTGCCCTTCAGCATAGGCAGCACCTTGTCGAGCGGCAGGGCCTCGGCCGTCCCGCGATTGCCGACCACGGTCTGCGCCTTGAACAGCGCGTTCAGCACCGCTTCCTCGGTCGCCTCGATCGTCGCCTGGAACAGCGGCGACAGGCGGTCATTGGGCAGGTCATCGACCGCCGCCACCGCATTGCGCTTTGCCGCCGTGCGCCGCGCCGCGTCGCTGGTGGAAAAGGCGATGGCATAGTCGCCCGACCCGTTGGAGAAGCTCGACCCGGTCCGCGCAATGCCGCCAAAGGCGCGCTCGGCGACGCGGCGCAGGTTGCGGTCGGACAGCGGCGCGTCGGTCGCAATGACGATCACGACCGATCCGTCCGCCTTCTTTTCCTCGACCTGCTGGCGATAGTCATAGCGGCCAAGCTTCACCCCCACCGGCACGCCTGCGATCGTCAGCACCCCGCCATAATTGGCTTGCACCAGCACGCCCACGGTCCAGCCGCCCAGCGACGCCGGCAGCTTGCGCGACGATGTGCCGATCCCCGCCTTGAAGCCGAAGGCCACCGTGCCAGTGCCCGCGCCCACGCCGCCTTCCTCGACCGGGCCGGCCTTGGCGCTCTCGATCGCGCGCCGCGCGTCGGCGATGGTGACATGCCGCCCGCGAATGTCATTGAGCATGCCGTCATTGGTCTCGCCGACCACGGCATTGACCGACCGCACCTCCTCATTGCCGGCCTGCGCCAGCGTCCATTCGACCGAGGCCGCGCCGGCCTCCGCCACGTTCAGCGTATTGGTCAGCAGGATCGGCGTCTCGATCTCGCCCAGCTCGGCGACCTGGGTCGATCCCATGAACTTGCCGAACGCATTATAGGCGACGAAGCCGGCCGGCACCTTGTCCTGGAACAGGTTGCCGCCATGCGGCAGGATCGCGGTCACGCCGGTATTGACGTCCTTGCTGCGCGGCAGCGTCACCTGGCCCACCTTCACCCCGGCGACATCGGTGATCGCGTTGAGCGGGCCGGGCTGGAGGATGCCGACGGTGACGCCAGCCTCCCGCGCGCGCGGCCGCGGCGCCTCCTGCGCCAGCACGGGCGCGGCGGACAGGAGCAGCAGGGCGGCGAAAGCGTGGCGCATGGAATATCCTTCGGTATTGTGATCGCGGTCATAGCCGCACTTGGCGCGGCCGCGCGAGCGGCTATAAGGCGCGCATGACCGATTTCACTGACGAAGAACTGGCGCTCGACCCCCATTTTGCCGAGCAGTTCGAAAAGGGCTTTCGCCCGGCCTGCCAACTCTATCTGATTTCGCCGCCGGCGATCGACGAGACTTTCGTCGATCAACTCGCCCAGGCGTTCGACGGCGGCAAGGTCGCGGCCTTCCAGCTGCGCCTGAAGGGGATCGACGATCATGCCATCGCCGCGCTGGCCGGGCCGATCCAGGCGCTCTGTGCCGAGCGCGAGGTGGCCTTCATCATCAATGACAGCATCGGCCTTGCCAAGCGGCTGAACGCCGATGGCGTCCATCTGGGGCAGAAAGATGGCGACCCGCGCGAGGCGCGCAAGCAGCTTGGTCCCAAGGTGCAGATCGGCGTCACCTGTCATGACAGCCGTCATCTGGCGATGGAAGCGGGTGAGGCGGGGGCCGACTACGTCGCCTTCGGCGCCTTCTACCCGACCACGACCAAGGAAACGACGCACCGCGCCGAACCGTCGATCCTGGGCTGGTGGACGACCCTGTTCGAACTGCCCTGCGTCGCGATCGGCGGCATCACGCCGGACAATGCCGCCCCCCTGATCGCGGCGGGTGCCGATTTCCTGGCGGTCAGCGGAACGGTGTGGAATCATCCCGACGGGCCAAAGGCCGGCGTCGCCGCCTTCGCGTCGGTGCTGGGCGGGGCCTAATCGCGGGTTTATCCCGATAGGCAAAGGGCCGCCACCGGGCCAGCATCCCTGCAATCGGGCAAGGGGTGCTGGGCATGGCGTTGGAAGAATTCGTCCATCAGTTGGCGGAATATGTCGCGCTGCTGGTCAATCTGATGGCGATCCTGGCGATCGCCATCGGTTCGGTTCAGGGCGCGATCGGCCTGACCGGGCTGCTGCTTTTCAAGGCAGACGAATCGAAGCTCATGCCCGTCTGGATGAGCTTTGGCCGCTGGGCGGTCGCCGGGCTGAGTTTCCAGCTTGCGGCCGATATCGTGGAAACCAGCATCGCCCCGACCTGGGCGGAAATCGGCAAGCTCGGGGCGATCGCGGCCATCCGCACTTTCCTCAACTATTTCCTCGATCGGGATCTGGAGGGGATACGCGAGCGCGAGAAGGCCAAGGCGGAGGCCGAAGCCGTCTGATCGTAGCGGCACAGGCAGCTTTCCGTCGCCTGCTGCGTTGTCTCTTCCATGATGTGGGAGAGTATCGCCTTGAAATATCGTCTTCTCGGCCTGCCGCTGCTGTGCGCGGCCTGCAATGTGTCGACCACCGATGCCAATGAAAGCCAGCCAGCCGCGCCAACCAACCAGGCACCGATCAACCAGACGCAGGCCGCGCCCGATCCGTCGGCCGCCTATGCTTTCCAGGTCGTGGAGGAACCCGGCGGCAAGCCCTGGCAGCCCAACCAGATATTGCAGGCGCAGGTGGCGCTAGATCGCTGGGGTTTCTCGCCCGGCGTGATCGACGGCAAGGACGGGATGAGCTTCAAGGCGGCCTTGCGCGGCTTCCAGGAGGCGAACAAGCTGCCCGTCACCGGCGATTATGACCAGAAGACCTCGGCCGCGCTGCTGGAGGGGGAGGCGAAGCCGACTACCTGGCTGGTCCGCATTCCCGACGGTTTTGCCCGCGGGCCCTTCTTCGACATCCCCGAGGGGCTGAACAATCAGGCGAGCCTGCCCGCGCTCACCTATCGCAACCTGCTCGAAAAGCTGGCGGAGCGCTTCCACACCACGCCCGAAGTGCTGACCGCCATGAACCCGCCCGATACGAAGGTCGCCGCCGGTGCAACCATCCGTGTGCCGGCGATCGCCAACCAGCCGGTGGCACGGATCGAGGGCGACGAGCGTGGCTGGGGCGAAACGCTCGCCAGTCTCGGCGTCGCCAAGGACCAGCCACAGGCCGACCATCTGGTGGTCGACAAGTCGGAAGGGCTGCTCAAGGTCTATGGCGCGGACAACCGCCTGATCGCGCAATTCCCGGTCACCACCGGGTCACAGCATGATCCGCTGCCGCTGGGCGAATGGACGATCAAGGGCGTCAGCCGCAATCCCGACTTCCATTATAATCCCGACCTGTTCTGGGATGCTGCGTCGAAGGATCAGAAGGCGCTGCTGAAACCCGGTCCCAACGGCCCGGTCGGCGTCGTGTGGATCGATCTGTCCAAGGATCATTATGGCATCCATGGCACGCCCGAACCGCAACTGATCGGCCGCACCGAAAGCCATGGCTGCATCCGCCTTACCAACTGGGACGCCGCGCGGCTGGCGCAGATGGTGAAGAGCGGCGTCAAGGCCAAGTTCCAGGCATGAACGTCCGGCTGTGGGGCGGTATCGCGGTCGCGCTGCTGCTCTGCATCGCCTTCGCCCGCTATTGCGTGCGGATCGTCCCGGCCGATGCGCCGATGCGATCCGCTGTGTCCGCGCCGCCAACCGTCAGCAACGGCGCGCTGCTGATCCCGGTGGAGGGCGTGCCGGCGTCCGCGCTCACCGACACCTTCACCCAGGCGCGGGCAGGCGGCGCCCGTCCGCATGACGCGATCGACATCATGGCGGCGCGGGGCAGGGTGGTGCTGGCCGCCGCCGACGGCCGGATCGAGAAGATTTTCTGGAGCGAGGCGGGTGGCCGCACCCTCTATGAACGCTCGCCTGACGGGCGCACCCTCTATTATTATGCCCATCTCGACAGCTATGCGCCCGGCCTGCGCGAAGGGCAGGCGGTCAGGCGCGGGCAGCGCATCGCGACCGTGGGCAGCACCGGCAATGCCGATCCCGCCGCGCCGCACCTCCATTTCGCCGTCAACCGCATGGCGCCGGCTGATCCCTGGTATGGTGGCCAGCCGGTCAATCCCTATCCGCTGCTGGTCGGCCAATGACCTGTCCTATCGGCCCGCGATCGGCTATCATCGGGGTCAGCCGCGATCGAAAATTGCTCAAGTAGGAAAGCGAATTTCAAAATGTGCGGGAAATGTGCGAAGTTAAGCGGAAACGCCGCCCTCTTGCCCTTGGCGCCGTCTCGCGGTAAAGGCGCGGCCAGCCTCGCAGAGGCCGGCTCTTTTCCACATTCAGACATATAGGCAGGCTCTTCCCATGAAGATCAGCGGCGTGGACATTCGTCCCGGCAACAATATCGAATATGAGGGTGGCCTGTGGCGCGCCGTCAAGATTCAGCACACCCAGCCCGGCAAGGGCGGCGCCTATATGCAGGTGGAGCTGAAGAACCTGATCGATGGCCGCAAGAACAATGTCCGCTTCCGCTCGGCCGAGAGCGTTGAGCGTATCCGCCTCGACACCAAGGATTTTCAGTATCTCTACCCCGAGGGTGACATGCTGGTGTTCATGGACACCGAAACCTATGACCAGATCAACCTGCCGATGGACCTGGTCGGCGATGCCGCCGCCTTCCTGCAGGACGGCATGATGGTCATGCTGGAAATGTATGAAGAACGTCCGATCAGCGTCCAGCTGCCCGAGACGGTCGAAGCGACCATCGTCGAAGCCGACGCCGTGGTGAAGGGCCAGACCGCATCGGCCAGCTACAAGCCGGCGATCCTCGACAATGGCGTCCGCGTCATGGTTCCGCCGCACATCGTCACCGGCACGCGCATCGTGGTCGATGTCTATGAGCGCGAATATGTGAAGCGGGCCGACTGATGCGGTTCGGGCGCAGCACGGCAGTTGCCGCCATCCTCGCGATCGGCGCCCTGCCGGCTGCGCTCCCTGCCCAGACGGTCAACAAGCCGTCCAAGGCGCAGATCGACAGTGCGGCCTATGTGCTGCAGGTCATCAGCAGCGCGCTGGAGTCGAAGGAGGTCGAGCAGCCGGTCAAGACCGCGCTGTTCGAATGCCTCTACAGCAATTCGCTGTCGCAGATCAGTGCGGCGACCGACAAGGTGATCGCGGGCAATCCGGGCAAGGTGAACCGCAAGGATCCCTCGCAGATGCTGGCGGTGATCGCCGGCACCTGTGGCTATCGTCCGGCCGCCACCAAGCCCGCCCCCAAGAAATAAAGCAAAGGCCGCCCACCGGGGCGGCGGAGATTTTACATGGTATCCCATTCCGGCCTTCTCACCGTCATGGAACGCGCCGCCCGCAAGGCCGGCTCCAAGCTGCGCCGCGACTTCGGCGAGGTCGAGCATCTGCAGGTGTCGCGCAAGGGGCCGGCGGACTTCGTGTCCAAGGCCGACAAGCAGGCTGAGCAGACGCTGGTCGAGGAATTGCAGAAGGCGCGTCCCGACTGGGGCTTCCTGCTGGAAGAGGGCGGGGTGATCGAGGGCGATCCCAACAAGCCGCGCTGGATCATCGATCCGCTCGACGGCACCACCAACTTCCTGCACGGCATCCCGCACTTCGCCATCTCGATCGCGGTCGAGGAGCCGTTGTTCGGCGGCAAGCGCGAAGTGACCTCGGGCCTGATCTACCAGCCGGTCACCGACGAAAGCTATTGGGCGGAAAAGAATCGCGGCGCCTGGCGTCATGATCAGCGTCTGCGCGTCTCGGCCCGCCGTGACCTTGCCGACTGCCTGATCGCCACCGGCATCCCGTTCATGGGCCATGGCAACATGGCCGAATGGACCCGGATCTTCGGTGCGGTGGCGCCTTCGGTCGCTGGCCTGCGCCGCTTCGGTGCCGCCTCGCTCGACCTCGCCCATGTCGCGTCGGGCCGCTATGACGGCTTCTGGGAGAGCGGCCTGCAGCCCTGGGACGTGGCGGCCGGCATCCTGATGGTGCGCGAAGCCGGCGGCTTCGTCAGCGACTTCCGTGGCGGCGACCAGATGATCGACCGCAAAGAAGTGATCGCAGGCAATGACGCGACCCACAGCAAGCTGCACAAGCTGGTCGCTGGCGCGCTGCGCTAAGAGTCTGGTCGCGATTGGGGGAGGTGCTTCGCGTTTTCGCCGATAGCGTGAATCAGGCTCTGCTAAGCTTCTGATTTAAGAGCAAAGGGCGTCGGCCCACCGCGGCGAGTCTTCGGGCTTCCAGAGGTGGTCCGGCGCCTGTTTTTTTGTGTCTGCGGCAATCGTCTCTTGCGCTTTTGGTAACGCGATCAAGCCTTTGCAATTGTTGCGAATCATTCTCATGGGTTCGCCCCTTGCTTCGCATATGCAGCAGGCCTAAAGGCCCCCCAGAACAATTTTCGCCCAGGGGATTCCATTGGTCGATCTCAGCCAATATCTGCCGATCCTGATCTTTCTCGGGATCGCTCTGCTGCTCTCCAGCACCTTCGTCTTCTTGCCGATGCTGGTTGGCCGCCTGACCGGTGCGCACAAGCCCGATCCTGCCAAGCTGTCCGAATATGAATGCGGCTTCCCCGCATTTGAAGAGCCGCGCAGCCAGTTCGACGTGCGTTTCTACCTTGTCGCCATCCTGTTCATCATTTTCGACCTGGAAGCGGCATTCCTCTTTCCCTGGGCGGTGAGCCTTGACCAGATCGGCTGGGCCGGCTGGGCGACGATGATGATCTTCATAGCGGAGCTGGTGCTCGGCCTCGTCTATGCGTGGAAGAAGGGAGCACTCGATTGGGAGTAGAACTGACCAGCCCCATTCCCGGCACCATGCCGCCGATGGGGACGCAGCCCGACCAGGACTTCTTCAACGCGCTCAGCAGTGAAGTCAGCGACAAGGGTTTTCTTGTCACCTCGACCGAGGAACTGTTCCAGTGGGCCCGCACGGGTTCGCTGTGGTGGATGACCTTCGGTCTGGCCTGCTGCGCCGTGGAGATGATCCACGTCAACATGCCGCGCTACGACATGGAGCGTTTCGGCGCCGCGCCGCGCGCATCCCCGCGCCAGTCGGACGTGATGATCGTCGCGGGCACGCTGTGCAACAAGATGGCCCCGGCGCTCCGCAAGGTCTATGACCAGATGTCCAACCCGAAATATGTGATTTCGATGGGCAGCTGCGCCAATGGCGGTGGTTACTACCACTATAGCTATTCGGTCGTCCGTGGCTGTGACCGCATCGTGCCGGTCGACATCTATGTGCCGGGCTGCCCGCCCACTGCCGAAGCTCTGCTCTACGGCATCATGCAGCTGCAGCGGAAGATCCGCCGGATCGGGACGATTGAGCGTTAATATGGGCCATTCTGCACCCAAGATCGTGAACCCCGAAGGGATCGCCGAGGAAATCGGCGCCCTCTTGGGTTCGATGCTGATCGAAACCATCGATCATGCCGACGAGCTGACCTTCGTTGTCGCGCGCGACGACCTGGCCAATGCCATGGTCGCGCTGCGCGATATGGCGCATTACCAGCAGCTGATGGAAATCGCCGGCGTCGACTATCCGGAACGTCCGGACCGGTTCGAGGTCGCCTATCATCTGCTCAGCGTCACGCGGAACCACCGCGTCCGCGTCAAGGTTTCGACCGACGAGGATACGCCGGTGCCGACCGTCACGCACCTCTGGCCGGTCGCCGGCTGGCTGGAGCGCGAAGTGTTCGACATGTATGGCGTCATCTTCGACGGCAATACCGACCTGCGTCGCATCCTGACCGACTATGGCTTCAAGGGGCATCCGCAGCGCAAGGACTTCCCGCTGACCGGCTATGTCGAGCTGCGCTATTCCGAAGAAGACAAGCGCGTCGTCTATGAGCCGGTGAAGCTGGCCCAGGACTTCCGCAGCTTCGACTTCATGTCGCCCTGGGAAGGTGCGCAATATGTGCTGCCGGGTGACGAGAAGGCGGCGGCACCTGCTGCTGCGCCCGCAGCCGCACCCACGCCCAAGGCGACGGAAAGCAAGGCCGACACCGGTGCTGGCGATGCCGCCAACAAGAAGGCCGAGGAAAAGTCGGCCGACGCGCCGGCCAAGCCCGCCGCCGAAACCGATGAAGGCAAGGGGGCTGCCAAGCCCGAAGGTAAGGCCTGATGTCCGACTATCTCGAAAAGATGGATCATGTCACCGATGCGGCCGATCCGGCCTATGGTGACACGGAAATCCAGAACTACACGATCAACTTCGGTCCGCAGCACCCTGCGGCGCACGGCGTTCTGCGTCTGGTCATGGAACTGGACGGCGAAATCGTCGAGCGCTGCGACCCGCATGTCGGCCTGCTGCATCGCGGCACCGAAAAGCTGATCGAGCACAAGACCTATATGCAGGCGCTGCCCTATTTCGACCGGCTGGACTATTGTTCGCCGCTCGGCATGGAGCATAGCTATGTCCTGGCGGTCGAAAAGCTGCTGAACCTGGAAGTGCCGCTGCGCGCGCAATATCTGCGCGTGTTCTTCGCGGAACTGACCCGTATCTGCAATCACATGCTGAACCTGGGTTCGCACGTCATGGACGTCGGCGCGATGACGCCGAACCTGTGGCTGTTTGAAATCCGCGAGGATTGCCTCAACTTCTTCGAGCGCGCTTCGGGTGCCCGCATGCACTCGGCCTATTTCCGGCCGGGCGGCGTTCATCAGGACGTGCCGCTCAAGCTGCTGACGGACATTGCCGACTGGCTCGACACCCGTCTGCCGCGCCTGTTCGAGGACGCGATGAGCCTGGTCGTCGACAATCGCATCTTCAAGCAGCGCAATGTCGACATTTCGATCGTCAGCAAGGAAGATGCGCTGAAGTGGGGCTTCTCCGGCCCGATGCTGCGTGGCTCGGGCATCGCCTGGGACATCCGCAAGGCGCAGCCCTACGACGTCTATGACCGCATGGAATTCGACGTTCCGGTCGGCACCGCGTTCGACTGCTACGACCGGTTCATGGTCCGCGTCGAGGAAGTGCGCCAGTCCGCGCGCATCATGAAGCAGTGCCTCAGTGAAATGCCCGAAGGGCCGATCGCCAGCTTCGACCGCAAGGTCTCCCCGCCCAAGCGCGGCGAGATGAAGAAGTCGATGGAAGCGCTGATCCACCACTTCAAGCTCTATACCGAGGGCTTCCACGTCCCCGCGGGCGAGGTCTATGTGGCGACCGAAAGCCCGAAGGGCGAATTCGGCGTCTATCTGGTCAGCGACGGCTCCAACAAGCCCTATCGCTGCAAGATCCGCCCGACCGCCTTCAGCCATCTGCAGGCGATGGACTTCATGATGAAGGGCCACATGCTGGCCGATACAACCGCTGTACTGGGCGCGATGGACATCGTGTTCGGAGAATGTGACCGATAATGGCTGACGCAGTTCATATCCCCGATGAGGCCGAAACCCGCGCGCGCTGGGGCGCGTTCGAGTGGACGCCCAAAAATGCCGAGCAGGCCAAGAAGGTCATCGCGCGCTATCCCGCCGGTCGCCAGCAGTCGGCGGTGATGCCGCTGCTCGACCTGGCCCAGCGCCAGGTTGGTGCGGAGACGCAGACCAATGGCTGGCTGCCGGTTCCGGTCATGGAATATATCGGGCGCCAGCTCGATATGCCGTACATGCGCGTCTATGAGGTCGCGACCTTCTACACCATGTACAATCTGGCGCCGGTCGGCCGCTATCATGTGCAGGTCTGCGGCACGACGCCGTGCATGCTGCGCGGGTCGGACGATGTCTTTGCCGCGTGCAAGAACAAGGGTCTGGTCAAGGGCGGCACGACCCCCGACGGCCTGTTCACCCTCAATGAGGTCGAATGCCTTGGCGCCTGCGCCAACGCGCCGATGGTCCAGATCAACGACGATAATTTCGAAGATCTGACCTACGACAGCACCATCGCCATCCTGGAAACGCTCGCCGCCGGCGGCCAGCCCAAGATCGGCCCGCAGATCGACCGTCAGACCAGCGCGCCGGAAGGTGGCCCGACCACCCTCAAGGAGATGGTCGGCGAAAATCACGACTATCGCGGTCAATGGAACGAAGGAGCGACGGCATGACCGATGCACCCGCACCGGCGCCCTTCGTCGGGCCGCTGTCCGACAAGGACCGCATCTTCACCAACGTCCACGGCTTCCAGGATTGGGGCGTCGACGCCGCGATGAAGCGTGGCGATTGGGACAATACCAAGAAGCTGATGGAAATCGGCCAGGACGCGATCATCGACACCATCAAGGCGTCGAACCTGCGCGGCCGTGGTGGCGCCGGCTTCCCGACCGGCATGAAGTGGAGCTTCATGCCCAAGGAAAGCAAGGACGGCCGTCCCAGCTTCCTCGTCATCAACGCCGACGAATCCGAACCGGGTTCGTGCAAGGACCGCGAAATCATCCGCCACGATCCGCACAAGCTGATCGAAGGCGCGCTGATCGCCGGTTTCGCGATGCGGGCGCGTGCCGCCTACATCTATATCCGCGGCGAGTTCATCTATGAGGCGAAGGTGCTCTTCGCCGCCGTCGAGCAGGCCTATGAGAAGGGCTTCATCGGCAAGAATGCTTGCGGGTCGGGCTATGATTTCGACGTGTTCGTCCATCGTGGCGCCGGCGCCTATATCTGCGGCGAGGAAACCGCCCAGATCGAAAGCATCGAGGGCAAGAAGGGCCAGCCCCGCCTGAAGCCGCCTTTCCCAGCCGGCGCGGGCCTCTATGGCTGCCCGACCACGGTGAACAACGTGGAATCGATCGCGGTTGCGCCGACGATCCTGCGTCGTGGCGCCGCCTGGTTCAACGGCTTCGGTCGTGAGAATAACCGCGGCACCAAGCTGTTCCAGATCAGCGGCCATGTGAACAAGCCCTGCGTCGTCGAGGAATCGATGTCGATCCCGTTCCGCGAACTGATCGATCGCCATTGCGGCGGCATCCGTGGCGGCTGGGACAATCTGCTCGCGGTCATTCCGGGCGGGTCGTCGGTGCCTTTGGTCCCCGCCAAGGAGATCATGGACGCACCGATGGACTTTGACGGTCTGCGCGCGCTGGGCTCGGGCCTGGGCACCGCCGCCGTCATCGTCATGGACAAGTCGACCGACATCGTCCGCGCCATTTCGCGTCTCTCCTACTTCTACAAGCATGAGAGCTGCGGCCAGTGCACGCCGTGCCGCGAAGGCACCGGCTGGATGTGGCGCGTCATGGAGCGTCTGCGCACCGGCGACGCGGACCAGAGCGAAATCGACATGCTGTTCCAGGTGACCAAGCAGGTTGAAGGCCACACCATCTGCGCGCTTGGCGACGCAGCGGCATGGCCGATCCAGGGGCTGATCCGGCACTTCCGTCCGGAAATCGAGCGCCGGATCAACGAGAACAAGGGTAGTGCCCCCGTCATGGAGGCAGCGGAGTAACCATGCCGAAGGTCAAAGTAGACGGCGTAGAACTCGAAGTCCCGGCGGGCGCCACAGTCCTCCAGGCTTGCGAGCAGGCGGGGAAGGAAATCCCCCGTTTCTGCTATCATGAGCGCCTTTCCATCGCCGGCAATTGCCGCATGTGCCTGGTCGAGGTGAAGCCTGGGCCGCCCAAGCCGCAGGCGTCGTGCGCGCTTCCGGCCACTGAAGGCCAGGAAATCCGCACCGACAGCGAAATGGTCAAGAAGGCCCGCGAAGGGGTGATGGAGTTCCTGCTCATCAACCACCCGCTGGATTGCCCGATCTGCGACCAGGGCGGCGAGTGCGACCTGCAGGACCAGTCGGTGGCCTATGGCCGTGGTTCGTCGCGCTATGACGAAAACAAGCGCGCCGTCACCGAGAAGAATATGGGTCCGATCGTCAAGACGGTCATGACCCGCTGCATCCAGTGTACCCGTTGCGTGCGCTTTGCAGAGGAAGTCGCGGGCGTGCCGGAAATCGGCGCCATCTATCGCGGCGAAAATATGCAGATCACCACCTATCTCGAACATGCCGCCAAGAGCGAGCTGTCGGGCAATGTGGTCGATCTCTGCCCGGTCGGTGCGCTGACCGCCAAGCCCTATGCTTTCGAAGCGCGTCCGTGGGAACTCAAGAAGACCCATGCGATCGACGTGATGGACGCGCTCGGCACCAACATCCGCCTCGACAGCCGTGGTCGTCAGGTGCTGCGCGCCGTGCCGCGCATCAATGACGACGTGAACGAGGAGTGGGCGTCGGACAAGACTCGTCACAATGTCGACGGTCTGGTCCGCAAGCGCCTCGACAAGCCGTTCGTCCGCAAGGATGGCAAGCTGGTTCCGGCGACCTGGGCGGAAGCCTTCGCCGCTGTCGCCGCGGTCCAGCATGGCGGCAGCGTCGCGGCGATCGCCGGTGACCTGCTCGACTGCGAAACCATGTTCGCGGGCAAGGCGCTGGTCGAAAAGCTCGGCGGTTCGCTGCTGGAAGGCCGTCAGACCGGCCTGTCCTACGACGTGTCGAGCCTGTCGTCGGTGGTGTTCAACACGCCGCTCGCCGATCTCGAAACTGCGGACGTCATCCTGCTGGTCGGCACCAACCTGCGCTGGGAAGCGCCGCTGGTGAACACCCGCATCCGCAAGGCGATCAAGAAGGGCGCGAAGGTCTTCGCCGTCGGTCCGGAATTCGACCTGACCTACAAGGTCGAATGGCTGGGCAATGATGCGTCGCTGCTGGCTAAGCTGCCGGACGCCGTGCTCGAAGCCTTCAAGGGCGCTGCCCGTCCGGCGATGATCGTCGGTGGCGGCGTGCTGGCCAAGGACGGCGCGCATGGCGACACGCTGGCGCTGGTCGATACGCTGGGCCTGATCAAGGACGGCTGGAACGGTTACAACGTCCTGCACTTCGCGGCGGCCCGCATGGGCGGCCTGATGCTGGGCTATGCGACCAAGGGCGGCATCAAGGCGGTGGCTGCGGCCGCGCCGAAGCTGCTCTTCTCGCTGGGCGCAGACGAGGTCGACTATTCGGCCTTCGAAACCAGCTTCAAGGTCTATGTCGGCCATCATGGCGACAAGGGCGCCCATGCGGCGGACGTGATCCTGCCGGGCGCAAGCTATGCCGAAAAGGCCGGCACCTACGTCAACCTGGAAGGCCGGGTGCAGTTCGGTGAAAAGGCCGTGTTCGCGCCGGGCGACGCCCGCGAGGACTGGTCGATCCTGCGCGCCCTGTCGGAAGCGCTGGGTGCCAAGCTGCCGTTCGACAGCTTCGACGCGCTGCGCGCCGAAATGGTCAAGGCGGTTCCCGCGCTCGGTGTCGAAGGTATCGCCGACTATGGTTGGTCGGTCCCGTCGCTCCCCACCGGCGCTACCGGTGAGCTGGGTTCGCCGATCAAGGATTTCTACCTCACCAACGCGATCTGCCGCGCCAGCCCGACGATGCAGCAATGCTCGGCCGAGCTGATCCATGGTGAAAGCTTCGCGGAGGCCGCAGAGTGACCGCTTTCTTCCAAGGCCTTGGCCTGCCTTTCGAGGGCGCCTGGCTGCTTTCGACCATTATCGGCATTCTGGTCATCGCACTGCCGCTGATGCTGGCCGTCGCCATGATCATCTATGCCGACCGCAAGATCTGGGCGGCCATGGCGCTGCGCCGTGGTCCCAACGTCGTCGGCCCGCTGGGCCTGCTTCAGTCCTTCGCGGACGGCCTGAAGGTCTTCCTGCAGGAAACCATCGTTCCCTCGGCGTCGAACAAGGCCCTGTTCCTGATCGCGCCGATCATCACCTTCACCGTGGCGCTGATGGCCTGGGCCGTCATCCCCTTCGGCGTCGGCGTGATGGTGTCGAACGTCAATGTCGGCCTGCTCTACATCCTCGCCATCTCGTCGCTCGGCGTCTACGGCGTGGTGCTGGCGGGCTGGGCGTCCAACTCCAAATATCCCTTCTACTCCGCGATCCGCGCCAGCGCGCAGATGATCTCCTATGAAGTCTCGATCGGCTTCATCCTGATCACCGTCGTGCTGTGGGCCGGCAGCTTCAACATGTCGGCGATCGTGGAAAGCCAGAAGGGCTATTATGGCTTCCTCAACGGCAACGGCTTCAACCCGCTGCTGTTCCCGATGGCGATCATGTTCCTGATTTCGGCCATGGCGGAAACGGCACGCGCGCCGTTCGACCTGACCGAAGCGGAATCCGAACTGGTCGCGGGTTACCAGACCGAATATTCGTCGATGGCCTTCGCCCTGTTCTGGCTCGGCGAATATGCCAACGTCATCCTGATGTGCGGCCTCAACGCGATCCTGTTCTGGGGTGGCTATCTGCCGCCGTTCGACTGGGCGCCGCTCTATCTGGTGCCGGGTATCATCTGGTTCCTGCTCAAGATCGCCTTCTTCTTCTTCGTCTTCTCCTGGGTGAAGGCGACGGTGCCCCGTTACCGTTATGACCAGCTGATGCGGCTGGGCTGGAAGATCTTCCTGCCGACCTCGCTCTTCTTCGTCTTCCTGGTTTCTGGCTTCCTCATGCTGACGCGCTATGGAGGCGCACAATGAGCCTCGGTTACTACGTCAAAAGCTTCACCCTCTGGGAGTTCGTGAAGGCGCACTGGCTGACCTTGAAGTATTTCTTCAAGCCCAAGGCGACGATCAACTACCCCTATGAGAAGAACCCGATTTCGCCGCGCTTCCGTGGTGAACATGCGCTGCGCCGCTATCCCAACGGGGAAGAGCGCTGCATCGCGTGCAAGCTGTGCGAGGCCATCTGTCCGGCGCAGGCGATCACCATCGAGGCGCAGCCGCGCGACGATGGCAGCCGCCGCACCACGCGCTACGACATCGACATGACCAAGTGCATCTATTGCGGCTTCTGCCAGGAAGCCTGCCCGGTCGATGCGATTGTCGAGGGCCCGAACTTCGAGTTCGCGACCGAAACCCGCGAGGAGCTGATCTACGACAAGGCCAAGCTCCTGGAAAACGGTGACAAGTGGGAGCGTGCCATCGCTGCCAATCTTGCTGCCGATGCCCCCTATCGTTAAGCCGCCGGCGTCAAAGGGAATATGAACCTGTGATCCACGTCCTCGCCTTTTACCTGTTCGCCATTCTGGTGGTGAGCAGCGGCGCGCTCACGATATTGTCGCGCAACCCGGTCCACTCGGTCCTCTGGCTGATCCTGGCCTTCTTCAACGCTGCCGGTTTGATGATCCTGCTCGGCGCCGAATTCATCGCGATGCTGCTTGTCATCGTCTATGTCGGCGCGGTCGCGGTGCTGTTCCTGTTCGTCGTCATGATGCTCGACATCGACTTCGCCGAACTGCGCGCCGGCTTCGTCAGCTATCTGCCGTTCGGCCTGCTGATCGCGCTCGTGCTGCTGGCCGAAATCGTCCTCGGCATCGGCCTGTGGAGCGCCGGTCCGATCGAACTCGCGCAGCGTGCGGCCCCGGCCAATCCGGAACTTTCCAACATCCAGGCGATCGGCGGCATTCTCTACACCCGCTACATCTTCCTGTTCGAGGCGGCGGGTATCGTCCTGCTGGTCGCGATGATCGGCGCCATCGTGCTGACCCATCGTGCCCGTGGCGGCGTCCGTGGTCAGAATGTTGCCAAGCAGAACCGCCGTCGTCCGCAGGACGCCGTGCGCAACATCAATCAGCCCGTGGGGCAGGGGGTGGAGCTGTGATCGGCCTTCAACATTATATGGTGGTCAGCGCCATTCTCTTCGTGATGGGGGTGCTCGGCATCTTCATCAATCGCAAGAATGTCATCATCATCCTGATGGCGATCGAGCTGATCCTCCTCAGCGTGAACATCAACCTCGTCGCCTTCAGCGCCTTCCTGGGCGATCTGGTGGGCCAGGTCTTCTCGATGTTCGTGCTGACCGTCGCGGCGGGTGAAGCGGCCATCGGCCTCGCCATCCTCGTCATTTACTTCCGTGGTCGCGGCACCATCGCCGTCGACGATGTCAACCGGATGAAGGGCTGAGCCAAATCCCATGATCCAGCTTATCGTCCTTCTCCCGCTGCTTGCCGCAGCCATCGCCGGCCTTGGCAACAAGGCCCTGGGCAAGATCCCGGCGAAGATCGTCACGACCGGCGCGCTGTTCGCAGCCTGCGCCATGTCCTGGCCGATCTTCATCAGCTTCCTGACCGGCCACGCCGAACCCTATGTCGCGCCCGTCTTCACCTGGATCGAAAGCGGCAGCTTCGACGCCCAGTGGGCACTGCGGGTCGACACCATGACGGCGGTCATGCTGGTGGTCATCACCAGCGTGTCCAGCCTCGTCCACCTCTATAGCTGGGGCTATATGGACGAAGAGCCGGATCAGCCGCGCTTCTTCGCCTATCTCTCGCTCTTCACCTTCGCGATGCTGATGCTCGTGACCGCGAACAATCTGCTGCAGATGTTCTTCGGTTGGGAAGGCGTGGGTCTGGCCTCCTACCTGCTGATCGGTTTCTGGTTCCGTAAGCCTTCGGCCAATGCGGCCGCGATCAAGGCATTCGTCGTCAACCGCGTTGGCGACCTTGGTTTCATGATGGGCATTTTCGGCACCTATCTGGTGTTCAATACCATCTCGATCCCGGAAATCCTGGAAATGGCCCCGTCGATGGCGGGTTCGACCATTGGCTTCCTGGGGCACCGCTTCGACACCATGACCGTGCTCTGCCTGCTGCTGTTCATCGGCGCGATGGGCAAGTCGGCGCAGCTCGGCCTCCACACCTGGCTTCCCGACGCGATGGAAGGCCCGACCCCGGTGTCGGCGCTGATCCACGCGGCCACCATGGTCACCGCCGGCGTCTTCATGGTCTGCCGCCTGTCGCCGATGTTCGAAATGTCGCCGACCGCGCTGACCGTGGTCACCTATGTCGGTGCCGCCACCTGTCTGTTCGCCGCCACCGTCGGCACCGTGCAGACCGACATCAAGCGCGTCATCGCCTATTCGACCTGTTCGCAGCTGGGCTACATGTTCTTTGCGGCCGGTTGCGGCGCCTATGGCGCGGCGATGTTCCACCTCTTCACCCACGCCTTCTTCAAGGCGCTTCTGTTCCTGGGCGCTGGCTCGGTCATCCATGCGATGCACCATGAGCAGGACATGCGCTACTATGGCGGCCTGCGTAAGAAGATCCCCGTGACCTTCTGGACCATGACGCTCGGCACGCTCGCCATCACGGGCGTCGGCCTGCCGCTCGTCGGCGTCGGTTTCGCCGGCTTCTATTCGAAGGACGGCATTCTCGAAGCGGCCTTCGCGTCGGGCGGTGCGGGCATCGGTGCCTATTATGTCGGCGTGTTCGCCGCGCTGCTGACCAGCTTCTACAGCTGGCGCCTGGTCTTCCTGACCTTCTTCGGCAAGCCGCGCTGGACCCAGTCGGAACATATCCAGCATGCGCTGCATGACGATCACGGCCACGGCCATGACGATCACGCCCATGCCGGCCATGGTCATGACGATCATGCCCACGCGCACGCCGATCATGGCCATGACCATCATGCCCATGACGCTGGCGACGGCACCGGTGGCTACCACCCGCATGAAAGCGGCCTGGTCATGCTGATTCCGCTGCTGGTGCTCAGCCTGGGCGCCGTGTTCGCCGGCTTCGTCTTCCACGACCAGTTCATTGGTCCGGAAGGGGGCATCGAGTTCTGGAAGGGCGCCCTGGCGTTCGACAGCCACCTGATGCACGCCGCGCATGAAGTGCCGACCTGGGTCAAGTTCGGTCCGTTCACCGTGATGCTGACCGGCCTGGTCATTGCCTGGCTCGCCTACATCAAGAACACCGACTGGCCGCAGCGCTTCGTCGCCACCTTCGGCGCCCTGCACCAGTTCCTGCTGAACAAGTGGTATTTTGACGAGCTGTACAACTTCCTGTTCGTCAAGCCCGCCTTCGCCATCGGCCGCTTCTTCTGGCAGTTCGGTGACGTCGGCTTCATCGACCGCTTCGGCCCCAACGGGCTGGCTGCTCTGGTCGTGCAGGGCAACAAGATCACCCGTCGGCTTCAGTCCGGCTACCTCTACACCTATGCGCTGGTGATGCTGATTGGCCTCGCCGCGGCTGCAACCTGGGCGATGACACGATAATGGACGGCTTCCCCATCCTCTCCCTGATGATGGCAGTGCCGATGGCTGGTGCCATCGCCTGCCTCTTCGCTGGCGCCAATAATGCGCGCTGGATTGCGCTGATCGCCACGCTGGTCGATCTGGTCCTGGGCATCGTCCTGTGGGTCAATTTCGATCAGTCGGGCGCCGGCGCCCAGTGGCAGTTCACCGAATATGCGCCGATCTTCGGCCGCTTCGCGTGGGCGCTCGGGATCGACGGCATTGCCTTGCTGCTGATCGCGCTGACCGTATTCCTGATGCCGATCTGCATCGGCGCCAGCTGGAACGCGATCAACAAGCGCGTCGGCGAATATATGGCGGCGTTCCTGTTCATGGAGGTGCTGATGATCGGCGTCTTCACCGCGCAGGATCTCTACCTCTTCTACATCATGTTCGAAGCCGGCCTGATCCCGATGTATCTGATCATCGGTATCTGGGGTGGTGCGAACCGTATCTACGCCTCGTACAAATTCTTCCTCTACACGCTGCTCGGCTCGGTCCTGATGCTGATCGCGATGATGTGGATGGTGCATGAGGCCGGCACGACCCGCATTCCCGACCTGATGGCCTACAACTTCGATCCGAAGATCCAGATCTGGCTGTTCCTGGCCTTCTTCGCCAGCTTTGCGGTGAAGATGCCGATGTGGCCGGTCCACACCTGGCTGCCCGACGCGCACGTTCAGGCGCCGACCGCCGGTTCGGTCATCCTGGCAGGCGTGCTGCTGAAGATGGGGGGCTACGGCTTCATCCGCTTCTCGCTGCCGATGTTCCCGGAAGCCTCGGCACAGCTCGCGCCCTGGGTCTGGGGCCTGTCGATGGTCGCCGTCGTCTATACCAGCCTCATCGCGCTGGTTCAGTCGGACATGAAGAAGCTGATCGCCTATTCGTCGGTCGCGCACATGGCGATCGTCACCATCGGCCTGTTCGCCTTCAACCAGGCGGGCCTGGAAGGCGCGATGATGGTCATGCTGGGCCACGGCCTCGTCTCGGGCGCGCTGTTCCTCTGTGTCGGCGTCATCTATGACCGGCTGCACACCCGTGAGATCAACCGCTATGGTGGCCTCGCGATCAACATGCCGCGCTACGCCGTGCTGTTCCTGCTCTTCACCATGGCTTCGGTCGGTCTGCCGGGCACCAGCAACTTCGTCGGCGAATTCCTGTCGCTGATGGGCATCTATCAGGTTTCGACCTGGGCGGCGCTGATCTGCACCACCGGCATCATCCTGGGTGCGGCCTATATGCTCTACCTCTATCGCCGCATCTGCTACGGCGATCAGGTGAACGCCGATGCCGCTGCCATGCCCGACCTGTCGGCGCGTGAAATCTGGCTGCTCGCCCCGATTGCCGCGGCGGTGCTCTGGATGGGCGTCTATCCGGAAAGCTTCCTGGCCCCGATGCGTCCCGACATCCGCGCGCTCGAAGCGCGTCTCGCCCCTGCGGCTCCCGCAGGAGATTCCCAGATCAAAATGGGTGCGCCCAAGCCGGTAGGCGAGGGCCATCATGAAGAAGCCGCTGCGCACGGGGAGGCGCACTAATGATCGAAACCGCTTCCCTTCTGGCCGTATTGCCGGAACTCATCCTCACCGGCTCCGGCCTGGTGCTGATGCTGATCGCCGCCTTTGGTGGTGACCGCTCGACCCATGCCGTCAACTGGCTGGCAGTGCTCGCACTGCTGGCTGCCGGCCTCAGCCTCTGCACCTCGATGGCGCATGGCCCGGTCGCGTTCGACGGTCTGGTCCGTGCCGACGCCTTCTCGGTCTATGCCAAGGCGCTGATCTATGGCGCGGCCGGTGCGGCCATCCTGCTGGCCCCGCGCTTCTTCGCCACCGACGGCGCGGTGCGCCCCGAATATGCCGTCCTGATCGTCTTTGCCGCCATCGGCATGGGCATGATGGTCTCGGCCGGCGACATGCTGACGCTCTATGTCGGCCTGGAAATGAACAGCCTCGCGTCCTACGTGCTGGCCAGCTTCATGCGCCAGGACGAGAAGTCGTCGGAAGCGGGCCTGAAATATTTTGTGCTCGGTTCGCTGGCCAGCGGCATCCTGCTCTACGGCATCTCGCTGCTCTACGGCTTCACCGGTTCGACCGCGTTCGACGGCATTGCCATTGCCATGGGTGACGGCGTGTCGAAGGGCGAGCTGTTCGGCCTGGTCTTCGTGCTCGCGGGCCTCGCCTTCAAGATCAGCGCCGTGCCGTTCCACATGTGGACGCCCGACGTCTATGAAGGCGCGCCGACGCCGGTCACTGCCTTCTTCGGCAGCGCGCCCAAGGTCGCCGCGATGGGCCTGATGGTCCGCGTCGCGATCGAAGCGCTCGGCCCGGCCGGTCTCGACTGGCAGCAGATCATCATCTTCGTTGCACTCGCGTCAATCCTGTTCGGTGCGGTCGCGGCGATCGGCCAGACCAGCATCAAGCGTCTGATGGCCTATTCGTCGATCAACAATGTCGGCTTCGCGCTGGTTGGCCTCGCCGCCGGCACGCCCGCCGGCGTTGCCGCGACGATGAGCTACATGGCGATCTACGTCGTCATGACCATCGGTGCCTTCGCCTGCATCCTCCAGATGCGTGATGCCGACGGCAAGCCGGTCGACACGATCGCCAGCCTTGCGGGCCTGTCGCAGTCGCGCAAGGGCCTGTCGGCCGCCTTCGCGATCTTCATGTTCTCGATGGCCGGTATCCCGCCGCTGTTCGGCTTCTGGGCGAAGTTCCTGGTGTTCGATGCCGCGGTCGCTGCCAACCTGACCGCGCTCGCCGCCTTCGGCATCGCCATGTCGGTGATCGGCGCCTTCTATTATCTCAAGATCATCAAGACGATCTATTTCGACGAGCCGGCCGCGCCTTATGAGGCGAAGGGTGGGGCGGTCGAAAACATCATCATGGCCGCCTGCGCCATCGTGATCGTCTTCGGTTATCTGCTCAACCCGCTGCTGGACAAGGCCAGCGCGGCTGCGGCGGCTTCGCTGTTCTGACGCAGTTTCGCACCGTAGAAGAAACCGGCTCCACCAATGCCGACATGCTGGCATTGGCGGAGCAGGGTGAAACCGAGGGCCTCTGGCTGCGCGCAAAGCGACAGTCCGGAGGCCGCGGTCGTTTGGGCCGGGCGTGGGAAAGCCCGGTCGGCAATCTTTATTGCTCGACCCTGATCCGGCTGCAGCCGGGCGACCCGATGGCGCACACGCTGGCGCTGGTCGCGGCGAACGCCGTCCATGCGCTGGTCGCGCCGCTCTGTGCCGGACAGGCGCGGATCAAATGGCCCAATGACATATTGGTCGACGGCGCGAAGATCGCCGGCATCCTGCTGGAACGCACCGGCGATGCCGTGGTGGTCGGCATCGGCATCAACGTCACCCATTTCCCGCAGGGGCTCGACCGTCCGGTCACCAGCCTCGCAGCGCAAGGCGCGGACGGGGAGGGGGCGGACGCCGCTGCGCTGCTGGAGCGTCTCGCCCAGCTTTTCGGCCATTGGCTGGCGATCTGGCGGGCCCAGGGGCTTGATCCGGTGCGCGCCCACTGGCTGCTCAATGCCCATCCGACCGGCACGCCGATGCGTGTCGTCCAGCCCGATGGCGACGTGGTGGAGGGCGGCTTCGGCACGCTCGACAGCCAGGGCATGTTGATCCTGCGCTTGGCGAATGGCGATACCCATGCCATTCATGCCGGCGATATCTTTCTCATCTGAGGGTTCGGCCATGCTTCTCGCGATCGACGCGGGCAACACCAATGTCGTTTTCGCGCTGCTTGACGGGCGTGAGATCAAGACGCGCTGGCGCATCGCCACCGACCCACGCCGCACCGCCGACGAATATGCCGTGTGGCTGAACCAGCTCTTGATGCTGGAAGGCTATGCCATGGCCGATGTCGACGCGGTGATCGTCGCCACGGTCGTGCCGCGCGCGCTCCACAATCTTCAGGTGCTGGCCGACAAATATTTCAAGACGACCGCGCTCGTCGCCGGCCAGGGGCTGGTCGACTGGGGCATCGAACTGGACGTGGCGGAACCCGCCTCGGTCGGCGCCGACCGGGTTGTAAACGCGATCGCGGCCCACCATCTTTACGAGGGCGACCTGATCGTCATCGACTTCGGCACGGCGACGACCTTCGACGTGGTGGATTATCGCGGCGCCTATAAGGGCGGCATCATCGCGCCGGGCATCAACCTGTCGCTCGATGCGCTGGTGGCGGCCGCGGCCAAGCTGCCCCGCATCGCGATCGCCCCGCCAGAGAACCGATCGGTTATCGGTCGGACCACGGCCGACGCCATGCTGATCGGCGTCTTCTGGGGCTATGTGGCGATGATGGAGGGGCTGGTTGCCCGGATGCGGGCCGAGATCGGCCGCCCGACCAAAGTGATTTCGACCGGAGGACTCGCTGTCCTCTTCAATGACAATAGCGATATTTTCGATGCGATCGCGCCCGACCTGACGATCCAGGGCCTCGCATTGCTGTACGAACGGAGTTTACAGACAGAATGACACCCAAGGACGAGCTGCTCTTCCTGGCCCTCGGCGGCTCGGGCGAGATCGGCATGAACGTCAATCTTTATGGTTGCCAGGGCAAATGGGTCATGGTCGATCTCGGCCTGACCTTTGCCGACCCGCTTTATCCCGGCGTCGAACTGGTGTTGCCCGACCTTGCCTTCATCGAGGAGCGCAAGGACGACCTGCTCGGCATCGTGCTGACCCATGGCCATGAAGACCATATCGGCGCCATCCCCTATCTGGCGGCGGACCTAGGCGTGCCGCTCTATGCCACGCCCTTCACCGCGGGCCTGATCCGGCTGAAGCTGGAGGAAGAGGGCCTGACCAAGGAGGTCAAGCTCCACGTCATCGAGAATGAGGGCAGCTTCAATCTCGGTCCGTTCGGCTTCCGCTACGTGCCGCTGGCCCACTCGATCCCGGAAGGTAATGCCGTCCTGATCGATACGCCGCACGGCCGCATCTTCCACACCGGCGACTGGAAGCTGGACGCCGCCCCGCTGCTCGGCCAGCCCTCGACCCCGGAGGAACTGACCGCGATCGGCGACGAAGGCGTGCTGGCCTTGGTGTGCGACAGCACCAATGTCTTCAATCCAGAACCATCGGGTTCTGAAAGCACCGTGCGCGATGGCCTGATGCAGACCGTCGCAGCGGCGAAGGGCCGGGTGCTGGTCACGACCTTTGCCTCCAACGCCGCGCGCGTGCAGACGCTGGGCGAGGTCGCGGCCGCCACCGGGCGCAAGCTGTGTGTCGCCGGCCGCTCGCTCGACCGCATCATCAGCACCGCCAAGGCCGCCGGCTATCTCAAGGATTTCCCGCCGCTGATCGACTGGGACGATGCGATGGACCTGCCGCGTTCGGAGGTGATGTTCATCGCCACCGGCGGCCAGGGCGAGGCGCGTGCCGCGCTGTCGCGCATCGCCTTTGACAGCCACCCGATCAAGCTGGCCGAGGGCGACACCGTCGTCTTCTCGTCCAAGCAGATTCCGGGCAATGAAATCGCGATCGGCCGCATCCAGAATGCGCTGGCGACCAAGGGCATCATCATGGTGACCGACCGCCAGGCCGAGGTCCATGTTTCGGGCCATCCGGGCCGCCCGGAACTGGAATCCATGTATCGCTGGATCCGCCCCGCCATCCTGCTGCCGGTCCATGGCGAGCGTCGCCACATGGCGGAGCAGGCGCGGCTTGGCCTCGCCACCGGCATCCCCGATGCCGTGGTCCAGTCGAACGGCGACCTGCTGCGCCTGGCACCGGGCAAGCCGACGATCATCGGCCATGAGGATACCGGCCGTCTGGTGCTCGACGGCGATGTCATCCTGCCCGCCGACGGCGCGACCATGAACGAGCGGCGCAAGCTCGGCCTGCACGGCCAGATCAGCGTCGCCGTGGCGCTCGACGCGAAGAACCGCCTGATCGGCGAACCCGTGCTGCGCACCCAGGGCGTGCCGGTGGAGGAAGACAAGGACGCCTTCCTCGCCGAAGCGGCCGAGGAGGCTGCGGCGGCCGTCGCCAAGGGATCGATGGAGCAGGAAGCCCTGCGCGAACGGCTGCGGCTCGCCGTGCGCCGCACCGCCACCCGCTGGACCGGCAAGAAGCCGATCGTCGACGTGCTGCTGATCCGCGCATGATATGAGAGTGCCGTTCGCCATCCTGCGGGAGCAAGGCGAACGGCGCTTTCGCTGACAGCCGGAAGCCTTTAGGCTCAGGCAGATCAAGATTGAATCGTCATGGCGAGCGAAGAAGCGCCGCAATGACGGGAGAGGATAGGGGTATGCGCTGCAATAACGGGCCGGCCGGATGAACTGGTACGCCATCTTCGCCATCTATGTGCTGTTCTGGGTGATCAGCGCCTTCCTCGTCCTGCCCTTCGGCCTGCGCACGCCCGACGAGACGGGCGAGCTACTGCTGAAGGGCCAGGCGGACAGCGCCCCCAGCAACTTCCGCCCCGGCCGCGTCATGCTCCGCGCCACCCTGCTCTCGGCCGTCCTGTTCGGCCTCTATTATGCCAATTATGTGCAGGGCTGGGTCACGATCGACAACATCCCCGGCCTCCATCCGCCACGCTGAGCGGGGATGACGGAGTTGGGTTGGAACAAGACATAGCCCCTCCCTTCCAGGGAGGGGTTGGGGTGGGTGGCGAGCGTAGCGAGCTTCTGCCCTATCGACCGTAGACCGCCGCTACGCGGCGCACCCACCCCCAGCCCCTCCCTGAAAGGGAGGGGAGTAGGAAACGTCCGCAAGTGGTCGCTAGATTCCATCCTCAATCCCGTCATGCCGGGCTTGACCCGGCATCCCGCTTTTCTTGCTTTGCGAGCGCGAGCCGACCAAGGCCGCACACCCTCTGTCCTATTCGGCCCGTTCATGATCTACTCCGGCCATGAACAGCCGTCCCCCTCACGCAAACATGTCCGGAATTGTCGCGCCGCTGTCGCGTCCCTGTCGCCTGACTGTCGCGTCGGTGGTGCGGGACGGTGATCCTGATCGTGGCCCAACACTCGCGCCACAGGCGCGTGACAGGTGCAAAAGGCCCTAAATCGCCCGACGACACTGTGAACTTCGGACCGAAATAAACTGTCGCGTCATCAGCCCAGTCGGCCGATCCTCAAACCGGCAAATTCGCGCTGTCCTACACAGCGCCTCTCCGCCACTATGCAGACGGCTCTTTGACCTGTCGGACATGCCCGCGCGCCGCGGAAGGCCGATCTTACCGCTTGCGCGTCAACTCCCGCATCGCATCGTCCAGCCCCTCCAGCGTCAGCGGATACATGCGCTCGTTCATCAGGTCGCGGATGATGCGGGTGGACTGGCTATAGCCCCAATGTTCCGCCGGCGCGGGGTTGAGCCACACGGTTGCGGGATAGGTATGGGCAACCCGCTGCAGCCAGACGGCACCGGCTTCCTCGTTCATATGCTCCACCGACCCGCCCGGATGGCTGATCTCATAGGGGCTCATCGCCGCGTCGCCGACGAAGATCACCTTATAATCATTGCCATATTTGTGCAGCACGTCCCAGGTCGGCGTGCGTTCGGCAAAGCGGCGGCGATTATCCTTCCACACGCCTTCATAGAGGCAGTTATGGAAGTAGAAGAATTCCATATTCTTGAATTCGCTGGTCGCGGCCGAAAACAGCTCCTCGCACAGCTTGATATGCGGGTCCATCGATCCGCCCACGTCCAGGAACAGCAGCAGCTTGACCGCATTGTGCCGCTCGGGCCGCATCCGGATGTCGAGCCAGCCCTGCCGCGCGGTGCCGCGGATCGTGGCGTCCAGGTCCAGTTCGTCGGCCGCCCCCTCCCGCGCAAAACGCCGCAGCCGGCGCAGCGCGACCTTGATGTTGCGGGTGCCGATCTCGCGATTGCTGTCCAGATTGGCGAATTCGCGCTTTTCCCACACCTTGATCGCGCGCTTGTGTCGGCTTTCTCCGCCGATCCGCACGCCCTCGGGATTATAGCCGCCATGGCCGAAGGGGGATGTGCCACCAGTGCCGATCCACTTGCTGCCGCCCTGGTGGCGCTCCTTCTGCTCCTCCAGCCGCTCCTTGAGCGTCTTCATGATCTCGTCCCAGTCGCCCAGCGACTTGATCTTCTCCATCTCCTCGGGGCTGAGGAACTTCTCCGCGACCAGGCGCAGCCATTCCTCGGGTATCTCCGCCTCGACCCCGTCCTGGCCCAGCAGTCCCTTGAACACGCGGGCAAAGACCTGATCGAACCGGTCGATCAGCCCCTCATCCTTCACATAGGTGGCGCGGGCGAGATAATAGAAATCCTCCGGTCGCCGCTCGATCACGTCGCGGTCCAGCGCCTCCAGGAGCAGCAGATGCTCCTTGATGCTGGCGGGGATGCCGGCGGCGCGCAGCGCGTCGAGGAAATTGAGCATCATGGTGCCGATCTTGTCGGCCAGCGCGCGAGGGGATGCAAGCGCCGGGCGGATCGCATTGGCGAAATATTAAGTGTTGCGCCGCACGGTAAACAGTTCAGTATTCATTGTGACAGTTAAGTTGCGGGGGCGGCTTGGAAAACGGAGAATTGTTGGCTGACCTGGGGGAACGGTCGGGCGACATAGCATTGCAATGCAGCGAAACCGCTGGATTTCTGGGCGAAGTGAACCGCCGGATCCAGGGCGATTCGGCGCGCCTGTCGGACTTGCAGGCAAACATGCAAACGCTGACCGCCAGCCAGAATGAGAGCGTGGCCGCCGCCCAGGAACTGAGCCTCACCGCCGGGCGCGCCGGACGCATCATCGCCGAGGGGCATGATGTCATCACCCTGTCGCTGGGCGAGGTGGCGGGGCTGGTCGAACATGTCACCGGCCTCGAAGGCCATCTGCGCCAGTTCCTGCAGGTGATCGAGGCGGTGGGCGGCATTTCCGACCAACTCGGCACGATCGCCCGCCAGACCCGCCTGCTGGGCGTCAACGCGGCGATCGAGGCGGCGCGCGGCGGCGAGGCGACGATGGGCTTTGCCGTGGTGGCGGAGGAAATCCGGCGGCTTGCCGAGCAGGCGGCCGAATCCTCGGCCTCGGTCGGCAGCAAGCTTGGCCAGCTCGACCGCGATGCCCGCCATCTGATCGGGGGGGTGGAGGCGAATATCCAGCGCGGCCGCGACGTCGGCACCCATATCGACCAGCTGCGCCTGTCCATGGCGGAAATCGCCTCACTGGTGACCCAGTTCGGCGAGCGATCCAGCGCGATCGTCGCCTGCACCGACGAGGCGGACGCCCATGTCGCGGCGCTGGACCAGGGGCTGGCGCTGTTCGGCCGCTCCTCGACCGAGAGCGCGGGACGTGTCGACATGGCCCGCGACAAGATCGAGACGCTGGAGAGCCTGGCCAACGACATGCTCAACACCGCGGCGCAGAGCAGGCTGCGGACCCGCAACAGCCATTATATCGCGCTGGCCGAGGATGGCGCGGCGGAGGTCGCGGCGCTGATCGAGGATGCGCTGGCCCGCGGCGAACTGTCGCAACAGGCGCTGTTCGATCGCAGCCATCGACCGATCGCGGGGTCTGAACCGACCCAATATCAGACCGGTTTCACCGCCTATGCCGATCTGCGGGTGCGGCCGTTGCTCGACCGCCATACCGCGAAGGACGCGACCATCATCGGCTGCTGCCTGATCGACATGGACGGCTATCTGCCCACCCATATCAGCGCGCGCAGCCAGCCGCAGCGGATCGGCGACCCGCGCTGGAACATGGAACATGCCCGCAACCGGCAAATCTTCATGGATGCCCAGACCCGCCGCGCGCTCGACGGCGACGACGACTTCTACCTCTTCACCTATCGCCAGAATCTGGGGGAGGGGCGCTATCGGGCACTGCGCAGCGTGTTCGTGCCGCTGCGTTTCGCCGGCCGCCGCTGGGGCCTGTATGAGGTCGGCTATCTGATCTGATCGACGCGCCTTATGCCGTGGATCAGCGAGACCAGCACGAAGGAGATGATCATCAGCAGATACCAGGCGCCCAGCTTCATCAGGCTGACCATCTCCCAACCGTGGCGCTGGCTGGGGTAGGTCCAGGCATTGGCGAAGGTGCCGATATTCTCCGCCAGCCAGATGAACAGCGCAACCAGGAAGAAGCCGAGCAGCAGCGGCATCCGCCGTGCTTCCCGCCAGGGCGTGAACCATATCCAGCTGCGTCCGAACAACAGGATGGCGCCCACGAACAGGGCGATCCGCACATCGGGCAGCCAGTGATGGGCAAAGAAATTGACATAGACGGCGCTCGCCAGCAGCACCGTCGCCCAGACCGGCGGATAGCGGCTGAAACCAAAGTCGAAGATGCGCCAGACCCGCGCGATATAGCTGCCGACGGCGGCATACATGAAGCCGGAAAAGAGCGGCACGGCGCCGATATGGAGCAGGCTTGCCTCCGGATAGACCCAGCTTCCCGCATGGGTCTTGAACAATTCCATGATCGTGCCGATCAGGTGAAAGGCGCAGATCACCAGCGCCTCGCGCGGACTTTCCAGCCGCAGGGCCAGCATCGCGATCTGGATCGCGACTGCGGCCAGGGTCAGGAAATCATAGCGATGCAGCGGCGCGCCGGCGGGATAGAATAGATGGGTCGCGAGCAGCAGGGCCAGCATCAGTCCGCCGAACAGGCAGGCCCAGCCCTGCTTGAAGCTGAATAGCAGGAATTCATAGGCCCAGGCGCGTGGCCCCGCCGCGACGCGGACCGATTCCAGATGGGCGCGTATCCGCGCAAAGCGGGTCGCGCCCGTGGGGTCGTTCATGTTCCCATGTCTAGCGCGCCATGGCTCGGACGCCAATCATTCCGGCCCCGACGAAAGGGCTTTGCAGCGCGCGCATGATCGTTAAGCTGACGGAACGACAAAAAAATGAGGAGAGGCTGCCGATGGCGGGACGGCGATGGACGCGGGGTGTGGCTTTGGCGCTGCTCGGCGCGTCGGGCGCGGCGCTGGGGACCGATACGCCCCAGCAGGCCCAGGACGAGATCGTCGTGATCGCCGCCCGGATGAAGATCATCAACATCGAATATGCGCTTCGTGGCCCCTGGCTCAAGGCCTGCAATCTCGACGGGACGACCGGCACGCCGGCCGCCGACCGGGCGATCTGCATGTTGCTGCAGCAATGCCTGCTTGACGGGAAGATAAGGCGCGAAGAGGCCAAGCAATGTGTCAATGCCCGGATCGATGATCTCGCCAATCATCGGGGTACCCTGCCTGCACTGGTGAGCGAGGCCGCACTTGAAACCGCCCCTGCCGGGCAGGATGCACAAGCGGACGAAGCCGAAAAATCCGACGCGATCATCGTCACCGGCGCGCGCCATGCCATCAATCCTGGCCTGTGGCGCTTTACCGAGATTGGCACCTATGTAAGCAGCATATCCGGACATCATCCTCCCGGCACCCGCCAGTGGGAGGCCTGCATTCCCGACCGCCGCGATGACCTGGCGATCCGCTATGCCGTGGAGGGGCCGCCCCGGCCGGCTGGGGCCGGTGGCCCGCATGGATGCCGCCAATGGCGGGTCACTGTGTCAGGGCGCAAATTCGAGGGGCGACTATATTGCGGCCGTGCGCATGGCGGCTTTTCCTATGGCAGGATGAACGGAACGGTCACGGGCGATGCGCTGGAGGCATCTGCCGAACACAAGACGGTTGGCGGACGCGGGCCGCGCGGGAAGGGGCCTGAGAAGCCTCGCTTCTTCGGGAGCCTGAAGACCGAATTGTCGGGGGAGCGCGTCGGCGTGTGCCCCGGTCGCTGATCGGAAGCGAAAGGGCGCTCCGGATAATGTCCGGAGCGCCCAGGATTTTCTAAAACCGCCTCAGTTGGGCTTGCGTGCCCCCTGGCTGATCGTCACCTCGCCATTGGCGGCATAGAGTGCCGTGGCTTCGGCCTGGGCGGTCTGGGGATCCTTGCCGTCCAGGATCGCGGCGATCTGACGGCCGCTGGGCACCTTGTCATAGACGCCGTAAAGGTCAGTCTGGCCGACCATATGGATCGACAGTTGATAGCCAAGGTCGCGGGTGGCGGGATCGAAGGCGAGAACGGTGCCGCTATCGTCGACCGGCACGATGATCGCGCCATCGCTGCGCCCCGTCTGCTGCAGCATGTCATAGCTGCCCTGTGCGGTCTGGACGGTGCCGCGAATGCACAGATTGTCCTTGCCCTCGCGCGGGATGCGGACCTCCTGCGGCACAGGCTGGCCGGCGGTGCCGCTTGGCACGGCCTTGGTCAGGCGCGCGTCGCCGCCATCGCCGGTCGGGCAGGCGCTGAAGCTGGCGGGGCTGGTCTCGTGCAGGCTTGTCGCATCGTCGAATTTCAGGCCGGCCAGCATGCCGTCCAATCCGGCCAGCACCTCGGCGCGGCGTTCGGTCGGCCCTGTGACGCGCAGCTTCACCATCCAGCGTCCGGCATGGGCAAAGGCGGCCGCCGTGGTCAGCGCGCCATCGGCGGCATCATCATAGACGGCGCGGATGGCCGTGCCCGCGCGGGCGCCGGCGGCGACGCTGTCATAAGCGGTGCGATGGGTCTTGCCGCCAAACCGCTCCATCACCGCCTTGTCGGTCATGTAGGCGGCGAGTGAAGCGTCGGCATAGGCGGGCAGATAGACATAGAGGGTCGCCTGGATGGCGCCATCCTGCGAAATATATTGGGCGTAATTGTCGATGCCCTTGCCGCCGTTCGATACTTCGCCGCTCTTGGTCAACGACAGGCTGGCGACCGTCTGCGGCAGGCTGATGCCGGCGGCGGTGGCACTTATGGCAGTATCACTGGGCGTCCATGCCTCGATATCGTCCGCCGCCTGCGCCAGCGAGGGCAGGGCTAGGCAGAGGGCCATCGAACATAGGAACAACGCACGTCGGGGCATTGGCATCCTCTCTCTCGATCCAGACCGTCTTGGCGCGGCCTTGAATGACAGAGGATCAGGAAATCACGGATTCCGCAGGGGCGCAAGCCGCCTTCACGCTGCCAGTGTTATTTGCCCCGGAAATTGCGACAATTGCGGGCCGTGACAGGCCCATTGCGGCGCAGCATCGGTCCGGATGACGCCTTCGGCCACGACAGAGCCGGGTGCGGTCAATGTCAGGATCGCGATTCGGCCAGGTTGGACGGCGGCCTCAGCGCCCCTGGCGTCGTGCCATGAAGGCCAGGCGCTCGAACATCATGATGTCCTGCTCATTCTTGAGCAGCGCGCCGTGCAGTGGCGGGATCGCCTTGGTCGGATCGGCATTCTGCAACACGTCGAGCGGCATGTCCTCGTTCAGCAGCAGCTTCAGCCAGTCGAGCAATTCGCTGGTGCTGGGCTTCTTCTTGAGGCCGGGCACTTCACGAATGTCGTAGAAAATGTCCATCGCCCGGCTGACCAGCATCTTCTGGATGCCGGGGAAATGGACATCGACGATCGCCTGCATCGTCTCGCGATCCGGGAACTTGATATAGTGGAAGAAACAGCGGCGCAGGAAGGCGTCGGGCAATTCCTTCTCGTTGTTCGAGGTGATGATGACGACCGGCCGTTCCTTGGCCGCGACCGTCTCGCCGGTTTCATAGACATGGAAGGCCATGCGATCGAGTTCCTGCAACAGGTCGTTGGGAAATTCGATATCGGCCTTGTCGATCTCGTCGATCAGCAGGACGGGCAGGGTGGGGGAGGTGAAGGCCTCCCACAGCTTGCCCTTGCGGATATAGTTGGCGATGTCATGGACCCGCTCGTCGCCCAGCTGGCCGTCGCGCAGGCGGGCGACCGCGTCATATTCATAGAGACCCTGATGCGCCTTGGTCGTCGACTTGACGTTCCATTCGATGAGGGGGGCGTTAATGGCCTTGGCGATTTCCTGGGCCAGCACGGTCTTGCCGGTGCCCGGTTCGCCCTTCACCAGCAGCGGCCGGCGCAGCAGCACGGCGGCATTGACCGCGACCTTCAGATCGTCGGTGGCGACATAATCCTGGGTGCCTTCAAAGCGCATGGCTCTCTTCCGCTCCATCATTGCTGGAGGACCGGACTAGGCAAAGCGGGATTGGGGCGCAACGCGTTTGTGCGTTGCGGCAAGCGGTGGGGCGATGGATCAGGCCGGCTGTTGCCGGCGGATGGCGGCGCGCGCCTCCAGCACATCCCACAGGCCACGATGCTGGGCCAGGAGTTGGCGCATGCCGAACTGGATCGCGCGATCAACGGCCGGATCGCCACCAATGGCGCGCGCCACGTCCAGCGTTGCCCGATGATCGGGCAAAGAGCAGGGAACCGGTTCGATGCCCGCACGAAGCGCGGCAATGTCCAGCAGCTTGCGCACGGCGCGCCAGTCCAGCACCAACGCGATCGCTGAGCCCATGGCGCAACCGCGCCGGTCGGACTGGGCCAGCATGTCGAGCGCATGGCGCTGCTGACTGACGATGGTTTCGCAACTGCTCTGGCCCGCCGTGCTGGGGGCGGGGCCGGCGGCCACGGTGACCTGGGTCAGATAGGCGCGCTCCCGCGCAAAGGCGTCGGCGGCCTCGATCAGCCAGCGGCGTGCGGCATTGTCGACCGAGCGGGTGGCCGCGTGATCGATCACGCCAGGATGGCGACCATGGAGCAGGCAGAGATAATAGGCGGCATCGGCAAGGTCGGGCAGGCCAAGGCCATCGCGCGAGCGGGCATCCTGGCTCGCCTGGGCCAGATAGCTGTGGCTATAGCTGCCATCGGCCCGAACCAGCATGTCCAGGATTTGCGCAATATCGTCGCCCCGGCGCAGCGCCGTCACTTCGCTCATAGAAATTTCCCTGTGGCAACGGCGTAAGGGGCGCCGCTGGGCACAATCTAGGGCAAGGTGCGTAAACGCCGGGTTAAACTTGTCGCTTCGGCTGGTCGCAAATGTGGCACCAATGGTCTAGGCCATTATGGTTAACAAATGATGCTATCGTCTTGAAAAACAAAAGGCCCGGCTGGAATGTCCGGCCGGGCCCTTGTTTGAAGCGATAATCTGACCGGATTTACTGGTCCAGGAAGCTGCGCATCTTGCGGCTGCGGCTGGGGTGCTTCAGCTTGCGCAGCGCCTTCGCCTCGATCTGGCGGATACGCTCGCGGGTCACGCTGAACTGCTGGCCCACTTCCTCCAGCGTATGGTCGGTGTTCATGCCGATGCCGAAGCGCATGCGCAGCACACGTTCCTCGCGCGGGGTCAGGCTGGCAAGGACGCGGGTAACCGTTTCCTTGAGGTTTGCCTGGATCGCGGCATCCACCGGGATGATCGCATTCTTGTCCTCGATGAAATCGCCGAGGTGGCTGTCTTCCTCGTCGCCGATCGGCGTTTCGAGCGAGATCGGCTCCTTGGCGATCTTCATCACCTTGCGGACCTTTTCGAGCGGCATCGACAGGCGCTCGGCCATTTCCTCCGGCGTGGGCTCGCGGCCCTGCTCGTGCAGAAACTGGCGGCTGGTGCGGACCAGCTTGTTGATCGTCTCGATCATGTGGACCGGGATGCGGATGGTCCGCGCCTGGTCCGCGATCGAACGGGTGATCGCCTGACGAATCCACCAGGTGGCATAGGTGCTGAACTTGTAGCCGCGGCGATACTCGAACTTGTCCACCGCCTTCATCAGGCCGATATTGCCTTCCTGGATAAGGTCCAGGAACTGCAGGCCGCGGTTCGTGTATTTCTTGGCGATGGAGATGACGAGGCGCAGGTTCGCCTCGACCATTTCCTTCTTGGCGATGCGGGCCTCGCGCTCGCCCTTCTGCACCATATTCACGATGCGGCGGAATTCGCTGAGCGACATGCCGGTCGCCTGGGCGATCTCGCTCACTTCGTTGCGGATGCGCTCGACGGCGCGGCCTTCGGCAGCGGCAAAGGCAGCCCATTTCTTGTCGAGGCCCTGCACCTTTTCCAGCCAGGCATCGTCCAGTTCATGGCCCATATAGCGCTCGAGGAAGTCCTTGCGGCTCACCTTGTGGCGCTCGGCCAGGCGCAGCATCTGACCACCCAGCGCGGTCAGGCGCCGGTTATAGGCATAGAGCTGGTCGACCAGATATTCGATCTTCTGCTGGTGGAACTGGACGCTCTCGACCTCGGCGGTCAGCTGCTCGCGCAGCTCATGATAGCTGTCCTCAGCCTTCTGGCTCAGGCTCTCGCCGTTCGCCATGGCGACCATGCGCGATTCCTGGGCCTTGGAGAAGGCGCGGAAGATTTCGGTGATGGTCGCGAACTTCTCCAGCGCCATCGGCTTCAAGGTTTCTTCCATCTGGGCGAGGGACAGGGTGTTGTCCTCTTCCTCGTCCTCCTCGCGGCGGGCGCGGGGCGCACCATCCTCGTCCTCGTCGCCGTCGGCGGATTCCTCCTCCGGCTCTTCCTCTTCCTTGAAGCTGGGGCCAGCGGTCTTCTCGCTGATCTCGCCATCATCATCCTCGGCGCCTTCCTCCATATTTTCAGGAGCAGGATCCTTGGACAGCATGGCGTCGAGATCCAGGATCTCGCGCAGCTGCATCTCGCCATTGTTGAGCGCGGTCGACCATTCGATGATCGCGTTGAAGGTGGTCGGGCTTTCGCACAGGCCCAGGATCATCGTGTCGCGACCGGCCTCGATGCGCTTGGCAATGGCGATTTCGCCCTCGCGGCTGAGCAGTTCGACGGCGCCCATCTCGCGCAGATACATGCGCACGGGATCGTCGGTGCGATCGACCGTTTCCTTCTTCTTCTCGGTGACGAGCTTGGGGCCGTCATCGTCGCTCGAATCATCGTCGGCGTCGTCGGCTTCCTCGCGCTCGCGCTGCTCGTCGCCGTCTTCGCTCGCCTCTTCATTCTCGACGATGTTGACGCCCATCTCGTTGAGCGCCGACATAATGTCCTCGATCTGTTCGGAGGACATCTGGTCCTGCGGCAGGGCGTCGTTCAGTTCGTCATAGGTGATGTAACCGCGCTTCTTCGCGCGGGCGATCAGCTTCTTGACGGACGCTTCGTTGAGGTCGAGCAGGGGGGCATCGCCATCCTCGCCATCGCCCATCCCGCCATTCTTGCTGTTCGCCTTGGTCGCCATCTATTCGCCTTAACTCCGTCGTCCCAACAGGAACGAGCCTCAATCAAACAATGTCTTCGGACTGCGCCAGTTCCGCCAGGCGGCTGTCGTGATCGGCTTTCAGCGCGCGGATGCGCTGCTGTTCAGCGAAATTCTCTTCGCTGAAGTCGCTCTCGAACCGTCTAGTAGCCTCCGCCAGCGCCGTTTCCAGCTCCGGTCCTTGCGCCATCACCCGGATGGCCTCGTCCAGGTCGCGTTGCACGCGACTGGGGTCGGTTGTCATCCTATGTGGGGTGAATGTGAACGTATCGGCCCGGAGCATCCCCTTAGCCATATTATACAAGTCACCTTGCCCCAATATGGTAAGGAGGGCCTGCGTTTCAACTGTTTCTTTGCGGAAGGATGCGGCGATCATCGCATCCAGCAATCGCGCCAGCGCGGGATCGCCGATTCGCAGACCTGACAGCGTCTCGCGGTGCAGGATAATCTGCTCCGGATCGCGCAGCAGGCTGGCCAAAATCGCGCGCAGCAACCGATGTTCCATGCCGCTCGCACCGATCTCCCGCGCCTCGTTGCCGGCGGGCGGGATGGGCGGCTTCCAATTGCCCTTCTTGTCGCGCTGCCAGCCGGCGCGGCTGCCACCGCCACCGGAGCCGCGCGGGGCACGCTGGCCGCCGCCAAACCGATCCGGCCGGGCAAAGAAGAGCGCGTCATAGCGCTCCCGGAATGCCTGGGCATAGAGCGCGCGGACATCGGGATGCTGGATCGAGTCGCTATGGGCGGCCAGCCGCTGCTTGAGCGCCGCCTTCTGTTCGGGCGTGTCGAGCGGACCGACTTTCTGCTCATGCTCCCACAGGCGATCGACCAGCGGCTGGGCGCCAGCCAGCACCGCGTCCATCGCGCGCGGCCCCTCGGCGCGGAGCAGGTCGTCGGGGTCTTGCCCGGCGGGCAGGGTGGCGAAGGCCAGGCTATGGCCGGGACGCAGCAGGGGGAGGGCGCGGGTCGCCGCGCGGATCGCCGCCTTCTGCCCGGCCGCATCGCCGTCGAAGCACAATATCGGCACCTCGACCATCTTCCACAGTCGTTCGATCTGATGTTCGGTCAGCGCCGTGCCGAGCGGCGCGACGGCGTCGCCGAAACCGGCCTGGGCCAGCGCGATCACATCCATATAGCCCTCGACCACGATCACCCGGCCGCTTTGCCGGCTGGCGGGGGAGGCGCGGTCGATATTGTAGAGGGTACGCCCCTTGTCGAAGAGCGGGGTGTCGGGCGAGTTCAGATATTTGGGTTCGCCCTGGCCGATGATCCGGCCGCCAAAGGCGATCACCCGGCCGCGAATATCGCGGATCGGCAGCATGAGGCGACCGCGGAACCTATCGTACGTGTCACGTTCGCCGTCAGGGTCGATGAGCAAGCCGGCCTCGACCAGCATCGGCTCACCAAAATCGCGCAGCGACGTCTTGAGCTTCCCGCGCGAATCCGGCGAATAGCCAAAGCCAAACGTGCGCCGGGTTGCATCGCTGATGCCGCGCTTGGCGAGATAGGCGCGGGCGTCGCCGCCGTCGATGCCGCCAAGCTGGTCCTCGAAGAAGCTCTGCGCCGCCGCCATTGCGTCATGCAGCCCCTTGGTCTGCTCGGCGCGCTTGGCTGCGCGCGGATCGGCGGCGGGCACTTCCATGCCGGCGGTTGCCGCCAGTTCCTTCACGGCCTCCATGAAGGGCAGGCCGCGCTGGTCGGTCATCCAGCGGATCGCATCGCCATGCGCGCCGCAGCCGAAGCAGTGATAAAAGCCCTTCTCGTCGTTGATCGTGAAGCTGGGCGTCTTCTCGTTATGGAAGGGGCAGCAGGCCTTATACTCGCGGCCCGCCTTCTGCACCTTCACGGTCTTGCCGATCAACGTCGAAAGCGACGTCCGCGCGCGCAGCTCGTCCAGCCATTGGGGCGTGAGGGTCATCTAATTAAAGCCCCTCCCTTCCAAGGGAGGGGTTGGGGTGGGTGATCTTCTGCCTTTCCGGCATGGCGCGGGCGCGATCCAGAATGACGCTCAGCACGCCTTCCAGATTATCCCGAATGTCGATGTTGGAGAAGCGCAAAACCAGATAGCCCTGATGTGCAAGGTCAAAGTCTCTATCTCGATCCTTGATAGCATCATGGCTATCATCATCGACTTCTATGATGAGGCCGAGGAGGGGGCAGAGAAAGTCGCAGATATAGGGTTCGATCACGGCTTGTCGGCGGAATTTGAAGCCGTCCAGCTGGGAACCGCGTAGGGCGCCCCAAAGGCGGCGTTCATATTCCGTGGGCTCGCGCCGCATCTTGCGCGCAAATTGACCGAGTCTCGCATTGATGCGCAGCGCCATCACCCACCCCAACCCCTCCCTTGGAAGGGAGGGGCTATTATGTCAGTATCGCATGCGCGTGTCAGCCCGGTGCTAACTCAGCTCAGCGCCGCCTTCACCAGCCCGCTCGCCTTGCTCATGTCGATCACCGCGCCATGGCGTTCCTTGAGCACGGCCATCACCTTGCCCATGTCCTTGACGCTTTCCGCGCCGATCTCGGCCTTGATGCCCTCGATCGCGGCGCGGGTCTCGTCCTCGCTCAGCTGCGCAGGCAGGAAGGTTTCGATCACGTCCAGCTCGGCCTGTTCCTTGGCCGCCAGTTCGTCGCGGCCACCGCTCTTGAACATGTCGATCGATTCGCGGCGCTGCTTCACCATCTTCTGCAGCACCTCGACCACGACTGTGTCGTCGTCGGGCACATTGCTGGCGGTGCGCAGTTCGATGTCGCGATCCTTGAGCTTGGCCAGGATCAGGCGCACGGCAGCCAGGCGATCCTTGTCGCCGGCCTTCATGGACTCCACTTGGGCGCTCTTGATGGTGTCGCGAATCATGGGCGAATTAATCCTGTTTCTCGGGAAAGGAGTAGATATAATGCGAAAAGAGATTTTTAACAGACGTTGACCTTCACGCGTTGCGGGAATAGGTGACCGGCCGTTTAACCCGCACCAGACGGGTTCCCGCAAAAGCATAAAGGACCGCAGACCATGGCTGACGCCAAGACCCTCATTGTGCCCAAAGGAGCGACAGGGGTATTGGTTTTTGCCGATGGCTCCGCCGTCTTCGGTCGCGGCTTCGGCGCGGTCGGCGACGCGGTCGGCGAACTCTGCTTCAACACCTCGATCACCGGCTATCAGGAGATCATGACCGATCCCTCCTATGCCGGGCAGATCATCACCTTCACCTTCCCGCATATCGGCAATGTCGGCACCAATCTCGACGACGTCGAAGCCGACAGCCCCTATGCGCTGGGTTGCATCGTGCGCCAGGACGTCACCGCGCCCAGCAATTTCCGCAATGTCGAACCGTTCGACCAGTGGATGAAGGACAAGGGCCGCATCGGCCTCGCCGGTGTCGACACCCGCGCGCTGACTAGGCTGATCCGCGAGAAGGGCGCGCCCAACGTCGTCATCGCTTATGATCCCGACGGCAATTTCGACATCGCCGCGCTCGCGGCCAAGGCGGCCGCCTGGCCGGGCCTTGAAGGCATGGACCTCGCCATCGAAGTCACGGGCAAGGAAAGCCGCCTGTGGAAGGACGGCATCTGGACCATCGGCCATGGCTATGGCCTCAATGAAGCGGGTGATGAACGCCCCCATGTCGTTGCCATCGATTATGGCGCGAAGAACAACATCTTCCGTAATCTGGTGAAGGCCGGCGCGCGCGTCACCGTGCTGCCCGCTACCGCGACCTTTGACCAGGTCAAGGCGCTCAATCCCGACGGCGTGTTCCTGTCGAACGGCCCTGGCGATCCGGCCGCGACCGGCGACTATGCCGTGCCGGTGATCCAGCAGGTACTGGCCGCCGACATCCCCGTCTTCGGCATCTGCCTTGGCCACCAGCTTCTGGGCCTGGCCGTCGGCGCGAAGACGATCAAGATGCATCAGGGCCATCGCGGCGCCAACCATCCGGTCAAGCGCCTGTCGGACGGTCTGGTCGAGATCACCAGCATGAACCATGGCTTCGCCGTCGATGTCGACACGCTGCCGGCCAATGCGCGCTCGACCCATGTCTCGCTGTTCGACGGCAGCAATTGCGGCATCGAACTGACCGACAAGAACGCCTTTTCGGTCCAGTATCACCCCGAAGCCTCGCCCGGCCCGCAGGACAGCTTCTACCTGTTCAAGAAGTTCGTCGATGGCCTCAAGGGTGCGGTCGCCGCGTGAGCCAGAACCTGCCCCCGGTTGACGAAGCGCGCCTCGCCGCAGAGTGGGAGGCGGACCGTGAGGTTCTCGCCAACCTGAAGCGCAATGGCGACGTCGCGCGTCTCGCGCGACCCGTGGATGTCAGCTTCCGGGGCAGCGAGAAGGATTTCGAGCGCGTCCTGACCATCGCCAGCCAGTTCGGCTTCGTCGAACTGGACCGCGAGGAAGATGAGGAAGGCGACCTGTTCCTGTTCCTGGAATGCGTGCAACCGGTCGACGAAGCCTCGATCCGCGCGCTGACCCGCAAATGCCTCCAGATCGAAATCCTCTGCGGCGTCGAATATGACGGCTGGGGCTGCGAGGCGCAGGCGGGAGGCGTGCATTGACCGCCATTATTCAAATTGTGCGCGTGAGCGCCTTCAACTGTAAATCAGAGGCCAAATAATGCCCAAGCGCACAGACATCTCCTCCATCCTCATCATCGGCGCTGGTCCGATCATCATCGGCCAGGCGTGCGAGTTCGATTATTCGGGCACGCAGGCGGTCAAGGCGCTGAAGGAAGAGGGCTATCGCATCATCCTGGTGAATTCCAACCCGGCCACCATCATGACCGACCCGGAATTTGCCGACGCGACCTATGTCGAGCCGATCACGCCCGAAATCGTGGCGAAGATCATCGAGAAGGAGCGGCCCGATGCGGTGCTGCCGACGATGGGTGGCCAGACCGCGCTGAACACCGCGCTGGCGCTGTTCAACGACGGCACGCTGGAGAAATATGGCGTCCAGATGATCGGCGCCGACGCTGAAGCCATCGACAAGGCGGAGGACCGGATCAAGTTCCGCGATGCCATGGACAAGATCGGCCTGGAATCGGCCCGCTCGCGCATCGCCCACACCATGGAAGAGGCGATGGAAGCGCTGGAGTTCACCGGCCTTCCCTCGATCATCCGTCCCAGCTTCACCATGGGCGGCACCGGCGGCGGCATTGCCTATAATCGCGACGAGTTCATGAACATCGTCCGCGGCGGCCTAGATGCCTCGCCGACCACCGAAGTCCTGATCGAGGAATCGCTCCTCGGCTGGAAGGAATATGAGATGGAAGTCGTGCGCGATCGCAACGACAATTCCATCATCATCTGTTCGATCGAGAATGTCGATCCGATGGGCGTCCATACCGGCGACTCCATCACCGTCGCGCCGGCGCTGACGCTGACCGACAAGGAATATCAGATCATGCGCAACGCCAGCCTGGCGGTGCTGCGCGAGATCGGCGTCGAAACCGGCGGTTCCAACGTCCAGTTCGCGGTCAATCCCAAGGATGGCCGCCTGGTCGTCATCGAGATGAACCCGCGCGTGTCGCGCTCTTCGGCGCTCGCGTCGAAGGCGACCGGCTTCCCGATCGCCAAGGTCGCTGCGAAGCTGGCCGTCGGCTACACGCTCGACGAGATCGAGAATGACATTACCGGCGCGACCCCGGCCTCGTTCGAGCCGACCATCGACTATGTCGTGACCAAGATCCCGCGCTTCGCCTTTGAAAAGTTCAAGGGCGCCGAGCCGCTGCTGGGCACCGCCATGAAGTCGGTCGGCGAAGTCATGGCGATCGGCCGCAACATCCATGAATCGATGCAGAAGGCGCTGCGCGGTCTGGAAACCGGCCTGTCCGGCTTCAACCAGGTCGATCATCTGGTCGGCGCGCCCAAGGACGACATCATCGCCGCCCTGGCACAGCCGACGCCCGATCGTCTGCTGGTCGCCGCGCAAGCCCTTCGTGAAGGTCTGACCGTCGCGGAAATCCACAATATCGCCAAGTTCGACCCCTGGTTCCTGGAGCGCCTGAAGGAAATCGTCGAGGCCGAGAATGAGGTGCTGGAACATGGCCTGCCGCGCGATGCGGATGGCATGCGCCGGCTCAAGGCCATGGGCTTTTCCGACAAGCGTCTCGCCTGGCTGGCGCTCAAGTCCGCCAATCTGCGCGGCAATGAGCGCGGCGTCGCGCGCGGCAGCGGCCTGATCCACGATGCTGTCGTCGCCATGACCGGCGGCGTGACCGAGGATGAAGTGCGCAGCCTGCGCCACAAGCTGGGTGTGCGTCCGGTGTTCAAGCGCATCGACACCTGCGCCGCCGAGTTCGAGGCGAAGACGCCCTACATGTATTCGACCTATGAAGCCCCGATCTTCGGTGAGCCGGAGAATGAGGCGCAGCCCAGCGATCGCAAGAAGGTCGTCATCCTGGGCGGTGGTCCCAACCGCATCGGTCAGGGCATCGAGTTCGACTATTGCTGCGTCCATGCCTGCTTTGCGCTGAGCGAAGCCGGCTATGAGACGATCATGGTCAACTGCAACCCGGAAACCGTGTCGACCGACTATGACACGTCCGACCGCCTCTATTTCGAGCCGCTGACGGCCGAAGACGTGCTGGAAATCCTGCATGTCGAAATGTCGAAGGGGACGCTGGCCGGCGTGCTGGTGCAGTTTGGCGGCCAGACGCCGCTCAAGCTCGCGCAGGCGCTGGAAGATGCCGGCATCCCGATCCTGGGCACTAGCCCGGACGCGATCGACCTGGCCGAGGATCGCGAGCGTTTCGCTGCGCTGATCGACAAGCTGAAGCTGCGCCAGCCGGCCAACGGCATTGCCCGCAGCCGCGAGGAGGCGATCGCGGTCGCCAATCGTATCGGCTATCCGGTTCTGATGCGTCCTTCCTACGTCCTTGGCGGCCGCGCCATGGAAATCGTCGACGGCCAGGCCCAGCTCGAAGAATATATCACCACCGCCGTGCAGGTGTCGGGCGACTCTCCGGTGCTGATCGACCAGTATCTGCGTGATGCGGTCGAGGTGGACGTCGACGCGCTGTGTGACGGCGACGATGTGGTCGTCGCCGGCGTGTTGCAGCATATTGAGGAAGCCGGCGTTCACTCCGGTGACTCGGCCTGCTCGCTGCCGCCCTACAGCCTGTCGGACGAGGTGATTGCCGAGATCGAGCGTCAGACCGAAGTGCTGGCCCGTGCCCTGTCGGTCCGTGGCCTGATGAACATCCAGTTCGCGGTCAAGGATGGCATTGTCTATCTGATCGAGGTCAATCCGCGCGCCAGCCGGACCGTGCCCTTCGTCGCCAAGGCGATCGGCACCCCGATCGCCAAGATCGCCTCGCGCGTCATGGCCGGTGAGAAGATCAAGGATCTGCCCAAGATCGATCGCAACGCGATCGACCATGTCGCGGTCAAGGAAGCCGTCTTCCCGTTCAACCGCTTCCCGGGCGTCGACCCCGTGCTCTCGCCGGAAATGAAGAGCACCGGCGAAGTCATGGGCATCGACAGCAATTTCGCCACTGCCTTCGCCAAGGCGCAGCTGGGTGCGGGCACCGTGCTGCCGACCAGCGGCACCGTCTTCGTGTCGGTCAAGGACAGCGACAAGCCGGTGATCCTGCCAGCGGTGCAGAAGCTGGCGGGCATGGGTTTCACCATCATCGCGACCGGCGGCACCGCCACCTATCTGGAAGGGCAGGGGATCGCCGTCGAGCATGTGAACAAGGTGGCCGAAGGCCGTCCGCACATCGTCGACCGGATCACCGATGGCGACGTGCAGCTGATCTTCAACACCACCGAAGGCTGGCAGTCCCTGAAGGACAGCAAGGCGATCCGCACCAGTGCTCTACGCGCAAAGATTGCAAGTTTCACCACCGCGACCGCCAGCGTCGCTGCGGCGGACGCAATCGAGGCTTTGCGGGACCGCGCCCTTGAAGTGCGCTCGCTCCAGTCCTATTATCCTGGGTCGCACGCCTGATCCCCTTCACCAGGAAGCATGCTGCGGGTGGCGCCACGTTCGGCGCCGCCAAAGGGAAGTTTTGACGAAGGATTTGCAATAATGGCGACCGTCGAGAAGATGCCGATGCTGCAGGTGGGCTATGACAAGCTCAATGCGCAGCTCCGCGAACTGAAGGCCGAGCGCCCTCTGATCGTGGACGCCATCGAGGAAGCTCGTGCCCACGGCGACCTGTCGGAAAATGCCGAATATCACGCCGCCAAGGAACGGCAGGGGCAGGTCGAGGCAACGATTTCCGACCTGGAAGACAAGCTGTCGCGCGCCCAGATCATCGATCCGACCACCCTGTCGGGTAACAAGATCGTGTTCGGCGCGACCGTGACCCTGCTGGACGAGGACGACAAGCCGGTCAAATATCAGATCGTGGGCCAGGCCGAGGCGGATGCCAAGGCGGGCATGATCAGCTATAACAGCCCGCTGGGCCGTGCGCTGATCGGCCGCGAGGTCGGTGACGAGGTGGAAGTGTCGGTCCCGTCGGGCGACAAATTCTACCTGGTCGACAAGATCGCGTTCATCTGATCCCGTGAAACTGCCTGCCGGACGCACGACCAACGCGATCGCGCTGGTCACGTTCGTCCTGTTCCTGTTGCTGCTCGCAACCGGGCAGATCGACAATGCGGCCTTGCTGGGCGGGTTCATGCCCGCCCGCATTGGCAATCCCGGCCTGCTGGACGGCATGGCGGCGGTGCCCTGGTGGCTGACGCCGCTCAGTTGCACCTTCGTCCATGCCGGCTGGCTGCATATCGCCTTCAACCTGCTGATGCTGCTTTTCTGCGGGCGGCAGGTCGAGCATGTGCTGGGCCGCACCGGCACGCTGATCCTCTATGTCGTCGGTGCCTATGCCGCCTGCTTCGCGCAATGGGCGATCACGCCGGAATCGATCAATCCGATGGTCGGGGCGAGCGGCGCGATTTCCGCGATCATCGCCACCTATGCGCTGCTTTACAGCCAGCAACAGGTGCGGCGGATCGGGCCGTTGTCGGCCAATTTCGTGCGGGTGCTGTGGCTGGCAGCCGCCTGGATCGCGATCCAGTTGATGATCGGCGTGGCGACGGCGGGGGGATTGGGCGATCTGGGTCAGATCGCGATTGCCGCGCATATCGGCGGCTTCCTTGCAGGGCTGGCCTTGACCCGGCCCTTGCTGCGCTGGCGGTTCCGCAAACGGCCCCAGGCTATCAATTGATCGTTCGATAAACTGTGTTCGGGCGAAACCGGGGCATGATCCGGTCTCGCCCGAAACAGGCCATCAGGCTGCCGGCAGCTCAGGCTCCAGCAAGCGGTGCAGATGGACAATCACATAACGCATTTCGGCGTCATCGACGGTGCGCTGCGCCGCGCCGCGCCAGGCCTTTTCGGCCGAGGCATAGTCGGGGAAGACGCCAACCAGGTCGACCTTGCTCAGGTCCTGGAATTCCAGCGTCTGCGGGTTGGTTACGCGGCCGCCCATCACCAGATGCATCTTGCTCATGGCGTTATATGTTCTCCTTTGACTGATCGCGGTGCCTTAGCATCGTCCCTGCGATCCGCCAAGGAAAGCGGCCTTTGTGTCGATTGCGTTTGCGGCAATCGCGATTAGCTTTTCGGCAATCGCGCCTTGATCGCGTCGCCCAGCGCCTCGACGCGGGTGGAGACGAGCGCGACCAGTTCGTCCGCTAGCTTCGATGCCTTGCCGCCAAGATCGGCCGATGCCGCAGCGTCACGGGCCGCTGCAGCGGTGTCGCTGGCGCTTTCCTTGGCGCTCGACAGCGCATGGCTTGCCGTTTCGCGGGCCTTGCTGAGCACTTCGCCAGCATTGTCCCGCGCACTGGCCAGCGCTTCGCCCGCATTGTGGCGCAGCGACTCGCTATTCTCGCTCGCGGCCGTGCGGGCGGTGGCGGCCGCCTCCAGCACGCGCGCGCCGGCGGTGGCGGCCAGGCCCGGCAGCGCCTTCATCACCTTCCGGCTCTTGGGGAACATCCAAGCGATGACTGCGCCGGCCGCGACCGCGCCAGCGACTGCCGCCACCGGATGTTCCTGAATGATCTCGTTGGCGCGGGCAGCGACCCGCTGGCCCCGGTCGCGCGCGTCGCCATAGGCTTCGCTCGCCTTGTCCTTGCCGGTCTGGATCAGTTCGCCGGCGCTTTCGCGCGCCTTGCCGGTGCTGTCCTTGATCATGTCGGTTGCGCTGCCGGCAGCGTCATTGGCCGCTTCGCGGACGCGGGTCAGTTGGGCGCGGATGTCAGCCATCATCAATCTCCGAAATTTCCGTGTTACGGTTCCTCAGTCGAACGAACAGGCGTCCGAAAAGTGCCGTGAGGGGGCGGCGGAAGAGAAACAGGACGATGCCTGTTGCGGCGGCGCCGGTGGCAACCGGCCGCTGGCGCACTTTGGCACCGACATAGGCGACGCCGTCGAGCGCAGTCGCCGTGATCTTGGCCTCGGCATCGGCCTTCAGCCGATCGGGCGCGATACGCGCCTGGGCATCGGCAAGGCTCAGGACCGCCTTGCTGCGCAGATGCGCCGCGCGTTCGGTCGCTTCGAGATAGGCCTGTTCCCGGCTCATGACTTGATCGTCTTCAACATATGGCTGATCTGTCCCTTGGCCAGCAGCAGCAGCAGGACGGCGATCAGTACGGCGCCGCCGAACACCGCCAGCGTTGCCCAGAGCGGCCCGATCATCGCGGACAGCGCAATCACCAACCCGATCAACAGGGTCACGATCGCGGCGAACAGCAGCATCAGGGCCACGATCCCCAGGATCGCGGCATTGCGGATGCCGGCGCCAGCAATGCCGGCGCGCAGCTTCTGGCGCTCGACCTCCGCCTGCGCATAGGCGCGGCCATCGGTGTAGAGGCGGGCGAATGTCGCGCGGACAGACCCCTCATTCCCCTCGGTCTGCGGCGTTGCCACCGTATCCGCTGGTTCCTGCGTCAATTGCCCCTCCGCCCCGTCAACCGGGGCCTGCGGTTAGCCGTCACGATAATCCTGTCTTGCGTTCGTCAGGCGTCGCTGTCGGACGATCCCTTGGCCAGGCGCATCAGCACGAAGCCGACCACGGCGGCCGCGCCGATGGCAACGGCCGGGCTCTTGCGCACGAAATCACGCGCCTCGGTCATCAGCTGGTCGACATCCTTGCTGTCCAGCGTATCTGCGGCACTGGCCACCGATTCCGCTGCCTGGCGGGCATAGTCGCCATATTGCGGGCCCAGCTTCGCATCGACCGTGCCGGCGGTGTCCGCAATCAGCTTCGACAGGCTCTGCATCGCCGAACCGGTCTTGTCCTTGGCACTGCTCGCCGCAGACTTTGCGGTCTTGCCGGCCTGTTCCTTGATCGGGTCGATATGCGCCTTCCAGTCGACCGAATTGATCTTGTCGGTTGCGGCCTTGGCGGCCTTTTCGGCCTGCGCCTTGATCGGCGCAATCTGTGCGGACCAGCCATGGGCTGCCCCGTTTCCGGGCTTTGCGGGCGCCTTGCGGGTGGCGGCCTTCTTCACCGGCGCGGCCTTGACGGCCGGGGTGGAGGCCTTGGTCGACGCCGGCTTCGCCTTGGCGGCAACCGCCTTCTTCGCGCGCTTGACGGGCGGGGTTTCCGGGGTGTCGGCCATTGTCCAAAGTCTCCCTAAAGCTCAACCTCATGGTCCCGCGCGAGGCGGGCTGTCATGATCCTAATGCTTGGCGGCGGCCTACAGTTCCGGCGCCGTTACTATTTTGAGCATCGGCATTTTTTGTCCGATGGCAAGTCCCCCGGATTGCCAAGTTTGGGGCTGCTGGCTAAGCGGGGCCGCGAAAAGGCCGCCCGGCGCGTGTCCGGGCCCAGATCAGGGAGCGATCATGACCGCCATTCTCGATATTCACGCCCGCCAGATTCTCGACAGCCGCGGCAATCCGACCGTCGAAGTCGATGTGATGCTGGAAGATGGCAGCTTCGGCCGCGCCGCCGTGCCCTCGGGTGCGTCGACCGGTGCCTATGAGGCGGTCGAAAAGCGCGACGGCGACAAGAGCAAATATCTGGGCAAGGGCGTGCTTCAGGCCGTCGCCGCCGTCAATGACGAGATTGCCGAGCAGCTCATCGGTCTCGATGCCGAGGACCAGGGCGAAGTCGATGCCGCAATGATCGCGCTCGACGGCACCGAGAACAAGTCGCGCCTGGGCGCCAACGCGATCCTGGGCGTGTCGCTCGCCACCGCCAAGGCTGCTGCCGACGCGCGCGGCCTGCCGCTCTATCGCTATGTCGGCGGCGTGTCGTCGCATGTCCTGCCGGTGCCGATGATGAACATCATCAACGGCGGCGAGCATGCCGACAACCCGATCGACTTCCAGGAATTCATGATCATGCCGGTCGGTGCGGAGAGCATCGCCGACGCCGTGCGCATCGGTTCGGAAATCTTCCACACCCTCAAGAAGGGCCTGCACGACAAGGGCCTGGCCACCTCGGTCGGTGACGAGGGCGGCTTTGCCCCCAACATCGCCTCGACCCGCGATGCGCTCGACTTCATCATGCTGTCGGTCGAAAAGGCCGGCTACAAGCCCGGTGACGATGTCGTGCTGGCGCTGGACTGCGCCGCGACCGAATTCTTCAAGAACGGCAAATATGAGATTTCGGGCGAAGGCCTGTCGCTTTCGCCGGTCGAAATGGCCGACTATCTCGCCGCGCTGGCTGCCGACTATCCGATCAAGTCGATCGAAGACGGCATGAGCGAGGATGATTTCGAGGGCTGGAAGGCGCTGACCGACAAGATCGGTGACAAGGTCCAGCTGGTCGGCGACGATCTGTTCGTCACCAACCCGGCTCGCCTGTCGATGGGCATTGGCAAGGGGCTGGCCAACTCGCTGCTGGTGAAGGTCAACCAGATCGGCACGCTGTCGGAAACGCTCGCCGCCGTCGATATGGCGCACCGTGCCCGCTACACGGCGGTCATGTCGCACCGTTCGGGCGAGACCGAGGATTCGACCATCGCCGACCTCGCCGTCGCCACCAATTGCGGTCAGATCAAGACCGGCTCGCTCGCCCGTTCGGACCGGCTTGCCAAGTATAATCAACTGATCCGCATCGAGGAAGAACTGGGCGACATGGCGGTCTATGCCGGTCGTTCGATCTTCCGCTGATCCACGGCTGATTTCAGGTTAGGGATTCGGCTGGTCGCATCGGGCATGTTTTTGCTTGCGACCGGTCGAATCCTGTGATTCAAGCGATTCATGGCGCATATCGCGAAGCTCCGCATGCTATTGATGTCGGCCCTCGGGCCGGCAATCGCGGTGCTGTTGCTGCTGTTCTTCGCCGGCTATGTGGTGCTGGGCTCCAATGGCGTGCTTGCCTGGGGCGATTATTCGCGCCAGCTGCGCGATGCGAAGGCTGAACTCAAAATCGTCCAACTGCATCGCCAGGAGCTGCGCAACCGGGTCGATCTGCTCAATCCGCGCCGCGTTGATCCCGATCTGTCGGATGAGCTGATCCGTCGCCAGCTCGGCGTGATTCACCATGACGAAGTGATCGTTCCGCTGAACTGATCCGCACTCCCGACGGCGTGCGCTTTCCATTTATTTGGTAAAATCATGTCGCGGCAACATTTTGTTGCCAGCCGTTCGTGACCCGTTTTCGACAGCGTTGTCATGGATTGTCGTTTTTGCACTCGGCACATTCATTATGCCGGGATTCCGTGGGGTCCGCCGTTGCAATCTATGCAACTCTGACGCATATCGGGCTTCCTTCCATCCTACCCACGCAAAAGGATAATAGCCTTGGCGAAACCAACCACGCCGCGCGCCGACAGCGCAAAGGCAAAGGCCGCAGTGCCGGCCGGTGCGGACCATAATCGTCCGCGCCCCGAAACGCCCACCGACTACAAGGCCAGCAAGGAAGAGCTGCTGGAATTCTATCGGCAGATGGTTCTGATCCGCCGCTTCGAGGAAAAGGCCGGCCAGCTCTATGGTCTGGGTTTCATCGGCGGCTTCTGTCACCTCTATATCGGCCAGGAAGCGGTTGCGGTCGGCATCCAGTCGGCGCTCAAGCCCGGCAAGGACAGCGTGATCACCGGCTATCGCGACCATGGTCACATGCTCGCCTATGGCATCGATCCCAAGGTCATCATGGCCGAACTGACCGGCCGCGAAGCCGGCATTTCGCGTGGCAAGGGCGGTTCGATGCACATGTTCAGCGTCGAGCATAAATTCTATGGCGGCCACGGCATCGTCGGCGCCCAGGTGTCGCTCGGCGCGGGTCTGGCCTTCGCGCACAAATATAATGATGATGGCGGCGTGTGCGTTGCCTATTTCGGCGACGGCGCGGCCAACCAGGGCCAGGTCTACGAATCGTTCAACATGGCCGAGCTGTGGAAGCTCCCGATCATCTTCGTGATCGAGAACAACCAATATGCCATGGGCACCAGCGTCAATCGCGCCTCGTCGGAAGACCAGCTTTATCGCCGTGGCGAGAGCTTCCGCATCCCCGGCATCCAGGTCGACGGTATGGACGTTCTGGCGGTGCGCGGTGCGACCGAGGAAGCGCTCAAGTGGGTCCAGGGCGGCAATGGCCCGATCCTGCTGGAAATGAAAACCTACCGTTATCGCGGTCACTCCATGTCCGACCCGGCCAAATATCGTTCGCGTGACGAGGTTCAGGCCGTGCGCGACAACAGCGACCCGATTGAGGGCGTGAAGAAATATCTGATCGATGCCGGCGTCAGCGAGGACGAGATCAAGGTCATCGATCAGGATATCCGCAAGATCGTCGCCGAAGCGGCCGATTTCGCCGAAACCTCGCCCGAACCTGAGATGCATGAACTCTATACCGACGTGCTGGTGGAGCAATATTAATGGGTATCGAAATCAAGATGCCGGCGCTCTCGCCGACGATGGAAGAGGGCACGCTGGCCAAGTGGCTGGTGAAGGAAGGCGATGAAGTGAAGTCCGGCGACATCCTCGCCGAGATCGAGACCGACAAGGCGACGATGGAATTCGAAGCCGTCGACGAAGGCAAGATCGGCCAGATCGTGATTGCCGAAGGCACCGAAGGGGTGAAGGTCGGCACCGTGATCGCGACGATGGCGGGCGAGGGCGGCGAGGCTGCTCCGGCACCTGCACCGAAGGCTGAAGCCCCCAAGGCCGAAGAAGCGCCCAAGAAGGCGGAAAGCGGCACCTCCAAGCTGGCGTCGGAAGCCAAGGCGACCGTGCAGGATCCGGACCTTCCGGCCGGCACCGAGTTCGTCAAGACCACCGTGCGCGAAGCGCTGCGCGACGCCATGGCCGAGGAAATGCGGTCGGACCCGCGCGTCTTCGTGATGGGCGAGGAAGTCGCCGAATATCAGGGCGCCTACAAGGTGACCCAGGGCCTGCTCGACGAATTCGGTCCCAAGCGCGTCATCGACACGCCGATCACCGAATATGGCTTTGCCGGCATCGGTTCGGGCGCGGCCATGGGTGGCCTGCGTCCAGTGATCGAGTTCATGACGTTCAACTTCGCCATGCAGGCGATCGACCACATCATCAACTCGGCTGCTAAGACCAACTATATGTCCGGTGGCCAGATGCGCTGCCCGATCGTGTTCCGTGGTCCCAACGGTGCGGCCAGCCGCGTCGGCGCGCAGCACAGCCAGAACTATGGTCCCTGGTATGCCGCCGTTCCCGGCCTGATCGTCATCGCGCCCTATGACGCGGCCGACGCCAAGGGTCTGCTGAAGGCCGCGATCCGCTCGACCGACCCGGTCGTGTTCCTGGAGAATGAACTTCTCTACGGTCGCAGCTTCGACGTGCCCAAGGTTGACGATTATGTCCTGCCGATCGGCAAGGCGCGCATCATGCGTCCGGGCAAGGACGTCACCCTGGTCAGCTACTCGATCGGCGTGGGCCTGGCGCTCGACGCGGCCGAGCAGCTTGCTGCCGAGGGCATCGATGCGGAAGTAATCGACCTGCGCACGCTGCGTCCGCTCGACACCGCGACCGTGCTGGAGAGCCTCAAGAAGACCAACCGCCTGGTGGTGGTGGAAGAAGGCTGGCCGACCTGCTCGATCGCGTCGGAAATCGCCGCGGTCGTGATGGAAAAGGGCTTCGACGATCTCGACGCCCCGGTCCTGCGCGTCACCAACGAGGATGTGCCGCTGCCTTATGCCGCCAACCTCGAAAAGCTGGCGCTGATCGACGCGGCCCGCGTGGTCGAAGCGGCCAAGAAGGTCTGCTACAAGTAAGAAGGGAAAAGGGGCGGTCCGATCGGATCGCCCCTTTTTCTATCGGTTCATTGTCCGCTTGCGGTCAGGCAGGGCAGGAGGCGATCTGGCTGTTGGGCAGGCTGCCCGCATTCTTCATCGCCTGGTCCGTGCGTTCGCGGACGTTGAATGCGCTGGTGTAGCGGATCGTCTTGCTGCCGAAGAGGCTGTCTGAGATCAGCGGCTGATAGGTATAGGCCACTTCCACGAACATGACTGCCGTTCCGCTGCCGGAGGCGATCTTGGTCGCTGCCGTTGTGCCTGGTCCCATGCCGTCCTTCAGGGTGGCGTCGCTGGTGCCATCCCCCGCCTTGCCATAACTGGAGGTGAAGCTGCCATTGCCCCAGCAGCGCTGCCAACGAATATACTGGCCCGCATTGCTGCCCGTCTGGTTGTTGGGTTCCAGATCGGACAGGAAGATGCGGGTGTTTGCCTTGAAGTTCTTGAGGTTGGCACCGGCCAATTCCGCGCCGGTAAAAATCTCGTTGATGTCGGACTCATCGATCGAGGTTCGCTCGCGGGAGGCATTGTCGGCGACCAGCATCGCGATCTGGCTGACGCGCATATGGGCGGTCGCCAGATTGGCGATTTCCAGCCCACCCATCGACAACACCATCAGCACCGGCAAGGAATAGGCAAACTCAATAAGGGCCAGGCCCGACTGGTCGTCGCGCAGATGGCGCGCCCAGCGCGCGAGGGAAAGGCGGATCGGTTTCATGTGCAGATGATCGGCAATGTTGCCTGGTTGGACCAGGGCTGGTTGCGGATGGTGGCGTTGGCCGTGGCGGTCTGGGTTGCACTCCAGCCCAGCAGTTTGGCCATCGGGAACAGGCGGGGCATGGACACGGTTACCTGATAGAAGACGATATCATCAGCTCCACCAAGGCCCGTAGAGCCGGCGCTGCTGTCGTAACTGCCATTACCATTGGAATCCTCGAAGCAATCGCCCGTGTTGAAGCTGCCAAGCGGTGCCGTATCCGTGGTGATCTTTTCAGGCTTCCCGACGCGTGAGAAATTGTAATAGCTCTTCTTGGTCACCGAAGTGGAGCCGTTCTTGCTGTTGATCGCCTGCATCTGCGCATCGATATAGGCGTCGATCTGGGTGCTGTTGAGTGTCCCGACCGATGCCGCGCGAGCGGCTCTGTCGAGCACACCCTGGGTCACCGAGCGCAGATAGGACTGATAGCCCAAGTCGCCGACGCCCATGATGAACAGGCAGAGCGGCGTGACGATCAGGCCGAACTCCATCAGCGTCGCGCCACGTTGATCACGCTGTAGATCACCGGGGAGGTGAAACGGCCAGCGCATCAGTTGGACAACCGCAAGCCGCCAATATTCTTGGCGATGTTCTGGAAGGTCGTTTTCAACTGCGCTGCGGAATAGTTCATGCTCCAATGATTGGCGCTGCTGGCGCAATTCTGCAAAGGAGTGCTCATCACGTTCGAATTGCTGAATCCGATCACCCAGATGGTGATCCCCTTGGACTTGATTGCGTTGCACATCATTTCCAGGCGACGGTTGTGAATGGCCGTCAGGTCGTCATTGGAAGCGCCGGCGGGACCGTCGCGCTGATCGAGTGTCTGATATCCCCAGGCACCGTAGACATTGTTGTAGGCTTGCATGACGCCGTCGGTCATGAACACGATGTGACGCGAAATGTTGAAGCCGTTGGGCGCGTTGGCGTTATCCGATGCGAAGATTCCGGTCGGCGACAGGAAGCGCGCGCCCCACATCATACCAATGGTGTGATAGGTGCCGCCAACTGCAACCAGACTGTCGACATAGCTGTCATAGCTGCTGGTTTGACCGTCCGGAATGGCGGTGCGGCTGGCGTAAGAGGTCAGCCTACGTGCCTGGCTGGGGCAGGCGACATAGCCGTTGCTGATGTTGTTCGAACTGTTGAGCCAAGAGCCGCCGCGTGTGTATTCGACATCAGGCCAAAATGGGCGCCATTTTGTAGCAGTCGTCGTCGGTGCCGTATCGATCTGAAGATCAAAGGCTGTCGTTGGAATGGAAGAAGTCGACGAATTTGCGTTAATGGTGCTGTCCGTATCGCGTTCCTCGATACAGCCAGACCATGTCGCGTTGGTGCCCCACTCAAAGGCGGGATTCTGGATGGGTTCGCCCTTGATGAAGTCGCTCATGTTGAACGCTACGTTGGTGTAGGTCCAATTGGTGTAACGGGTGCGCCCCGGACCGGGAGTGGTTGAGGTGAAGTAGGTCTTGGTTGTTGTCAGCTCTTTGCGCACGCACACGCGCGCGGTGCTGCCCGATGGGGCGTTCGACGTGCTGTTGTTCCAGCCGCCATAGCTGTAGACGGTCCGTGTGGTGTTGCTGGGCGCGCTGCCGCTTGTGCTCGCGGAGGCATTCTGCCAGTTGGAGCAGTCGGTCCCGTTCAGATTGGTCCCACCTGATCCATTGATCGCATTCTGGGCTGATGTGTAGCAGGTGTTTGAGCCATTGCGCTTGTAGCAGGTCGTGTCCGTCGACGTGTTTTCCCAGTAATACCACGCATAGCGGCTGTTATAAGTCCATGTCTCGCCGGCCGTGCCTCCGAGTACCGCGCTGGTGGGCAATTGGTAACCAACATTCACAGTGGAGCTATAGGGCATGAAGCCGTAGCGGATGCGACCACTGCTGTCGGAGCCAGGACCTAGCGTATCGTAGAAATCTCTTACCGCCTGCTGCAGGGCGGTGAGCTTTACAACCGTGCCTCCTGAGCCATTGGAAATGGAATCTGCCATTGACCCGGTGGTATCCAGCACCAGCATCACATCCGTATTCCCGATGTCGAAACGGGAATCGCAGTTCACGGCCAGCGACAATGTCTGAACGCCGAAGATGCGCATGATGGTGGTCGGGATGGTGGTCGCGGCCGACACCTGGACAGTCGTCGTCTCGCCGGGTTTGCTTTGGATAACCGGGTCGAACTTTGCGGCGCCGAAGGTCTGCTGCGGGAAGTTGAAATCGAAGAATTTCTTCGCCTCGGCCTTGTTGGCATCGGTCATGGATGAAGCGGTCATCGCACGGCGCCCCGCCAGTGCTGCGGCGTCACAGGCTTGCTGCATGCGCGCGCGGACCATATAGGCGCGGCTCATGTCCACGCCGCCGCCGATCAGGCCGGCAAGGGGAATGACGGCCGCGGCCACCATGGCGAGCGTGTTGCCCGCCTGGTTGCGCCGAAGCCGGCCGAGGAATGTCATCGCGCGCTTGATCTGCTTGCCCATGTTCCGCATTCACCCATGTCGCCCGTTTCCCCCAGAACTCTGGACAGGGCCATCGTCGGCCATGCAACGGGACTGGTTAGGGTCTCTATGCGAAGTCTGGTTAAAGGATTGATAAGCCATTTTTAGATCGGGATCGAAATGATGGATCGCACTGACGATCTGGCGCCGCTGGCGCGCCTGCTTTCCGGGCATGCGGGGCGCTTTGCCGAGCGGCATCGTGCGCTCTGGGCGCTGGATCAGCGCTTTGCGCAAATTGCGCGAACCACCAGCGATGCGGCGATCGGGCAGATGCGCCTTGCCTGGTGGCTGGGCGTCGTCACGGACGAGGCGGGCGTCAAGGGGCAGGGCGAACCGGTGGTCGACTGGCTGCGCGCGATCGGTGCGCTGGACGCGCCCGGTATCCCGGCGATGCTCGACGGTTGGGAAGTGCTGGTGGTGGAGCCGGAGATCGATCTCACTGGCCTGCGCGACTATGCCGCCGGCCGCGGCGGCGGGCTGTTCCAGGCATTGGCCGATGTAGCCGATGCGCCCGACTGGCTGATCGCGGCGGGCAAGGTCTGGGCCTTGTGGGATCTGTCCGCCCATAGCGGCGACGAAGCACTGGCGGATGCGGCCATTGGGCTGGCCCGCGACCTGTTGCCGCAGGTTGGTGATCCGGTGTGGCCCAAGGCGTGGAAGCCGCTGCGCATCGCCTATCTGCTGGCGCGGCATGATGTCGAGCGGGGACAGCGGGCGCCGGTCGGGCTGACGCGGAACATGGCCTGGCGGCTGATGCGGATCGCGCTTGTCGGGCGCTAGTCGATCGCGATAGGTTCGCTGCCGTCACGAAGTGGGGAGCGGGCGATGGGACGGTTGCTGGCAGGTGGCATGGGGGCGTTGCTGCTGGTCGCGGCCGGCCTGTTCTGGTGGCAGGGGCGGGCGACCAACGAGCCGCCGCCCAAGGCTTTGCTCGCGCCACCGCCACCGCCAGCCAACGAAGCCCTGCCCGAAGGCGATCCCGATGCGGTAGGCGAGCCGCCGCCGATGCCCGGCGAGGCCAGTCCGCAGAGCCGCGAGGAAAAGCGCTTTGCCCGTTATGACCGCAATCGCGACGGCATCATCAGCCGGATCGAGATGCTGGGCAGCCGAACCGCCGCGTTCAAACAGCTCGATACGAACAAGGATAATCTCCTGTCGTTCGAGGAATGGGCGGTGGCCACCGCGGATCGTTTTGCCGGGGCCGATGCCGACAAGGATGGCAAGCTGACCCCGGCCGAGTTCGCCACCACCGCGCCGAAGCGGGCGGCGAAACCGCGCTGCAAATGCTGAGCCTGTCCCGGAAGGATCAGGCTGGTTCCACCACCTCACCCAGCCAGCGACCGAAGGAGGCGCGGGCGCGGGCGGTATAGGCTTCCTTGCGCTGCTTCTTCTTGACGTCGTCGAGCGTCGGGAACAGGCCGAAATTGACGTTCATCGGCTGATAGTCGGCGGTCTCGACATTGCCGGTGACATGGCCGAGCAGCGCGCCCAGTGCCGTGTCGGCGGGCGGCGGCGCCAATTCCTGGCCCAATATCTCGGCCGCAGCGAAACGCCCGGCGATGAGGCCGATGGCAGCGCTCTCGACATAGCCCTCGCACCCGGTCATCTGCCCGGCGAAGCGGATATGCGGCGCGCTTTTCAGGCGCAGCGTCGGATCGAGCAGCTTGGGGCTCTGGATGAAGGTGTTGCGGTGCAGCCCGCCCAGCCGCGCGAACTCCGCCTTTTCAAGGCCCGGAATGGTGCGGAACAGTTCGACCTGCGCGCCATGCTTCAGCTTGGTCTGGAAGCCGACCATGTTCCACAAGGTGCCCGACGCATTGTCCTGGCGCAGCTGGACCACGGCATAGGGCCAGCGGCCGGTCTTGGGATTGTCCAGCCCCATCGGCTTCATCGGGCCGTGGCGCAGCGTTTCCGGCCCGCGCGAGGCCATCACCTCGATCGGCATGCAGCCCTCGAAATAGGGGGTGCTCGACTCCCATTGCTTGAACTCGGTCTTCTCGCCGTCGAGCAGCCCCTGGACAAAGGCCTGATACTGCTCCTTGTTCATCGGGCAGTTGATATAGTCCTTGCCCTCGCCACCGCCGGGGCCGATCTTGTCCCAGCGATTGGCCATCCAGCATTCTTCCATGTCGATGCTGTCGAAATGGATGACCGGCGCGATCGCGTCGAAGAAGGCGAGATGCTCCATGCCGGCCGCTTCGCCGATGCTGCTGGCGAGCGCCGCGGCGGTCAGCGGCCCGGTGGCGACGATGGTCATGCCTTCGGTGGGCAGCGTGTCGATCCGTTCGCGCACGATCTCGACATTGGGATGTTCGGCCAGCGCACGGGTGACGCCGTCGGAAAAGACATGGCGGTCGACCGCCAGGGCGGAGCCGGCCGGCACCTTGGCCGGTTCGGCGCGGTCCATGATCAGCGAGCCGAGGCGGCGCATTTCCTGATGCAGCAGGCCCACGGCATTCTTGTCCGCGTCATCGGAACGGAAACTGTTGGAGCAGACCAGTTCGGCAAGGCCGTCGGTCTGGTGCGCCGGGGTCATCTCCCCGGTCCCGCGCATTTCCGACAGGCGGACCTTGATACCGGCCTGGGCAAGCTGCCAGGCGGCTTCCGAACCGGCGAGGCCGCCGCCGATGACATGGATCTGATGATTGGACATATTTCGCTTAACTTCGCACTTTTCCCGCACATTCGGCAATTTCCGAACGCCAGTGGGACATATTGTTATGAGATGCAATCAGTATAGCGGGCCATGATCCAATAGGACAGGGGCGCGGAAATACTATTCCGGCGTGTAGGCCAGCCAGCCGCTGAGGCCGCTGGTGGCGATCAGGGCAAAGCTCAAATCGGGGACTTCCCCCAGTAGGTCGCAGCCATAAGCCACGCCGAAGCCGATGGCGGCACCGGCGAGCAACCAGAAGGCGCGGGGGGCAAAAAGGGGGCAATGATATGCCAGGACGCGCATCGACGTCGTCCCGATGATGATCGGGATGGCGGCAACCAAGGGGCCGAAGATCAACGCGAAGAGCAATATGAGGGGCAGGATGATGAGGATGCCCAGATCCACCGTAATGGCATCGGGTATGCGGCGATAGAGATCGGCGGCCAGATAGAGCGTCATGAACAGCGGGCCGGCGGTCAGGATCGCGCGGCCGGCGCCGCGAAGATGGGCAGGATCGGCATGGGACATCGGAACCTCCCGGAAAGGGGGAAGGACGGGGCACACCCCCCCCGGCTGGCGATCAGGCAGCCTGGGTATGGCCGTCGTGCAGCCAGCCATTCACCTTGCGACCGAAATGGGCGATCGCGCCCATGTTGAAGAAATGCATTCCGCCGAGCACGGCGAGGCCGATCTTGGCGCTGAGGAAGCGGATCGTTTCGGCATAGCTGGTCGGTTCCTTCCCCAGGCTGAGCGTCAGGGTGATGAAGCCGATGTTGACGAGGTAGAAGCCGACGACGAGCAGATGGTTGGTCGACCGGGCCAGTTGCGCATCATGGCCGAAACATTGGGTCAGGAAGACTTCGCCATTTTTAGACAGGGTGCGCGCGACCCAGATGGTGATGGCGAGCGTGATGACCAGATAGAGGGCATAGGCGGTTTCAACCATGGTTCATCTCCTTTTGGCAGTCAGAGGATGGCGGGCGCGACCGGCCGTTCGGCGCGCTGCTTGACGAGGGCGAGCAGGTTCTTTTCGATGTCGCCCAGGAAGATTTCGCCCCACAGCCGGGAATAGCCATTGACCGGGGTCTGCATCCAATAATGGGTGTCGATGATGACGCGGGTGCGGCCGGGGCCGGCCGGTTCCATGCGATAGCCGCCGGTCGTCACCTTGAAATAGGCGCTGTCGGGCATCAGGTGCCGGTCGGTGAATTGCCAGGCGTCGAGCCCGCGAAAATCGAAGCGCCAGCCGATGCTGCGGCCCGGTTGCCAGTCGATGATATGCTCGCGAAACCGCACCTGCCGGCCCCAGTCGGCCATGCGGACCGCGCCGATCCCGTCACCCAGCATATGCGCGCCGAGCGGCCGGGGTACGCCCAGCACATCCTGGGTGAAGGTCCATGTGCCATCGCCCGGCCGGACATCGGGAATGCCGCGCAGCAGTGGCCAGATCCGGTCCGGACTGGCCTCGACGATGATCGAGCGGCTGACCGTGGCGGTGGCGTCGGGCAGGGGGATCATCGGTTCGACCTGCATCGCGATCAGCGGCATGGCGAGCAGGGCCATGCAATAGCTGGTGCCACGATCGCCAGCGCGACCGCGCAGCCGGTAGGTGGCATAGGCGCCTGCCAGGCCGCTGGCGATCCACAGCGGGGCGAGCATGACGATGCAGATCACTCCTTCCTTCAGCACCGGTACGGACAGGAGGATGGTCGCGCCCAGCAGCCAGAGCGGCATCGTCATATAATAGCGGCGCGACCGCTCCGCCCAGGGATCGCCGACATAGGCAACGAAGGCGGTGAGCGCTGCGGGCAGGAGCAGAAGGAAGGTGAAGCTGACGAGACCGTTCACGCGGGTGGCGTCGAGCAGCAGATAGACGCCAATCGCAAAAGCCATGGCCAGCGCGACGGCCGAGGCGATGCGCAGCGGGGCCGATCCGGTGCGGGTGGGCGGGGCGATGGGATCGGGATTTTCGTCGTTTGTGTCAGACATTTCTGTAAACTCCGAAATAGCTGGGCGCGATCGGGCGTCAGGGCGCATCGATCAGCAGCGGCTAGTCCTTGTTCTTGCCGGTGGGGATGAAGCGGGCGACCTTGTTGCCGAGCTTCATGAGGGCGATCAGGGTCGACTTGGGCAGCTTGTTGACCTGCTCATACCAGTTGCCGAGGGTCGACATGAATTCATGCATGCGGGTGATGCGTTCGCGCACATGGGGCGGGCAGCTTTCATCCTTGGCGAGGCGCTGGGCGAGGTCGTTCAGCAGGGCAATGGTCGGATCGATCTCGCGCCGCTTGCGCTCGGCAGCGATGCGGGTGAGCATTTCCCACAGATCGGTTTCCGCGACGAAATGGTCGCGCCGGTCGCCCTCCACATGGACGCGGCGGACGATCGCATAGGATTGCAGTTCCTTGAGCGCGGTCGAGACATTGGAGCGGGCAAGGCCGAGCTGGTCGACAATCTCGTCGGCGGGCAGGGGATGGTCCGACAGATAGAGGAGCGCATGGACCTGGCTGACCGACCGGTTGACGCCCCATTGGGTGCCCATCTCGCCCCAGTGGAGCAGGAATGCCTTGGCATCGGGATGGTCGAGAAGTGGCATGACATTCCTTTCTGTAAAAACAGAAATAACGGAATGAGGTGAGTCGGGCAAGGGGGCGGTGACGGCGGAGGAAAAATCGCCGAAATCCGTCGAGCCCGTTGAAAAGCCGCCGCATCTCGGCAATCTGCGGATCAGCAACGGAGCTTCTTATGTCAGCCCTTTCCGACGATCCCGCCTCGCTCGATACCTTGCCAACACCCTGCCTTGTGCTGGATGCCGACCGGATGGATCGCAACATTACGCGGCTGCGCGCGCATCTGGACGGGCTGGGCGTGGGGATGCGGCCGCATCTCAAGACCGCCAAGTCGGTCGAGGTTGCGCAACGGCTGATGCCGACGGCGCAGGGGCCGGCGACGGTATCGACCCTGCAGGAGGCGCGCCGCTTTGCGGCGGCCGGGGTGCGCGACATTCTCTATGCGGTCGGCATCAGCCCGGCCAAGTTGCCCGAGATACTGGCGCTTCGGGCGCAGGGCGTGGATCTGGCGATCGTGCTGGATTCGGTCGAGCAGGCGGAGGCGGTCGCGGCCGCATCGCGCGCGGCGGGCACGGCCATTCCGGCCCTGATCGAGATTGATTGCGACGGGCATCGGTCGGGCGTGAAGCCCGGCGATGCGGCGCGGCTGCGGGCGATCGGCGCGGCGCTGGCGCAGGGCGGGGCATTGCGCGGCGTGATGACCCATGCCGGCGGCAGCTATGGCGCGCGCGGCGCGGCGGAACTGCGCGCCTGCGCCGATGCCGAGAGGGATGCCGTGGTGGCGGCGGCGCGGACCTTGAAAGAGGCGGGGCATGATTGCCCGGTGATCAGCGTCGGATCGACCCCCACCGCGCATCATGCCACGGACCTGAGCGGCGTGACCGAGGTGCGCGCCGGCGTTTTCGTCTTCTTCGATCTGGTGATGGCCGGGATCGGTATCTGTTCGGTTGACGACATCGCCCTGTCGGTGCTGGCGACGGTGATCGGGCACCAGCGGGACAAGGGCTGGATCTTGGTCGATGCCGGCTGGATGGCGATGTCGCGCGATCGCGGCACGGCGAAACAGGATGTCGATCAGGGCTATGGCCTGGTCTGCGACCCGGACGGGCGGCCCTATGGCGATCTGATCCTGGTCGATGCCAATCAGGAGCATGGCATCATCGCGCTGCGGCCCGGCGGATCGGGCGCGCTGCCGGACCTGGCGGTGGGCGATCGGGTGCGGATATTGCCCAACCATGCCTGTGCCACCGGGGCGCAGCATGATCGCTATCATGTGGTGCGGGGTGGCAGCGATGCGGTGGAAGCGGTCTGGCCGCGATTTGGAGGATGGTGATGGACGTGCAGCGGATCGAGACCGACAAGGCGCCGGCGCCCGCCGGCCATTATGCGCAGGCGACGATCGCGAATGGCTTCGTCTTCGTGTCGGGGCAATTGCCGGTGGTGGCAGGGGAGGGGCCGCGCAGCGACCTGTCGTTCGAGGATCAGGCGCGGCTGGCGATCGGCAACATGCTGGCGATCCTGGCAGAGGCAGGATGCGGGCCGGAGCGGATCGCGCGCGTCACCGCCTATATCGTGGGCGTTGAGAACTGGCCGCGTTTCAACGCCATCTATGCGCAGATGATGGGGGATGCCCGGCCGGCGCGTACGGTGGTGCCGGCGCCCGAACTTCATCATGACTGCCTGGTCGAGGTGGACGCGATTGGCCTGCTGCCGGGCTGAACTACGACCATGGGAGCGCTATCTTTCCGTCGCCGCCTGTCCTAGCGATAGGCGAGCGAAGGAGACAGGCGGATGAGAAACAAGGCCGGGGCGCTCATCGCCCTGCTGGGGCTGTCGGTGCCCGCAGCGGTGGAGGCGGAGGACCAGTATAAGCTGCTGGTCCTCGCCATCCCGAACAAATATCATTATGAATATATACCGATCGCGCGCGACAGCCTGGAGCATCTGGGCAAGCTGCATGATTTCAGCTTCACCTGGGCCAACAACACGTCCGTCTTCGACGGCGATCTCAGCCAATATGCGGCGGTGATGTTCCTCAATACGCCGGGCGAGGAACTGAACCCGCCCCAGCGCGCCAGGTTCGAGGCCTATATGCGTGCGGGCGGCAATGCCATCGTCGTGCATCGCGCGCTGATCACGCCGCCGGGCGAATGGGCCTGGTACGAGAAGATGGTCGGGCGCAGCTTCGTCATCCATCCGATGGTGCAGACGGCGGTGGTGACGCCGACCGAGAAGGGCTTTCCCGCCACCTATGGCCTGCCCGATCGCTGGATCTGGACCGACGAATATTATGTCACCGCCAACCCCTATAAGGTGACGATCCATCCGGTGCTGAATGTCGAGGAAAGCAGCTACGACCCGACCAAAATCTGGCCGGGACAGGTGGCGAAACCGATGGGGCGGGAGCATCCCGTCGCCTGGTATCATGCTTATGAGAACGGGCGGGTGTTCGTCACCACGCTGGGCCATAATGGCGAGATGTATCGCGATCCGCGCTATCTCGACCATCTGATGGGCGGCATCTACTGGACGGCGACCGGGCGCGGCCAGTTGCCCTGACGGCGGCGCGGAACGCCCGCGCCGCCCGGTTTTCGATCAGGCGGCGACCAGTTCGCCTTCGCCATAATAGGCGCTCTCGTCGAGAATGCCCTCGCGCTTGGCGACGATCACGCCGACCAGCACCTGACCCGCGACGTTGACGGCGGTGCGGCCCATGTCGAGGATCGGGTCGATCGCCAGCAGCAGGCCGGCGCCTTCCAGCGGCAGGCCGAGCGTCGAGAGGGTGAGGGTCAGCATCACGATCGCGCCGGTCAGGCCGGCGGTCGCGGCCGAGCCGATGACCGAGACGAAGACGATCAGCACATAGTCGATGAAGTGCAGCGGGATGCCATAGAAGCCCGCGACGAAGATCGCCGCCAGCGCGGGATAGATGGAGGCGCAGCCGTCCATCTTGGTGGTCGAGGCAAGCGGGATCGCGAAGGCGGCATAGCCCTTGTCGACGCCCAGCCGCTCGGTCACGGTCTCGGTCACTGGCAGCGTGCCGACCGACGAGCGCGAAACGAAGGCGAGCTGGATCGCCGGCCAGGCCTTGGCGAAGAAGGGGCCGGGCTTGAGGCCATTGGCGATCAGCAGCAGCGGATAGACCACCAGCAGGACGAGGCCGAGGCCCAGATAGATGGCGGCGGTGAAGGTGCCGAGCTGCGCCAGCGCGCTCCAGCCATAGGTGGCGATCGCGGTGCCGATCAGCGCGGCCGAGCCGATCGGCGTCAGGCGGATGACCCAGCCCAGGATCGCACGGACGACGGCGAGCAGCGAGCGGACGAAGGAGAGAAAGGGCTCCGCCTTGTCGCCGACCTTGAGCGTGGCAAGGCCGACCGCGATCGAGATGACCAGCAATTGCAGGATGTTGAACGAGATGCTGGTGCTGGCGCTGCCGTCGGTGATCTTGGTGCTGCCCGACAGGGCCAGGCTGTTGCCGGGGACCAGACCTTTCAGGAAATCGAGCCAGCCGCCCACGCTATCCGCCTTGCCCATGGCGAGCGCGGTGCCGTGCAGGCCCGCGCCCGGCTGGACGATCAGGCCGATGGCGAGGCCGATGCTGACAGCGATCAGCGCGGTGATCGCGAACCAGAGCAGGGTCTGGCCGGCGAGACGGGCGGCATTGTCGAGTGCGCGCAGATTGGCGATCGACGCAACGATCGCGGCGAAGACCAGAGGCGGCACGATCGCCTTCAAGAGCGAGACGAAGATTGATCCGACAGTCTTGAGCGTGGTCGCGAGCCAGTTGAGGTCGCCATCGGGGCCTGCGCCGATCTGGCGCGCGACGAGACCGAGGGCGAGGCCCACGACCATGCCGAGCAGAACCTGGAAGCCGAAGCTGCGATAATTGAGGGCCATGATGGCATTTTTCCTTTGGACGACCGGCGCGCTATATCGGATGGCATCTGTCCGATTGCGCGCAAGCAATTCTTTCAAGGGGTTCAGTGCGGATAAGGTGGCCCTCTTTCCGCGCGCCGTTCGATCAAACGCATGGAACGGCGCGATCCGCTATGCCACAATCGCCGCTCGGGTCCATCAGGGAGTATAAATATATGCAATTGCGGGGGATATTGCTGGCAGGGGCGATGCTGGCAATGCCAGTCGGGGCGCAGGCGGCAGCGGATGCCGGTGTGGCCAAGGAAATTCTGAAGAAGTCGGTCGCGTTCAAGACGGTCGAGGGCGCGGGACAGGTGCCCGCGCTGGCCGCCTATTATGCGTCGGTGCTGAAGCAGGCGGGCTTTGCCGATGGCGATATCGTCATCACCCCGATGGGCGAGACCGCGACCCTGGCGGCGACGATCAAGGGGCGCGATCCCAGCCTGAAGCCGATGCTGATGATCGGTCATATGGACGTGGTGGCCGCCAACCGGGCCGACTGGACACGCGATCCCTTCGTTCCGGTCGAGGAAGATGGGTATATTTTCGGGCGCGGCTCGGAAGATAATAAATATGACGTGGCGATGATGGTCGCGACGCTGGCGCAGCTCAAGAAGGAAGGCTGGACCCCGCGCCGCACCGTGACCCTGCTGCTGTCGGGCGACGAGGAGACCAACATGGTCACCACCAAGGCGCTGGCGGCCAAGTATAAGGATGCCGAGCTGCTGCTGAACGGCGATGGCGGCGGCGGCCTGCTCGACGAGAGTGGCAAGCCGGTCCTCTACCAGTTGCAGGCGGGCGAGAAGACCTATGCCGATTTCGAGATCGGCTTCACCGATCCGGGCGGCCATTCGAGCGCACCGACGCCGGGCAACCCGATCTATCGGCTGGCCAAGGCGATCGACCGGATCGCGGCCTATCAGTTCCCGCCGATGATCAACGAACTGACCAAGGCGTCGCTCAGCCTGTCGGCGCAGCGGATCGGCGGCGATGTGGGAGAGGCGATGCGTCTCTATGCCGCGACCCAGGATCCGGCCTCTGCGGAACTATTGTCGAGCCGGCCGGAATTTGTGGGACAGGTGCGCACCACCTGCGTCGCGACCATGCTGTCGGGCGGCCATGCGCTCAACGCCCTGCCGCAAAGTGCCAAGGTCAGCGTCAATTGCCGCATCTTCCCCGGCGTGAAGATCGACGATGTGAAGGCGCAACTGGTCAAGGTGGTGGATGATCAAAGCGCGACCTTCACCACGCTCAATGACCCGACCGGCAGCGATGCCTCGCCGTTGCGCGACGATGTGGTGAAGGCGGTGGCGGCCGCGATCAAGGCGCGCTCGCCCGCGATCACGGTGATGCCGGGGATGTCGGCCGGCGCGACCGACAGCCTCTATTTCCGCGCGCTGGGCGTGCCCAGCTATGGCGTATCCAGCCTGTTCATGAAGGCCGAGGACGGCTTTGCCCATGGCCTCAATGAACGGGTGCCGGTGGCGGGCATCGCCGCCTCGCTGGCCCAGTGGGACAGCGTGGTCCGGGCGCTGGCGAAGTAAGGTTTATCCTTAATTCGTTTGGGCTGAGCGAAGTCGAAGCCCGACACTGAGCGAAGCGAAGTGGCCTCCCGATGGTCGGCCGTGCCCTTCGACTTCGCTCAGGGCGAACGGATGGATATCAGCCTCGCACGGCCACCGCATTGGCGGCCGAGAGGACGGCCTTGACCGATGCGGTCGCGACGTCGCTGTCGGTGCCGATGCCGAAGACGGTGCGGCCGTCGGCGGTGCGGCATTCGACATAGGCGGCGGCGTTCACGTCGGTGCCGGCGCCGATGGCGTGCTCATTATAGTCGGCAACCTCCAGCACCACGCCCAGTTCGTCGCGCAGCGCAGCCAGCACCGACGAGATGAGGCCGTTGCCGCGACCCGAGATCGAGCGTTCGCCGCCTTCATGGACGATCTTGCCGGTGAAGATGCGGTCGCCCGCGCTGCCGCTCTCATGATAGTCGATCAGGCTATAGGCCTGGTCGCCGGTCTGATGATAATAGTCGTCGAACGCGGCCGAGATGTCGGCGGCGTTGAGTTCGCGGCTCGACTGGTCGGCCAGCGCCTGCACCACCTTCGAGAAGTCGGCCTGCATCCGCTTGGGCAGCTTATAGCCCTTGTCCTGCTGCAGCACCCAGGCGACGCCGCCCTTGCCCGACTGCGAATTGACGCGGATCACGGCTTCATAGTCGCGGCCCAGATCCTTGGGGTCGATTGGCAGATAGGGGACGTTCCAGAACAGGTCGTTGCGCGCTTCCTGCGCGGCAAAGCCCTTCTTGATCGCGTCCTGATGCGACCCCGAGAAGGCGGTGAACACCAGTTCGCCGGCATAGGGATGGCGCGGGTGGACTGGCAGCTGGTTGCAATATTCAACGGTCTGGATGACTTCGTCGATGTCGCTGAAGTCCAGCTCCGGATCGATGCCCTGCGTGTACATGTTGAGCGCGACGGTCACCAGGTCGCAATTGCCGGTGCGTTCGCCATTGCCGAACAGGCAGCCTTCGACGCGGTCGGCGCCCGCCATGATGCCCAGTTCCGCGGCGGCGACGCCGGTGCCCCGGTCATTATGGGTGTGCAGCGAGATCACCACGCTGTCGCGGCGCGAGATGTTGCGGCAGATCCATTCGATCTGGTCGGCATAGATGTTGGGGGTCGCGCACTCGACGGTGGCGGGCAGGTTCAGGATCAGCGGCCGTTCCGGCGTCGGCTGCAGGATGTCCATCACCGCCTCGCAGCATTCCAGGCTGAAATCCAGCTCGGCGGTCGAGAAGGTTTCGGGGCTATATTCGAAATGCCAGTCGGTGTCGGGCATCCGCGCCGCATTGTCGCGCAGCAGCTTGGCGGCGTTGATCGCGATCTGCTTGATTTCCGGGCGTTCCATCTGGAACACGATGTTGCGCCAGGCCGGCGAGATCGCGTTATAGACATGGACGATCGCCTGCTTCGCGCCACGCAGGCTTTCGAAGGTGGTGGCGATCAGATCCTCGCGCGCCTGGGTCAGCACCTGGGGCATGACATCGTCGGGGATGGCGCCTTCCTTGACCAGGCCCGAGATGAAGTCGAACTCGGTCGCGCCGGCGGCGGGGAAGCCGACCTCGATCTCCTTGACGCCGACCTTGACCAGCAGGTCGAAGAAGCGGCGCTTCTTTTCCGCATTCATCGGGTCGATCAGCGACTGGTTGCCGTCGCGCATGTCGGTCGACAGCCAGCGGGGCGCCTTGGTGATGACCTTGGACGGCCATTGGCGATTGGGCAGGTCCACCTGGGGGAAGGGGCGGTATTTCTGCGAAGGATCGGTCAGCATCATGGGATCAAACTACTTCCTGGCTCGGGACGCTATGGCGCGCTCCGGGGTACGACTTGACTGTGATGAATGCCCTTAGGCGGATCGACGCTGCCCTTAGCCGGAAGGCAGCACAAAAGCCACGCCTAAGGGCGTGTAAGTCGTAGCAGGGTAAGAAGCGCGACGCTCTGCATGATGGATGCGCCCATAACGCGAAACGGGGCCGACTTGCAAGCCGGCCCCGCATTTTTGACAGAAAATGTCGTGCGCGCGCTTATTTCTGGAACGCGACGATGATCTTCAGTTCGACATTGTCGCCGACGACGGGAACGAAGCCGCCCATGCCGAAATCGCTGCGCTTGATCGTGCCGGTCGCGACGAAGCCGACATTTTCCTTCTTGTTCATCGGGTTTGCACCGGCGCCATAGAATTCGGCGTCCAGCGTCACCGGCTTGGTGATGCCCTTGATGGTCAGGTTGCCGGTGATGTCCGCGCCGGTCGCGCCATCGGTCTTCACGCCGGTCGACACGAAGGTCGCGGTCGGGAACTTGGCTGCGTCGAAAAATTCGGGCTTGGCGAGATGCTCGTTCAGCGCCGGGATGCCGGTGGTGAGGTTGGCGATCGGCAGGGTGATCGACACCTTCGATGCCGAGAGATTGGCCTTGTCCAGCGTCAGCGTGCCGGTCGGCTGGGTGATGACGCCCATATTGTTGGTGAAGCCCATATGGTCATAGGCGAAGACGATCTGGGTGTGGCTGGGTTCGACGCTGTAAGTACCGCCGGTGACCTTGGCGACATCCTTGCTGCCGGGGACGGCCATCGGGGCCTGGGCGATGACGCCCGAGGTGAGAAGGGTGGTGCCGCCGGCGACCGCGATCAGGGCAGCGGCAGAGATGAGATATTTGCGCATGGGAAACGCTCTCCAAAAGCATCCAAGGGACGCAGCACAGAATATGCCACGTCCCTCGATTGTTCCAGAGGCGTAACCGGAAACGGATCGTTCCGTTTCCGGTGCGCGAAAGGGCTTAGTTCTTGTCCTTGTTGACCAGCTTGTTGGCGCCGATCCAGGGCATCATGGCGCGCAGCTGCGAACCGGTCTTCTCGATCTGGTGGGCGGCAGCCTGCTTGCGGCTGGCCTTGAGTTCGGGCTGACCGGCGCGGTTGTCGAGGATGAAGTCCTTGACGAAGCGGCCCGACTGGATGTCGGCCAGAACGCGCTTCATTTCCTTCTTGGTTTCCTCGGTGATGATGCGCGGGCCGGTCTTGATGTCGCCATATTCGGCGGTGTTCGAGATCGAGTAGCGCATGTCGGCGATGCCGCCTTCATACATCAGGTCGACGATCAGCTTCAGCTCGTGCAGGCACTCGAAATAGGCCATTTCCGGGGCATAGCCGGCTTCGACCAGGGTTTCGAAACCGGCCTGGACCAGCGCGGTGGCGCCGCCGCACAGAACGGCCTGCTCGCCGAACAGGTCGGTTTCGCATTCCTCGCGGAAGTTGGTTTCGATGATGCCGCTGCGGCCGCCGCCGACGCCCGAAGCGTAGGACAGGGCGATGTCATGGGCGTTGCCGGTCGCGTCCTGATGGACGGCGATCAGGCAGGGGACGCCGCCGCCGCGCTGATATTCGCCGCGCACGGTGTGGCCGGGGCCCTTGGGCGCGATCATGATGACGTCGATGTCGGCGGGGACTTCGATCAGGCCGAAATGGATGTTCAGGCCATGGGCGAAGGCGAGCGCGGCGCCGGGGCGCAGATTGCCCTTGATGTCGGCTTCATAGATGGCGGCCTGATGCTCGTCGGGCGCCAGGATCATCAGCACGTCGGCCCACTGGGCGGCTTCCTTGTTCGGCAGCACCTTGAAACCGGCGCCTTCGGCCTTCTTGGCGCTGGGCGAACCGGGGCGCAGGGCGATGGCGACTTCGGCAACGCCGGAGTCGCGCAGGTTCTGCGCATGGGCGTGGCCCTGCGAGCCATAGCCCAATATGGCGACCTTCTTGCCCTTGATCAGGCCGATGTCTGCGTCGCGATCGTAATAAACCTTCATTGGAAAACCCCTTCTCGTCCCCCCATGCAGGGGGCGTTAGACAATAGTGGTGGAAAGAAACGCCGCCTGTGACGGCGCGGAATGGAATATCAGGCCGGCTCCTTGCCGCGGATCAGGCCGGCAACGCCGGTGCGACCGACCTCGACCAGGCCGATCTGGCGCATCAGGCCGACGAAATTGTCGATCTTCTCGGTCGTGCCGGTGATCTCGAAGATGAAGCTCTCGATCGTGGTGTCGACCACCTTGGCACGGAACACGTCGGCCAGGCGCAGCGCCTCGATCCGGTCCTCGCCGGTGCCGGCGACCTTGACCAGCGCCAGCTCGCGTTCGACGAACGGGCCGGCGTCGGTCAGGTCGGTGACCTTGTGGACCGGCACCAGCCGGTCGAGCTGGGCGATGATCTGGTCGATCACCTTGGGCGGGCCGTTGGTGACGATGGTGATGCGGCTGATCGCATGATCGTCGGTAATGTCGGCCACGGTCAGGCTGTCGATATTATAGCCGCGCGCGGTGAACAGGCCGGCGATGCGGGCCAGGATGCCCGCCTCGTTCGATACCGTCAGCGACAGGACGTGCCGCTCGCTCTGTTCTTCGTGGATATGCATCAGATGCTGTTCCCGTCTTCCATTTCTTCGCGCTCGGGGCGCGGCGAGATCATGCCGATAAAGGCATAGTGCCAATCATCGTCCTGCGGGTGGGCGAGGCGGACGGGAAAGGCCGTCACCGCGTCGAACATCCGCAGGAGATGTTCGCCCACATAGCGTGGGCCGGCCAGCAGCCGATCGACCTGCAGGCCATGATATTCGAACCCGCTATCCAGATGCACTTCCCATTCCTCATTGTCGGGGTCAGCATGGTCGCTGGTCCAGCCGGTGAGTTCGGTCGTGCCGGTGATCCGTTCGAAATCCCAGGGTTCGGTCACGAAAATGCGGACCTTGGCGGGGGTGGTCACACCAGTGCCTTTGCCTCGTCCGACATGACGCCTTCGATCTGGTTGGGATCGAGCAGCATTTCGGTATGGGCCGCACCCGACGGGATCATCGGGAAGCAGTTGGACAGCTTTGCCACGCGGCAGTCGACGATCACGGGGCCGTCGGTTTCCAGCATCTGGCGGATGCCGGCCTCCAGTTCCTGCGGTCCTTCGATGCGGATGCCGGTCCAGCCATAGGCTTCACCCAGCTTCACGAAGTCGGGCAGGCTGTCCGAATAGCTGTTGGAATAGCGGCTTTCATAGGTCAGTTCCTGCCACTGGCGGACCATGCCCATATATTCATTGTTCAGGATGAAGATCTTGACCGGCAGGCGATACTGGCTGGCCGTCCCCATTTCCTGGATGTTCATCTGGATCGAGGCGTCGCCGGCGATGCAGATGCTGATGCTGTCGGGATTGCCCATCTGCGCGCCGATGGCGGCGGGGAAGCCATAGCCCATCGTGCCCAGGCCGCCCGAGGTCAGCCATTTATTGGGGTCTTCAAAACCGAAATGCTGGGCCGCCCACATCTGGTGCTGGCCGACTTCGGTGGTGATGATGATGTCCTTGCCGGTCGCGCGGGTCGCCTTGTAGAGGTCCGCGATCGCCTTTTGCGGCATGATCTCGCTGCCGCTTTCGGGGTAGGACAGGCTCTTCTTGGCACGCCATTCTGCGATCCGCGCCCACCAGGCCGACAGGTCCGCCTTTTCATGGCCGCGCTGCTTCCACAGGGCGATCATGTCCTCCAGCGCGCTGCCGACATCGGCGACGACCGCGACATCGACGTCGACGATCTTGTTGATCGAACTGCGGTCGATATCGATATGCACCTTGCGGCTGTTGGGCGCGAAGGCGTCCAGCCGGCCGGTGACGCGATCGTCGAAACGCGCGCCGATGCAGAGGATCAGGTCCGCCTGGTTCATTGCCCAATTGGCTTCATAGGTGCCATGCATGCCCAGCATGCCGACCCACTGGTCGGACGAAGCGGGGAAGGCGCCCAGGCCCATCAGGGTCGAGGTGACGGGCGCGCCGGTCATCGCCGCCAGTTCGCGCAGCAGCGCGCTGGCCTGCGGACCCGAATTGATGACACCGCCGCCGGTGTAGAAGATCGGCCGTTCCGCCGCGGCCAGCATCTCGACCGCCGCGTCGATCGCGCCGGCATCCGCCTTGGTCTGCGGATGATAGCTGGCATGGACCTTCAGTTCCGGCCGGGCATAGGGCGCGGTCGCGATCTGGACATTCTTGGGAATGTCGACGACGACCGGGCCGGGGCGGCCGGTGGTGGCGATATGAAACGCCTCATGGACGACGCCGGCCAGCTTGGCCGGATCCTTCACCAGATAATTATGCTTGGTGCAGTGGCGCGTGATGCCGACCGTGTCCGCCTCCTGGAAGGCGTCGGTGCCGATCAGTTGCGTCGGCACCTGACCGGTGATGACGATCATCGGGATCGAATCCAGCAGCGCGTCGGTGATTCCGGTGACGGCATTTGTCGCGCCGGGGCCGGAGGTGACCAGGACGACGCCCGGCTTGCCGGTCGAGCGGGCATAGCCCTCCGCCATGTGGGTCGCGCCCTGCTCGTGGCGCACTAGGACATGCTTGATCGTGGGGTGATTATAGAGCGCGTCATAGATGGGCAGCACGGCGCCGCCCGGATAGCCGAACACAACTTCGACGCCCAGATCAACCAGGCACTCGACCAAAATGTCCGCGCCGCTCTTTTCGGCCACGATGAAACTCCTCTTTTTTAAGATGCTGGCTCGCGGGTCTGCGCCGTCGCGCCCGCATTGGCAAGGCGCCAGCGTCTAGAGGACATAAAATGCGTGGTCAACCCCTATTGTTGTAATTTAATTGCTAATTCATTGGCAATTTCAGCATCAATCGATCTCTTTTCGCGGTGCCAGTCCTGCGGTGGCTGGTTGGAGAACCAGGTATATTGGCGTTTGGCATATTGGCGCGTGGCGAGCTGTCCGCGCGCCATCATCGTGTCACGATCGATGTCACCTTTGAGCCAGGCGGCAATTTCCGGTACGCCGATCGCCCGCATCACTGGCAGGTCGGGATTGAGGTTGCGGGGCAGCAGCGCCTCCACCTCCGCAACGGCGCCCTGATCGACCATCTGTTCGAACCGCCGGTCGCAGCGTTCGATCAGCCAGTCACGCGGCGGCAGCAGGATCATCGGGGACAGGCTGATGCGGTCGGCGATGCCGCCCTGCTTGTGCTGCTGCCATAGCTTCAGCGGCTTGCCGGTCGATCGCACCACCTCCAGCGCGCGGGCGACGCGGGTGGTGTCGGCCGGGGCGAGGCGGGCAGCGGCCTCCGGGTCTTCGCTGCGCAGCGCTTCATGCGCCTGCGCCACCGGCATGGCGCGGACGGCGGCGCGGATATCGGCATCGATTTCCGGCACCGGCGCGATGCCGTCGAGCAAGGTCCGTATATAAAGGCCGGTGCCGCCAACCAGCACGGGCAGCTTGCCGGCCGCATGGGCGGCGTCGATCTCCGCCCTGGCCTCGGCGGCCCAGCGCGCGGCGGAGCAGGCTTCGGCCCCGTCGATATGGCCGAACAGGCGATGCGGCACGCCGCCCATTTCCTCTTGCGACGGGCGGGCGGACAGGATCGCCAGGTCGGCATAGACCTGGCTGGCATCGGCATTGATGACGACGCCGTCGGCGATCTGGGCCAGGCGGACGGCGAGCGCGCTCTTGCCGCTGGCGGTCGGCCCGGCAATAAGCGCGACCGGTGGGCGGGATTCGCCCGGCATATGTGCGGGAGTGTTCATGTTCGTCGCGACCTTAGTGGCAGTTGAGACCCTGAAACAGGCGGATATTGCCGAAGCGGCCGGACGGCTGGCCTCTGCCGGCTGCGCCCCGGTCGATAGCGTCTGGCTGGACGAGGGCAAGGCGGCCGATATTTTCTTCGGCAGCGATCCCGTCACCGCCCGCGCGGCGCTGACCGATATTGGCGACCGGGTCGACGTGATCGTGCAGATGGCGGCGGGCCGCGAGAAGAAGCTGCTGATCGCCGACATGGATTCGACCATGATCACGGTCGAGTGCATCGACGAACTGGCCGACTATGCCGGGATCAAGCCACAGATTGCCGAGATCACCGAACGAGCGATGCGCGGCGAACTGGATTTCGAGGGGGCGCTGCATGGCCGCGTCGCCCTGTTGAAAGGGTTGCCCGACAGCGCGATCGACCAGTGCCGCGAGGAGCGGGTGGTGATCATGGGCGGTGCCCGCGAACTGGTGCGCACGATGAAGGCGCGCGGCGCGCGCACCTTGCTGGTTTCTGGCGGCTTCACCCGCTTCACCGGGCCGGTCGCGGCGGAAATCGGCTTCGATGTGCATGTCGCCAATGTGCTGGAAATTGCCGATGGCGCGCTGCTTGGCACCGTCACCGTGCCGATCGTCGATGCCGCGCGCAAGCGCACCGAGTTGGAGGCCGCGATCGACGGTGGGATCGATCGTGCGCTGACGCTGGCGGTGGGCGATGGCGCCAATGACATTCCGATGATCGAGGGGGCGGGGCTGGGTGTCGCCTATCATGCCAAGCCCAAGACCCGCGCGGCGGCAGCGGCCGAGATCGTCCATGGCGACCTGTCGGTGCTGCTCTATGCCCAGGGTATTGCTTCGGCCGACTGGGTCCGCGACTGATCCCATATGCTCAACGGCTGGGCGCGCTTGAGGCACGTCCTGCCGTCATTGCACAAGGGTAATGGATTCCATTTCGCCCCTGAACCGTTGTCGTCGCACTGCATCCCGGCAGTGGGTCCAATTGGTGTCGCGACAGGATCGCGGCGCACAGGGAGATGGTATGAAAATCCAGACAATGGCGCTGGTCGCCGGTAGCCTGCTGGCGCTGAGCGCCTGCTCGAAAAATGATGCGCCGGTGACCAGCGCGCCGCCGCTCGGGCCGGGCGCGATTGCCGGCACGGTGGCCGCAGACCGCAACGGCGATGGCTATGTCGACGGCTATTATACGTCGGATGGCATCTATCACCCGGTCCAGGGACCGCCCTGTCCGCCGCCCCCGCCGCCGCCGGCGCCGCCCCGTTCCGGAGAACGCGGCTGAGCAATCTTCCTTTCCGGGCGCGGCATTTCCGCCGCGCCCCCCGACATCCTGTTTCCCTGATCCTCGTCATGCTGATCGCCGGTTCCGTGCCGGGGATGGTGGCTGCGCAGCCGGCCGCCAGCGACACGGCGGCGCGGTCGAGCGTGGCAGCTGAAATCCGGTCGGCGGCAAGCGGCAAGCTGCGCGATTTCTATGGCACGCGCGGCTATTGGCCGCTGTGGAGCGACAAGGGCAAGGTCCGCGCCGAACCGGCGCAAGCGCTGCTGACGCTGCTCGACAGTGCCGATCAGGACGGGCTGCGATCGCGCGACTATGATGCCAGGGGGTTGTTGCGGGCGATCAAGGAGGCCGATGCCTCCGGCGACCCCAAGGCGCTTGCTCGGGTCGACGTCGCCCTGTCGAAGGCGCTGGCCACCTATGTCGCCGATGTCCGCCGCCCGTCCAAGGCGGTGAAGATGCGCTATCTCGACCCCGAGGTGGAACCGCAGGCGCCCGATGCCGCCGAAGTGCTGCGCGCAGCGGCGGTGGCGCCGTCGCTGGCGACCTATGTCGAGAAGGCGGGCTGGATGAGCCCGCTCTACATGAAGCTGCGCGCGGCAAGCGGCGCCTATGCAACGCGCTGGGGCGGCCTGCCGGCGGTGAACGTGCCGACCGACGTCAAGCTGCGGCCGGGCGGATCGAGTGGCGAGATCGCGATCCTGCGTCATCGGTTGGGGCTGCCCGACGGGGTTGATTATGACAAGGCGCTGGCGGCCAAGGTCAAGCTGTTCCAGGCCGATCACGGGCTGAATGCGGACGGCATTGCCGGCGCGCAGACGATCGAGGCGCTTAATCGTGGTCCGGGCTATTTTGCCCGCATATTGCAGCTCAATCTGGAGCGGGCGCGGCTGCTGCCCGGTCCATGGGTGCGGCATGTCGAGGTCGATGCGGCATCGGCGCGGCTCTATTATTATAGCGGCGGCGAATTGGACGGATCGATGAAGGTCGTGGCCGGCGCCAAGGAAAGCCAGACGCCGATGATGGCGGGCATGATCCGCTATGCGACGCTCAATCCCTATTGGAATGTCCCGCCCGACCTGGTCGAGCGCAAGATCGCACCCAAGATACTGGATGGGGCAACACTCAGGAAGATGCGCTATGAGGCGTTGAGCGACTGGACCGCCGAGGCGCAGACGCTGAACCAGAGCGAGATCGACTGGCAGGCGGTGGCAGCGGGGCAGCGCGAATTGCGCGTGCGCCAGTTGCCCGGCGGCAATAATGCCATGGGGAAGATCAAGTTCATGTTCCCCAATGACCTGGGCATCTATCTGCACGACACGCCCGACCGGGCGCTGTTCGCCAAGCCGGTGCGCCATTTCAGCAATGGCTGCGTCCGGCTGGAGGATGCGCAGCGTCTGGGGCACTGGTTCTTCGGCAAGACGCCGACGGCGGAGAGCGACGCGCCCGAACAATATGTGCCGCTGCCCCGGCCGGTGCCGGTCTATCTCACCTATCTGACGGTGGTGCCGACGGCGGACGGGGTGCAGTTCCTGCCCGACGATTATGGACGGGACGGGGAGTAGCCTCCCCGTCCTGCCGGCTCAATGGATGCCGGCAACCATCCAAAGCGCCATGGCGACCATCATGACATTCTCAGTCAGCGAGACGAAGCCGAGCGGCACGTTGCTGCTGCCGCCGACGCAGGCGCATTTGAGTTCGCGCTTCTCGATATAGACTGCCTTGAACACCGATGTCGCGCCGATGCCGCCGATGAACAGGGCGACCGGGATCGACAGCCAGGGGGCAAGGCCGGTCAGCATCAGCGCGCCCGCGCCCAGTTCCAGGAAGGGATAGATGCGGCCATAAGGAATGACGCGGCGGGCGAGCAGGTCATAGTTGAGGAACATGGTCGCAAACCGCTCCACATCCTGCAGCTTCAGCATGGCAAGCAGCATCATGGCGATGGCGATGAACCGTTCGAGCGTCAGCAGGCCGACCAGCGGCGCCAAGGTTAGCCAGTTGATCGCCAGCGCCAGCAGTGCGGCGACGGCGAAGACGGCCAGCACCGGCACATAGCTGGTCGCGCCGGGCACCGGCACCTTGAGGCCCAGGAAGCGGCGCAGATCGTCATGGCCGCCGATCCGCCGGCCGTCGATGAAGATTTGCGGTGTCGTTTTCACGTCATGCTGCGCCTTGAAGGCGTCGGTCTCGGCCCGGCTGGTAAGGGCATGATCCTCGACCCGATAGCCATGGCGGCGCAGCAGCCAGCGCGCCTTGAGGCCATAGGGACAGACATGACCGGGCATCACCATACGGTAGAGCTGGGCCGTCTTTTCCGGGGCCGGATTTCCCGAGGCTGGGGACATTGCATCATCCTTGTTTACGCTGCGATGCCCCTCATATAGGGTCTGTACCATGGTACGGAGTCAAGGCATGAGCATGACAATTTCCGCACTGGCCCGCGCGGGCGATGTTGGGGTGGAGACGGTGCGCTTCTACCAGCGGCGCGGCCTGCTGGATGCGCCCGATCGGCCGGAGGGCGGCGTGCGGCGCTATGGCGAGGGCGACGTGCGGCGGCTGCGCTTCATCCGGTCGGCGCAGGCGGCGGGCTTCACGCTGGAACAGATTGGCGAACTGCTGCAGCTCGATGCCGGGCAGGACCGCAAGCGGGCGCGCGAGCTGGCGGCCGATCGGATCGCGGCGCTGGATGTGAAGATCGCGGAACTGGAGGCGGCGCGGGCGGCGCTGACGCGGCTGGCCCGGCAATGCCATGCCTCCGATGAAGGGCCATGCCCGATCATCGCGGCGTTCGAGGACGGCGTTCAGACGTCCTGCGTCTGATCGTCCTGCTTCTGCGCCATCTGCCGGCGCGACATTTCCCGACGCACCGAGTAGCTGGTGGGATCACGGCGAAAATGGTCGCGCATCATGCGGCGCTGTTCGCTGATGATGTGCCAGATATCTTCCGGACTCTTGCCTTCGGTCATTGATCCGTCCGCCCTTTTCCGTTCGACTGCAGGGCAGGGAATATCGCTTTCGCAACGATCAATCCGTGAGCGCGATCACGTAAATAGCGCTTTAACGCTGTTACTTCAGATATATGCAACTCCGGCAGCGCGCGCTGGGCGGGATGAATGTTGGAAATCGCGCGCTTAACTTCGCATATTTCCCGTACATTCTGACATTATGTTACGTTCCGCTGATCCTATCGGAAAGTGGCGGGGGATCGCGATGGGAAAGAGCCGCCGGGAATGTAGCGGGGCGGCACGTTGTAGGACAGGCGTGCCTATTCCAGCCCGGCGACGAGGCCGTCGATCGCGCCCTGGAGGATGTAGCTGGCGGCGAGCTTGTCGACCAGTTCGTCGCGGCGGGCGCGGCTGGCGTCGGCCTCCAGCAGGGTGCGGGTGACGGCCTGGGTCGACCAGCGCTCGTCCCAGAGCAGCACGGGCAGGCCGATATCCGCGACATTATGGGCGAAGGCGCGGCTCGCCTGGCTGCGCGGGCTGTTGGTGCCGTCGAGGTTGAGCGGCAGGCCGATGACGATGCCCTTGACCTGCTGCTGCGCCATGAAGGCTTCGAGCGCCGGCTTGTCCTTGCTGAACTTGCCGCGATTGACGGTGTAGGCGGGACTTGCGATCGACCATTGGGCGTCGCACAGGGCTAGGCCGATCGTCTTCGTGCCCACATCCATGCCGATCAGGCGGCCACCCTCGGGCAGGGCTGCGCGAAATTCCGCGCGGTCAGTCGTGACAAGTTTCATGTATCTCAGTGCGTCTTGGTAAAGGCCGCCAGTCGCTGGCGGGCGTCGTCGCGCACATTGCCCCAGAACAGGCTATAATCATAGACGTGATAATTATTGCCGGGCAGCGTGTAGGGGCCCATGTCGACCGGCTCGCCGATCATCAGCACGCCGCTGGTGTCGCAGCGGGCAGGGACGATGCCGGCGACCAGATGAGCGGGCTTGTCGGCGGCGCGGGCGTCGAGCGTGCCGATATTGGCGCTGGCGGGCGCATTGCCGTTGAAGGTGCCGGTGATCGGATTGGTGCAGAGCATGTGCGTGCCCTTGCGCGGCTGGCCATTGAGGCCCTGCTTGCGCTCGAAGCTTTCGACCACGGCGGACGGATCGGCCGGTTCGGCATAGCTTTGCCAGCTGACGATGCAGTGTGATTGATCCCGCTTGGCGCAGGCGGGGAAGCCCAATGCAGGCAGGTCCGCCTCGACCGAGATCGGCCAGCCCACGGCATAGATGGCGGCGATCCGGTCGGCGACCGGCTTGCCCGCCACCTGTTCGCGCACCAGTTGCAGCAGGTGGCGTGACCCCTGACTGTGGCCAGCGAGGATCAGCGGGCCGGTGGGATTGGCCTTGAGAAAGGCGGCGAAGGCCTGGGTCACGTCGCGATAGGCGGCGGCGAGCGCCTGGTCGCCCTCCGCTCCGGTGGTGAGGAAGGCGCCATAATTGGCCTGGCGATAGCGCGGTGCCCAGACATTGCCGGCGGCGCTGAAGGCACTGGCCTGGCTCAGCACGAAGCGGCGCGCGGTCGCGTTGCTTTCGGCATCGTCCAGCGGCGCGTTCCAATGGGCATTGCCAAGCGGCGTCACATAGCTGGTCGGGTGGATGAAGAAGACGGCGGCCTTCTGCGCGGGCGGCGCAAGCTTGGCCGCGCCCTGCGGCGTCCAGAGCGCGGGATTGTCCTTGCTCAGGTCAGGGCGGGCGATCCACATTTTCGGATCGTCATAGGCGTTGGCGGGCAGGGGTTGGAGCGGCTGGAACGCTTCGCGCGGGACCATCACCGCCCGCATGATCTGCATCCCCCAGATGCGATAGGCGAGCAGCATCGCAAGCACCAGCACGACCAGGCCGGCGACGACATAGAGGAATTTGCGGGCCACTTGCTCTCGTCTCCATCCCTGTGCGGGGATCGCCCCGCCTTCGTGCGGCCTGTCTGGCCCATGCGCGGCAGTCATGCAAGATGGGCGCATGCAAGATGGCAGATGGTGCAGCAGGACACTTGAAGCGGACTGGTGCGGGTGCTAGCGGCTTGGCCCATGTCGATAGACCTTCAGACCGTGAAAAAGATCGCCAGCCTTTCGCGCATTTCGGTGACGGATGCGGAAGCGGAAGCCATGGTGCCCGAACTCAACAATATCCTTGGCTGGGTGGAACAGCTGGGCGAGGTGGACGTGACCGGCGTGCAGCCGATGACGGCCGTCATCCCCAACCATCAACGCCTGCGCGACGATGTCGTCACTGACGGCAATGTGCGTGACAAGGTGCTGGCCAATGCGCCGCAGGCCGAACATGGCTTCTTCGCGGTGCCCAAGGTGATCGAATAATGACCAATCTGACTGATCTTACTGTAGCGGAAATCCGCGACGGCTTCCGCGCGGGCGATTTTTCGGCGCGCGAAGTGGCCGAGGGTTTCAACGCCAATGTCGCCGCTGCCAAGGCGCTGAACGCCTTCATCGTCGAGACCCCCGAAAAGGCGCTGGCTGCGGCCGACGCCGCCGACAAGGCCAAGGCCGCCGGCGAGACGCTGGGCGCGCTCGCGGGCGTGCCGATCGGCATGAAGGACCTGTTCTGCACCGAAGGCACGCAGACGACTGCCGCGTCGCACATGCTGGAAGGCTTCGTGCCGACCTATGAATCGACCGTGTCGGGCAAGCTGTGGGCGGCCGGTGCGGGCATGCTGGGCAAGCTCAACCTCGACCAGTTCGCCATGGGTTCGTCCAACGAGACGAGCTATTATGGCAATGTGATCTCGCCCTGGCGGCGCGGCGGCGGTGATAATGCCGCACTGGCGCCCGGTGGTTCGTCGGGCGGTTCCTCCTCGGCCATTTCCGCGCGGCTCTGCCCGGCTGCGACCGGCACCGACACCGGTGGCTCGATCCGCCAGCCGGCCGCCTTCACCGGCATCAGCGGCATCAAGCCGACCTATGGCCGCTGCTCGCGTTTCGGTATCGTCGCCTTCGCTTCGTCGCTCGACCAGGCCGGGCCGATGGCGCGCACGGTGCGCGACAATGCGATCCTGCTGGAAGTCATGTCGGGCTTCGATCCCAAGGATTCGACCAGCCTCGATCTGGCGGTTCCGCAGTGGGAAGCCAATCTGTCGAGCGATCTCAAGGGCAAGAAGGTCGGTATTCCCAAGGAATATCGCCCCGATGGCCTGAACGCGGAAATCTCCGCCATGTGGGATCGCGGTATCGAATGGCTCAAGGACGCCGGCGCCGAAGTGGTGGAGGTGTCGCTGCCGCATACCAAATATGCGCTGCCGACATATTATATCATTGCGCCTGCCGAAGCCTCGTCGAACCTCGCCCGCTATGACGGCGTGCGTTATGGCCAGCGCGACCTGCCTGATGGCGCAGGTTTGCAGGACATGTATGCCGCGACCCGCGCTGCCGGCTTCGGCCCGGAAGTGAAGCGCCGCATCATGATCGGCACCTATGTGCTGTCGGCCGGCTTCTACGACGCCTATTATACCCAGGCACAGAAGGTCCGGGCGCTGATCGCGCGCGATTTCGAACTGGCGTTCGAGAAGTGCGACCTGCTGCTGACGCCGACCGCGCCGAGCGCGGCGTTCGGCCTGGGCGAGAAGCAGGCTGATCCGCTGGCCATGTATCTGAACGACGTCTTCACCGTGCCGGCCTCGCTGGCCGGGCTGCCGGCGATGGCGATCCCGGGCGGGCTGGATTCGGCCGGCCTGCCGATCGGCCTGCAGGTGATCGGCAAGGCGCTGGACGAACAGACCGTGCTGAACGCCAGCCTCGCCATCGAGGAACGGGCCGGCTTCACCGCGCGGCCGAACAAGTGGTGGTAAGATGACCTTCCTAGAACTGGTGGGGGAACTTGTCGATTTGCTCAGTTCCTTCACTGTTTCTGGGAAACAGCGATATCAGCGTAAGGATGATCGACCAGCCAAGCGTCGGAAGATCGTCATTGCTACCGCGGAAGCGACATCGGATCGCCCCAAGACCAGTCTGTGGGGCAAGGGTCGCCGAAGCAGAGGTCGGATCGCTCCGACAGAAATTGATGGGCAAGAAGCGAAATGACTGAATCAACCTATCGCATCCAGGGCGCAACCGGCGAGTGGGAGGTCGTGATCGGCCTGGAAGTCCATGCGCAGGTGACGTCGAACGCGAAGCTCTTTTCCGGCGCCGCGACGGCGTTCGGCGCGGAGCCCAATACGCAGGTCAGCCTGATCGATGCGGCCATGCCCGGCATGCTGCCCGTGCCGAACCGCGAGTGCATCCGCCAGGCGGTGCGCACCGGCATGGCGATCGACGCGCAGATCAACAAATGGTCGCGCTTCGACCGCAAGAATTATTTCTATGCGGATCTGCCGCAGGGCTATCAGATCAGCCAGCTCTATCACCCGATCGTGGGCGAAGGGCAGATCGAGATCGTCCTCGACGAGAAGAACCCCGAAGCCAGCACCAAGGTGATCGGCGTCGAGCGCATCCATGTCGAGCAGGACGCCGGCAAGCTGATGCACGACCAGCACCCGACCAGCTCCTATGTCGACCTCAACCGGTCGGGCGTGGCGCTGATGGAAATCGTGTCGAAGCCGGACATGCGTTCGCCTGCTGAAGCAGGAGCTTATCTCTCGAAGCTGCGAACCATTCTTCGCTATGTCGGGTCGTGCGACGGCAATATGGACCAGGGGTCGATGCGCGCCGACGTCAACGTTTCCGTGCGTCGTCCGGGCGAAGAGTTCGGTACCCGCACCGAGACGAAGAATGTGAACTCGGTCCGCTTTGTCATGGCCGTGGTCGAGCATGAGGCGAACCGTCAGGTCGACGTGCTGGAAGCCGGTGGCAAGATCGTGCAGGAAACGCGCCTCTATGATCCGGACCGCAACGAAACCCGTTCGATGCGGTCGAAGGAAGATGCGCACGACTATCGCTACTTCCCCGATCCCGACCTGTTGCCGCTGGAACTGGACGACGCCTTCCTGGAGGAATGCCGCCAGTCGCTGCCGGAACTGCCGGACGCGAAGCTGCGCCGTTATGCACAGGATCTGGGCCTGTCCGCTTATAATGCCGCGACCCTGACCGCCGACGCCGACACCGCCCGCTGGTTCGAGGCGCTGCTGGCGGAAGGCGCGCGCATCCAGAAGAAGAGCGAGGGCGAGGTCGCCAAGGCATCGGCCAACTGGCTGCTGTCGGAACTGTATGGCGCCCTCAACCGCATTGGCAAGAGCCTTGAAGAAAGCTCGGTAAGCCCCGAGGAAGGCGCCGAATTGCTGGCACTGGTGGCCGATGGCACGATCAGCGGCACGATCGCCAAGCAGGTGTTCGAGATCATGCTGGAAACAGGCGACAAGCCCGGCAAGATCGTCGAGGAAAAGGGCCTGAAGCAGACCAGCGACACTGGCGCGATCGAGGCGGCGGTGGCCGATGTCCTCGCCAAGAATGGCGACAAGGTCGAGCAGTATCGCGGCGGCAAGGAAGCCTTGTTCGGCTTCTTCGTCGGCCAGACGATGAAGGCGATGCAGGGCAAGGCCAATCCCCAGGTCGTTAACGAACTGGTCAAGAAGGCGCTCGCCGGCTGACAGGAAAACAGAAAGGGCGGTGGCTTGAAGGCCATCGCCCTTTTCTTTTGGGGGACCGCCTTGGGGAAGGCGGGCTGGCGGGCAATGCCATTGGCATGATGGGGGGAAGGGATGACATTGAGGGGAAGGGCGGCCTCGGCCGTCATGCTGGCATGGTGCCTGATAGCCATGCCGGTGCGGGCGCAGGATGGGATTGAAGCGCCAAGGCTGGCAGGCACAGTGCTGGAAGACAGCGCATCGCCCTTTGGTCCGGTGGACCTTAGCGACAAGGATATTCGGCTGATCATCCTGCCGGCGGTCAAGGGGCCATTCAACGCTTCGGATGCCGCCGATTTCGAGAAATATTATTATTTCCGGCGCGATAACACCGATGTGCGCACGGCCTTTGCCGATATCAGCGAATGTGACGGCTATGCCCGTGGCCTGCGGTCGAACCTGCCGAACAATTATTCCTATTATTATGGGGTTGGCGGGCTTGTTGGTGGTGCGATCGGTAGCCTGATGAGCGAGGCCATCATCGGTTCGGCCCTGAAGCGCGAAGCACGGCGCCAGACGATGCGCACCTGCATGGCTTTCAAGGGCTATGACCGGCACGGCGTGTCGAAGAAGGTCTGGCAATATTTCAATTTCGAGGAAGGGCTGACCGCCGTGCCCGACGGCGAACGGCGACGGCGCCTATTGCAGCAGGCCGCTGTGGCGGCGCGAACGCCCGCCATCGGGGAGGTGCTGGCGCCATGAAGCCGATGCTGTCCATGCTGGCGCTGCTTGCAGTGTTGCCGTCCCTCGCGACGGCAAAGGATCAGGTCTATGCGACCAGCAAATCGGTCGATAACCAGCTGGCCCTGACGCAGGATCCGGCCAAGGCCTATATCCTGCTGCGCTCCGACGATCCCAGCAGCCTGATGCTGATGCGGATCGCCGATGCGGCCGATCAGGCCCGATACGATGCCGCGCGCGCAGAAGCGCTGGCCGAGGAGCATGAGAAATATCTGGGGCGCCTCAAGGCCTATGAACGCGACAATAAGGGCGGCACGATCGAGCGGCCGGTCGAACCCGCCGAAGCCAATTTCGTCTATCCCAGTTTCGGCGAGGCCGCGACGGTCACGCTGGGCGGTGGCGGCCGCTTCGCCAAGGGCAGCAATGGCTATTCAGTCTATCTGCAGGAGATCACGCCCGGCAGCTATCGCATCTATGGCATGGGGCCGATCATGCAGGGGCTGGGCGCCTGCTATTGCATGGGCAGCGTCCGGTTCGAGGCGAAGGCGGGCGAGGTGACGGACCTGGGCACGCTGACCGGCGTCAATGCCCTGACCCCGGTGACTGCGGAGGTCGCGACCGATCCACGCCTCGCGCAATGGACGATCCGCCCAGCCCGCTATCGCGCGGTGGGCAAGCTGCCGAATTTCCATGGCGTCCCGGTCACGCGGATCATGCCGATCGCCGGCGTCCTCGCCTATGATCGCGACCGGATTATCGATCTGGCGGCGACGCCCGCCGAATAGGCGCCAAACTGTCTAGAGCATGATCCGTTCATACTGGATCGGATCATGCTCTGTTTATCTTTTGTTTTCCGCATTTTTCGAGCCAGCAGATGAGGCCATCTGCTTCGAAAATGCTCTACCCCATGAAAAAGGGGCGTCGCTCGGGTGAAACCCATGCGACGCCCCTCTTTTTTGCCTTGGCGTCCCTTGGGGAGGAACATCATGCCGTGGCGCAACTGGCGGACCGGGAGGGTCTGTGGGGTGTGGCCCGCCAATTCCTTATTCAGACGTCACAGGACGAAGTTAACCGTCGCCCGGAATGAGATTGCGACGTGATTTTGTTGTTCTTCCGCACCGAATTCGCCGCCGACGCGGAACGTGTCGGTGCCGCCATAGAGGCGGGCCCGGCCGGTCCAGCCGCTGGTACGCTTGTCGGCGACCAGGACGAAGTCATCGCCATCCTTGAAATGGGCGACCGTGTCGCCGAGCGACCCGCCGATCAGCTGGCGGCGACCGCCTTCCAGTTCGAACCGTGCCCAGCCATCCTCACGATTGAGGCTGCCGAAATCATAGCCGGCAGCGATCGTGCCGTTGGCGGTCATTTCGTCGCTGGTGCGGCCGTCGACGGTCAGGTTGAACGCGTCGCCACCGCCGCTTTCGCTGTAGCCGCCTTCCTTCAGGCGATAATAGTCGATGCCCACGCCCGGACGCAGGCTGAAGCGGTTGAACTGGAGCTGATAGGAAGCCCCGGCCGTGGCCGAATAGAGCTTGCCCGACCAGTCGCCGGTCGCCTTGCGCACGACATCGTCCAGGGTGAAGTTGCGGGTGCCGTCAAAGTCGATATGCGCCGCCGACACGCGCGCGAAGGCCTGGAGCGGCCCCCAGCTGCCGCGCCAGTGCGCCGCCAGCTCGAACTGGTCGGAATCCGCCGAGCTGTTGGAGCTGTCGCTGGTGTCCCGGCCATGGATATAGGCGAAGGAGCCACCGAAGGCGCCAAGATCAGTCAGATATTCGACGCCGCCGCCCGCGCCCCAGCCATTAATGTCGTAGGAGGCGGTGTCGCCGATGCTCTTGGAGCTGCCGAACGCCACCTGTTGCAGCCAGAAGCCGAGCTTGCCGTCCTTGGTGCGGTAGATGCCGTTGGGATCGGACAGGATGCGCGCGGTCGCCCGCGAGCCGGCGGTGACGGCTTCGAAGGTGCTGCCGGAATGTTCGGGCAGCATCTGGCGCAGCGCACCGTTCAGCGTCTGGCCGTCGGTCACGTCCAGATAGGCCGACGCCATCGAGCTGTCATTGTCGAGCGCGTTGAAGATCGCCGAATAGGCCCTTGAAAGCGAGCCGGTCAGGCCCAGTTCCGACGTCGTCTTTGCGGCGATCGACAGGGTCACGTCACCGGTCGTCGTGTCGCTGCTGACGCTGCCCTTGAACATATAGGGCAGCAGGGTCGCGCTATCGAGCGCCGGGGTGCCCGACAGCGACGCGGCGCGGACGATGACATAGTCGCCTTCCGATCCGCCGACCTGGGTCAGCGCCACCTTCACCTTGGAACCGCTGGCGAAGCTGGCGGCGCCGGCGACGTCATAGACGGTGTTGGTGCCATCGGCGCCGTTGATGGTGACGCCCAGCGCCGAGCCGGAGGAGGCGCTGAGCGAGGCGAGCGCGACCGAACCGGTGTTGCTGGCCGCCAGCGTGCCGCCGTTCAGCACCAGCGCCATGTTGCCGCTGTTGCTGATCGCGCCGGTATAGCTGGAGGTGCCGTTCAGCGTCATCGTGCCGCTGGCGCCGCCAAAGTCGAGCGCACCGGTGACGCTGGCGGTATCGGCCAGGGTCAGGGTGGCGCCGGTGCCGGCATAGCTGAGATCGCCGGTCAGGGTCGAACTGCCCGAGAGCGACAGGCTGTTATTGCCTGCGCCCAGGCTGACATCGCCGACGATCCGGCCGGCCGATACCGTCATGACGTCATCGCCCGAGCCGAGCTTGACGTCGCCGACGATGCTGGGCGCGGTCGCGGTCGAGGAGGCGAGCGCCTGGGTCAGCGTCACGCCGCTGCTGTTGGCGCTGAGGTCGATGGCGGTGTTGGTGAGGCCGCCGGTCGCCGAGATGGTGCCGGTGTTGCTGAGGCTGGAGACGGTGCCCGAGGAATCGAGGATCGCGATCGCGCGGCCCTTTTCATCATCGGCGGCAACCGCCGCGACCGTGCCGCTGACCTTGACCGAATTGACCTGTGCGCCGGCGTCGATCACCAGGCCGCGCGCGCTGGTGTTGGCGAGCGCGGCGCCCGAAGCGGCGACGGTGCCCGAAATCTCGATCGCGTCGCTGGTCGCGCCCGAACCCAGGCGCAGCGCGGTGGCGTTGCTGTCATAGGAGATAGCGGTGATCGATCCGGCGACCAGGACGCCCTTGGCAATGTCGACATCGCCGCCCAGGCCGCCGATCACCATCGCATTGGCATCGACGCCGTCATAGATGCCATAGCCCGCGATCGCGCCGCGCACGACCACGCCATAGCCCGAACTGTCGCCCTGGACAACGCCGATGCTGGTGTCGGCGCTGGCCGAGCCGATCTGCACCGCAGCCGCCGAGCCATAGTTGATGACCGTGGCAGTGGTTTCGGTGCTGTCGAGCAGGCCGTCATCATCGATGTCGGTGTCATCTTCGTCGTCATCATCGCTGGCGGTCGGCGCGACGTCGAACACGATGCCGCCGCTGACATTGCCGGCGATGACGAGGGCGGGGCCGCCCTGCAGCAGGTCGTCGGCGTCGAGCTTGGTCACGTCGCTCGGGCGGGTGGTGGAACGATAGCCGGTGCTGACGATCGTGCCCTGGATCTTCACTGCGCCATCGACATCGCCGAGCAGGGCGACGGCGGTGCTGTTCGCGCCCTTGGTGCTGATCGAACCGCGGATCGTGGCGTTGCCGTCGATATCGTTGGCGACCACGCCATAGCTGTTGTCGCCGGTCACGCCGATCGTGCCATAGGTCGACAGATTGCCGATCAGCGTCGAGTTGACGCGGATGCCGGCGCTGTTGTTGCCTTCGATCGAGATCGTGCCAGTGGTGTCGATATTGCCGGTGTGAGCCGCGCCGGATTCGACCAGGATGCCATTGCGGTTCGTCCCTTTGGCGAACGTGCCGTCAATGTCGCCGTCACTGTCCGTGTCGGTCGCGGTATAATCTTCCGTCAGCGTGATCGTGCCGCTGTTGGTGATGTTGCCGGTGGTGCCGGCCTTGACCAGAATGCCGGTCGCATTGTCGGCATCGTTGATGGTCAGCGAACCGGCGTTGCTGACATTGTTGTTGCTGTCCATCGTGATCGCGGTGCCGCTGGTCAGCGTGATGCTGCCAGCCGAGCTGACCGTGATCGCATCGGCCGCGCCGGAGGCGACGGTGGAGGTCTTGACGGCGGTGGTGGTGGATGAACCGATCGTGGTTTCCGCCGCGGCGTTGGTTGCGGTCAGCGCAACCAGAACCGGGGCGATGGCCGTGCAGGCCAGCAAATGTCGCATGATATCTCCTCTGAATGCCGCGCCGTTTGATGGGCACGTACATGCGGGAGGGACGCCGCCGCCGGGCTGGTTCCGTCAGGAAAAATGCCGTCTGGCGTGATTTTAGAAGGCGAAATCCAGGCCGATGCGCACGGTGCGGGGACGCAGCGGCGTATAATAGTCGGTGCTCAGGTCGAACGGGGTGCCGAGCGAGAAACGATTGCCGTCGCTGTCGAACAGGTTGGTGAGCGAAAGCGAGAGTTCGATCGGGCCGCGCGTGACGGCCGCGGACAGGGCCGTATCGACATAATCGCCCTGTTCGCGGCCCAATATCGGCCCGACGCCCAGGCGTGACTTGCCGACATAGCGGGCCGAGGCCGACAGGTGCAGGCGCATGTCGTCGCCCAATGGCGCGCGATAGTCGGCAGCGACGCGGCCGCCCAGATTGGCGACGTTGGGCAGGGTCAGCGAGCGCCCTTCATAGGAAAGCGCGCGCACGAACTGGGCCGGTTGGGTCAGGCGGCTGTCATTGTAGATGATCGAGCCATCCAGCGTCAGCGGCGGGATCGGGCGGACCACGATCCGGCCTTCGACCGTATAGATGCGTCCGTCGCCGATATTGGCGGTGGTCGGCAGGCCGATGCGGTCGGTGACGTCGGCCTGGATGTCGCGCCAGTCGGTATAGGCGACATTGCCGCTGAGCGCGACCGTGTCGCGGCCGGGCACGCCCTTGCGGAAGCCCAGTTCCATGGTCGAGATGCGATCATTGCGGAAGCTGCGCGCGCGCTGATCGTCGACCGCGAGGCCACCGGGACGGAAGCCCTGTTCGAACCGGGCATAGAGGGTAAGCCCCTTCACCGCATCGCTGAGCAGCGAGAAGGAGGGGAGGAAGATGGTTTCGGAACGATCGGCCTGCGCCTCGACACGGGCCAGGTCGGCGACGGCCGAAAGCATCGCCACCGGATCGATCGCCTCGCCGCTGAGGCGGCTGTTGGTGAGGCGTCCGCCGACGGTGGCGACCAGCCCCTGGAGCGGCTCGAACGAGGCTTCGCCGAACAGGGTCGCTTCCTTGATCCGATTGCGCACGCCGGTGGCTGTGGCAGGACGTCCGCGACCATAGACCGGGACGCCCGGCAAAATCTCGATCGCCGGTGCGCTCAGCGGGCCATAGCCGGTCAGCGACCGCTGGATGGTCGAGGTGCTTTCCAGATAGGAGACGCCCAGCAGCCAGCCCAGGCCATTGTCGAGGTCGCGCACCAGCCGGTTCTCGGTCGAGAAAAGTTCGACCTTGTTGCGCTGGCGGAACAGGGCCGGCGCGCCGCCCGGCTGGGTCGCGTCATAGCTTTCGGCCAGGACATTGCGGACATAGCCGGTCGAGGAGACGAGGCGCAGATCGTCCCACTGATGCTCGATGCGCGCATTGGCCAGGATATAGTCGGAATGATAGGGCTGGGCGACGCTGGAGGCGCGTTCCAGTCGGCCGACGTCATGGCTGGCATATTGGGCGTCGTCACCCTCGATATGCTGGTAGGCGGTGCTGAGATCGATGGTCCAGTCGTCCGCCGGTGCGATCCGCAGCGTGGCGCGGCCGCCATAGGTGCGGGTGCGATTGACGTCATCCTTGTCGCGCAGGACATCGTCGATATAGCCGCCTTCCTGCACGCCATAGCCGACGACGCGCAGCGCCACCTTCTCGGCCACGATCGGCAGGTTGAGGATGGCCGACAGGTCACCGCCCGGATCGCCATGCTGGGTTGCCGACACGCCGGTCGAGATCTGGCCGCCGAACTGCGCGAGATTGGGGGCGTTGGGGATGATGCGGATGATGCCGCCGAGCGAGCCGGCGCCATAGAGCGTGCCCTGTGGCCCTTCCAACACCTCGACCCCGCCGACGTCATAGAGGCGCAGGTCGGGATCGGGTGCGGCATAGTTGAGGCGCATGTCGCCCAGATATTGGCCGGTCGTCGCCTGGGTCGGCCCGGCAACGCCGGAATCGGCGATGGCGCGGATGAACAGCTTGTTGCGGCCGGCGCCGGCATGGGTGGAACTCAGACTTGCGACGCGCGAGAGCAGCGCGGCCGTGCCCTGTGCCGCGTCGGCGGTCTCAAACAAGCCGCCGGTCACGGTTTCGACCATGCCGGCATAGCGGGGCAGGGGAATGTCGCGCTTGGACGCAGTGACGATGATGTCGGCTGGCGTTTCCTGAACGACCGGCGCGAGTTGCACCGCTGCGGCTGGCGTCGGCGATGGCGGCGGAGTGCTTTTGCGGGCACGCACGATGCGCCAGGTGCTGGCGTCGATCTGTTTGGCCTTGGCGCCGCTGCCGCGCAGCAGCTGGGAAAGGGCGCCTGCGGTCGACATCCGGCCCCGGATCGCAGGGGTGGCGATGCCGGCCAGCGACTGGTCCGACATGCCGATGCTGGCGCCGGTTTGATGGCCGAGCGCCACCACCGCCTCGCCCAGGCGTCCCGGAGCGAGGTCGATCGACTGTCTGTCCGCCGCTCGCGCAGGCGATGCGGCCGCTATGGCGAAGGCGGTGACGAAAAGGACGTCAGTTTTGCGACCCATCCCCTTCCTTCAGCAGCCATCCATTCCCCTGTCGGATGGCGGACAGCCCCATCAGGGGCGCGGCAGCGGCGAAGAAGCGGGACGGGTCCCGTTCCAGCCGGATCGTGCCGGTAAAGCGCATGGCCTGCGCGCCGGGCGTCGCGGCCAGCGTCACGCCCAGCGAGCGGGCGATATCCTGGGTCACGTCGCCGACCGGCGCATTGGCATAGATAAGCTGGCCCTGGCGCCAGCTGGCGACGGCCTGGGGCGCGACGTCCATCACGCGCAGCCCTTCGGCGCTATCGCTGAGCGCGCGGCCGGCGGGCAGCGAAATGGCTTCGGCCTGCGGATTGTAGATGACCTTGCCTTCGGACACGCCAATGCGAGTGGCGCCGCCGCTATGGACGATGTTGAAGACGGTGCCGGCATCCTCGAACACGGCGTCGCCCACGCTCACGCGGAACGGTTCGGCAGCGTCATGGCGCACGGTGAAGGCCGCTTCGCCGGCGTCGAGCGCGGCAAAGCGCGCATTCTTGCGGTCGAGGCGCAGGGTGGTGCCGCCGTTCAGTTCGATCCTGGTGCCGTCGTCGAGCGCGATGCTGCGGGTTTCGCCGGGACGGGTGGTGATGCTGTAGATGTCGCTGCGGTTGAGCAGGCCGACCGAGACGGCGGCGACCAGCGCGGCGGCGACCGCGCCGCCGCCGATCCAGCGCAGCGGGCGGCGCTGACGTTCGCCGGCATCATTGGCGGCAACAGGCATGACGACGGGGGGGGCAGCCGGAACCATGTCCGCCAGATCCGCGTCGGCCGCCATCAGCGTATCATAGGCGGTCGCGCGGGCGGGATCGCCCTCCAGCCAGATGGTGAAGGCGTCCCAGTCGTCAAATTCGGGATCGCGCGTGCGGATCACCCACCCGAGCGCCTCCTCGTTCATCATGGCCTGTGCCCTGTTCATTTCTTGCCCCTTGAAGAGCCAGACGCCGCCGATCCGCTCATTCCGTATCCAGACTTTGCTTGAGCGCGAGCATCGCCCGATAGGCTTTTTGCAGATCCTTCTCGACCGTGGTCAGGCTGACCCCCAATTCCTCCGCGATCAGCCGCTGGCCGACCCCTTCTATGCGGAACCGGCGGAACACCAGTTCGACGCGGGGGCCAAGATCGGCCAATATGCCGCGCGCCTGTTCCAGCCGCTGATTGAGGATCATGCGTTCGTCGACCGCCAGATCGTCATTTGGATCGGCCATCACGCCGCCGGCGCCTTCGGCCCAGTCCTGCTCGCGTCGTTCGCGCCGGGTGGCGGAGCGATAGCGGTCGAGCATCAGGTTGTTGGCCATGCGATAGAGATAGGGCAGGGGATCGGCGACCGGCCCCAGATCCTTGGCCTCCAGCTTCATCCACATGTCCTGCAGCAGATCTTCCGCATCCTCGCCCGCACCGCGCGCGCGCAGGAAGCGCAGCAGGGCAGCGCGATTCTGGAAGAAGATAGCAGAAAGGCCCGTGGCCATGCCTGTGGTGCGTCCGGTATTGGCGATCAGGCGGGTTGCCATAGAGGCAGGGGTGGGGTCTTGGCAATGGCAAGGCGTGGATCGACCGGTCATGGCCTGAAATCATTTACCTAGTGCGCGGCTTGCTCTAGCCCGTTTCGGATATGGCAGGAGCGGACATGGCGACAGCGAAGGTGGCGGATGCAGCAGCGGCGCGGGCGGCGGGGATGGACCCCGACCGGCTGGACGCGCTGGTCGATCATCTGGACCGGACCTATGTGCAGAGCGGCAAATTGCCGCATATGCAGATGCTGGTCTCGCGCGACGAAGTGCCGTTGCTGTCGGTCAGCCGGGGGCAGGCGCGGGCGACCGGCGAGCCGTTGCAGGCCGAAGCGCTGTTCCGCATCGCGTCGATGACCAAGCCGATCACCAGCGTTGCCTTCATGCGGCTGGTCGAACAGGGCAAGGTGGCGCTGGACGATCCGGTGACCGACGTGCTGCCCGAATTTGCCGACCTTCGCGTCGGCGCGGACGGGCGCGGGCGGATCAAGCGGCCGATGCAGATGATCGACCTGCTGCGCCACACGTCGGGCCTGACCTATGGGCTGCAGAAGCAGACGCCGATCGACGCGCGCTATCGCGAACTGGGGCTGGACGAGTTCCAGCAGAAGCGGTCGTCGGACGAGTTCATCGCCGCGCTGGCCGGTATTCCGCTGGAATTTTCGCCGGGCGAGCGCTGGAATTACGGCGTGTCGACCGATGTGCTGGGCGTGATCGTCGAGCGACTGTCGGGGCAGGATCTGGAGCGCCATTTTCGCGAACATATCTTTGCGCCGCTCGGCATGACGGACACATTCTTCACCATCCCGGTGGATCGGATCGATCGTCTGACCGACGCCTGGCGACTGGAGGATGATCGGCTGAAGCTCAAGGATCGCGGCGCGCGCAGCAGTTGGCGGCGCAAGCTGCGTTTCCGATCCGGTGGGGGTGGGCTGATTTCCTCCACGGCCGACTATCATCGCTTTGCCCGGATGCTGCTGCGCGGTGGCGAACTGGATGGGGCGCGGCTGTTGCAGCCCGAAACGGTGGCGCAGATGCGGATCAATCACCTGCCCGGCGGCGGCGACCTTGCCAGCATGTCGCAGGCGATGTTCAGCGAAGCCGATTATGCCGGTGTCGGTTTCGGCCTGGGCTTCGCGATGACGCTGGCGAACCAGCAATTTTATTGGGGCGGGGTGTTTTCGACCTATTTCTTCATCGATCCGGTCGAGCGGCTGATCGGCCTGTTCATGACCCAGCATCTGCCGTCCAGCACCTATCCGGTTCGGGCGGAATTGCGGGCCGGGATCGGGGCGGCCATCGTCACGCGACGCGGTCAGGGCTGAGACAGGCCAAGCCCGCAGAAAGAGGCGGGAATAGTCTATGCTGCGCTGCAAAAAAACGTATGGCCCGCCCCGTTTGCAAGTAGGATTTTACGGTGTTCTGATCAGTCTGCGTCAACGTATGCGGTCTCACGGGAGCATCCCGTGGCCAAGATGGACATCCGCACGTCTGGAGCCACAATAAGGGAACCGGCAACAGGTGCCATTTTTTTGCCCGGGCTTTCCAGACGCCGATCGACTGTCAGGCCATCTTCACGATCCTTCCTGCAAACATCGTTGGGCTACGCGCGCAGAAGCACGCAGCCGATCCGTTATGCCGCTGCTGGATAGCCGCGTTCGAAGCTCACTTCTTTGCGAAGGGCTGCCCAAGCGATCCGCGCCAGTTTATTAGCCAATGCGACGACGATTGCGTTGCGATGAACTCCTCGCTCGATCATTCCTGTCAACCAACGTCCCAGCGGGGTTTCGCTGCGCGCCAGTGACGGTAATGCTGCCCGGGCGCCATGGATGAGCAAAGTGCGCAAATAGGTGTTGCCACGCTTGGAGATGCCGAGCAGCCGGGGCTTGCCGCCGGTAGTATGTTGCCTGGGTACCAAGCCGAGCCAAGCACCCAAGTCTCGCGCTTTGGCAAAGCTGCTGGCATCGCCCACGGCTGCAATCAAAGCGGTTGCGTTCAACGTGCCGATGCCGGGGATGGACGTGAGCCGCCGGGCAGCTGCATCATTGCGAGCCAGTTCGACAAACTCGCCGTTCAGTGCCTCGACCTTGGTATCAAGTTCGTGCCATTCGGCGCGCAGTTCACCCACCAGTTGCTTCAAGCGTGGTGATAGGGCCGTATCTTCGGCGGCCAGCATGGCATCAATGCCCAACTCCAGCTTGCGCCGGCCGGCCGGAAAAATGGTCCCCCGCTCCAGGAGGATCGCCCGCAGTTGGTTGATAAGGTTTGTGCGCTCGGCTACCAGGCGGGACCTGACGCGGTGGAGGGTCTGGATGTCCAACTGCTCCTGAGTCTTGAGTTCGACGAAGCGCATAGTCGGGCGCGAGGCGGCCTCGGCAATCCCCTCCGCATCACGATCATCATTCTTCTGCGCTTTGACATACGGGCGTACGTACTCCGGCGACATCAATCTGATTTCGTGCCCCTGCGCGGCGAAAAGGCGACCAAGGTTGTGGGCACCACAGCACGCCTCCATTGCAATCACGCAAGCCGGAAGCTTGGTCACGTAATCGATAAGTGTCTGTCGGCGCATCGACTTACGCACGATGACAGCGCCTGCTGCATCAACGCCTACGACACTGCAGGCATTCTTGCCCAAATCAACGCCAAGGATAACAATAGACATCGGTCCGCTCCTTTCCTTTTCAAGCACCGGCATCATACCTGATGCCGGGGAAAAGGGGCGGGCCATCCCATAATGGATTGGCATGGCGAAGCGCGCTGTGCCATCATCCCGGTGACTCATAGAGGGAGATCCCGGCCATGAATCTCAAGGGCGAGACGCAGCTTCCCAAGCCGGCACCCCGGCAGGTTGATCCGCAGATTCTGGCCCATGAGATTGTCGAGCGATTGACCTATCGCATCGGCAAGGATGCCAAGGCAGCCAAGCCGCATGACTGGCTGCATGCCGTCATCCTCTCGATCCGCGACCGGGTGATCGACGCCTGGATCGAGTCCACCCACAAGACCTATGAGGAACAGGGGCGCCGGGTCTATTATCTGAGCCTGGAATTCCTGATCGGCCGGCTGATGCGCGATGCCGCGTCCAACATGGAAATGCTGGACGATTTGCAGGCCGCGCTCGACTCGCTGGGCGTCGATCTGGACCTGATCGCTGCGCTGGAGCCGGATGCTGCGCTGGGCAATGGCGGCCTGGGGCGCCTCGCCGCCTGCTTCATGGAGAGCATGGCGACGGTCGACATCCCCGCCTATGGCTATGGCATCCGTTATGTGAACGGCATGTTCCGGCAGGAGATAAGCGACGGCTGGCAGGTGGAACTGCCGGAAAACTGGTTGGCGCACGGCAATCCCTGGGAGTTCGAGCGGCGCGAGGCGAGTTACGAGGTGGGCTTTGGCGGGCGCGTCGATCCGGCCGAGTGCGAGAATTGCGGCCCCTATCAGATGAGCTGGCGTCCCGCCGAACGGGTGATCGCCACCCCCTATGACACGCCGATCGCCGGCTGGCGCGGCAAGCGGGTCAATACGCTGCGCCTGTGGGAGGCGCAGCCGATCGACCCGATCCTGCTCGACAAGTTCAATGCCGGCGACCATCTGGGCGCGCTGTCCGAAAGCAACCGGGCCGAGGCGCTGACTCGCGTCCTCTATCCTGCCGATAGTTCACCGGCGGGCCAGGAATTGCGGCTGCGGCAGGAATATTTCTTCTCCTCCGCCTCGCTGCAGGACATTGTCCGGCGGCATATCCAATATTTCGGCGATGTCCGCACCCTGCCGGACAAGGCGGCGATCCAGCTGAACGATACCCATCCGGCGGTGTCGGTGGCGGAACTGATGCGCATCCTGGTCGATGAGCATGGGCTGGATTTCGACGAGGGTTGGGACATTGTTCGCCGCACCTTCGGCTATACCAACCATACCTTGTTGCCCGAGGCGCTGGAAAGCTGGCCGGTGCCCTTGTTCGAGCGGCTGCTGCCCCGGCACATGCAGATCGTCTATGCCATCAACAGCCGGTTGCTGGGCGAGGCGCGCAAGTCCGGCCAGTTCGACGATCATGCGATCGGCACCATCTCGCTGATCGATGAGGGCGGCGAGCGGCGGGTGCGGATGGGCAATCTGGCCTTTGCCGGATCGCACAGCGTCAATGGCGTGTCGGCGCTGCACACCGACCTGATGAAGGTCACGGTCTTTGCTGACCTGCACAAGCTTTATCCCGCGCGGATCAACAACAAGACCAATGGCGTGACTTTCCGCCGCTGGCTGATGCAGTGCAACCATGGCCTGTTCGACCTGATCCGCGAGGCGATCGGCGACCGCTTCATGGACGATGCCGAGGCGCTGCGCGAGCTTGACAATTTCGCCGACGACACGGCTTTCCAGGAGCGGTTCCTGGCGGTGAAGCGCTTCAACAAGGTCGCGCTGGCCGACCTGCTGCGCAAGCGGATCAACGCCCGGATCGACGCCGACGCGCTGTTCGACATCCAGATCAAGCGCATCCACGAATATAAGCGGCAGTTGCTCAACATCATCGAGGCGGTGGCGCTTTATGACCAGATCCGCTCGCATCCCGAAAAAGCCTGGGTGCCGCGGGTCAAGCTGTTCGGCGGCAAGGCGGCGCCCAGCTATCATAATGCCAAGCTGATCATAAAGCTGGCGGGCGACGTGGCCCGCGCGATCAATCATGATCCGTCGGTGCAGGGGCTGCTGAAGGTGCAGTTCGTGCCCAATTACAATGTCTCCATGGCCGAGATGATGATCCCGGCGGCGGACCTGAGCGAACAGATTTCGACCGCCGGTATGGAGGCGTCGGGCACCGGAAACATGAAGTTCGCGGTCAATGGCGCGCTGACCATCGGCACGCTGGACGGCGCCAATGTCGAGATGCGCGATCATGTTGGCGAGGATAATATCGTGATCTTCGGCCTGACCGCGGCCGAGGTGAACCAGCGCCGGGCCGAAGGCTATAATCCGCGCGCGGTGATCGAACAGAGCCGGGAACTGGGGCAGGCGCTCAATGCCATTGCCAGCGGCGTCTTCTCGCCCGACGACCCCAATCGCTACAAGGATCTGATCCAGGGTATCTACGACCATGACTGGTTCATGGTGGCGGCCGATTTCGACAGCTATGCCGCCGCCCAGCGCCGGGTCGACGGCATCTGGCAGGATCAGGCATTGTGGGCGAAGAAGGCGATCCACAATGTCGCGCGCATGGGCTGGTTCTCGTCCGACCGGACGATCCGCGAATATGCCGCCGACATCTGGAAGATGGGATGATAAGAATGGCCGCTATCGGCGGAGACGGGAGATAGGAGCGTGCTGACGCCGGAGCAGATCGACCGGCTGGTCGAAGGGCGGGATGCCGATCCCTTCGCGACGCTTGGCGTGCACCCGGCCGATCCTGACAGCGGCAAGACCGGCTTTACCGCCTGCGTGCTGCTGCCCGATGCCGTCAGCGTCAGTGCGCAGACGCTGGATGGCAAGGTGGTCGGCGAACTGGCGCTGATCCACCCGGCCGGACTATTCGAGGGCAAGGTCAAGATCCGCAAGCGCCAGCCGCTGCGCTATGAAGCGCATTATGGCGATGGCGGCAGCTATGCGACGATTGATCCCTATGGCTTTGGCCCGGTGCTGGGGCCGATGGACGATTATTATTTCGCCGAAGGATCGCACAAGCGGCTGTTCGAGAAGCTGGGCGCGCATCCGATGGAGCATGAAGGGATTGCCGGCACCCATTTCGCGGTCTGGGCGCCCAATGCCCGGCGCGTGTCGGTGGTCGGCGACTTCAATCGCTGGGACGGGCGGCGCGCGGCGATGCGGCACCGGCAGGATGCGGGCGTGTGGGAAATCTTCCTGCCCGAAGTCGGCATCGGCCAGCCCTACAAGTTCGAGATTGTCGGGCCGGATGGCGTGGTGCTGCCGCTCAAGGCCGATCCCTTCGCCTTCCGCTCGGAACTGCGCCCGTCGACTGCGTCGATCGTCAACGGTCCACCCGCGCATATATGGGGCGATGCGGATCACCGCGACCATTGGCAGAAGGCGGATGCGCGGCGGCAGCCCATCTCCATCTACGAAGTGCATGCCGGGTCATGGCAGCGCGACGAAAATGGCGATTTTCTGCATTGGGATGCGCTGGCCGAGCGGCTGATCCCCTATGTCGTGGGCATGGGTTTTACCCATATCGAGTTCCTGCCGATCAGCGAATTTCCCTATGACCCAAGCTGGGGCTACCAGACGCTGGGCCTTTATGCGCCGACTGCGCGCTTTGGCGATCCGGCGGGCTTTGCCCGCTTCGTCGATGGTGCGCACCGGGCGGGGATCGGCGTCCTTCTCGATTGGGTGCCGGCGCATTTTCCGACCGACGAGCATGGCCTGGCCCGGTTCGACGGCACCGCGCTTTATGAACATGCCGATCCGCGCAAGGGCTTCCAGCCGGACTGGAACACGGCGATCTATAATTTCGGCCGGCGCGAGGTGGCGGAATATCTCACCAACAATGCGCTCTTCTGGGCCGAGCGCTATCATGTCGACGGGCTGCGGGTCGATGCGGTCGCGTCGATGCTCTACCTCGATTATTCGCGAAAGCCCGGCGAATGGATCCCCAACGACCATGGCGGGCGGGAGAATGTGGAGGCGGTCGCCTTCCTCCAGGGGATGAACAAGGCGCTCTATGCGGATTCTCCCGGCGTGATGACGATCGCCGAGGAATCGACCAGCTGGCCGCAGGTATCGGCGCCGGTGCATCAGGGTGGCCTTGGCTTCGGTTTCAAATGGAATATGGGATTCATGCACGACACGCTGCGCTATCTGGCGCGCGAGCCGGTGCATCGGCAGCATCATCATGACGACATCACCTTCGGCCTGCTCTACGCCTTCAGCGAGAATTTCGTGCTGGCGCTGAGCCATGACGAGGTGGTGCATGGCAAATCGTCGCTGCTGCACAAGATGGCGGGCGACGACTGGCAGAAATTCGCGACGCTGCGGGCTTATTATGCCTTCATGTGGGGCTATCCCGGCAAGAAGCTGCTGTTCATGGGGCAGGAATTCGCCCAGCGCGCCGAGTGGAGCGAGCAGCGGGCGCTCGACTGGAACCTGGTCGATCATGCGCCCCATCAGGGTGTGCAAATGCTGGTCGGCGACCTCAACCGTCTCTATCGCTCGCGGCCGGCATTGCATGCGCGCGATTGCGAGGCGGAAGGGTTTGAATGGGTGCTGGTCGACGGCGCAGCGGACAGCGTCTTTGCCTGGCAACGACGGGCGCCCGGCCACAAGCCGATCGTCGTCGTCAGCCATTTCACGCCGGTGCTGCGCCATGGCTATCGCATGCGGCTGCCCGTGGGCGGTCGCTGGCGCGAGATACTCAATAGCGATGCGTGTGAATATGGCGGCAGCGGAGCCGGCAATATGGGCGTGGTCGAGGCCGATGAGAGCGGATGGGCGAACATAACCATCCCGCCCTTCGGAACCTTGATGCTGGAACTGGACTATTGATACCGAGGAACGCGTGCAGGCGGTCGCGGGCATGAGAGAGGAGCCCTAATGCAACAACGCAATCAGCCGATCGCGCGCGACGCCATGGCCTATGTGCTGGCCGGCGGACGCGGCAGTCGCCTTGCCGAGCTGACCGACCGGCGGGCCAAGCCGGCGGTGCATTTCGGCGGCAAGGCGCGGATTATCGACTTTGCCCTGTCCAACGCGCTCAACAGCGGCATTCGCCGCATCGGCGTGGCGACCCAGTATAAGGCCCACTCGCTGATCCGCCATTTGCAGCGCGGCTGGAACTTCCTGCGGCCCGAGCGCAACGAGAGCTTCGACATATTGCCCGCCAGCCAGCGTATTTCCGAAAGCCAATGGTATGAGGGCACGGCCGACGCGGTGTTCCAGAATATCGACATCATCGAAAGCTATGCGCCGGAATATATGGTCATCCTGGCCGGCGATCATGTCTACAAGATGGACTATGAGCTGATGCTGCAGCAGCATGTCGACAGTGGCGCGGATGTCACCGTCGGCTGTCTGGAGGTGCCGCGGATGGAGGCGGTCGGCTTTGGCGTGATGCATGTCGACGAGGCGGACGTGATCACCGCCTTTGTCGAAAAGCCCAAGGATCCGCCCGCCATTCCCGGCCAGCCCGACATGGCGCTGGCGTCGATGGGCATCTATGTCTTCCGCACCCGCTTCCTGATCGAGCAATTGTTGCGCGATGCCGACGACAAGAACAGCAAGCGCGATTTCGGCGGCGACATCATCCCCTATATCGTGAAGCACGGGAAGGCGGTGGCGCATCGCTTCTCCAGCAGCTGTGTGCGGGCGGAAAGCGAGCTGGTGCCCTATTGGCGCGATGTCGGCACGATCGACGCCTATTGGCAGGCCAATATCGACCTGACCGATGTGGTTCCGAGCCTGGACCTTTACGACCGCAGCTGGCCGCTCTGGACCTATTCGGAGGTCACGCCGCCGGCCAAGTTCGTCCATAATGAGGATGGCCGACGCGGATCGGCGACCAGTTCGCTGGTGGCGGGCGGCTGCATCGTGTCGGGCTCCTCGCTGCATCGCAGCCTGCTCTTTTCCGAGGTGCGCACCCACAGCTTCTCGTCGGTGACGGAAAGCATCATCATGCCCGATTGCGAGATCGGCCGGGGTGCTCGGCTGCACAAATGCGTGGTCGATTCCGGGATCATCATCCCGCCGGGGCTGATCATCGGCGAAGATCCGGCCTTTGATGCGCAGCATTTCCGGCGGACCGACAATGGCGTCTGCCTGGTGACGCAGCCGATGATCGACCGACTGGTGGCCTGAAGACGAAGGATGATGATGAAGCTTCTGTCGGTTGCGTCCGAAATATACCCGTTGATCAAGACCGGAGGGCTGGCCGATGTGGTCGGCGCGCTGCCCGCCGCGCTGGCGGGCCATGATGTCGAGACCCGGACGCTGGTGCCGGGCTATCCGTCGGTCCTGTCGAAGCTGGGCAAGGCCAAGGCGGTGCGCCGCTATGACAAGCTGTTCGGTGCCCCGGCGACGGTGCTGGCGGGGAAGGTCGGCGACCTCGACCTGCTGGTGCTGGACGCGCCCGATTTCTTTGCGCGCGAAGGCGGGCCCTATGGCGACCATGGCGGCAATGACTGGGGCGATAATTGGCGGCGCTTTGCCGCGCTGGCGCGGGTCGGTGCGGACATTGCGGCGGAGGGCGTGAAGGGATGGGGGCCCGATATCGTCCATGTCCATGACTGGCAGGCGGCGATGACGGCAGCCTATATGCGCTTTGGCCCGGCCCATGCCGTGCCGCGCATCGTCACCATCCATAACCTTGCCTTTCAGGGGCGTTTCGGGCCGGAGATATTTGCCCAGCTGGGCCTGCCGGCCGAAGCCTGGGGCATGGATGGCGTCGAATATTATGGCGGCACCGGCTTTCTGAAGGCGGGGCTGGTGTCGGCTGATGCGATCACCACGGTCAGCCCGACCTATGCCGAGGAAATCCGCTCGCCGGTCCATGGCATGGGGCTGGACGGGCTGATCAACGGACGCAGCGACAAACTGCACGGCATTTTGAACGGCGTCGATACCGACATCTGGAACCCGGCCGAGGATGAACTGATCGCGCGGCGCTACAGCGCGCGCGCCCTCAGCGGCCGCAGCGCCAACCGGCGGGCGCTGGAGAAGCGTTTCGGTTTGCAGCGCGACGATGCGCCGATCTTCGTCATCATCAGCCGCCTGACCTGGCAGAAGGGCATGGACCTGATGATGGGGGCGATCGACCATCTGGTCGGGCTGGGCGCGAAGCTGGCGGTGCTGGGATCGGGCGATCATGCGCTGGAGGGCGGCTTCCTGGCGGCGGCGGACCGGCATCGCGGCCGGGTGGGCGTGCAGATCGGCTATGACGAGCCGCTGTCGCATCTGTTGCAGGCGGGCGGCGACGCGATCCTGATCCCGTCGCGCTTCGAGCCGTGCGGCCTGACCCAGCTTTATGGCCTGCGCTATGGCTGCGTGCCGGTGGTGGCGCGGGTCGGCGGCCTGGCCGATACGGTGATCGACGCCAATGAGGCGGCGGTGAGCGCGGGCGTGGCGACCGGCATCCTGTTCGCTGGCGATGATCCGCTGGCGCTGCATGGTGCGATCGCGCGGACGGTGCGATTGCATGGCGAGCCGGAAGCCTGGCAGGCGATGCAGCGTGCGGGGATGCGCGCCGATTTCAGCTGGACCCACAGCGCGGCGCGCTACGCGGCCCTTTATCGCAGCCTGCTGGAGCGCGAAGCGGCATGAGCGCGGACGGGTTCGGGCCGGTGATCGATGCCGGCGGAACCCGCTTTGCCGTCTGGGCGCCGGAGGCGACGCAGCTCTGGCTCTGCCTGTTCGATCAGGACGACCGGGAAACCCGCCTGTCGATGGCGCGGGGAGAGGAGGGCGTCTGGCAGGTTCATGCGCCGGGCGTCGGCGCCGGTGCCCGCTATGGCCTGCGCGCCGACGGCCCATATGATCCCGATAGCGGCCTATGGTTCGATCCCGACAAGCTGCTGCTCGATCCCTATGCGCCGGCGCTCGACCGGGCCTTCGTCCATGACCCGATGCTGGCCGCACCGCGCGGGCAGGGGGAGGATACGGCGCCGGTGATGCCCAAAGGGGTTGTGAGCGCGCCTCTGCCGCCGGTCGCGCCGGCGCCGCCGTGCTTCCAGCCAGGCGGGCTGATCTATGAATTGCAGGTGCGCAGCTTCTCGCTGTTGCATCCTGACGTTCCCGAGGCGCGGCGCGGCACGATCGCGGCGCTGGCGCATCCGGTGGTGATCGATCATCTGCAGAAGCTGGGCGTTGGCGCGGTCGAACTGATGCCGATCAACGCCTGGATCGACGAGCGACATTTGCCGCCGCTCGGCCTGCGCAATGCCTGGGGCTATAATCCGGTCAGCTATTTCGCGCTCGATCCGCGACTGGCGCCTGGCGGCCTGACCGAACTGCGCGATACGGTGGCTGCGCTGCATGCGGCCGGGATCGGCGTGATCCTGGACATGGTCTATAATCATGACGGCGAAAGTGACAGGTTGGGACCGACCTTGTCGTTGCGCGGCCTCAATGCCCGTGCCTATTTCCGGCATGAGGCGGACGGGCGGCTGATCAACGATACCGGCACCGGCAACAGCGTGGATTGCAACCAGCCGATGGTGCGCCGGATGATCCTGGAATCGCTGCGCCATTTCGTGGTGCAGGCGGGGATTGATGGTTTCCGTTTCGATCTGGCGCCGGCGCTGGGGCGGCTTGCGGACGGGTTCGATCCTGACGCGCCGCTGCTGGCGGAGATGCGCGCCGATCCGGTGCTGGGCGACCGCATTCTGATCGCCGAGCCCTGGGATATCGGGCCGGGGGGCTATCAACTGGGCCGGTTCGGGCCGCCCTGGCTGGAATGGAATGACCGCTATCGCGACGATATGCGGCGGTTCTGGCGGGGAGACGCCGGCACGATCGGCGCCTTTGCCACGCGGCTGGCGGGATCGTCGGACCTGTTCGAGGGCATCACCCGCAGCGTCAATTTCCTCGCCGCCCATGACGGCTTCACTTTGGCCGACTGCACTGCCTATGCGGACAAGCATAACCTCGCCAATGGCGAGGACAATCGCGATGGCCATGGCGAGAATTTCAGCTGGAACAATGGCCTGGAGGGGGCGAGTGCCGATCCGGCGGTGATCGCGGCGCGGCAACGCGATATCAAGGCGCTGCTTTCGACCCTCTTCTGCTCGCGCGGCACGATCATGCTGACGGCGGGCGACGAGTTCGGGCGCAGCCAGATGGGCAATAATAATGCCTATGCGCAGGATAATGGCATCAGCTGGATCGAGTGGGACGCGCGCGACCGGGAGATCGAGGCGCATGCCTTTGCGCTGGGCCAGTGGCGACGGAGCTGCGTCGAGCTGACCGACGTGGCGCTGCTGGGCGAGGGCGATGTCGTCTGGCTGGATGAGGGCGGTCAGCCGCTGACCGTTGCCCAATGGGAAGATCCCGCGCGCCGGCGGCTGGTGCTGCATTTCCGGGCGTCGGGCCTCAGCCTCTGCATCAATGGCGCGGAAGGCGATTTTCTTTTCGATCTGCCCGGCGGTCCCCTGATGGTGCCGGGGCGCAGCGTGATGCCGCAACGCCGTAGCGTTATCCCGGAAGGTGCAGCCGCGCCCGATTGATGCGCGGCGATCCAGCCGTCATCCTGCCCGCCGATCGGGGGCTTCCTTCGCCCGCCAAAGCATGGCTAAGCAGGGGCAAAGGGAGCAGGACGACAGATGATGGAAGCAGGATCGGCGGCAGGACCGGGATCGGATGAGGAACGGGATCTGCTTGGCGGACGCTGGCTGACGGGCGATACGCCCTATGGCGCGATGATCGACCGGCTGCGCGATTTCCTGGATCATGTCGCGGCGGCCAAGCTGGACGACGCTACGGCGCAGGCGCTGGACGCGGACCTGGCCGCCTGGACGCAGCGGCTGACGCCGATGGTGGCGGACGAGGCGCATCGCATGTTCGGCCGGGTGCGCGACGCGCCGGGCCATGGACAGGTGTTTGCGCCGGCCTTCATCCCCGATCGGATGGGCGACGATTCGCTCCATGCCCGCGTCACCTTTGGCGCCTTCCATCTGGGCGCCAATTATGCCGCTCATGGCGGGGCGGTGGCTTTGCTGTTCGACGAGATATTGGGGTTGCCGGCGAATATGAGCGCGCAGCGGATGGCGCGCACCGCCTATCTGCACGTCAATTATCGCGCGATCACGCCGATCGACAAGGAATTGCAGGTCAGCGCCTGGGTCACGAAGGTCGAGGGGCGCAAGCGTTTCGTGCGGGGCGAACTGCGTGACGGCGATGTTCTGTGTGCCGACGCTGAGGGGCTGTTCATCGAATTGCTGCCGCATCAGCAATAAGGCGGGAACCATCGCCGCACTGGCCCGTTCTGTTGCATGAGGCCGCCGCACTTCCCCCCGCTCGGGCGGTCTCGCAGATTGGGCCCGTCGACATCCCCCCGTCGACGGGCCTTCTCTCTTTTCAGGACAATGTGACGAGCGCGCCATCCTGCGCGGCGGACTGGCGGATCGCGTCGAGTAGCGCCATCGCCGCGACGCCATCATGGAAGGTCGGGACCGGGACGCCATCGGGCATGGGCCGCCCTTCGACGCCGGCGCGCAGGGCTTCGCACAGGCGGATGAAGGGGGCGAGTTCGAACAGCATTGCCGCTTTGCGCGGATCGTCGGCTTCGATCGGAGGCAGGCCAAGGTCGGCATCGACGGGCAGGTCGCGCACGCCATCCCGGTCGGCGATCTTGACCACGCCCTTGTCCACCCAGAGCGTGCCATGGGTGCCGGCGACGCGGCTGATATTTTCGGATGGACCCCAGACGCCGGCGCTGTGTTGAAGTACGCCTTGAGCGCCATTCTTCATGCCGAAGCGGACGACATAGCTGTCCTCCGCCGCGTCGGCCGGGCGGTCCGACACGGTGGGCAGGGTGGCGCTGAGGCTGTCGACCTCGCCCAACCAGACGCGCAACTGGTCGACCAGATGCGAGCCATGAGCACCAAGCCAGCCGCCGCCTGCGCCGGCATCGAACCACCAGCGCGGCATGCGGGCGGCAGGATCGGCGACGATTGGCAGGACGCTGGACAGGGTGACATAGCGCGGATCTCCGATCAGCCCGTTGGCGATGGCGCGGCCGATCATCGCGCGATCGGGTGCCCAGCGAAACTCGTTGCCGATCAGGTGCGTGATGCCGGCCTGTTCCGCCGCCGCCAGCATGGCGCGGGCCTCGGCCAGGTCGGCGGCCATCGGCTTTTCGCAAAGGATGTGGCAGCCCCGCTCGATCGCGGTCAGGGCAAGCGCGGCATGGGTGGCGGGCGGCGTGGCGATCGTCACCGCGACCGCGCCGGTGCGCTCGATCGCTTCGCCCAGATCCGTGAAGATGTCAGCGATGTTGACAGCATCGGCACGGCGGCGGGTGCGGTCGGGATCGGTGCCGACGAGGCCCGCCACCTCGAACCCGGCGGCGCGCAGTGCGGGAACATGGATGCGACAGCCAAAGCCGGTGCCGACGACGATCGCGCGAGGGGCAGGAGGCATGGTTGGTCCTTTCGGGCGGGTCAGGTGGCGGGGACGGCGGCGAAGAAGTCGATCCCGGCCTGGGTGGGGAAAATATATTCGAGATAATGGCCAAGCTCGGGCGCATCTACGAAACAACTGTCCATGAAGCCCGGATTATGGCTGACATGGGGGACGGGCAGGCCGTCGGCTTGCGCGCGGGCGAGCAGGGCCTGCCACTGCGCGGCGTCGTGGATCAGATAGCCCAGATGATGATGGCGCAGCTGGAAAGCATCGCCGGGGGCGAGCCGGTCCATATAGATGGCCGATCCCGGCCCGGAGGCGGTCAGCAATTCATACATGACCGGGCCGACCCAGGCCAGTTCGACGCGGATATGGCCGCCGGCCGCCAGCGGTCCTTCGAGCCGGCGGAAAGCGCCTATGCCATAGCGATCGGCCAGGATCGCCTGTGCCCGGTCGATATCGTTAGTCGCATAGGCGATCTGGAAATGTTCGGCGCGCAGCACGCCCGATGCCGGGTCGACAAGCGGCGATGGTCGGCGCAACAGCATAAGCGCTATCCTCTCCGGACGATCCCGTTCGCGGGATTCGGCATGAAGATAGTATATGCTATCTTTATGGGGCAAGGCGCGGGCGCCCTGATCCGCCCCGGCGATATGGGACGATGATGATGCAGGAAATCGGCGTGGGCCTGATCGGCTATGGGCTTGGCGGGCGGGCGTTCCACGCGCCCTATGTGCTGGCGACGCCGGGCATGGCGCTGCGCGCGGTGGTCTCGCGCGACCCGGCCAAGGTCCATGCCGGCCTGCCCGACATGCAGGTGGTGCCCGATGTCGATGCGCTGCTGGCGCTGCCGGGGATCGATCTGGTGATCGTGTGCAGCCCGGACGAGCTGCATGCCGAGCATGCGATCGCGGCGCTGCGGGCGGGCAAGCATGTGCTGGTGGACAAGCCCTTCGCTGCGACGCTGGCCGATGCGCGCCGGGTGGCGGCCGAGGCGGAAAGTGCGGGCAGGCTGCTTGCCGTGTTCCAGAACCGGCGCTGGGACGCGGATTTCCGCACCTTGCGCCGGCTGATCGCCGAAGGGCGGCTGGGGGAGATCGTCCAGTTCGAAAGCCATTTCGATCGCTGGCGGCCGACCCCGGCGACAAGCTGGAAGGATGCGCGGGCGGCCGGCATCTGGCAGGATCTGGGGCCGCATCTGCTCGACCAGGCGCTGTGCCTGTTCGGCAAGCCCGAAGGGGTGAGCGCGGATATTGCCGCGCTGCGTGAAGGGGCGGTGTCGCCCGACTATTTCCATGTGACGCTGCGCTATCCGCGCCATCGCGTGCTGCTGCATGCGACCAAGCAGGCGGCGGCGCACGGGCTGCGCTTCGTCGTCCATGGCACGGGCGGCAGCTGGATCAAGCAGGGGACCGACGGGCAGGAAGCGGTGACAGTCGCCGGGCAGCGGCCCGAGGGCGCGGACTGGGGCATCGATCCGCAGCCGGGCCATCTGACCGATGCGGCGGGGGATACCCACATGGTTATGAATGAGCGCGGCGACTACCGGTTGTTCTGGCAGGCGTTGGCCGATGCGATCCGGGGCGAGGGCGCCAATCCGGTGCCGGCGGACGAAGCGATCGCGGTGATGGAAATATTGGAAGCAGGCCTGCGCAGCAGCGCGGAAAGGCGCGAAATCCGGCCCTGACGGGTTGAAGATACATAATCCGGAAATATTTGGGTGAAGGGGGATTAAAGCGATCACTGAGGCGTAAGTGACGTATGAAACCCACGCCGCCCAAGGTTGTCGACCTGTTGCCCGCGCTGATGCGCTATGCCCGTCGGCTGACCGGCAATGAAAATGATGCCGAGGATCTGGTCCAGGATGCGCTGGTGCGCGCCTATGCCAATGCCGACAGCTATCAGCGCGGCCGGCCGCTGCGCGTCTGGCTGTTTTCCATCCTGCACAATGTCTTCATCAGCGGAACGCGGCGTGCTGCCGTGCGGGAACGCTTTCGTGCCGACGCCGTGGCGCAGGCCGATCCGGTCGAGGCGCCGCAGCAGGAACAGATGGTGCGGCTGCACCAGATCGAGGCGGCGCTGGCCGCGCTGCCGCAGGAGCAGCAGGCCGTGCTGCACCTCGTCGCGGTCGAGGGGCTGTCCTATCAGGATGCGGCCGACGCCATCGGCATTCCCATCGGCACGCTGATTTCGCGCCTGTCGCGCGCCCGCGCCAAGCTGCGCGCGCTGGAAGAGGATGTGCCCGCCGTGCGCCCCGGCCATCTGCGCATCGTGAGGGATTGAGCCATGGCGGAACTCACCATCACCGAATGCGAACTGCACGCCTATGTCGACGACCAACTTGACGCAATGGGGCGGCTGGAAGTGGCCGATTATCTGGTGCGCAATCCCGATGTCGCCGCGCGTGTGCTGGCCGACCTGTCGGTGCGCGACGCGATGCGGGCACTGGCGGAGCGCGATGATCAGCCCGTGCCGCAGCGCCTGCAGGACAGCGCCCGCAAGGTGGAGGGGGCGCTGCACCGCAGCCGCCTGTTTCGCCGGCTGAGCGGCGGGCTGGCGATGGCGGCGGGCATCGTTGCCGCGGTGGCGCTGGGCGTGGGCAAGCTGAACATGGGCGTGGCGCCGCCGGCGCAGGCGATGCCGGTGTTCATCGAGGAGGCCTTGATGTCGCACAAGACCGCGCTGGTGCGGTCGCACATGAAGTCGCAGCCCGAAATCCCGCATTTCGACCCGGCCGATGTCCGGTCCGCCACCCATATCAACGTGCCGGTTCTGCCGGCGGGCTGGCGGGTGCTGGATGTGCAGCTGTTCCCGTCGGACTATGGGCCGAGCCTGCAACTGGTGATCGATGCGGGCGAGAAGGCGCCGGTGTCGCTGTTCGCGGCGCGGGCCGTCACCGGCCTGCCGGAAACGCCGCGCACCCAGGTCGTCGACGGCGAGACCATCGCCTACTGGGCCCGCAAGGGCACCGTCTATGTGCTGACCGGCGTGGAATCCCAGGATTTCCTGCAGAGGCACGCGGCCGATCTGGCCAATAATCAGGACGCATGAATGAGCATTGATCTCTCGCAACAGACCGGCGCGCTGCGCCGGCGGGCAGATGTCTGCGTCATCGGCGCGGGCGCGGCCGGCATCACCACCGCGCGCCGGCTGCTGGCGGCCGGGCATCAGGTGCTGCTGCTGGAAAGCGGTGGGCTGGACTATGAGCGGGAAACCGCCGACCTCAACGCCGGCAAGAATGTCGGCCAGGCCTATTATGATCTGGACGATGCGCGGCTCCGCTTCTTTGGCGGCACGACCGCGATCTGGGGCGGGCGCTGCGCCACGTTGGACCCGATCGACCTGCAGCGGCGCGACTGGGTGGCGGGATCAGGCTGGCCGCTGTCCTGGGACGAACTGCAGGATTATTATGGCCAGGCGCGCGGCATATTCGAGATTGGCGACGAGCCGGCCAGCGCGGAGGCGCTGAGCGCCCATGGCGTACCGCTGCCGGGGTTCGACCGGTCGGAACTGCACATGCCGGTGTGGAATTTCGATCCGCGTTTCAACCGCTTCACCTTCGACGCGTGCCAGGATCTGCGCGATCATTCGCGCTGCGAGATCATCACCCATGCCAGCGTTACACGGATCGTGACGAAGGATGGCGCGATCAGCCGGATCGAGGCGAAGGCGCTGGCGGGCGCGCATCTGCATGTCGAGGCGCGGGCGTTCGTGCTGGCGGCAGGCGGGATCGAGAATGCCCGGCTGCTGCTGGCGTCGAACATCGGCAATGAGCGCGACCAGGTCGGCCGCAACTTCATGGAGCATCCCCATGCGCGCGGCGGGCGGATCGTCGATGCCAGGGCCTGGCCGCTGCTCAAGGCGTTCGGCCGGCGGCACCGGATCGGCGGGCATGACATGGCGGCGTTGATTACGCCCTCGGCCGATCTGCAGCGGCGCGAAGGGCTGCTCAACAGTTCGCTGACCATCGTTGGGCGGCAACCGGCGCGGGCGTCGCAATTCTGGGGCATGCGCGCCTATGGTTCGCTCAAGCATGACATGTCGCCGACGCGCAGCGGCCGGCGGCTGTGGATGATGACCAAGAAGGCGGCGACCTGGGCCCAGCGCCATGTCGATCCGCTGCGTCCCTGGCTGCTGCACAAGGCGGGCAAGCTGGAGATCGCGCTGCTGGTGCGGGCCGAACAGGCGCCCAATCCCGATAGCCGGGTGCTGCTGACGAAGGAGCGCGACGCGCTGGGCGTGCCGCGCGTGGCGCTGGACTGGCGCTTGTCGGCGATCGACAAGCATAGCGTGACGGGACTGGTCGATGGTCTGGGCCGTGAACTCAAGCGGCTGGGCATGGGCCGGGTCGAGCGTGCCGACTGGCTGGACGAGCCGGGCGAGCTGTGGCGCAACGATCCGCTCATCTCCTCCCACGCGATCGGCGGCTATCATCATATGGGCACGACCCGCATGGCGACCGATCCGCGCCAGGGCGTGGTCGACGCCGATGGCCGCGTGCATGGCCAGGCCAATCTCTATGTCGTGGGCTCTTCGACCTTCCCGACATCGAGCTGGGCCAATCCGACCCTGACCATCGCCGCGCTGGCGCTGCGCACGGCCGATCGGCTGTCGGTGGCGCTCAACCGGCCGGTGGCGCAGCCGGTGCGGGTGCCGGGGCTGGCCAAGGCGTCGTAGCGCTCGCTTTGAGGTTCGCCGAACGGCGGCGATGCGGTGGGAACAAGACATAGCCCCTCCCTTGCAGGGAGGGGTTGGGGTGGGTTGCGAGCGTAGCGAGCTTCTGCCCTATCGACCGTAGACCGCCGCTACGCGGCGCACCCACCCCCGGCCCCTCCCTGGAAGGGAGGGGAGTAGGAAACGTCAGCTTCTTCTCGTTTCTCGACAGGCTTGAAACGAACGGATGTGGGAGCGCGCGGGTTGGGGGGCTCAGTCCACCAGGCCGTGGAATTCGGCTTCGACGATGCCGAGGTGCCAGCCGGGCGGGACGGCGTCGGCGCCGGTGTCGCCGGCCTGGCGGGCGCTGGCCAGTTCCACCACCTTGCCGAAGGCGTCCTTGTCCTGCACCGGGCCGGTCTGGCGGATGCGCAGCGTCTGGCCGGTCGTGGCGGGGAAGCGGAGCGTGGTGTAGCCGAGCTGCCGTTCGGTCTCGCCGCGCCAGACGCTTTTGCCGTCGATCGTCAGTTCGAGCGGATAGGCACGCGAGCGCCAGCCGACCAGCTTCAGGTCGATTTCGCTTAAGCGCACCGGGGCGGCGAAGCGATATTCGATCCAGCCATTGTCCGGCTTGCCGTCGCTGGCCCAGCGGGTGAGTTCATTGTCGTCGACGGTGGCACCGGCATCGGTCTGTCCGGACCCGGCACGGATATCCTGCGCGAGGAAAGTCGTGCGGTGCGGGGTGAAGCTGGGGGTGGCGGGCGTCGGGCCGCGCACCAGGCTGCCGGGCTGGAAGGCGTCGGCGAAATCGGTGGAGAGCCCGCCCTTGGTGGCGGCGGGCAGCTTGGTCTGGATCGACAGGCTGGCGGCCTTGAGGCCCGGCGCGGTCGCGGTGAGCGATACGATGCCGGCCTTGGTGCCCGCGCGGATCAGGACGCGGTTAACCCCGCCCTCCAGCGGCAGGTCGGGCGAGAGGATATAATTATCCTCCTCGCGCGCGGTGCCGGCATAGGAGGTGGTGCCGTCCGCACCATGCGCTTTGGTCACGACCGCTTCGCCTTCGGTCTGGCCGGCGCGGACCTTGCCCTGGCTGTCGCCCTGGGCGATGCCGCCGCGCCAGAGCGCCGGCCCCTTGAGATCGAAATGGACCTTGCTGGCGTCGACCGGCACGCGGCGGCCCTGCGCATCGACGGCCTCGACATCGACCAGTGCGATGTCGGCGCCGTCCATGACGAAGCCGCGCGGCGAGACATGGGGGGTGAGCTTGAGCGCGACCGCCGGGCCGGTGGTCGAGAGGCTGAACTCCGACGTCTTGCCATCGGCGTGGGTGGCGACCGCGCGCAGCGTGCCGGGGGCGAAGGCGATAGCCTTCCAGCTGAAGAGGAAGCTATCGCTGCGCTGGCCCTTGCCGAGCGAGCGGCCGTTGAGGAACAGTTCGACGCTCTGCCCATTGGACACGACGCTCATGTCCTTGACCGTGCCGGGCGCGTAGTTCCAGTGGCCGATGACGTGGGTGGCGGGGGTGACGCTGTCGACCCAGTCGTTCCACATTACCTGATGCGCGAAAAAGCCCTGTTTGGGGATGCGCACGGCGTCGACCTCGCCCGAGCGGCGATAGTTATTGTCGCCGCGATAATGGGTGTTGCTGTCCGACCAGATGATGTTGACGCCGCCCGAACTGACGCGGGTGCCGGTGCCGGGCCGCATGACATAATAGTCGTTCCAGCGCTTCACATCCTCGATGGCATGGCTGTCCTGGTTGCGATTATAGGCGGGCGCATCCTTGTGGAAAGGCGGGGTGAAATTGTCCTGATAGGCGCGGGCGGCTTCGTCGCGGCTATATTCCATCGACCACATCGGATGCTTCGCGCTCTTGTTGATATACATCATCTCGCCGCCATATTCGGCGACTTTGCTGTCCAGCATTTCGCGCGATCCGATGGCGCGGCCGCCATGGGGATCGTATTGATCGCGGATCGCCTTCATCTCCGCCATATGCGCTTCGCTGATATTCTCGTTCCCGCTTTCGTAGAAGAGGATCGAGGGATTGTTGCGATTATAGATGATCGCGTCGCGCATCACCTCCTTGCGCTGGTCCCAGCGGCGGCCGGTGACGTCGCTTTCGGCGTCGCCCGCCGGCATCGCCTGCATCAGGCCGACGCGGTCGGCGGATTCGATGTCCTGCTTTGACGGGGTGACGTGCATCCAGCGGACCAGATTGCCGCCGCTCTCCACCATCAGCGCGTTGGAAAAGTCGCTGATCCAGGGCGGAATCGAGGTGCCGACGGCGGGCCATTCGTTGGAGGTGCGCTGGGCATAGCCATGGACCATGATGGTGCGGCCGTTGAGGTCGACCTTGCCATTGCCGAAGCGGGTCTGGCGGAAGCCGGTCTTCGTATCGACGCTGTCGATGACCTTGCCCTTGTCCATCAGGCTGGTCGTCACGGTGTAGAGATAGCCATAGCCCCAGCTCCAATAATGGAGGTCGGCGACCGGTGCGGCGGCGGCGAGGGTGGCGCTCTGGCCGGGCGCGATCGAGGTGGCGCCGCTGTCGAAGCGGGCGATGCGGCGGCCGGCGGGATCGCGGATTTCGACGCGGAGCGACAAAGCGTGGGCGGCAGCGCTGTCGTTGCGGACCTGGCTTTCGGCATGAATATTGGCGCGGCGGCCGGCGATGTCGAAACCATCGGCCCAGACATATTGGCCGGTGGTGCCGAGCGTCGAATAGAGCGGCAGCGTCTGATAGACTGGCCCGGTCAGGTGGAGCCGGACATTCTTGGTAATGCCGCCATAATTGACGTTGAAATTGTCATTGTTCCACTGGAAGCCGCTGCCGGTGGCGCGTTCCTTATATTTCCAGTCATTGTCGACGCGCACGGCAATGACATTGTCGCCGGGCTTGAGTGCGGCGGTAATGTCGGCGCCGAAGGCCATCACGCCATGTTCGGACAGCGCGACCGAGCGGCCATTGACCCAGATTTCGGCGGCCTGACGCACGCCCTCAAATTCCAGGAAGGCCCTGCCGCGCGCCGCATCGGCGGGGAGGGTGATGTGCTTGCGATACCAGATGATGCCGGTGGACAGCGCCTTGATGTCGCGAGCGAAGGCCTGCGTCTCGTTGAAGGCGTTGGGCAGGGTGACGCTCTGCCAGCCCTTGTCGTCAAAGCCGGGCTGCTGCGCACCGGCCTGATCGCCGGTGGTCATCAGCCAGCCGGGATTGAGATTATAGGTCTGGCGCGGCGAGGCGGTGACGGTGGAGGCGTCATGGGCGGCGGCGGGGAGAGCGGGCAGGAGCGGCGTCAGCGCCAGCAGGGCCAGGCCACCCCGCAACTGACGCACCCGCGCGCCGACAGCCGATTTTCGCTTCATGCCCTTGCCCTCTCCGAATATTGGTCAGGCCACTTTGGGCGATGCCAGGCGAGGGGTCAATAGATATCCCTAAAAATGGATATATGATCCATATATTGGTCAGTCAGGTGGGCGGCGCATGGGGCGCCACCCACCCGATCAAGGGTCAGCGTTCGCCCTGCTTGCCGGCGCCCAGATAGAAGCTGGTGTGCGGCGGCTGATTATAGGCGGTGTTCTGCCAGGCGATGCCGAGGCGATAGACCGGATCCTGCATCAGCGTCACGAAGCGGTGCGTGGTCGGATAGGGGGTGGTGTAGATGCGCAGTTCGCGATTGTCGGCGCTGCGCCACACCACTTCCTCGCGCCAGTCGCCGATCAGGTCCGCCTGAAGCGCCGGTGTCGCCTTGGTGCCGTTGTTGGACGACAGGCCTTCGGGCGAAAGCAGGGGGATTTCCCTGCCATTTTCCCAGTCCCATTTGGAAATGGTCGTCTTGTCGAGCAGTTCGCGCAGCAGGTCGCCATCCCACCAGATGGCGAAGTTCATCTGGCGCGGGCGCGGGCCGATCGGCTTGCCGGCGACGTCGAACAGTTCGGCCGAACTGGAGTTCCAGAACTCGGCGCCCCAGTGGCGCGGATCGATATCGGCGGCGACGCCGCGACCGGTGTCCTTTTCGGCCGGGGTGGACCAGAGCATCTGGCCGGTGCGCGCGTCGAGAAGGGCGGAGCCGATCATGCCATTCTGGCGCTGATCCTCGAACACGCCGAATTTTTCGAGGCCGGGACGGGCGGGGTCGAGATCGCTGACATGCATGGTGTCGCCGTGGAAGAGCGGCTGGGTCCACAGCCCCTTGCCATCGTCATCGACCGCCATCGATCCGTAGATCACCTCGTCGCGGCCGTCGCCATCGACATCGGCGATCGAAAGCTGGTGATTGCCGCGTCCGGCATAGTCGCCCTTGCCCGGCTGGCTGCTGTCGAACAGCCAGCGCTGGGTCAACTTGCCGTCGCGCCAGTCCCAGGCGGCGATCGCGGTGCGGGCATAATAGCCGCGGCCAAAGACCATCGAGGGCAGATGGCCGTCGAGATAGGCGACACCGGCCAGGAACCGGTCGGATCGGTTGGCATAGCCATCGCCCCAGCTTTCGGTCAGCTGCTGCGTCGTGGGATTGCCGCCGGGATAGCGTGGCGGATCATAGGGGGCGGTGGCCAATGCCTTGCCGGTGAGGCCGTCGAAGACGGTCAGATATTCCGGCCCCTTGACGATGCGGCCCTGCATCGGTGCGACCTTGGTGCCATCGGGCAGCACCTTGGCGCCGGTGCGGTCGCGCTGGGGCACTTCGCCATCATGGCCGCGCCAGTCGGCCTTGGCGTCGCCGATCACCGTGCCGGTGCCGTCGACCGTGCCGTCGGCGGTCTTCATCGCCACTTCGGCGCGACCGTCGCCGTCGAAGTCGAAGGCCAGGAACTGGGTATAATGGGCGCCGGCGCGGATATTGCGGCCAAGGTCGATGCGCCATAGCCGCGTGCCGTCGAGCCGATAGGCGTCGAGCAGCACCGGCCCGCTATAGCCGCCCTGGCTGTTGTCATGGCTGTTGGTCGGATCCCATTTCAGGATGATCTCGTAACGGCCGTCGCCGTCCAGATCGGCCGCGCTCGCATCATTGGCGGTGTAGCTGAACGACTCGCCGGCCGGGGTGACGCCGTCGGCGGGGGGCGTGAGGGGGATGGAGAGAAAGGATTTGTCCCACATCATGGCGGGGGAGGGGGCGCTCTTGTCGCCGATCCGCTGCACCGCATAGCGGCTGGTGGCGCTGCCTTTCTTGTCCACGAAGGCAGTGGCTTCGCCGACGCGGCTGTCATGGATCGGCTTGCCGTCGCGCAACAGGCGGAAACGGATGGTGGCGGGATCATCGGCCAGTAGACGCCATGTAATGAGCATGCCGCCGCCCTGTGCTGGTAGCGCTACCGCGCCACGATCAAGTCGTTCGGCCGCTATTCGGGCGGTGGGGCCAGTTGCCAATGCCATGGTCGAAGTCGCCAGCCCGAGCATCATGGTAAAGGCCCGAATAGTGGTGCGCATTTGCATCAATCTCCCCTCCGGATCACTACTGATCCAAATATTAGAATTGCATCCCACATATAGGTTCAGTAACTCTCCGTCTAGAAACTGATTCGACGACCGTGGGGAAACGGAGTCGGTCATGGGGTGTTCTGGGAGAGAGGGGATCGGCTATGCGCGAGCATACCACTGAAAGTGCACGCAATTTTTCCAACATCGCGATGGTTCGCCGGACGCTGAAGGGCGCTTCCGCCCTCGCCATGGCCGGCGTCATGCTGGTGTCGGCTTCGGCCATTGCTCAGACAAATGACGAAGGCGAAAAGAAGGAAGGTGCCGTTTCGGCTGCCGATATCGTCGTCGTCGGCACTCGCGCCTCGCTGCAATCGGCGATCAACCGCAAGAAGGAAGCGAACACCGTCGTCGACTCGATCGTCGCCGATGATATCGCCAGCTTCCCGGACAAGAATATCGGTGACTCGCTCGCCCGCATCACCGGCGTCCAGCTGAGCCGCGAATTTGGCGAGGGCAACCAGATTTCGATCCGTGGCGTCGAGCCCGACCTCAACCGCGTCGAGATCAACGGTGTCAGCCAGGTCAGCGCGCTCGGTTCGCGCGCCGGCGACTTCCGCGAAATCGCGGCCGAACTGGTCAAGTCGGTCGACGTCTACAAGGGCTATGCCGTCGACCTGACAGAAGGTGGCATTGGTGGCACGGTGCGCGTCGAAACGCGCAAGCCGCTGGAACTGAAGGATCCACTGATCTCGATGGTCGCGTCGGGCCAGCATCTGGATCTTACGGAAAGCTGGAAGCCGCGCCTGACCTTCTTTGCCGGTGCGCCCAAATTCCTGATCGATGGCTTGGGCATCCTGGTCAACGCCACCTATAGCGACGTCGACACACGCCAGGATTATATCAGCAACACCAACTGGCAGCGGCTGGCCGATTTCGATCATTCGACCGAGAAGACGGTCGCTAATCCGCTCTACAGCAACTATAATACATATGAGAGCTGCGCTGGCGTCGGTGGTGCGACCACTGGGGCCGCTACCGCCAACCGGCTGGCGTGCGAAACCCAGTTCTTCGACTGGGCGCCGACCGTGCCGCGCTATCGCCAACTGGTGCGTAATGACAAGCGCATCTCGGCCGATGTCACATTGCAATATCAGGTGGCGCCCAATTTCCGCGCCTATGTCAACGGCCAGGTCAATCTGCGCAACCAGAAGCTGCAGGACACCAACTATTCGGTCGATTTGGGCCGCATCGAGCGCTTCAATCTCGATCCGCAACTGGCAGCCGGCGCGGGCGGTGGCACGTCGCGTCGCCGGGTCCAACTGGGCACTTCGACGGTCAACGGGAACCATGTCGTCACCGGCCTCACCACCGCGCTTGACGCCGTCAACATCGGTACCGCAACCAACCCCAACTGGAATGGTGCGGCGAACATCATCGGCGTGCAGCGCCGCGACTTCGATTATGACCAGGACAGCAAATATTTCTCGGGCGGCTTCACCTGGGAACCCAATAGCCGGTTGAAGATCGACGTGATGGGATCGCATGCGACCGCCCATACCGATCAGCAGACCAACCTCATTTCGCTGGGCACCAGCGTGTCGGGCATCACCATCGACCGCAACAATGATCAGGGGCTGCCGGTCTTCAGCTTCCCATCCAATTTCGACCCCGCCGATCCGGCGGTCTATGCCGACTTCACCCGCACCGGCGCCAATGGCCAGGTGCTGCCCGTCTACGGCCCCGGCCTGCAATATCGTCCGGGCGAGTTCAACAATACCGAAGATCAGTTCAAGATCGACGTCGATTGGGAAATCGATCACCCGATCGTCAGCAAGATCGAATTTGGTGCCCAGGGGCGCAAACAAAAATTCCTGAACTATCAGGGGGGTGGTTCGGTACTGCTCGATCCCACGAGCATGACCTATCAATCGTCGGCGAATGTCTCCTACACCACCAATATCGTCGCCAATCCGACCCAGACGCGCAACGGCAATACCTGGTATATGACGCCCGCCCAATATACCGCGCTGATCGGCGCGATTGGCGGCACCACGGGTGGCGCGCCGCTCTTTTCCGGCCTGAAGGGCGCGCCGGCTGGCCTGCCCACGGGGCTCGCCTTCCCCAATTTCGATGCCGAGGAACTGGGGAAATTCTACGATCTGTCGGGCTTCGATCATGATCTCGTCCGCTTCGCCGATGGTTTCCCGCAGGTGCCCAGCGCCAAGATCGACGAAACCGTGCTGGCGGGTTATGTCATGGCGGATATCGATACCCAGATTTTCGGCATGCGCCTGACCGGCAATGCCGGCGTGCGCTGGATGCATACCAAGGATGAAGGGACCGGCACCAATGTCAGCCGCGTGACCCGCTTCACCCCGACCGGCGGCACGGAAACGGTCGTGCTGGCGGCGCAATCGGTGACGATCAGCAACAGTTACACGGACATCATGCCGGCCTTCAACGCCAATCTGGAACTGGCGCGCGACCTGTTCCTGCGGGCCAATTGGGCCAAGAATTTGGCGCGACCGCGCCCGACCGACCTGGTGCCGAACATCAATTGCTTGGATGACATCACCATCACGGGCACGGACGATACCTGCACAGCGGGTAATCCGGCGCTCAAGCCCTATCGCGCAGACCAGTGGGAAGTGAACCTGGCCTGGTATCCCAATGCCGACACGATGCTGAGCCTGGGCTATTGGAAGAAATATGAATCCAGCTTCGTCATTCCCAATGTGACCCGCAGCGGCGTGGACCTGTTCAACGACGGCTCCAGCTATACGGTGCGCCAGCCGGTCAATGGCTTTGGTGCGCTGCTCGACGGCATCGAGGCGAATGCGCAGACTGCCTTCACCTTCCTGCCCAAGCCGTTCGATGGTTTCGGGGCTAGCGCGAATTTCAGCTATTCGCGGGCGTTGCGGACCAACCTCACCAACAGTGCGACCGGGGCGGAACTCAAAGAATATCCCGGCATGTCGAAATATACTTATAATGCCAGCTTCTTCTACGACAAGGATTGGCTCAATTTCCGCCTGAGCTACAATTATCGCTCCAAGTGGATGCAGACGGTGATTGATGCCAATAACGGCAATAACCCGCTCTATCGCAGGGGTGAAGGCTATCTGGACGGAAAGATCACGCTGCGCTTCCCGCAATATCATTTCAGTGTCTTCCTGGAAGCGCAGAACCTGACCAAGGAATCCACCAAACTCTATATCAATAGCGATATGCCGGTGGAGATGGCCTATCCCGGTCAGCGCTTCTTCGTCGGTATCCAGGGCAAGTTCTGATCCCATTCCCTTGGGGAAGGGCAAAGACGCGGTTCCGGGCATGTTCCGGGGCCGCGTTTTCTTTTGCGGGTGGGCGCAATGGGGGAAGGTCGGGTCATGGGAAAGGTGACGCGCCCGCTATCGAAAACCGCGGTGTGCGCCCCGGATCTTGGCAGCGGGCGCGTCGCCCGCTCGATAACAACTGGACCCGTCCTGTCCTGCCGTTTGTCGGCACGATAGTTGTGCGCCATGTGCAGAAATGATGCGGGCGCACGACCTTGACCGGGCGCGGATGCGCCGGGATCGGTTTCTATCGCGATGTCTGGGGTGGTGAGTCCAGCTGGGTTCGAACCAGCGACCTACTGATTAAAAGAGCGAAAGTTGTAGCACATTGTTTAGCAAAAACAGGTACTTGACTGCATCCGTCTTCGAGCTGCTATCCAATGTGCTACAACGAATTTCAACGTGCGGCATTAGTGCTTGGCCCAGAAAAGGACACAGGCTCGATCGGCTTTATGGGCAATTGAAGTCCCCTGCTTTCGGTATATCCCAATCTGTCCTCACCTGAGTCGCTTAAGGGTTATGTTCTCAGGAAATAGGAGGGCGTGCAGCTCCATGCATGGCAGTAGCTGTTAATGTGGATGTCGCCATATGGGGAGGAGAGCGGATTGGCCGGGTCGAACACTTCCCAGAACGTGTCAGCGCCCGCATCGATCATTGCGCCCCAATAGCTTTCGAGTAGCGCCAGCGCGCCGGTCTTCTCGCCGCAGGCGATCAGGGCCTCCACCACATAATGATAGAGATAGGGAGTGGACGGCCTGATCGCGGCGGGATCGGCCAGCGCTGCGCGCAGGGCGTTGCGGCCTTCGCGCGGTGACAGCAGGCCGCCCAGCATCATCCAGCTGGCGCCTGCCCAGCTGACCTGCCGCGCAGTGCCGCTGAGCACCCGGCCGCTGGCGGCGTCCCAATAAGCAGCGCGCCCGGCGACGGTCATCATGGCGGCGCGGCGGGAGAGGCGATCCGCCTCCCGCGTCAGGCCCAGTCGCCGGGCCAGATCGGCGGTTGCCTTCCAGGCGAAGGTCAGCAGGCCCTGGATGGCAGCGCCCTTGTCCAGCTTGCTCGACCAGTCGATGAAGATCCACATATTGCCCGGATCGACGAACAGTCCGGCTGGACTGATCCAGCGTTCGATCAACTCCAGCTGGCGCTGAGCCACCGGCCACAGGTCGCGCGCCGTGGCCACATCGCCCGTCGCGTCCAGATAGTCGCGCAGGGTGACGTTGAAAAGTGCCGCATAATCGACAATGTGCATGCCGCCATAGCGCGGATAGGGTTTTTCATAGACGCAGGCGGCGACCAGCCCGTCCTTGTCGCGATAGGCGGCAAACAGATAGAGGCAGCGTTTGACCAGATCATTGTTGCGGAAGCTGGCATAGTTGGCGAGGGCCTGAAGCCGCAGGTCGCCGACCCACAGACGCTGGTCGCGCCGCGGGCCATCCTCGAAACTTGTCTGCATGCAGTCGCGCAGAGTCGCCATCGCAACCTCGTCTATCCGTCGCAGCCGCGGGGTCGACCCCATCGGCACGGGCATCGGACCGGCTGAAGTGATTGCATGCGCGCGGACATTGCCGAATTTCACCGCGAAGCCGGGTGAGGTGTCGATCACATCGACCCGGACATAGCGGAAGGCGTAGCGGCGCGGCATCTTCACCGATTGCGGCAGATAATCGACGGTGATGATCTCTTCTGGCAACCACGCCTCGCTAATCTTGCCCTTATAGGGGTGCAGCGGTTCGGCGACATCGGGCTGCACCTCGCCGAAGGTCAGCTTCAGCCGGGCCGGGGCATCGGGTTCACGCCCGACGGTTTCCAGATCGAAGGACAGATGGCCGGTGCGATGCCCGCCAAAGTCGAGGATGAAGCTGTCGCCCTTGCGGAAGCTGCGGGTGGCAAAGTCTGTGATGCTGGCATCCTCTTCCACCCGGAAACGCAAGATTTGCGCGGGGTCGGGGATCATCTTCACCAGCGCAAGCGGTTGCTGCTCGACGCTGTGCAGCGCGGGCATCAACGCCTGCGCCTTGCGCGCCCAGGCGGCATTGGGCTCGCCGGCGATGGCCGGTGCGAAACGGCTGCCCTGCGCCAACGCCTCTGGCCCGGCCAACAGGGAGGCGAGGGTGACGCCGGCGGCGCCACCCAGAAATTGCCGTCTGCCGATGGCAGGCGCGTGTTTCTGCATCGCGTCGCCCCTTAGCGGCTCTTGCCGGTCAGCGGCAGATCGCGCGAGGAGCCGCCGACCTGGACGATGCGCGTGCCCTTGGGCGTGGTCCAGCGTCCGGCCTTCTCGTCCCAATATTGCAGGCTGCGCGGTGCGACATGGACCGAGATCGTCTTGCGTTCCGATGGCGCCAGATGAATGCGATCGAAACCGGCGAGCGCACGCACCGGGAACGCGATGCCCTGCGGCGCATTGGCGGGTGCGCCGAGATAGACCTGTGCTACTTCGTCCGACGCGCGCTGCCCGGTGTTGGCGACGGTGAAGCGGACGTCGAGGCCGCCGTCGGCTGCAGGCTTCACGCCTAGGCCCGAATAGGCGAAGCTGGTGTAGCTGAGGCCGTGGCCGAAGGCGTAGAGCGGCGCCTTGTTCTGTCGATCGAACCAGCGATAGCCGACGTCCAGTCCTTCAGAATAGGTGACGACGCCATCCTCCCGCGCGCCGCGCTCGGGATAGCGCGGGTCGGTTGCGGGATAATCCTCCAGCGCCTTGCCCCAGGTGAAGGGCAGGCGGCCTGCCGGGCTGACGCGGCCGGTCAGGATGTCGACCGTCGCTTCGCCCCCTTTGTCGCCGCCCCACCACATGTTGAGCACCGCCTTCACCTTGCCCAGCCAGGGCATGTCAACGGGATAGCTGGTGTTGAGCACGACGATGGTGTTGGGGTTGGCGGCGCTCACATCCTCGATCAGCTTGTTCTGTTCCGCCGTGAGGCCGAAGATGGGGCTTTGCCGGGCCCAGGCGAAGACCACCGCCTTTTTCGCTTTCGCCGCAGTTTCGACGGCGTGGCGATAATTGGCCTCCTTCTGCTCTGGCGTGACCCAGTTCAGGCGGATCTGGATCGGCGCGTGCGAGGTGTCAGCGCCGGTCGTGACCTCGATACTATGCTTGCCCGCCGTCAGTTCGACGTCGCGGCGGACATTGTTGAGATTGTCGGTGGTAGACAGCAGCGCGTCCTGACCAGGCTGTACCGTGTCGCCATGGCGCGCGCCGGTCATGCCGCTGGAACGGCCGACCAGCTTGCCGTCGATCAGCAACTCGCCATGGGTGCCCAGCATCTGAAGATAGATGCCGTAGGTGCCGGCCGAGGGGATGTCGATCTCCCCCTTCCAGCCCGGCTGGGCGTCGGCGGCGAGAGCATTGGCGTTGCCGTCGGTGAAGTTCAGCGCGCTGTCCTGCGCGACTTTCCTGCCATCGACATAGCGGGCGAGGCCTGGCACGCCGTCGCTGCTGAAGCGGTCGGCGGGGATGGGCGTACCGGTCATGTCGTTGGCGACGGCATAGGCGACATGGGCGCCGGCGCGGCCGCCCGCCTCACGCTGGAGCAGGGCGGCGACACTGTTCTGGGTTTCGGGCAGGCCGAGCGAATGTTCGGCGTTGATGCCCAGGGCCACGACCTGACCCGCGCCGGGGCCGATCAGCGCCAGATCGTCCATGTCCGTTTGGCTCAAAGGCAGGGCGGCGCCGTCATTCTTCAGCAGGACGGCGGAATCCGCGGCGGTCTTGCGGATGATGGGCGCGATGCGGGGATCGACCGCGCCGCCGGTGGGCTGGTGATTGCCCCGGTCGAGCAGGCCGAAGCGGTTCATTTCATGCACGACGCGGTAGGCCGCTTCGTCGATCTGCGCCAGTTGCACCGTGCCGTCGGCCAGCGCGGAGGCCATGTTGACCGGCGCGGGATCGTCCGGGAACTGGCCGCGGAAGATCACCGACTTGATCGGGGCGCGCTCGCCCTTGCCCTCTTCCGGCACGGCGCGACCGAAGACGCGACCGAGCACGTCCATGGTCATCTTGAGCGGTTCGACCGGCGCCTTGTCATTGTCGAAATAGGAACGGGTGATGGTGAGCCAGGGGCTGCCCTTTGGCATCAGGCCTGGCATTTCCATGTCGAGGCCGGTGTTGATGTCGGTCGGCTTGTGCACTGCGCCCCAGTCGGACGTGACGAAGCCCTTGAAGCCCAGTTCCTTGCGCAGGGTGACGTTGAGCAGGTCGTCATTGGCGCAGGCATATTTGCCGTTGGTATAGTTGTAGGCGCACATCAGCGAGGAGACGCCAGCGTCGATCACCGCCTCGAACGGGGCGAGATAGACTTCATGCATGGTCTGTTCGTCCATGACCGTCTTGTAGCCGCGCAGGTCATAGCCGAGATAATGTTTGGCCTGCGCCATCACGCCCTGGCCCTGGATGCCGCGCACCTGCGCCGCGCCCATGATGCCCGACAGATAGGGGTCTTCGCCATAGGTGTTCCAGCCGCGGCTGAAATTGAGGTCGCGCATGATGTTGACGAACGGTTCCAGTGCCACGTCGACGCCGAGGCGCCGGGCTTCGAGGCCAACCACAGCGCCATTTTGTTCCGCATCCTCCCGGCTGAAGGTGGCGGCGAGTGCCATGGTCGCCGGCAGGGCGACCGAGGGTTCGCGGGTCAGGATGCCGGGAGGACCATCGGCAAAGCGCATCGAGGGGATGCCGAGGCGCGGCACGCCCCGGAGATAGCCGGCGGCGGCCTGATCGGTCTTCGCATCCTCCTGCGCCCCGCGGATCATATCGATCTTTTCATCGAGCGTCATCTTCGCCACCAGGTCACGGGCGCGCTGATCGTCACCGCTTTCCGGCACGGGTGAGGCGATCGGGGCGATCGGCTGGGCGTGGAGCGGGGCTTGCATGCCCACGGCGGCCAGAAGGATGGCGCTCGTATGGAGCAGGGCCTGCCGCCCATGGCGATGAATGTGGAAATGCCCCTTGGTGGCGCTGCGCGATTCTCTGTTCAATTCTGCCTCCGTTGATGCCGGCAGCAAAGCAAATTTAATTGAAATGTCAATTAATCTTTGGGCGTTTTTAGAGCGGGCTTCAATTTTTTTGATGCTGGTTGAGGCTTTTCCAACTTCATTCGTTCATGCGTATTTTTCTGAAGTTTTATCGCGACAAACTGACGTATTTACATGAGATTTGGATCGTTCCGAGAAATGTGAAATTTCGTTGACAAAGATTGCATAATAAATGAACATTCAACTAATCCAGCGCTGATCGCTGGTCTTGTCGACCTCAAAGAGGCGAGAAGGGGAGTGAATGAATCGTCGAGATTTTCTTGCAGCGACAATGGCTATGGCTGCGGCGGGCTGTTCCACGATCCCCAAAGTCGGCGGGTCGCGCAATGCGGCCTGGGGATTGCAACTCTTCACCGTAGGCGCACTGCTAGAGCAGGATTTCGAGGGTACGCTGCGGCAGGTGGCCGAGTTGGGCTACAAGGAAGTGGAAACGGTCGGCAGCTTCGGCCGTGATCCCGCCTGGCTGCGAGGGCAACTGGATCGGTTCGGGCTGGTTTCCCCGTCCCAGCATATCGCGTCCGACGAAGTCTATGCTTCCTTCGGCGCCTGGACGCGCAAGGAAATCACGACCGAGCAGAATCGCGAAAATTACGAGCGCGCCTTCCTGCCGGAAAAGGCGCTGGCGCTGGTCGAGGATGGCATCGGCAAGGCGAAGCTGCTGGGGCAGCGCTATGTGACCTGGCCGATCCTGATGCCGCGCATGCTGGCCGATCGCGCGATCCTGGACCGCTATATCGGCATTTTCAACCAGGCGGGGCGGATGTGCCGGGATGCCGGGCTGACCTTTGCCTTCCACAACCATCACCGCGAATTTCAGCGGCTGGGGCCGGACATGATCTACGATCTGATCCTGAAGGGCACGGACCCGGAACAGGTGAAGATGGAACTGGATTTCTATTGGGTGACCAAGGCGGGGCAGGACCCCATCCTCTATTTCGAGAATAATCCGGGCCGTTATTTCGGCTGTCATGTGAAGGATGTGGACGCCGTCGGCGAATTTGCCGTAGTGGGCACCGGGCGGCTGGACCTGCCCCGCCTGATCGCCGCCGCACGCAAGGCCGGGGCACAGCATTTCTTCGTCGAATATGACCGGTCGGACGATCCGATGGCGGCGATCCGCGACAGCATGGCCTATCTCAACAGGCTGCCCGCATGATCGATCATGAACTGACGCACCGGCGCGCCTGGATCGCGGTGATCCTGTGCATGATCGCCTATATATTCTCCTTCATCGACCGGCAGATCATGGCGTTGCTGATCGGCCCGATCCAGGCCGACCTTGGCATTTCCGATACCCAGTTCGGGCTGCTGCACGGTTTCGCCTTTTCCATCTTCTATGCGACGATGGGGATACCGATCGCGGCCCTTTCCGACCGCAAGTCGCGGCCGGTCATCATTGCTGTCGGTGTCGCCTTCTGGAGCCTTGCCACGGCGGCGTGCGGCTTTGCACGCGCCTTCTTGCAACTGTTTCTGGCGCGGGTGTGCGTCGGCGCGGGGGAAGCGGCGCTTTCGCCGGCGACCTATTCGCTCATCAGCGACTTGTTCCCCAAGGAGAAGTTGGGACGGGCGGTGGCGGTCTATTCGCTCGGTTCCTTCATGGGGACCGGAATCGCCTTCCTGCTGGGCGGCTGGGTGATTGGCGCGGTCAGCGCGGGCGGGCCGCAATATTGGCTGGGCCTGCGTCTTGCCGCCTGGCAGATGACGTTCATCATCGTGGGCGCCCCCGGTCTGCTGCTGGCGCTGGTGATGCTGGCGACGATCCGCGACCCGCGTGTGCAGCAGGCCGGGCGGGCCGAGCAGGGTGCGGGCGCATCTGACGCCAAAGCCGTTCCCTCGGTGGTGGAGGTGATGCAGTTCCTGGCGCGCAACCGGGCGATCTTTCTGCCGCACATGGCAGGCTATACCCTGGCCGCGATGACCTTGTTCTCGCTATTGTCCTGGTCGCCGGCCTATCTGATGCGCGTGTTCGCGCTGACGCCGGGGGAGAGCGGGCTTCGTCTGGGCTGGGTCGCGATCTTCGCGGCGGGCGGCGGCGTGCTGGCGAGTGGCGCGATCATGGACCGGCTGACCCGGTCCGGCAGCAAGGATGCGCCGTTCCGCACCGGCATCATCGGCGCGCTGGGCGCGGTGCCGCCGATTGCCCTGCTGCCCTGGGCGGCGAGTGTCGACCAGGCGACGCTACTGCTGGCCATCGCTTTCTTCTTCGCCTCCTTCCCGATGCCGCCGTCTACCGCCGTCATGCAGATCGTTGCGCCGCCCGCGATGCGATCGCGCGTGTCGGCCCTGTTCCTGGGCGTCAATTCGCTGATCGGCATGGGGTTGAGCAGCGCGCTGGTGGGGATGGCGAACGACCGATGGTTCGGCGGGCCGCAAGGCACGGGGCATTCTCTTGCGCTGGTCGCCGCCGGTGCGGCGCTGCTGGCGGTGCCCGTGCTGAGCCGTGGTCTGGCGCCGTTCCGCCGCTATGTCGAAAACAGGTTATAACTTCCGATAATTCAGAGGTCGCATGACATCCCTGTTCCGTTCTTCCTGCCGCATGCTGATCGGCGCCACAATGCTGGCCGGCGTATCGGCCCATGCTGCGCCCAAGCCGGCCGCGCAGGCAGGCATCATTATCCAGCGGGACCATTATGGCGTGCCGCATATTCATGCGCAGAGCCGGCCGGCGCTCTATTATGGGCTGGGCTATGCGATCGGTCAGGACCGGTTGTTCCAGATGGAAATGATGCGCCGATCCGTCTGGGGTGAGGTGGCCGAGATATTGGGGCCGTCCTTCGTCGATTTTGATCGCGAGACGCGCCAGCGCGGCTATACCCGCGCCGAAGTCACGGCGCGGCTGGCGGCGCTGAAGCCGGCCGAACGCGCGCTGTTCAGGGCCTATGCCGACGGCCTGAATGCCTGGATCGCCAAGGGTAGCCTGCCGAGCCAGTTCGCTGCGCTAGGCTTTGCGCCAAAGCCATGGACTGCGGAGGATCTGGCGCAGATCTTCATCGGCAATGTTGCGGTTCGCTTCACCGACAAGACACAGGAACTCGACAATGCGGCGATGCTGGACCAGCTAACCAGTCAGTTCGGTGCCGCGCGGGCGCGGGCGATGTTCGATGATCTGGTGCCGCTGGAGGAAGACCCGGAAGCGGTCACGTCGCTGGCGGCGGGCGACTGGACCGGCAAGAGCCTGCGCGCCCTGTCGGTCGTGGGGCAGCCGCATGTTGCGGCTGGCGGGCCGGGCGTCGCGGCGGCGGCGGAAGGGGTCGGCAAGGCCGATACCATGCTGGGCGCCAGAATGGCGTCGCTGGCGCTCAACGATCATGGCGGCAGCAATGTATGGGTCGTGGGCAAGGACAAGTCGGCGACCGGCTATCCGATGCTGATGGGCGGGCCGCAAATGGGCTTCACCATGCCGGGCTTCCTGTATGAGGCGGGATTGCACGGCGGGGGCATGGACGTGGTCGGCACGACGCCGATCGGCTTCATCCCGATTTTCTTCGGCCATAATGGGAATACGGCATGGTCGAGCACGGTGGGCCGGGGCGATGCCGTCGACAGCTTTGTCGAGCAGCTCGATCCGGCCGATCCGACCCGCTATTTCCACAAGGGCCAGTGGAAGAGGATGCAGGCGCGGACCGAGACGATCAGGGTCAAGGGTGCTCCCCCCGTGACCGCCACCTTCTATCGCACGGTCCATGGACCGGTGCTGCAGGTCGATGCGCAGAATCACCGGGCATATGCCCGTGCGCGGGCGTGGGAAGGGCATGAACTGGACACCGAAATGGCCTGGTTCGATTCGACGCTGGCGCAGGATTTCGACCAGTTCCACAAGGCGGCACTGCGATCGGCGATCAGCATCAACTGGTGGTATGCCGACCGGAAGGGCAATATCGGCATGGTCTATCCGGGCCATTTCCCGATCCGCGGCGCCGATCAGGACCCCCGCTTGCCGTCCGACGGCACGGGGGCGAGCGACTGGCGTGGTTTCCTGCCGTCGTCGCAGCAGCCCTATCGCCTGAACCCGTCGCGCGGCTTCTTCACCAACTGGAACCAGCAGCCGATCAAGGGATGGTATTTCCCCGATACCGGATGGAGTTCGGTGGAGCGCGCGCGGTTGCTCCAGAATTTCGTCGAGAGCCATGACCGGCTGTCCGCCGCCGATATGGAGAAACTGGTCGAAGTGGCCAGCACCATGAGCCAGACGGCGGACTTCTTCATCCCCGGCCTGATCGCCGCGATCGGGCAGCAGGCGCCCGGCGATCCGCAATTACAGCAGGCACGCGACCTGCTGGCCGGATGGGACAGGCGGCGGATCGATGCCGATGGCGACGGCCGCTATGACAGCCCGGCGCTGGTCATCTATGATGCCTGGCTGGCGGCGATGACCGCGCGTCTTTTCGCCCCCGAGGTCGTCGGGCCGTCGCTGTCCAAATCGCTCGGCTACAAGCGCAGCGATACCTATGACATTGGGCGTGGTCCCAAGCTGCTGGCGCGGATATTGGCCGGCAAGACGGCGTCGCTGCCGGTCAAGGCGGACTATCTGGGCGGGCGGGATGCTACGTCGGTCCAGGTCGAAACTTTGCGGCTGGTCTTGGCGAAGCTCGCGGCTGCGCGCGGGGCGGATATGGCTCGCTGGTCCGACCCGATCCTGACAACCCAGTTCGCGACCGCCAACGCCCATAATGTGCCGCAAGGTTCGCGCGAGCCAGTTATCGTCCCGCTTGCGGAACGGGGTACTCAGAATCACCTTATTGAACTGCGCCCAACCGGGGCAGTGGGCCGTAATGTGGTAGCGCCGGGCCAGGCCGAAGAGGGCGCGCAACATGTCCTCGATCAGGTCGGCCTGTTCCGGGAATTTCAGTACAAACCGATGCTGTTTTCCGACCGTGAAATTGCGCAAAATGCTGAAAATAAAGAGATTTTAAACGATCCCTACCGGTGATTAGCGGCGTAGCGAATTAATGAAACGTCGTTGCGTGGCGATAGCGTAAAGTGCAATAAAAATACTTGAAGATTACGATATAATGACATAAAAAATTGATGTCGTTCGGTAACAAAACAAGAGCGAAAGGGGTTTTAGCGATGAAACAGTTCAAGCGTTTGAGCAGTGTGAGTCTGGTCGTGCTGGCAGGCTTCCATGCAAGTGCGGCCATGGCGCAGACGGCCGAGCAGTCCTCCGGCGGTATCGACGAAATTGTCGTTACGGCTGAAAAGCGGGAAACATCGGTTCAGAAGACCGCGATCGCCATCACCGCTTTCGATCAAAAGGCGCTGGAAAAGAATGGCGTTTCCACGCTGACGGATATCGCGGCGATCGCGCCGGGGGTGGGCATCTCCAAGAACTCCGCCAACGTCATCATCGCGGTGCGCGGCGTTTCGAGCCAGAACACCAATGAAATCGGCGATCCGGCCATCTCGATTGCGCAGGATGGTTTCTACATCCAGAAGCCCTTCGGCTTTGGCGATTCGATGTTCGATCTCGAGCGCGTCGAAGTCCTGCGTGGCCCCCAAGGTACGCTCTACGGCCGTAATGCCACGGGCGGCGCGATCAACGTCATCACCGCAAAGCCTAAGGACGAGTTCGAGGGCAAGGTTGCGGTCGGCGTGGGCAATTACGACCAGATCACGACCGAGGGCATGATCAACCTGCCGGTCACGGACACGCTGGCGGTTCGCGCGGCGTTCTCGACCAGCAAGCATGACGGCTATCGCGTCAATGAGGCGCCTGCGCGCGCCGGCGACGACGCTGATTCCCAGTCGGTGCGCCTTCACGTTCAGTGGAAACCGACCCATCGCCTCAAGCTGTTGCTGACCGGCCAGTTGACCAAAATCGGCGGCGTCGGTCCGACGATGTGGGGCACGCCGCTGCGGTATACCTCCTCGGGTGCGATCGACACCAGCTATCGCCCGGACGTGGATGGCGACGGCACGCCGCACAGCCTGCCAAACCAGTATATCGACACGACACTGCGCACGATCCAATGGAACGGCGAATATGATCTGGGCTTTGCGAGCCTGGTCTATCTGGGTGGCTTCCGCGACACCGATTATTCGCAGTTGCGCGATCTGGACGGCACTACCAGCCAGGCGGCCTATATTCAGCCAACCGAGAAGGTGCATGACTGGTCCCACGAGGTCCGCCTGGTCTCTAACGGCAATGGCCGGTTCAAGTGGCAGATCGGCGGCTATCTGTTCCGCGAAACCTCGGACCTGTTCAGCCTGTTCCAGAGCTATGCGGTGGCCAATCCGCCGTCGAACATCTTCACCTTCTCCTATAATGTGAAGGCGAAGTCGAAGGCCGCCTTCGGGCAGGCAAGCTATGAAGTGATCGACGGGCTGAAGGCGGAGTTTGGTATCCGCTATTCGGACGACTATAAGAGCCGCACGGGCTACAGCAACACCGGCAGTGGCAATGTTGCGCAGGACGATGATGCCTCGAGCACCAAGACCACCTATCATGCTGGCCTGACCTACGACTATAGCCCGCGCAACATGGTCTACGCCAAGTTTGATACCGGCTATAAGGCGGGTGGCTTCAATACTGTGCCGGGGCAGAATACCCTGCCATATCAGCCGGAAACCATCACTTCCTGGGAAGTCGGCTCGAAAAATCGCTTCCTCGATAACAGCCTGCAACTGAACCTGTCGGCCTTCCTGTATAATTACAAGGATCAGCAGATTTCGGTGCGTGACCAGACGGTCGGTCTTTCGGCGGTATTCAACGCTGGTAAGTCGCGCATTTGGGGACTTGAGGCGGAAACCGTCTTCCAGCCGAGCGACGTCGACCGGTTTGATGCCAGCGCGGTATTCCTGCATTCGGAATATACCGAGCTTTGTCTCAACATCGCGACTGACGGTACCTGCGTGACCGACTATTCGGGCAACCGCTCGACCCAGGCGCCACGCTGGTCGTTCAATATGGGATATGAGCACAGCTTCGGGCTGCTCGGCGGCACGCTGACCCCGCGTGTCCAGACCCATATCGAAACCTCGTCCTTCTATGGGATCGAGAATTTCGCCTATCAGAAGCAGGACAGCTATTCGCGTAGCGACCTGATCGTGACCTTCACGCCGGAGAGCAAGAAGTGGAGCCTGCAGGGCTTTGTCCGCAACATCGAGGATGAAACGGTCATAACCAGTGCCGTCGCTAGCACGCGCTTTGGCACCTACAGCTACGGCATGGCGCCGCCGCGCACTTATGGCGCCAAGCTGACCTATAATTTCTAAATAGAGGCAGCGTTCGCAGGAGAGACCGCCGATGCGAAAACATCGGCGGTCTTCTGTCGTGTTGGAAGGCTGAAAGCCGGCACTGTTTGCCGGCTATGACTTTGTGGGCTGGGTTAGCCAGCCAGGCTGCGCGTTATCGTCCGGAGAAGTTTGTTGAGTGTCGAAACATCCTTTTTCGACAGATCTTCAAAGGCGCGCTCGTAAATCCTGTTCGCTGCTTCCCAGGCCTTGCGACCAGCGACAACGCCTTCAGGGGTCAGCGAGACTTCGGTCACTCGGCCGTCTGCCACACTCTGCCTGCAATGCACCAGATTGTCGGCCTGCATGCGCTTCACGATCTTGGTCATGGTCGGCAACTTGACGATCGCATGGTCGGCAATCTCGCTGACGCTCATCGTCTCGCGGTTGCGCAATGTCATGAGCACACGCCACCGCGGGATGTCGAGGCCCAGCGGTTTAAGTGCCAGTTCCATTTGCAGCAGATAGCGGCCGGTAAAGCGGGTGAGCCAGTAGAAGGGCCATTCCTCCATGTTGAAGGGGGCGGCGTCACCTGCAATTTCGGGTTCCTGTACCTCTTCAACCATCTGTGATCCCTGCTTGCGCGGGCTCCGGCACCCAGATGGCCCGCATCTCTCCCGCCCCAAAATCCCTACCGGGAGACCGGGGCATGTTCAAGCAAGAGAATGAATGAAAATTACTTGACTATTCACGTAATATGATCCAGCTTTCTTATATCAGCCATCAAGGGAAATCGGGGATGTCTGCTATCCTGATTGAAAGCTATGACGTGCCGGGCAGTGGTCCGTCCGTCGCAGTCAAGGACTGCATAGATATTGCGGGCGCGCGCACCTGCTGCGGCTCCCGGGCCTTTGCCGATGTCGCACCTGCACAGCGTAACGCCCACGTGGTGCAGGCTCTGGTTGAGGCCGGCTATCGGATCATTGCCAAGGCGAGCATGCACGAATTGGCCTACGGCATGACGGGCCTCAACGACTGGACGGGACATGTCGAAAATCCGCTCTATCCCGGCCTTATGCCCGGCGGATCATCCAGCGGTTCTGCCGCTGCAGTCGCTGCCGGACTGGTCGACCTGTCGCTCGGCACAGATACGGGTGGCTCGGTCCGCATGCCTGCAGCCTGTTGCGGTGTTATCGGTTTCAAGCCGAGCTTTGGACGGCTAAGCCGCGATGGCCTGACGCCAAGCGACAGCGACCTGGATTGTGTCGGCTTGTTCGCCCGCTCCATGTCGCTGATCGAAGGTGCCATGGAACAGATGGATCCTGATTTTGCGGTCGCTGACCCAGTTGCTCGGCCCGCCATAGGATTTGTAGAAGTCATCGCTGATGAAGAGGTGGCGGGCGCTGTTGCCGCTGCGCTTGCTTCGCTTTGGGATGCCGTCGAAACCTGCTCCCTGCCGCTTCTGGAGGACGCTTTCCAGGCTGGCGTCGTCAAAATGGCAGCAGAGGCTTCTGCCGCTTACGGTCATCTGGTGGACACAGGTCTGCTTGGCATTGATGTCGAACAACGTTTGCGCGCAGCACCCACGGTTGCAACGGTGGAACGCATGGTCTGGGCGCAAGAAGTCAAGGCCAGCTTCATTGCGCAGGTTGATGCCTTGCTGGAGCGCTTTGACGTCCTGGCGTTGCCGACACTGCCAGGATTTCCGCCGCACGTCGACGCAATGGGTGACGCGGCATCGATCCTGCGGCTGTCCTCTCTCGTGCGTCCTTTCAACCTCAGTTGCCATCCTGCGATCTCGCTGCCGCTGACAACGCCGTCAGGGCGACCGGCGGCGCTGCAACTGGTGGCGCGCCGGGGAGATGATGCACGGCTCTGCGCCATCGCGCGCTTGTTCGCCCATTCTGACCAGAATCTACAACATAAGGAAATTTGCTGATGAACGCGTTGAACGCCCTTTCCGGGCGGAGCGCCGCGGAAACGCCCGGCATCGCCCCCATTGGCGAAGAGCTGATCGCTTCTTTCCGCGCAAGAAGGCAGGAAATTGCGGCCCTTGGCCAATTGCCGGCCGACATAGTCGCCGAGCTGCGCCGCCTGGGCGTCTACAGGGCGCTTGTGTCGACCCGCTATGGTGGTCTGGAGGTGTCGCCTGCGACCTTCCTGAAGCTGATCGAGCGCTTGTCCGAGGCTGACGGCTCGATAGGCTGGGTGGCAAGCTTCGGTGTCTCGTCCATGTATCTGGCCTCTTTGCCGACGGGGACGTTGGCCAAGGTCTATGCCGATGGGCCGGACGTGATCTTTGCAGGTGCGCTCTTCCCGCCGCAGGCAGCGGCGAAGGTCGAGGGTGGCCTCAAGGTGTCGGGGCGCTGGAAGTTCGGCAGCGGATCGACCGGGGCCGATATCATCGGCGTCGGCGTCAAAGTGGAAGGCGAGAAAGGCGGCCTTCCGCGCATGGCGGTCATGCCCGCCTCGTCGGTCGCGATCGAACGCAACTGGGATGTGATCGGCCTCCAGGGCACGGGTAGCCATGACCTGGTCGTCGACGAGGTCGTCGTACCAGAAGAATGGACCTTCATCCGGGGCGGCGCGCCGACACTCGACACGCCGCTTTATCGCTATCCCTCCATGGCCTTCGCCGCGCAGGTACTGGCGATCGTTGGTGTGGGTGTAGCGCGCGCCGCACTGGACGAAATCACGCAGATGGCGGGAGGGCGCGCCTCCATCACTGGAGCGCCGGTGCTGGCCGACCGCGCCTATGTGCAGACCGAGATTGCCAAGGCAGAAGCCAAACTCCGATCTGCCCGTGTCTTCTTCTACGAGGCGACCGAGGATGTTTGGGCTACCTTGTGCGCGGGCGATCCGGCATCACTCAAGCAAACGGGCTTGCTGCGCCTCGCCTCGAGCCACGTTGCGCGGATCGGCTGTGAAGTCGCCCAGACCGCCTTCATGCTGTCGGGCACAACCGGCATCTACAACGACCATCCGCTTGCGGCCTATGTCCATGACGCGATGGTGGTGGCCCAGCATGCCTTCCTGTCCGAAGGCACGTTTGCCAGCGCGGGCCGGGTGCTGCTCGGGCTCGACAACCCGCCCGGATTTCCCTGATCGACAAAAGGATCGCATTCATGACCGACACACCTGCCAAACCCCTGCGCGTCCTTTTCTGCGCTGCCGTGCTCCAGAATTTCTTCGATCTGCCCGCAACCGAGATCGGCAAGGTCTGGGCCGCCACTGGCGAGATGCTCAAGGGCATTCGTGACCTGCCGGGCGTGACCGTGCTGGGTACGCTGGACGATGACGAAACCATGGTCGGCACCTCGCCCAATGGCTGGCCCTGGACCTTCTACGTCATGGCGGACGTGCCCGATCGCGCGACGGTGGTCGCCGCCTGCAACCTGTTCCGCACCATCGAGGTCGGCGAGTATCGACTTTGGAAATATATGCGCGTCGAAGCCCGGGTCGGCCGGGAGTTGGTCATCCCCGCATGACAGAAGCCGGCGCCCTTGCCCTGTTGAGCCAGCGGATCGCATTGCTGGAAGCAGAGGCGGCGGTCCGGCGCGTCGTGATGGACTATTTCCGTCTGTGCGACACGCTGGGGCCGTCGACCCCGATGGATGTGCTGGGCGGGCTGTTCACCCGCGATGCTGTCTGGGAGGGCACGGGGCGCTATCGCAAGGCTTTCGGCCGGCATGAGGGGCGCGACGCCATCGTCGCCATGCTGGCCAGCTATACCAGCCCGCTGCACTTCAGACTGAACGGCCATTATCTCTCGTCCGAGACGATCGACGTCGCGGATGCGGGGCATGCCACCGGTCGCTGGATGATGTTGCAGGTATCGACCTATCGCGACGGCCGATCTGACTGCCGCAGTGCGGCTCTGACGATCGACTGTGTTTTCGAGGACGGTGCGTGGCGGATGTCCCGTTTCGTGACCGAGAATATTTTCTCCCGGGATGTCGGCCCGTGGAATGACGAGGCCGACATTTCCGTCCCCCAGCAAGACGCCGAGGAGGGCGCATGAGCACCACAGATTTCGCCGCGCTGGTGAAGGACGATCGCGTCCATACCGCGCTCTACAAGGATCCCGCTATCTTTGAGGAAGAGATGGACCGGATCTTCAACAATACATGGGTCTGGGTCGCCCATGAAAGTGACGTGCCAACGAAGAACACGTTCAAGACCAGTTTTGTTGGTAACCAGCCCGTGATCGTGACGCGGGACAAGGAAAGCAAAGTCCATGTCCTTCTGAACCGTTGCCGCCACCGCGCGGCAAGTGTGTGCGAGAAGAAGAAGGGCAAGGCCAGCGTCTTCGTCTGCCCCTATCACGGCTGGAGCTACGATCCCGACGGCCGCTTGCGTAAGGTGCCCCATGCCAAGGGCTATGACGAGGCGTTCGACACTACGGAGTTCCCGCTGATCTCGCTGCGGGTCGAAATCTATCAGGGCATGATCTTTGCCACATTCAACAGCGATATCGAACCGCTGGTGGATTTCCTGGGGCCGGCCAAGAAGTGGATGGACCTGTTCATGAAACAGGGTGCTGGCTTTGGCGTGAAGACGCTTGGCGAACACAAGTTCCGCTTTCCGGGCAACTGGAAAATCCAGCTGGAGAACACCACCGACGCCTATCATTTCCCGATCGTCCACAAGACCTTTCTCGACAGTCTCGACGCGGAGACGGAAAATGTCTTCGACGTGCTGGGGCAGGGCGGCTGGGTCGAGGATTTGGGCAATGGCCACAGCGTCATGGTGATGATCCCCGACCTCATCGACCTCGAAGATAATCTCGACGCGCCGATCCCTGATCGTTTCGCCGATCTGGCGCAGGAATTGCGCGACGAGGGGCATGACGATGCGACGGTGCGCAAGGTGGTGCGCGCCGTGGGCGGTTCGGGCTTCAACCTGAACCTGTTCCCCAATGTCGCCTGTTCCATGGCCTTTTTCCGCGTGCTGCGCCCGGTGGCGGTCGATGAGACGGAAATTACCCACGTCGCTATCGGCATGGACGGCGGCCCGGCAGCGGGCAACCGAGCGCGGTTGCGGCTGCATGAGCATTTCCAGGGGCCGATGGGCTTTGGCACGCCCGACGATGCCGAGGGCTGGGAGCGGGTGCAGCGCGGTGCGCGGGCGGGCGATGATCTTTGGATCATGCTCAATCGCGGCGTTGATGCGCCCGATGGCGTGGCCGAGGTCGGCCATAATGCGGGTGACGTCAGTGCTGAGACCGGCATGAGGGCTGCCTATCAGCAGTGGAAGCGGATGATGAGCGCATGAGCTTCGATCTTCAGGAGAAAAATGTCGTGACGGATTTGCAGACGGGGGCGCCGACGTTCGAGGAGGCGATCGCCTTCATCTGGGCTGAAGCCGACATGCTTGACCGGCTGGACTACAAGCCCTGGCTCAAGCTTTGGACGCAGACCGGCAAATATATTATCCCGGTTGAGCGCGATGCCGATTATGTCGACGCGCTCAACATCGTCTATGACGACCAGGAGATGCGCCAGGCGCGCGCCAAGCGACTGTTGTCGGGTTTCTCCATGTCATCGGCGCCGCCGGCTCGGACCGTGCGAACGGTATCGCGGTTCGTGCTTGAGGCACGGGACGAGAGCTCGATCACGCTGCGCGGGGCGCAGATGCTGGCCGAATATAAATATGAGCATATGCGCTTCCTGCCCGCCGACACGCGTTATCGCATCGTTCGGGCGGAGGATGGCTCGCTCCTCCTTGATGAGAAGGTTGTGGCGCTGATCAACGCCGACGATTTCCAGTTTGGGATCGGATATCTGCTGTGAGCCGCCCGGAAAATCCGCGGACGCTGCTCATCACCGGCGGTTCGCAAGGGCTGGGCGCCGCTATTGCACGCGCCTTCCACGAGGCGGGCTACAATGTCGGGATCTCGGACATTGACGGCGCTGCGGCCCACGCACTGGCGCTGGAGCTTGATCCAAGCGGTGAAACCGCATTGGGCCTTACACTCGATGTACGCGACGAGGCTGCGTTCGAGGCTGCTCGCGACGCGCTCATCGCGCGCTGGGGATCAATCGAGGCATTGGTCAACAATGCCGTCGTCACCATCGTTCGCCCGGTACTGGAGATCAGTCCGGACGAGTTCGACAAGGTGCTGGCGGTCAATCTGCGGGGTACCTTCATTGGCTGCCAGGTCCTGGGCCGCTATTTCAAGAACAAGGGCCATGGCCGCATCGTCAACATTGCCTCGCTCGCGGGGCAAAATGGCGGGACGGCGACGGGCGCTCATTATGCCGCATCCAAGGGTGGAATCATCACCCTGACCAAGGTGTTTGCACGGGATCTCGCGCCGTTCGGCATAACCGTCAACGCGATCGCGCCGGGTCCGCTCGACCTGCCGTCGGTCCGGGCATTGGTACCCGAGGACAAGCTGGAGGGCATCGTTGCGGGCATTCCCGTCCGTCATCTGGGCTCGCCCGATTTCGTGGCTTCAACCACCGTCCATCTGGCCTCTCCCGAGGCTGCTTTCGCCAATGGTGCCATTTGGGACATCAATGGCGGCTTGCTGATGCGTTGAGGGCGACATGATCGAGACACAGTTATTTCGCGCCGCGATGGCGCGTCTGGGCGCTGCTGTAAACATCATTGTCACAGATGGCGCCGCCGGACGACATGGGATGACCGCATCGGCTGTGTGCAGCGTCAGCGACAGCCCAGCCTCGCTGCTGCTATGCATCAACAAGTCGGCGAGAATGCATGATGTGCTGAAAGATAATGGCCAACTGACGGTCAATGTGCTGGCGGGCGGGCAGGCCGGATTGTCTGGCACCTTTGCCGACAAGAACCTCGATATGGACGCACGTTTCGCGGCGGCAGACTGGACCATGCTGGGCCATGGCGTGCCGGCGCTGACCGGAGCGCTGGCAGCCTTTGGCTGTACCATTGCTTCGGTCGTGGAGATGGGCAGCCACAGCATCTTTCTGTGCGAGGTGCAGCATTTGCTGATTGGTGGGGAAGAGCCGGGACTGGTCTATTTCGACCGCCAATATCACGCGCTGCCGATGCGGGCTGCTGCCTGACATGGTTGCGGTCGAAATAGCGGCAAGCTTCGTTGCTGCCCGCAGGCGTGGCCATGGTCTGGCGAAATTTCCGGGCCTTTTCCCCTCTGACCTCGACGATGCCTATACGATCCAGCTGGCCGCCATCGATCTGTGGCCCGACGCTATTGCCGGCTGGAAGGTCGGACGCCTCAGTCCGGCATTGGCCGATCGCTTCGGGATGGATCGCTTCGTAGGACCGGTCTTTGCCGGCGGCGTTACCCATCTTGATGGAGGCGAGGAAGCAGATTTTCCGGTCTTCGTCGGCGGATCTGCTGCATTCGAAGCGGAATATGTCATGGTCCTGGGTGAAGATCAGCCGCCGCTGCAGACAGGGGTCGATATCGATCAGGCTCGGCGTCTGGTGGGTGAGGTAAGGATTGGCGTGGAGGTGGCTGGAAGTCCACTTGCCGTCATGCCGGATCTCGATGCGCTGGCGTCTATTGCAGATCTTGGCAATAATAATGGTCAGATTTTCGGGCCGGCCATTCCTCTTGAGGTACTCGGCGATCCGCGCGGCATGACCTGTACTACCCGCATAGACGGCACTTTGATGCGTAGCGCAACGGCTGCCGAGCTTCCTGGCGGCCCCTTGACTGCACTCGCCTTCGCACTTGATCAGTGCGCGAGACTGGGCTTCCCGCTCAAGGCGGGGCAGTTCGTATCAACCGGCGCAGTGACCGGCATGCACTGGATCCGGGCAGGCCAACGCTGTGTCGCCGATTTCGGACGCTTCGGCAGAATTGACTGCCTCGCTGTACCCCTCGGCCGCGCCTGATTCTTTCTATCAACAATTTATTTTCACGGAGGCCATGTGCCCGCAATTCATGTCACCGATCGTGCCGGTTCGAGCAGGATCATTCAGGCCGATGAGGGCCTCTCTCTGATGGAGGCACTGCGGGAAAACGGCTTTGACGAGCTGATGGCCTTGTGCGGAGGCTGTTGCTCCTGCGCCACCTGCCATGTCTATGTGATATCGGATGCGCTGCCGCCGATGAGCGAAGACGAAAATGACCTGCTCGACAGTAGCGATGCGCGGGAAGATGCCAGTCGTCTGTCTTGCCAGATCTCGCTCGGAGCCGAACATGAGGGCCTCCAGGTTGTGATCGCGCCGGAGGATTGAGCGAATGACTCGCTATGACGTTCTGATCGTGGGGGCCGGCCATGCCGGCGCGCAGGCGGCGATCTCGCTGCGGCAACACGGCTTCGAAGGCTCGGTCGGCATGATCGGCGACGAGAAGGATCCGCCCTATGAGCGCCCGCCTTTGTCCAAGGAATATTTCGCCGGCGACAAGAGCTTCGACCGTATCCTGATCCGCCCCGCCGCCTTCTGGGACGAGCGCAAGATCGACATGTTGCTGGGGCGCCGGGTCAAGAGCGTCGATCCGGCCGGCAAGTTCGTCACCGTCGGCGACGAGGAAATCGGCTATGACAAGCTGATCTGGTGTACCGGCGGCAGCCCCCGGATGCTGACCTGCAGCGGCGCCGAAGCCGCCAATGTCCATGCCGTGCGCCGCCGCGACGATGTCGACGCGATGATGGCGAAGATCGACAGCGTCAGCCATGTCACCATCATCGGCGGCGGCTATATTGGGCTGGAGGCCGCCGCCGTCCTGTCCAAGTTCGGCAAGACCGTGGTGCTGCTCGAAGCGCTCGACCGGGTGCTGGCCCGCGTCGCGGGCGAGGATCTCTCGCGCTTCTACGAGGCGGAGCATCGCGCCCATGGCGTCGACCTGCGCACCGGCGCGAAGATGGACTGTATCGCGGTCGAGGATGGCCGGGCCACCGCGGTGCTGATGCAGGATGGCGAGCGGATCGAAACCGACATGGTGATCGTAGGCATCGGCATCGTGCCCGAAACCGGCCCGCTGATCGCGGCGGGCGCCGCGGGGGGCAATGGCGTCGACGTCGACGAATATTGCCGCACCTCGCTGCCCGACATCTATGCCGTGGGCGATTGCGCAGCCCATGCCAACCGTTTTGCCGGCGGCGCGCAGATGCGCCTCGAATCCGTCCAGAACGCCAATGACCAGGCCAAGACCGCCGTCGCCCATATCCTCGGCAAGGAAGAGGCCTATGACGCCGTCCCCTGGTTCTGGTCGAACCAATATGATCTCAAGCTCCAGACCGTGGGCCTCTCGACCGGCTTCGACCAGACGGTGCTGCGCGGCGACCCCGCCACCCGCAGCTTCTCGGTGGTCTATCTGAAGGGCGGCAAGGTGATCGCGCTCGACTGCGTCAATGCGGTCAAGGACTATGTCCAGGGCCGCGCCCATGTGCTCTCGGCCGCCCATCTCGACCCGGTGCAGCTGGCCGATGCCGGCATTCCGCTCAAGGAAATTGCGGTGATCGGGGCGGTCAGTGAAGGAAGCTCGGTTGGCAGCATCTGACAAAGGTGGGAGGGCCGGCAGTCCCTGGGTCTGCCGGCCCCCACTCACTATAATCAGGTCTGCCTCCTGAGCATCACAATCCCCATTTATTCAGGCGAAACCCGCACTATGACCCGGCGATAGCTGCGCATGGTCAATTGCGCATCATCGCGGGCTTCGACGATCAGATGGAGCAGGGTCGGCATCTTGACCGCAGGTGCTGTCAGGACGATTTCCCGATCGGTGCATTTCTCGATCGAGAGCGTTGGAACTCTCGCCGTGCTGACCGATGTCGTGCTCGGTTCCTTATATTGCCAGCATTAAAGGTTGACAGCATCTCCATCCGGATCGCGCGTTCCTGACAGATTGAGCCTGAGTTGCTGTCCGGCAACCAATTCCCGCTCCACCGGCACAAGGCCGTGATCTTTTTCGATGCGAATGATCGGAGCATGATTTGCTGCCTTATATTGCGGGGCGAGAGTCCATTGCATGCGTGCAGCGAAATCGCCCTGATAGGCATCGCGCCACCGCCAGATGCTTGCCTGCGCTTGGCTATGCTGGCGCCCATCCTGACCAAGCGCTGTATCCGACACATCTGTCCAGATGCTCTGTCCGGCGCCAAGTCTGCCATAGCGACCGCCCCAGCTACCAAAATCGGGTGCTTCGGGAACCCCAAGGCCATTTGGGTGTTGATTTCCACTGAGAAGTGACCCGGGTTTTCCATCGAGAAGTGACCCGTCTGCGGATTATGTTTCGGGTGTCATGGGTGGGTCAACCCGTGGTTTTCTCCTTTGGGTTCTGGCCTGCTTGGCAGAGCTGTTTTTGAAGCGGAAGCTATCGTTGCCGGTCTCCAGGATGTGGCAGTGATGGGTAAGCCGATCGAGAAGCGCCGTGGTCATTTTGGCGTCGCCGAACACGGTGGCCCATTCGCTGAAGCTCAGGTTTGTGGTGATGATGACGCTGGTGCGCTCGTAGAGTTTGCTCAGTAGATGGAAGAGCAGCGCGCCACCTGAAGCACTGAACGGCAGATATCCAAGCTCATCCAGGATAACGAGATCGGAGTGCAGGAGGCGATTGGCGATCTGACCGGCCTTGCCCTGTGCTTTTTCCTGCTCGAGCGCATTGACCAGTTCGACCGTCGAGAAGAAGCGGACGCGCTTTCGATGATGTTCGATGGCCTGGATGCCCAGCGCCGTTGCCACATGGCTCTTGCCGGTGCCAGGACCGCCGACCAGCACGATATTGTCGGCGATGTCGATGAAGTCGCAGCGATGCAACTGACGCACTAGAGCTTCATTGACCTCGCTACTGGTAAAGTCGAAGCCGGCCAGATCGCGATAGACAGGGAAGCGCGCGATCTTGAGCTGATAGGCCACAGACCGAACCTCCCGTTCTGCTGTCTCGGCTTTGAGCAACTGGGAGAGGATCGGGATGGCGGCTTCGAAGGCTGGAGATCCCTGTTCCATGAGATCGGTGACGGCCTGCGCCATGCCATGCATCTTGAGGCTGCGGAGCATGACGACGATGGCGCCGCTGGCAGGGTCATGACGCATGACGCTTCTCCTTGCGCAGATCATCATAGCGTTCGACATTGGCCATCGGCTCGCTGACCAGTTTGAGCGCCTGGGGCGCCGTCACCGGCGGCGTGGAGATCGGTTTTCCGTCGACCAGCCTATAGAGCAGATTGAGGATATGGGTCTTGGTCGGAACGCCAGCCTCCAGCGCCATGGTGACCGCCGTCAGCACCAGTTGCTCATCATGATGAAGAACCAGCGCCAGTATTTCGACCATTTCCCTGTCGCCGCCGGGATTGCGCAACAGATGTCGCTGCAGACGCTGGAACGCATCGGGTAGCTCAAGGAAGGGCGCTCCGTTGCGCAGGGCGCCGGGTTTGCGCTGCACGACCGCCAGATAATGGCGCCAGTCATAAACCGTATGACCTGGACCGTCGTGAGAGCGGTTGATGATGCGCTGATGTGCGCAGATTGGCTGCCCCTCGGCGACGACCTGGAAGCGATCAGGATAGACGCGCAGGCTGACAGTGCGATTGGCGAAAGAGGCCGGTACGCTGTAGCGATTGCGCTCAAAGTGGATGAGGCAGGTCGGCGATACCCGTTTGCGATATTCCACAAAACCATCGAAGGGCCTGCCCGCAACCATCAGACACTCAGATTCATCGGCCCAGGCATTGGCAACCGACCCGGGTTCGATCCCGTGAGAGATGTCCTCCCATAACGCCTTGCAGCGCTCCTCCAGCCACAGGTTCAGCGCATCAAGGCTCTCGGCCTGCGGCGTGGGTTGCCACAGACGGTGCCGCGCATCCTGGACATTCTTCTCGACCTGCCCCTTTTCCCATCCCGCAGCCGGGTTACAGAACTCGGCTTCGAACAGATAGTGGCTGACCATCGTCAGAAAGCGTGCGTTGACGGTGCGTTCCTTGCCACGCCCGACCTTGTCGACGGCCGTGCGCATATTGTCATAGATACCCCGGCGCGGCACGCCGCCCAGCACGCGGAAGGCGTGATTATGGGCGTCGAACAGCATCTCATGGGTTTGCAGAAGGTAGGCGCGCACGATGAATGCCCGGCTGTAACTGAGCTTGAAGTGCGCGACCTGCAGCTTGGTCCGAACCCCGGCAATGATTGCCCAGTCCTCACTCCAATCAAACTGGAAAGCTTCCCCCGGCGCGAACGACAGGGGCACGAATGTCCCACGCCCGCCAATCTGTTGCTGGCGCCGATAATCTTCGCGCCAGTCCCGAGCAAAAGCGGCAACCCGGTTGTAGGATCCTTCATAACCCAGGCTCACCAGATCGGCGTGAAACTGCTTGATCGTGCGCTTCTGCTTGCGCGATCGGCCCATCTCGCGCCGCAGCCAGGCCGCCAGATGCTCAGCAAATGGATCCAGTTTGCTTGGTCGATCAGGCACCTTGAATCGCGGATCGATCGTCTCGGACCGCAAATATTTGCGGATCGTGTTGCGTGATAGTCCGGTGCGCCGCGCTATCTCCCGGATCGGTAGATGATCGCGAAAATGCCAGCGCCGGATAACGCTCAATAACGCCATGTCCAACACTCCATATACCCTCGCTTGCCAAAGCCAGGGACGAGTTCAACATGGGTCAATTCTTAGTGGAAATTTACGCCCTACCCGGGTCACTTCTCAGTGGAAATCAACATTCATAGCCTTTCGCGACCTCATAGTCTGCTTTTGCGCCTACAACGCTTGTCGAAAGAGGTTCAGGGCTGCAGACAGCGTTTGGCGTGCAAGAAAGGGATCATATCGCGGCCCCTCATCCCGCATGAAGGCATGCTCAGCGTTATATTCCTGCCATTCATAGTTGGCGCCAACCTCTTCCAGCCGCGAACGGATCCGTTCGCGGCCGGCGAAAGGAATATGAGGATCCTGCCGTCCCCAGATGAAGAGTGCCTGGGCCTTGAGATCATCCAGGCGCGCCAATGTGTCGTCGGCGCGGCCCGCGCCCAGCGTGCCACTATGCACGTCTGTGGGATAGAAACAGGCAGTGGCACCCACGCGATGATCGAACGCCGCGCGCAACGCAAGATGCCCGCCCAGGCACAGGCCGATCGTGCCGATGCTGCCGGTAGAGAGCTGATGACTGGTGAGGAAATCGATCGCGCAAAGAGCGTCTCGGTCATAGGCGTCGACCGATTTTTCGATCTTGAGATCATTGCCGCGTGCTGTCCCCTCGGACGAATAGGGCAGAGCCAGACCCGGAGCCAGATATTCGTGATAGACGTCAGGCGCTCCCACCAGGAAGCCATGCCCGGCGATGCTCGCTGCCAGTCGCCGGATCGGTCCGGTGACCTGATAAATTTCTGAGAAGAGGAGGAGAGCCGGATAGCGGCCAGGCGCGGAGGGGCGGGTGATGTGCATTCGCATTGTGCCGCCAGCGGCAAGGTCGATATCGCTGAACTCATCGGTGATGATGCGCATGAGGCACTCCTTTTGGAACAGCTTGGCCGCCACCGGCTGCGTGCGGCGCTAAAAAAATCTCTCGCCTTTCGAGAATCTTGGTCTCGAAAGGCGAGAGAAGAAGGCTCTCAGTAGGAGGGTAAGGGATGGAGAGCCTTAGAATTTGGCACGGAAACCGGCCGTGATGACCCGTTCGAACTGGTTATAGGTATGCTTGAAGGCCTTGTTGAATGCATAGTTCACCGGCGCCTCTTCAGTCAGGTTCGAACCATTGACGAAGATCTGGAGATTCTCGTTCACATCATAGGATGCGCCGAAGTCCAGATAGAGGGTCGGCCGCTGCCAATTGGCGACACCGGCCGTGCCCGTGGTCGGTGTGAACGACCAATGGCCATAGGTGCCCTGATATAGTTTGCTCAGATAGTTGGCAGCGATACGGGCCTGGAACTTGCTGTCCTGATACCAGAGCACGGCATTCACCTGATGCTTTGCAGTGTCGTTGAACGGCGCGTCCGAACCATCTGCCAGGATCAGTTTTTCACCTGTGGCCGCGTCGCGACCAGCCTGGCTGGGCGAGAAGGTGTAGGTGATCGACGTGCCCAGATATTTGAGGAAGCTTGGCAGGAAGGTGAAGCTCTGCTGATAGCCGAACTCGACGCCATAATAGCTGGCCCCCTTGCCCTGCGCGATGGTCAGCAGGGTTGCGCCGTTACGAATGACGCCGTCGCTGTCCGGCACCATGATGCTCGACTGATTCTGATAGGTATAGCTTTCGATCTGGGTCTTGAAGGCACCCAGTGACAGGATGGTATTGCCATTGGGATACCATTCGGCTGCGATGCTGCCGGACCGGGCGAACCAGGGGTCGAGCTCGGGATTGCCAAGCCGCTGTACGCTGCTGACGCGCTGGAAATCCTCGCCAATCTGTTCGGTATTGTAGAAGGTGATCTCGCTTCGGCCGAGGTTCTCCAGTGGCTGAAGCGCCTGTGTCTCATAATAGGCGGCCTTCAGGCGAAGCTTCGATCCGACATCGACGTTGAAATTGATGCTGGGCAGCGCCTTGGTTCGGCTGGTCTTGGTGTTCCGGTCGCCAAGATCGACATAGGCGGAGTGGTTGGGGTCGACGCCGACGATGATGTCGGGGTTCAGCAGGCCGCTCTGCACGATATTCTGCCGGACATTGAGCTTGGTATTGACTACGCGCACGCCGACATTGCCGCTCATCGCGATCGTGTCGGATAGGTCTCCCTTGAAATTGACCTGCATATAGGCGGAGAGCTGCTTCTCCTTGACGCCATAGGTGCGATCGGGCGCCACGATATACTGCCCCTCACCATAGAGCATGTCGCGGAATGCTTCCGGATCGGTCAGCGCCTTGGCGTTGATCAGGGGCAGCGTCACATTCAGGCCGCCGACGGGGCCGAAGTCGGAGACATTCTTGACGTAGGAGGTCAGCGTGCTGCTGTCGAGACCATAGACAGGCAGCGGGTCATAGGTAAGAGCCGAACCAGTGCCGCCGATGAACTTGCCGATGGCATAGCCCGCTTCGCCATATTTGGTCAGTACGCCGTTTCCGAAACCGGAGGGCGAGAAATAATCCTCGCGCACAACATCCATGTCGCGGTTCGAATAGCGCGCACCGAACGAGAGCGAGAGGGTGTCATCCTCATTTTCCCATTTGCCGTCCCCCCGCAGGATATTCTGGGTAGACTTGGTCTTGGTCCGCTCCAGCCAGGATGAATGGACATACCAGGCCGCCGGATCGGAGGCGAGCGAAGCAAGCTCGTCCCCGATATTGTAGTAGAGCGCATTCTTGCCCATGCCGATCGAGAAGGGATAGCTAAGCGTTTCGGGGATCGAGCCCGGATTGATATTGACCGCCTCGCCGCCTTCTGTCTGCGCGATCTGGGCAGAACTGGTCTGCTGGGCGACCGTCATGTCGCGAGAATCGCGCGTACCATGGCCATAGACCCAGCGGACGCTGCCGCTGAAGCCATCATCATTCTTGAAGCGCAGCTGCAGGTTGGTGTTGATCGCTTCGGTCTTGCGCAGGTTGGACTGGACGCCGGCGCGCAGACCATTGGTGAGCCCGTTGAAGGAGGTGACCAGATTATGCCGATATTCGGTCAGGTCGCTGATATCGACCGATGACAGGACCGAAGGCAGGCCGGTCGCCTGCGAATAAGCAGGCAGGGATGAGCGGCCACCGAAATTGCCGTTGACGAACAATTGCTGGCCAAAGGCCTTCTCGTCCATGCTGTTGTAGAGCACGTCGGCGACCAGTTCCAACTGGTCGTTCAGGCGGGCGTTGAAATTATAGGCGAGGCCAAAACGTTCGCGATTGGTCTCGCGCGAATTGACATAGGTGTTCCAGCCATTGGGGATCAGGAAATCGTCGGCCAGATCGCCATCGCCGTTCAGGTCCACGCTGTTGGGCGTGAACCAGGTGGAATATTCGTCGACTAGGTCGAGTTCGACCGACTGGAAGGAACTGGCGAGGCGGCTCTTGCCATAGGAAAAGCCCAGCGACATGCCGATATCATCGGTCGGCTTGTAGCCGATCAGCCCGTCGATCTTCTTGTCGACGCCGCCGACCATGCTGCCAAAGCCCAGTTCGCCACGGATGTTGGCGGTCAGACCGTCCTTGAGGGTCAGGCCGCGAATGGTCTGGAGATCGACCACGCCGCCGACGCCGCCATCGGTCAGGCTGGCATTTTGCGACTTGTAGACGACCACGCCATTGACGAGGCTGGCGGGGATGTCAGTGAAATTCGCTTCGCTGTTGACGATCGTTTCGGCATTGATGAAGCGTTCGCCATTAAGCGTCCCCAGCACCTGCGGCGCGCCGCGAATGACGACGCGGCCACCTTCGCCCGCGGTGCGCGAAATCTGGACCCCGGGAACTCGCTGCAATGAGTCGGCGATGGTCACGTCAGGCAGTTTGCCGATATCTTCCGCGACGATGGCGTCGACGATTTCTGCCGAGCGACGCTTGAGATCAATGCCTTTTTCCTGGGCAGCGCGAACGCCGGTGACGACGATGTCGCCGGTCGTGGCCTCCGGGGCCACTTCCTGTGCCTGGGCAGCACCGGCCAGCACGAACGCCGATATGGGCGCGCTGCCCAGCAGCAGCGCACGCGTCAGAAATATCATGGATTTCATGAGCAATCCTCCCCTTGATGTGGGCGCCTCCTGGCGGCCATCGCATTTGCGCAAATTGGCTTGTGTGCCGGTCTACTTAAATATATTTGATTTGCTTAATCGTTTTAGGCCTGCCTTGGTGCCGGTGTCAAGTTGATATCGCTCCAGCGAGGTGGGTGCCTGACATCGCGCACAAGGAGAGGGACGGGTGAGGAAAGAGCGCGGCGCGCCTGTGACCAGTCATATCGGGCAGGAGCGGGCATTGCTCGTCAGCCTTGATGACGCGCTGTCTGATCCGCAGCGCGTGCGCGCAATGGCCTCCGTGGCATGTTTCGCGGTCGATTCGCCTTTTTATCCAGGTGTGCGTGCCCCTTTGCCGCAGGGGGTAGCGGCAGAAGTAGAGCGGTTGTCATGGCCGGTGCTGGCGGAGCATTTTGGCTGTCGACGCGGACTGAATATCAAAAATGCGAGCTTTGCGCTGACCGTGACAGCACCAGCCCAACTGAGGCCGCCGCAGAGAATTCCGCATTATGACGGTACCAGCGACAGCCAGTTCGCTGTCCTCATTCACCTGGGGTTTGACGATCTTGGTGGGACGGGTTTTTTCCGCCACCGGTCGACTGGCTACGAATCAATCGGTCCGGAGCGGGAGCTGTCATATTTCGCGGCACTTCGCTCTGACCTGGAGCGTTTTGGGCGACCAAAGCCTTCATATATCGATGAGTCGACGGCTATCTATGAGCGGATTGCTGTCAGCTCCGCCCGTTTCAACCGGATGATCCTCTATCGCGGAAACATGCTGCATTCAGCCATGTTGCGTTTGCCGGAGGGACTGAGTGCATGTCCTGCGACAGGCCGACTGACCATCACCTGCTTCATCGACGCCGACTGATTGGCGAGGCGAGGGCCGCGCCCGCGAAAAATCCTCGCTTCGCCATTGACCGGGAGACGGGATGCTGGCAAATAATAAAACAAATATATTTAATATCGTGACGATGGAGGGGGTGCGGATATGCGTCCGGTAAATTCCATCTATCATCGGGTTTCAAAGGGTGATCCGCATCGCGAATGTTGGACTCCTGTTGTCATCAAAGGCGGCCTTTGGCTGCTCAGAAATGGCAAACAGAGGTGGCCCTTCAACGCCTTGGGGTAGGGACGGTGTAGGCCTTTGAGGTCTGAAGCGCTCTCCCCTGGGTTCGTCGGCCCGACTGCACGCGGGTCGGCGAACCCATCTTGCATCAAGCCACGCCGGGAGGCTGGCGTCGAACGCATAATATCTTAGGCAGGGCCTTGGGCCGGAAGAGAGAATGTTCATGAAAGATCTGCTGATCGCCGGGGTCGAGCTTGGTGGTACCAAATGCATCGCGACACTGGCGAATGGCCGGGGCGAGATCGTCGATCAGGCGCAATTTCCCACCACGACGCCCGACGAAACACTGGGGGCGCTGGAAATCTGCCTGCATCGTTGGTGGAATGGGCATCGCTTTGCTGCATTGGGCATCGCGTCCTTCGGTCCGGTCGATCTGACCCCGCAATCTCCCAGCTTCGGCTTTATCACCTCAACGCCCAAGCCCGGCTGGTGCGATGTCGATGTCGCACGGCGGCTGGCCGCGCCCTTTCCCGTTCCGATGACATTCGATACCGATGTCAATGGTGCGGCAATCGCGGAAGGTTGCTGGGGCGGTGCGCGCGGCCTGAGCGACTATGCCTATGTGACGGTGGGCACTGGCGTCGGTGTCGGGCTGATCGTGAACGGGCTTCCCACGCGGGGGCTGGGCCATTGCGAACTGGGCCATGTGCGCGTGCCACGCCTGCGCGGGGACGACTGGCCGGGCAGTTGTCCCTATCATGGCGATTGCGTGGAGGGGCTGGCAGCCGGCCCGGCGCTCAAGGCGCGCAAGCAGACCGAACATGTCTCGGCCGTTCCGGCGGAAGACCCAATGTGGGAAAGCGTCTCCTATGCTTTGGCGCAGATGTGCCATGTCATGGTGCTGGCCAGCGGGCCGCGTCGTATCCTGTTCGGCGGGGGCGTGATCAAGGGGCAGCCGCACCTTCTGTCCCGCACCGAGGCCATGCTGCGCGACAGCCTGGCGGGTTATGTCACGCTGGCAGGGGACAAGCCTTTCCTGCAATTGGCGGGTCTGGGCGATCGGGCTGGCCCGCTGGGGCCGATCGCCATGGGACTGTCGCTGCTGGGCATTCCCGAACCAGCCTGACTTCCTTGCTGCTTGGAGAAACAGCCCGGGACCACTGGTGCCGGGCTTTTCTTACGTCAGTGCCCCGCGGCCAGGCTGACCCGGTGCGCAGCCTGACCTGGACGGGCGCCAGCGACCAGCGCGAACAGCAGTAACAGGGCGTAGCAGACGGCCGGCACGATCATCGCCGGGCCATAGCCATGGATGCCCGACACCAGGCCGACCAGCGGCGGGATTGCAGCGCCGCCGACTATCGCCATGCACAGGAAACCGGACGTAGCCTCGGCGCTGGCACTGGAGCGTTCCAGTGTGAGGGTGAAGATCAACGGAAACATCACCGAATTGAACAGGCCGATCGAAAGGGCGGCGAAGCCTGCGCTGACGCCACCGATCTGCGCGACATACAGGCACAAGGCCATCGCGATGCCCGCCGCGAAGGCGAGTAGTCGGGCTGCGCTGATCCGCATCAGCAGGGCGGTCCCGCCAAGCCGGCCGATCATTGCGCCGCCCCAGTAAAGGGCGACGGCCTTGCCAGCTTCCTGCAGCGACACGCCGGCCTGTCCGTCATCGCCCATGATCGCGCCGATCAGCGGCATGGTGAAGGGCAAGTCGGATCGCCCCCAGACAGCGTCGGAATTGAGGAACAGCGCCATTTGCGATCCGATGGCGACTTCGGCCCCGACATAGAGGAATATCGCGAGCCCGCCGACCAGTGTCCAGGGCGATGACAGTGCGTCGCGCAGCAAGCCGCCGCCCCCGACGCATTCGTTTGCCGCCGTTGCGCGGCTCACCAGCACCTGCTGGATCAGGCGACGCCGAAAAAGGAAATAGGCAAGTAACAGGCCGATCAGGCCGCAGATCCAGAAATAAGCGGTGTCGATTCCAGCGAGGGCATCGGCACGGGCTTCTGGGGTGACGGTGGCGCCCTGCTTTACTTCCAGCCCATTAAGGAAGAGATGGGCGCCCAGGATCGGGCCGAGAAAGGTGCCAAAGGAGTTGAATGCCTGGCTCAGCGTCAGGCGCAGATGGCTGCGCTCCGGCGCGCCCAAGGCTGCGGCCAGCGGATTGGCCGAGACCTGAAGGATGGTGATGCCGCTGGCCAAGATGAACAGGCCGGCAAGGACCAGCGCGTAAATGGCCATATTCGCTGCGCTCAGCATGGTGAGGCAGCCGATGATCATCATCGCAAGGGCAGAGAGGATCGCATTGGCCGGCCCCAGCCGGCGCACTAGTCCGGCGGCGGGCAGCGACACTAGGCCATAGGCGATGAAGAATGCGGAGGTGCTCAGCTGCGCCATCAGGTCGGAAAGATTGAATATCCCCTTCACCGCGGCGACCAGCGGGTCGATCAGCGATGTGATCGCACCCCAGGCGAAAAACAGGGTGGTGACAGATAGAAAGGCACTGGTCGTGCCGCGTTCAGGCGGTTGCATTCGTCTCTCCGGGCTTGTTGTGCCCTTGCTATGTGGCCGCGCCCTCCACCACATCGGTGGTCCAGAGTGCGGTCGGCTTGGGCAGATGAAAATGGCTGAAAGGCAGGATCGCGGCGCCCACGGCCGGCGCGTCTTCGGCCAGGAAGGCACGGCTGACCGGTGCCAGGACCGGGACATGGGGCGCCCGCTGGCGCAATTGCCGATTGAGGCGCAGGGCGATCTGATCGACCCAGGGGCCGGGGAGGCGGCCGCCGATCAGGATCGTGCCGGGATTGAGGAGGCAGTTGACTGCGATCAACGGATCGACCAGCCGCTCGACCGATCGATCGATCCACCGTTCGACAATGGCTGTCAATGCCGGATCGGATGCGCGGTGCGAAAACAGGTCGCCCAGCGTCATGCCGGCGCTGGCCAGTTCGACCGTCAGACCGGACAGCGACACGATATTCTGCAACTGGTCGCGTCCACCCGCTCCGTCATCGACCATCAGAAAGCCGATTTCGCCGCTGCGGCCATCAGCGCCGGGGAAATAGGTGCTGTCGAGCACCAGGCTGCCGCCCAGGCCCGAGGTGATGAGGATGTAGAAGAAGCTGGGATGCTTCTGCCCATGGCCCAGTTGCAACTCGCCGGTCGCGGCGGCGGCGGCATCATTTTCGATGAAGATCGGCAGCGCGATCGGCCGTTCGAACAGGGCGGCGATGTCGGTGTCTTCCCACCGGTCATAATCTCTTGGACGGCCGGGCAGGTCAACCAGTCCCATGTCGTCGGGCTTGGCCACGCCGATGCCAACCAGTGCGCTGGCATCGATGCCGGCTTCCTGGATCAGATTGTCGATCGAGCGGAGATAGAGGGACTGGACATCCTCGGGCGATGGAAAGGGGATTTCCCGCGAGACCCGCGCCAGGGTCTGGCCGGCAAAGTCCACCAGCACGATGGTGACATGGTCGCGGTCGATATTGACGCCGATGGCATAGCAGGCGGTCTTGTTGATCACCAGCTTGGTGGCCGGCTGCCCCCGGCCGCCACGCTTCTGGCCGGCTTCCTCGATCAGCCCCTCGCTGAGCAGCTTTTTCGTGATGTTGGCGATCGCGGGCGGGGTCAGGCCAGTGATATGGGCGAGATCGACGCGGGTCAGCGGCCCTTTCACGCGGATGGCATGCAAGGTAACCCGCTGATTATGGTCGGCGGCCCGTTCCAGATTGGTTCCTGAAAGCCGGATCTTATTTTGTGGCATCTTGTCCATCCATCCTGCGGCGCGCAAACGGCCGACATCCTAATCCCTGGCGCGTCGACGACGGGCCTTTCCTGTTTCGCTACGGGCGGATGCCGCCATGTGGCAAGGCGGGAACATTAAATCACTTTCCTTAATGAGGGTGCGGAGTGCGTGACAGGCCTGTTGCAAGGTCAATATCCTCCAGCGCGACGCCACGGGTTTCGGGAAAGAAGAACCAGACCACAAGCAGCTGCGCAGCCGTCGCAGCAGCGAAGATCGCAAATGGCCAGGCATGGCTCCACGCGGCGATGACGGGGAAGGCGAAGGAAATGAGTGCGTTGAGTACCCAATGGGTGGCGCTGCCCAGGGCCTGCCCACGGGCGCGGACCGGGGTGGGAAATATTTCGGAGAGATAGACCCAGATCACTGCCCCCTGCGAGACGGCGAAACTGACAATGAAAAGGATCAGCAGTGGCAGCAGCAACACGGCCCCGCTGCCGGTGGCATAAATGGCGGCAACGCCGCTCAGCGCCAGGCAGGTGCCGGCTGCGCCAATGAGCAGCAGCGGTCGTCGTCCGACCGAATCGATGATCGCCATGGCAAACAGGGTGGCGCCAAGATTGGCGAGCCCGATGGCCACTGCCTGCATGTCGGCGGACAGGCGGCTGAACCCGGCCGCTGCAAATATATCATTGATATAATAAAGGATCGCATTGATCCCCGACAACTGGTTGAAAGCTGCGATTGCCAGCGCCAGCAGGATCGGCCGGGCATGCTGATGCCAGTTGAGGCGCGCGCCAGGCGAGGGCGGCGTGACATCGGGCCAGTCGCCGCTGTCCATGCCCAGTCGCTTTGCCGCCAGCCGAGCCTGGACCATAAGGCCCTTGCTGGCCAGCCAGCGCGGGCTGGCTGGCAGGTCGAACATCAGGATCAGGAACAACAGTGATGGCAGGGCGGCAGCTGCCAGTTTCCAGCGCCAGGCGATCGCTTCAGGAAACTGCATGGCGATCAGGAAATTGCTGAGATAGGCGAGCAGGATCCCGGCCACGATATTGAACTGGAAAAGGCCAACCAGCAGGCCGCGTCGCCGGGCCGGGCTGATTTCCGATATGTAGACCGGCGCCAGTACGGAGGAGCCGCCTATTGCGAGGCCTCCGATGAAACGGGCGAGGGAAAAGGACCAGAAGCTGGGGGCCATGGCGGAGGCAAGGGCGGAGAGGAGGTAGGCCGCCGCGATCCAGATCAGCAGAGTGCGGCTGCCCCAGCGATCGCCGGGGCGCCCGGAACAGGTAGCCCCCACCAGCGTCCCCCACAGGGCGGCGGAAACGGCAAGGCCCAGGCCTGTCGGTGACAGGGCAAAGGCTGTCCGCAGCGAATCGGTGGCGCCGGAAATGACGGCCGTGTCAAAACCGAACAATAGCCCGGCAAGGCCGGCCGAAGCCGCAAAACGCACGGGCATGGCACCCGCTTGCCTGTCCATCATCACCCTCCAAATGAATATTTCAATTTGACTTATTAAATCAGTTCATTGCAGAACGCAAAGGGAAGCTGGCCAAGACCGGACCGGATTTTGACGAAGAACGGGGAGAGGATTTCATGCGCGCAATCATTCAGGCTCTGCTGGGATCGTCCCTCATTGCGCTGAGCGGCATGGCGATCGCTCAGCAGGGGGATAGCGCCGCGGCGCCTTATGGATCGGGCGCGACCTTCAATGCGATCTTTCTGGAAGGCGGCATCGGCATCGACCGCGCGATCGCGCCGGGATCGGCCCTGGCGACGGCGGGCGCGCCGCTCAGCCTGACCGCCTGGGTCCGGCCGGATCGCATCGCGAAGGGCGACATTGCCCTGCTCCAGCTCGGCGCGCTGGCCGGGCAGGGGCCGCAATTGCTGCTCCGCGATGGCCGACCGGCGGTGAAGATGGCAGGCACTGTGCTGGCGGCACCGCAGGTTCTGGTCGCCGACCGGTGGACGCATGTCAGTGCGACGATCGATAATGGCCAGACGATACTCTATGTCGGTGGCCGCGCGGTAGCGCGCGGTGCGACCCAAATCCCCCCTTTCGCGCCCCAGATTCATGTCGCGCCTGCCCAGGCAGACGCCGCGCATTTTGGCGGCGCACTGGCCGGGGCGGGGGTTGCGACCGAACCGCTGACCGATGCGCAGGTCGCCGCCGCTGCGGCTGCGCGGCCGGTTTTCGATCTCATCCAGTTCTGGCATGTCGGGGCGGGATGGGAATGGCAGAGCCGCGCCAATACCGGCCTGTGGAAACAGCAGGATGCCTGGACCCTGCCGCAGGGCAGGGGCGGCTATTCCAGCCCGGTCGCCAAGCCCGCGTCCGATGCGCCGGCCCTGGAAGCGGTCGCGTCCGATCGCTGGCGCGTCAATGGCTGGCAACTGGCGGCGGCTCCCGGCGTAAAGCAGGATGGCGCGGCGTTGTCGCTTCCGGGCAATCCGTCGGGGGAATGGCGCGTCGCGACCGTGCCGGGCACGGTCCTGACGACATTGGTGGACCGGGGCGTCTATCCCGACCCCTATTATGGCCTCAACAATATGGCGATTCCGGAAAGCCTGGCACGACAGGATTATTGGTATCGCACTCGCTTCATCCTGCCGGCCGACGTGGCAGGCAAGAAGCTCACCATCCTCTTCAACGGCATTAATTATGCGGGCGAGGCCTGGGCCAATGGCCAGCGTCTGGGCGCGACGATCGGCGCCTTCACGCGCGGGCAGTTCGCTTTCACAGCTGTTCCGGGCGAAAATGTCGTGGCGGTCCGTGTGTCGCCACCGCCTCATCCCGGCATTCCACACGAGCAGTCGATCAAGGCGGGCGTCGGCGAAAATGGCGGCCAGCTCGCGATCGACGGGCCGACCTTTGTCGCGACCGAGGGCTGGGACTGGATTCCGGGTATTCGCGATCGCAATACCGGTCTGTGGCAGGGCGTTGAATTGCAGGCGCATGGCGAAGTCCGCATACTCGATCCGCATGTCGTGACCGATCTGCCGCTACCACGCACCGACAGTGCCGACATCTTCATCACCGTGCCGTTGCGTAATGACGGCACAGCCAGTCGCCGCGTCACCGTCCGGGCGGCGTTCGACGATGTGGTCGTGGAAAAGGCGATCGATCTGGCCCCGGGCGCAGGCGAAGTGCGCTTTGCCCCCACCGAGTTTGCGGCGCTGCGGGTCCGCAATCCCCGTCTCTGGTGGCCCAATGGCTATGGCGATCCGGCGCTTCACAGACTGGATCTGACGGCCAGCGTCGATGGCGCCGCGTCGGACCATCGATCGACCCGTTTCGGCATCCGCGAAGTCAGCTACGACCTCTCGCTGTTCGATGCGAAGGGCGCGCTGCGCCGCGTCAATGTGCAGACCACCAATGGCGGGCTGGCGGGCCAGAAGCTGATCGATGTCCGGCATGAAGCGATCAAGCAGAGCCCGAAGGGCTGGGCGGAATCGCTGACTGCGGCGGGCGAGGCTTCCCCCGCTGTCACCGCGCTGGGCGCTGCCGATACATTGCCCGAACCGCATCTCACCATCCGGGTCAATGGCGTGAAGATCGCGGCGCGAGGCGGCAATTGGGGCATGGACGATGCCATGAAGCGCATCTCGCGCGACCGATTGGAGCCCTATTTCCGCCTCGAAAAAGAAGCGCATATGAACATCATCCGCAACTGGATGGGTACCAATACGGAGCCGGAATTTTACGATCTGGCCGACGAATATGGCATGATGGTGCTCAATGACTTCTGGCAGTCGACCCAGAATTTCCAGGTCGAGCCGCAAGATCCGCAACTGTTCCTGGCCAATGCCCGCGACACGGTCAGTCGCTATCGCAACCATCCCTCCATCATCCTGTGGTTCGGTCGCAACGAAGGCGTGCCTTATCCGCTGCTGAACGAGAAGCTTGACGATCTGGTGTTCGAACTGGACGGCACGCGCTGGTTCACCGGCAGTTCCAACACGGTAAATCTGCAGGGTTCTGGTCCCTATAATTATCGCGCGCCCGAGGGCTATTTTACCGATCTCGCCTCCGGCTTTTCGGTCGAGACCGGCACGCCATCCCTGTCCACGCTGGAATCGGTTGCGGCGTCCGTGCCCCAGGCCGACCTCTGGCCGCTCAGTGACACGCTTGCCTATCATGACTGGCATTTCAGCGGGAATGGCGACACGAAGACCTTCATGTCGACGCTGGCGAACATGTTCGGCCCGGCAACCAGTTTCGAGGATTTCGAGCGCAAGGCGCAGATGATGAACCTCGAAACCCACAAGGCCATGTATGAGGGCTTTCTGGGCCATCTCTGGACCAAGAATAGCGGTCGGCTTCTGTGGATGACCCATCCGGCCTGGCCGTCGAACGCCTGGCAGATCCATAGCTGGGATTATGACACCCATGGCGCCTATTATGGGGCGAAGAAGGCGGTCGAGCCGGTTCACGTCCAGCTCAACCTGCCGGGCAATGAACTGATCGCGCTCAACACCACGCGCAATGCACTGCCCGGCCTCACCGCCAGCGTGAAGGTGGTCAGCCTTGACAACCGCACGCTGTTCAGCCGTAGCGACCGGCTGGACCTGCCCGCCAACCAGCGTGTGGAACTGGCGGCCGTCCCGCTTGAACGGCTGTTCGCCAGCGATCCGATGCTGCTGGTGTCGCTGCGTCTGACCGACAAGGCAGGCAAATTGCTGTCGGAGAATTTCTATTGGCGCGGCAAGGATGAGGCGGCCTATCGCGCGCTCGACGGGCTGCAACAGGTGCGGCTCGGCATGCAGGTCGGCGTGCCTGCACAGGTGGATGGCGAGCAGATGCTGACCGTCACCCTGGCCAATGACGCGGCGGTGCCGGTGCTCAATGCCAAGCTGACCCTGCTCGATGCGCGGGGCACCCGCATCCTGCCGGCCTATTATAGCGACAATTATGTCGCGCTGTTGCCGGGAGAAAAGCGCAGCGTCACCATCCGTTATCCCGCCAGCCAGAGCGGTGTCCCGTCCGTCACCCTGCGCGGATGGAATGTCGTGCCGCAGAGCGTCGCCGCCGGGCAGTGAGATGAAGCGGCATTTAGCCCTCTTCCTTGCGCCGCTGTTGCTGGCGGCGGCCGCGCCGCCGCAGGTGGCGGTGACCGGCGGCGTGATCGAGGGGATCGCAGGCGCATCGGATGATCCGCTGCTGTTTCGCGGCATCCCCTTTGCCGCTGCGCCGGTGGGGGCATTGCGCTGGCGGGCGCCGCAGCCGGTCACGCCCTGGCGCGGCGTGCGCATGGCCACCACGCGGGTGCCGGCATGCCTGCAGAATGATTATGGCTGGAACCGAAGCGATCATGTCGCGGGGAGCGAGGATTGCCTGACGCTGGACGTGGCGACCCCCGGGCTGGCTGGACATCGTCCGGTCATGGTCTGGATCCATGGTGGCAGCAACCGGGCCGGATCGGCAGGCGACACGGTCAAGGCGGCGCTGGCGCTACGCGGCATCGTGCTGGTCGCAATCCAGTATCGGCTAGGTATTTTCGGCTTTCTGAGCCATCGTGCTCTGTCGGCGGAAGCGCATGGCGCCAGCGGCAATTATGGGCTGATGGACCAGATTGTAGCGCTGCGCTGGGTACAGGACAATATTGCGCGTTTCGGTGGCGATCCCGCCAATGTCACCATTTTCGGCGAATCCGCCGGCGCCCAGGATGTCGGCCTGCTGCTGGCAGCGCCTACGGCCCGCCGGCTATTCGCCCGTGCCATCCTGCAAAGCGGAACCCCCAATTTCGGATTGCCCACCCGTCCGCTCGATCGCGCCTTGCGCATCGGCGATCAGCTTGACGCGCTGCTTGGCAGTGGCGGCAATGCCGGGCTGCTGCGTGGGGCATCGTCGGCCGCCGTGCTGGCAGCGGACCTGCGCCTGCATGACGAGCGACTGGAAAGTGATGATTTCCTGTGGCTGCGGCCGACTATCGACGGCGCCGTGCTGCCGGATGATCCGCGCAGTCTGTTACGGCAGGGGCCGGCGCGACCGGTCATCATCGGGTCCAATCGTGCCGAGTTCGGCTTGCCCGGCGGTCGCGCCCATCGCGACGCCAATGTCGATGCCGCTTTTGGCGCCCATGCCGGCAAGGCGCGCGCCTTCTATCGGCTCGACGAACCTGATCCCACCCCCGACCCGCGGCTGGGCGATCGAGACCTGCGGATCGCGACCGACATTCTCTTTCGCTGTCCTTCGGGTCGCTTGGCTGATCTTCTGGCGGAATCCGGCTGGCCGGTATGGCGCTATGAATTCGATCTGGCACCCGATGGTGGGCGCAGCTTCCATGGCGCTGATATAGACTATGTAATGGCAGACCAGCCGATAGGCTTGGCACTCTCGATGCAGGATTATTGGCTGGCCTTTGCCTACAGCGGCGTGCCCGCGCCGGCCGACAAGCCCGCGTGGCCCCGCTATGCGCCAGGCCGCCGCCATGTGACCTTCGATGCGCGCGGCGTTACGCCCGAGACATCGCTGGCGGCAATTCCGTGCGATTGGATGGATCGGATATGACGGGTGAAATCACGCGGCGCGCAATCATGGGCATGGCGGCGGCGCTGCCGCTGGGGACGGCGATGCCGGCCATGGCGCAGGATTGTCGGGTGGAAAATGACGCAGAAAGGCGGCTGCACAGCGATTTCGCCTGGCTGGATCGCTACGCCGCCGACAATCGCGTGCTGATCGACAGCGGTACGCAAACCGGTATCGTCTTCATCGGCGACAGCATCACTCAAGGGTGGAAGGACAAGCGACCGGCCTTCTTCACGCCCGGCCGGGTCAATCGCGGCATTAGCGGGCAGACCACGCCGCAGATGCTGTTGCGGATGATGGCGGATGTCATCGCGCTGAAGCCGCGCGCGGTGCATATCATGGCCGGGACCAACGACATTGCTGGCAATAGCGGGCCCATGACCCAAGCGATGAGCCGGGACAATCTGGCCGCCATGACAACGCTTGCCCGCGCGCACGATGTGCAGGTGCTGCTGAGCGCGATTCCGCCAGCGGCCAGCTTTCCCTGGCGGCCAGGCCTGGACACGCGCACGCCAATCGCCTCGCTCAATCGCTGGCTCAAAAGTCATGCGGAGCAGGGCGGTGCGACCTGGATCGACTATCATGCCGTCCTGGATGACGGCTCCGGCGGCATGAAGCCGGGGCTGGCGAAAGACGGCGTCCACCCCACCGAGGCGGGCTATGAGTTGATGGAGCGTCTGATCGCTCCGGTCCTTGCCGCCCAGCAGCTTTGAAACAAGGATGATTGCATGAAGCTCGTCGCGAATTTTGTCGAAAAGCCTTGGGGGCGCCATGACCTGCCGGACTGGGCGGCGGTGCCAGCGAACCTGAAAGACCCGATCGGTGAACTCTGGTTCACGCCGCCCGATGGCGCGCATCTGCCGTTGCTGGTCAAATATCTCTTCACCAGCGAGCGCCTGTCGGTCCAGGTTCATCCCGATGATGTGCAGGCGCGGGCGCGGGGACTGGCCGGCGGCAAGAGTGAATGCTGGTACATCATCGATGCACAGCCCGGCGCGACGCTTGGCATCGGCGTGCGGCGGCCACTCGATCCGCAGCAATTGCGTGACGCCGCGCTGGATGGATCGATCGAACGGGAAATGATATGGCATCCGGTCGCACCGGGCGACTTCTTCTTCATTCCCGCCGGCACCGTCCATGCGGTGGGAGCGGGGATCATGCTGGTCGAAATTCAGCAGAATGTCGACGTGACCTATCGCCTCTATGATTATGGTCGCCCGCGCGAACTGCATCTGGCGGATGGCACAGCGGTGTCGCGCGCCTTGCCCTATGACATGGCCCAGGCGGTGCGGGCGTCACAGGGGGGGGCGGTCGAGCGCATACTGGCTCGCTGCCCGATCTTCACCGTGCTGCGGGCGACCGATGCCGACGGGCTGCGCGCACGACTGGGGCAGCAGCCGGTCTGGATCATCCCGCTGGCCGGCTTCGCCACGGCCGACGGCGACAGCGCGGGCGTGGGCGAATGCCTCTATCTCGACAGCCCGGCATCCCTGTGCCTGTCCGCCGATGCTATGGTCCTGGCTGCCGTAGAAGGGGCGTTGTGATGCGGGGACGTCGGGCGTTGCCTTTGCTGGCACTACCCTTGTTCACACTGGGCTATGCACTGCCGGCCGCCGCCCAGTCGCGGGTCGTTGCGTCGCCCGACGGGCATAACCGGATCAGCCTCACTCTGGATGCGCAGGGGCAGCCGCTCTGGTCGGTGGATCGGGATGGGCACCGCCTGGTCGACCCCTCGCCGCTGGGGCTGACATTGGACGACGGCCCCTTGGCGACCAATCTGGCGCTGACGGCCAGTCAGGCGTCGTCCGGGGAGGATCGCTATCCCATCGTCGCGGGCAAGGCGGCTTCCGCCGCCGATCGCTATCGCGCGCTGCGCGTGGAGCTGACACAAAAGGATGGCGCGAACCGCGCGCTGACGGTGGAACTGCGTGCCTATGATGATGGTGTGGCCTTTCGCACCATCCTGCCGGTTCAGCCGCAGATTGCCGTGTCGGTCATCCGTGAGGAGCGGACCGAATTTCGCGTCGCGGCCGACAGCCGTTGCTGGGGTTTCAACATCGGATCGTTCGGCAAGAGCCATGAGGGCGAATATGAGCCGGTCGAACCCGCCAAAGTAAGACCGCACAATCTGTTCGACCTCCCGATGCTGTGCGAAAGTGGCGGCAAGGCACTGGCCATCACTGAAGCTGGGCTGAGCGACTATGCCGGCCTTTATCTGACCGGGCGCGGCGATGGCGGCCCGGGCTTTGCGGCGCGCCTGTCACCGGCGCTCGACGATCCGAGGGTCGCGGTCCGTGGCAAGGTGGGGGCGCCGCTCGCCAGTCCCTGGCGGCTCGTCATGCTGGCGGACCGGGCGGGGGACCTGGCCGCCTCTACGCTGGTCACCAGCCTCGCCGAACCGTCGCGAGTGGCGCAGACCGACTGGATCAGGCCGGGCCTGTCGGCCTGGGACTGGTGGAACGGCCCCAGCCTGAAGGGGGTCGACAAAGCCGGCACCAACACCGCCACGGCCAAGGCCTATATTGATTTCGCCGCTGCCAATGGCCTCCCATACAGCCTGATCGACGAGGGCTGGTATCAGGGCGCGGGTGGTGGCGGCGACGTGCGCCCCGGTGCTGATGTTATGCACTGGACACCGGACATCGATTTGCCCGGCCTCATCGATTATGCTGGCCGGAAGGGGGTGCGCCTCTGGCTCTGGTTCAACTGGCGGGCGCTGGACGCGGATATGGAAGCGGCGCTCGCCCAATATGCGCGTATGGGCATTGCCGGCATCAAGGTCGACTTCATGGACCGCGACGATCAGGCGATGGTCGCCTGGTATCATCGCCTGCTGGAAGTTGCGGCGCGCCACAAGCTGATGGTCAATCTGCACGGTGCCTATGTGCCGCGCGGGCTGACGCGCACCTATCCCAATTTCCTGACCCAGGAAGGGGTGATGGGCGCGGAATATAATAAATGGAGCCGGCGGATCACCGCCGATCACAATGTGATGCTCGCCTATACGCGCGGCTTGCTGGGCCCGATGGACTATACGCCGGGGGGCTTCAACAATGTCGCGCCGGCCGACTTCGCAATCCGTAACGATCTGCCCTTCGTCCAGACGACCCGTGCTCATGGGCTTGCACTTTATGTGGTCTATGAAAGTCCTTTCGCCTGTGTGTCCGACAGTCCCGACAGCTATGCTGCCAGCCCTGCAGGACTTGATGTCATCCGTATGCTACCCACCAGCTGGGACGAGACCCGCTTCCTTGCGGGGGATGTGGGGGATTATGTCGCTATCGCCCGGCGAAAGGGCAGGCGCTGGTATGTCGGCATACTCAACAACAGCCAGGCGCGTCATGTCGAACTGCCGATCGGCAAGCTTGGATCCTCATTCAGAATGACGATGTGGCAGGATGGTGAGCGGCCGAGGGATATCGTGCAAACGAGCCGCCCTGCTGACGGTAGCATATCCATCAGCCTCGCGGCTTCTGGTGGAGCGGTATTGATATTGGATCCATGATTGCGTGAATGAGCTTGCGCAGGGCAGCGGGAACTGCCGTGAAATGGGGAGCAACAGCGCTATCGCAATGCCCAAGCGGTCGTGGGGCAGGGCGGAGGTCGAGAGACAATGGCCGTCAGAGACGCCCATTCGCTGGCAAAGCTGGCAGGAGGGGGCGCCTTGTCCGGCCGTAATGTTGGAAACTGTTGATTGGGGCGACCGGTGCTGGCCAGTTACGGCGCAGCTGCGGCCGCAAGCCCAGCGCCAAGAAGCAGACGCCGTGCTTGGTGCATTTCCACCCCCTCCAACTCTTCACTGAGTAGAGGCCAATGATCTTCATGAGTAAAGGTATATTTCGTCTGGGCAATTATGCTTGTTCACGAGATTCTGCCGCGCGTCATATAGGGTACGACCCATTGTTGCTGTTCAGGCCACAAATCTAGATTCCCCCTCCCAGACGGGCAGCTATTCTGCGAGCCGTCCGGACGACCGGCGCGGAATCAGCGTTGGCGCCACGAGCATTGTGGCCGAATTGCCTGCCGCTGGTGGCGTATCCAGTAGCTCAAGCGCCGCTGCCGCGATCTGATCAAACGGGACCCGCATCGTCGTGAGCGGCGTCGGCAGATGGCTGACGATCGGGATATCATTGTAGCCAACGAGCGAGATGTCGCCGGGCACCGTGATCCCCATATTGGTGAGCTTCGAGAGTGCGCCGATGGCGGTATTGTCGTTCACTGCAAATATGGCGGTGGGGCGCTGATCCAGAGCCATGATTGCTTCAGCCGCTTCTGCCCCAGCCTCGATGCTGAAGCTGGATTCCATGATGAGCGATGGATCGAGGGCGATCGATGCTTCTTCCAACGCCTGTTTGTAGCCAGCCAATCGCTCCCGGCTGCTTGAAGCAAAGGAGGGACCGGCGATGATGGCGATCCGCTGATGTCCAAGATCGATGAGATGCCGGGTCGCGAGATAGCCCCCAAGTCGATCATCGCCGATCGCTGACGGGCTGTGGCCATCCGTGCGCAACGCCAGGACATGCGGCACACCCCGCTTTTCGAGCTTGTCGGGCAGATCGTCACCGGTGCGCGCCGTGGCCAGGATCAGGCCATCGACCCCACGCTGGATCAGGGTCTCAGCTGCCCGCTCATCGGCATCGATATTGTCGTCGGTCGTCGCGACGAGCGCGATCCGCCCGCTCTTTGCGCAGGCCTTGGCGATCGCTTCGTACAGCATCGCCATGACCGTATCGGTCAGACGCGGGACGATCACGCCGATCGCCATCGTCTTGCCCCGCCGGAGGCTCGAGGCGGAAATATCACGGATATAGCCAAGATCGGCCGCCACCTGCCGCACCCGGCGCGCGGTGTCGTTGTCAGACTGGGGCAGCCGTTCATCGAGAATGCGTGACACCGTCGATTTCGACACGCCCGCCGCCGCGGCAACATCGTGCAGCGTGACCCGGCCACCGCGCCCTTCCAAATCCCTGCTCATTCCTGCCATTCCGCCTTGATATCGCTTGCTCTCTTCACCGTTCCGGCAGCCCGCTTTGCACTTTGCCGCAAAATCCACCTTGACACCAGAGCCGATTCGAAACGATAACGGGAACGTTCCCAGCAACGTTTTCATATAGGAGAGTTTCATGAGCCTGGGCGGCTGGAAATCTGAGGTGATGGTGCGCCGTTATGCGCATATGTCGGTGAAGCATTTGCAGCCCTACGCCGACCAGCTGATTTTCAAGGACACAAAAGCGCCGAGCCAAGTGTCTGAGAAGATTGAGGCGGGTGGACCCAAAAATGGACACAGGGCAGGGCCTCCGCGGCTCTACCTCGTGGAGTGAGTTCGGTAACTCACTGATACGACTGTGAAAAAATGGTGAGTCCAGCTGGGTTCGAACCAGCGACCTACTGATTAAAAGTCAGTTGCTCTACCGACTGAGCTATGGACCCCCTGTCGAGACCGCTCGCACTAGTGGCGTGCGGGCGGCTGGTCAACCTCTTGTGGCGCGATGATAGGATGCTTTTCGCAAAAGTGCATGGAGATGCCGCACACTCTGCCCGGAAGGCGGGCATTTCCAGTCTGGCGCGATGGCGCTGAGCGGGCGCAGGACGAAGTCGCGTTGGGCAAAGGCGGGGTGGGGGATGATGAGGTCCCGGCTGCACCAGCGTCCGCCCGACCAGAGGATGATGTCGATGTCGAGCCGGCGCGCGCCCCAGCGCTGGAAGCGGCGGCGGCCAAGCCCGGTCTCGATGCCTTGCAGTGCGGCCAGCATGGCGGGCGGGGGTAGGGCGCTGTCGACCAGCAGCGCGGCATTGGCGAAGCGGCGACGCGAGGGGCCGAGCGGCGGCGTCTCGATCGTCGGGGACAGGGCGACCACATCGCCGAGCGCGCCGATCCGGCGCACGGCTTCGGCCAGCAGGCGCGGCGGCGTCAGCCGGGCCGAGAGCGGCCGATTCGATCCGATCGAAAGCGCATAAAGGTGGCGGCTTGTGTCCGGCATGGTGCAGCGCCTATCTGAGCGCCATGATCCTGCAAAGTCCCCTTTCAAGTGAACCGCCCCGTGACTGTCCGCTCTGCCCGCGCCTGGTCGCGCTGCGCGTGGAATGCCGGGCGGAACATCCCGACTGGTGGAATGCGCCGGTGCCCGCCTTTGGCGACCCGATGGCGCGGATCGGCATCATCGGCCTGGCGCCGGGCAAGCAGGGGGCAAACCGCACGGGTCGGCCCTTCACCGGCGATGTCGCGGGCGAACTGTTCTTTGCGACGCTCAAGAAGTTCGGCCTGGCGCAAGGCAATTATGAGGCGCGGGTCGATGACGGGCTGGAACTGCGTGACGCGATCATCATCAATTCGGTTCGCTGCCTGCCGCCGCAGAACAAGCCGGTGCCGACCGAAATCCATGCCTGCCGCCCCTTCCTCGCCGATGGCGTGGCGCAACTGCCGCGCGCGCGGACCTTCGTGGCGCTGGGCGAGATTGCGCATCAGTCGGCGGTGAAGGTGCTTGGCGGCAAGCTGCCCAAGGCGCGCTTTGCCCATGGCGCGGAGCATCGCATGCCCGACGGGCGGATGCTTATCGATAGCTATCATTGTTCGCGCTACAACCAGAATACCAACCGGCTGACGGCGGAGATGTTCGAGGCGGTGTTCGCGCGGGCGGTGGAACTGGCGGGGCTGACGTCCGCCAATTAAATCCGCTCCGGCTTTAGATCCGTTCGTTTCGAGCGCAGTCGAGAAACATGGGTGTCAGCGATTCTCGACAGGCTCGAAGCGAACGGAGGGGGGGGGCAGCGTGGATGGGATGGCTCAGGCGCGGTGCGGGCCGAACAGGATGATGCCCGCGCCGACAAGGCTGAGCGCCACGCCGGCCATGTCCCAGCGGTCCGGCCGCACGCCTTCCACCAGCCAGAGCCAGAGCAGCGCCGAACTGATATAGACGCCGCCATAGGCCGCATAGGCGCGCCCGGCGGCCGCCGCATCGACCAGCGTCAGAAGCCAGGCGAAGAGCAGCAGCGACCCCGTGCCGGGGATCAGCCACAGCATCGACTTGTCCATCCGCAGCCAGGCCCAGAAGGCGAAGCAGCCGGCGATTTCGGCCAGGGCGGCGGCGATATAGACCAGGATCGAGGGCATCAGCCGATCCGCGTTCGGGCAGCGTGCGCCATCAGATATCCTGCGCGATGCGGCCGTAAAGTTCGGGGCGGCGATCGCGGAAGAAGCCCATGCCGGCGCGGTGGATCTTCGCCTTGGCAAGATCCAGCGTGGCGACCAGCGCGCCATTGTCCCTGGCGTCGGACTCCGCGAGGAAATCGCCCCACTCATCGCTGATGAAGCTGTGGCCGTAGAATTTCTGGCCCTCTTCCTCGCCGATGCGGTTGGCGGCGATCACCGGCATGCAGTTGCTGACCGCATGGCCGATCATCGCGCGGCGCCACATGCGGCTGGTGTCCAGCTCCGCATCATAGGGTTCGGAGCCGATCGCGGTCGGGTAGAACAGCATTTCCGCGCCCATCAGCGCCATGCAGCGGGCGGTTTCGGGATACCATTGGTCCCAGCAGATGCCGACGCCCACGGTGCCATATTTGGTCGGCCACACCTTGAAGCCGGTATTGCCGGGGCGGAAATAATATTTTTCCTCATAGCCCGGACCGTCGGGGATGTGGCTCTTGCGATAGACGCCCATGATCTCGCCCTCATCATCGATCATGGCGAGCGAGTTGTAATAATGATGGCCGTCCCGCTCGAAATAGCTGGTCGGGATATAGACGCCCAGATCCTTGGCCAGCTTGCGCATTTCCTGCACGGCGGGGTGCTGGTCGGTCGGCTGGGCGCGGTCGAACAGGGCTTCGTCCTCTTGCCGGCAGAAATAATGGCCCTCGAACAGTTCGGGCGGCAGGATGATCTTCGCGCCGCGAGCGGCGGCCTTGGTCACATGATCGGCGACCATGGCGATATTGTCGGCCATGTCGTCCGAAAAGGCGAGCTGCAGGGCGGCGACGGTCACGCGGGTCATTCATCACTCCATGATGGGTTCGCCGCGCGATATAGGGGCTATGGCGCCGCCGCGCTACCGGGAAGCGCCTATAGCAGGGAAGCCGATTGCTTGAGCACCATGGAGCACATCTTGCCCTTGGCATCGCCCTTCAGGCTATCGAGCGAAATGTCCTTCTTGCCGGCATGGATGATGCCGGTCTCGCCGGACTTGAAGGCGCCCGAGCCCTTCACGCCCGGTTTCTTGTTCAGTTTGTCCAGCACGGCGTTGGCGCTGGTCGCATCAACGAGCCGGTTCTTGACGCAATAACCCAGCACGCCCGCGGCATTGTCGGCGCCCATGCCGATGATGCTGGGCAATTGGGCGGTGCCGGCGCTCGCGCCCAGCAGGATCAGCGAAGTGGCAAGGATCGGACGAAACATGGGGCAATGCTCCTGAAGCCGGGCGATGCTGCGTCGCCCGGCCCGGAAATTGCGCCCGCATGCGCATCCCCGCAACGGGGGACTAACCCTTAGACCAGCGAGGGCATTTGCTGGCTGCAGCAATGGAAGCTGCCGCCGCCCGACAGGATCGCGTCGCTGCGCAGGCCGATGATCTGGCGCCCCGGAAAGAAGGGGGCGAAGGCGTCGAGCGCCGCCTGATCGTTGGGCTGGCCATAGATGGGGACGATGACGGCGGCATTGCCGACATAGAAATTCATGTAGCTGGCGGGGATCGCTTCGCCATCGACCAGCACCAGGCCGGGCGAGGGGATGTCGACCACCTCGACGCCATGCGCCTTGGCGCGGGCGTGGGCGTCGGCATAGATGGCCGTGTTGGGATCGTCCGGGGTGGTCGCGATCGGCAGCGCCAGCTTGCCCGGCGCGACGAAGCGGGCGAGATTGTCGACATGGCCGTCGGTATGGTCGTTGAGCAGGCCATCGCCCAGCCACAGCATGTCGGACAGGCCCAGCGCGCCGGCCAGCAGCGTCTCGATCTTGCCGCGATCAAGGTCCGGGTTGCGGTTGGGATTGAGCAGGCACTGTTCGGTGGTGACGAAGAGGCCGGTGCCGTCGGTATCGATCGCGCCGCCCTCGAACACCCAATTCTGGGTCGAGGTCGCCATGCCGGTGGTTGCGGCCAGGCGCGCGCCGATATCCTCGTCACCGGGCATCTGATATTTGCCGCCCCAGCCGTTGAAACCGAAATCGACCAGCGCACGGTCTCCAGCGCCGTTCAGCACGGCGATCGGCGCGGTGTCGCGCAGCCATACGTCACCCAGATTGTGGACGGCGATGGTGACGCCCGGCGCGACCAGGGCACGCGCAGCGTCGGCATCCGCCTCATTGGCGACGACCAGACGCACCTCTTCGCCCTTGCCATCGGCATGGAGTGCGCTGGCGAAATCGGCAATCTGGCGGCGGGCACCGTCAAAGGCGCCGGGCCATTCTTCCGGGTTGGTCGGGAAGCCGATCCAGGTCCAGTCGTGCGGCGCCCATTCGGCAGGCATGCGAAAAGTCATAGATTTGTCCTTGCCCGGCGCGCTGGCCGGTCCGAGATAGCGGGAGAGATGTTGCGCGCTCCATAGCGCAGGGTCGCGGGTCTGGACAGAGGGTGTAGCGGGTGAAGAAGAGCGTATCGATCATGCTGGCGGCGCTGATGCTGGGCGGGGCGCCGCTGGCGCAGGCGGCGGACCTGCCCGAATGGCTGACCGGCGAATGGCAGCAGGAACGCGGCGACCGCTGGACCGAGGAACTCTGGTCGCTGCCGCGCGGCGGGGTGATGATCGGCATGGGCCGCAGCGGGCGGGGCGAAAGCCTGCAAAGCTGGGAGGTGATGCGGATCGTGCGCGCGGCAGACGGAACGCTGACGCTGCATGCGGCGCCGGAGGGCGGCAAGGAGACGATCTTCCCCGTGCTGGAACAGGGCGTGCGCGACATCAGCTTCGCCAATCCCGACCACGATTACCCCCAACGCATCCGTTACTGGCGCGAGGGCCGGCTGCTGATGGCCGAAACCGCTATGATGGACGGCAGCAACGCCCAGAACTGGACCTATGCCCCGGCGGGGCAGTGAGGGGCGAGGTTGCGACCAGACCTAGTTCCTCCCCAAGCTTGCTTGGGGAGGTGGCAGCGCGAAGCGCTGACGGAGGGGAAATGGCGCAAGCGCAACGCTATTGCCCCTCCACCGCCTTCGGCGGTCCCCCTCCCCAAGCAAGCTTGGGGAGGATTTTCGGACAGTCCGCTTCCCACCCAGGTCCGTCATGCCAGCGGAGGCTGGCATCTCACTTCTTTTAACGATGGGTTTGAAAGAAAAGAGAGATGCCCTGAGTTCACGGAACAAGTGCAACAGCTGTTAGGATGTTGCCGCGATGGGAGAAGATTATGGCCAGCTCAGCCTTGAAGAGCGGATCGAGATTTACCGGCTGCATGCAGCCGGTAAATCTCGAAGAAGTATAGCCACGGGTCTGGGGCGTTCAGCGTCCACGATCAGTCGCGAACTGCGGCGCAACAGCGTCAGGACGAAGGCCTGGCCTGGCGGCTACGAGCCAGTGCGCGTCCATCATCTTGCCGAGCGCCGACGACGATGGGATTGCCGCTTCAAGCTGGAACGCCAACCAGACCTGCGCGACCGGGTGAGAGACGGTCTTGCGATGGGATGGTCTCCCGAACAGATCGCCGGCCGGTTGACGCTGGAAAATGGTCGCACCCTCATCAGTCCAGAGTCAATCTATCGCTTCATCTATCACCGCTCTGCACAGAAGGATTACTGGCATCGCCTGTTGCCGCGGGCCAAGCACAAGCGCGGCCGTCCTGGCCGTTTCGGTGGCAGCATGGTCGATATCATCAAGCATCGGCGCCCTTTGAGCGAGCGCCCTGCAGAGGTTCAGGACCGGCAAAGGCCAGGGCATTGGGAAGCCGACTTCATGCTCTTTGCCCAATATGGCCAGTCCATCCTGGTCGCCCATGAGCGCAGTTCGCGGTTCACGATCATCCAGCGGCCCCGTGATCGAAAGGCGCAGACGACAGCGCAGCATCTTGCCTGCATGCTCATGGCCATGCCCCAAGCCATGCGCCGCACCATCACCTTCGACAATGGCCCAGAGTTCGCCCAGCATCACCAACTGGCTGACCGGATCGGCATCCAGACCTATTTTTGCGACGTCAGGTCACCCTGGCAAAAAGGTGGCATCGAAAATGCCATCGGGCGACTGCGCCGCTTCCTGCCGCGCAAAACCAACCTCGACGCCATCGATCAGGCAAGCATTCTCGCTGCCGCCCACCAATATAACCATACGCCCAGGAAATGCCTCGACTTCAAAACGCCCGCCGAGGCATTCTCTCCCCGCCGAGGCATTCTCTCAATGTCAGTCACATGTTGCACTTCAAACGTGAGTCCACATCCCAGCCTTCGCTGGCATGACGGGATGAAAGGCAGGTTGGCACCTATGCGCCCACCTCAGACTTTAAGGCCGTTTTCCGCCCGGCTGGCTGCGCTGGGCTTGGGTCAGGCTCTGGAGGGCGCGGCCTTGCATGTCGATTTCGCGCTGTTCGGAATAGCTGAGGCCATCGCGGGCGCTGCGATCGGCCTGGGCGTCGGCGCGGTCGGCCTCTCGGCGGAGCGTGCGCGCCTGCTTCTTGCTGAGCGTGCCGCTCTTGCGGCCGTCGCGTATATCCTCGCGCGCCCGGTCCAGTTCATAGTCGCCGGATGGCCGAGGCTCGACCCGGACATTGACCGGGCCGGGCGGTGCGGTCGGCTCTGTCTTGGGCGCGATTTGCGCGGGCAGCGCGGCCGGCAGGGCGAGGGCGGTCAGAAACAGGCTGGGCAGGGCAAGGGTTATGCGCATGGCGTTGCTCCTACAGGACGGGTCAAGGTCGGTTTCCGGCGCTGAACCCGCGCTGAACCTTCAGCCGATGATGTGCGGCACGAAGCGCGCGGCATTGCCGGTGATCGGTCCATCCTCGCGAATGCCCATGCCGGCCGGGTCGCCATCCACCACCCAGCTGCCCAGCACCGGCCGCCGGTCGCCCGCACCGGGCAGGGTATAGAGCCGTTGGTAGATGAAGCCTTCCTCGCCATAGTCGCCGCCGCTCTGGGCGACCGTTTCGCCATCGCGGACGATGCGGACATTGGCGCCCTCGCGGGACAGCAGCGGTTTCATCACATGATCGCCCGTCATGGCGACGCGGCTGGCCTCCAGCAAATTGGGGTGGCCGGGGAACAGATCCCACAGGATCGGCAGGATCGCCTTGTTGCTCCAGACCATCTTCCAGATCGGCTCGATCCACAGGGTGGAGGACAGGCTTTCCACCACTTCCCGGCCAAAGGGTTCATGGACGATCCATTCCCACGGATAGAGGTGGAACAGCGCGTCGATCGGTCGATTGTCGAGATCGACGAAGCGGCGGCGCTGATGGTCCCATCCCAGTTGCTGGGTCTGGATCAACTGGGTGTCGATCCCCGCTTCGCGCGCCGTGTCGGCCATATAGGCGACGGTCACGGCATCCTCGCCCATATTGCCGTCGACATAGGTGAGATGCAGCATCGACGTGCCGCGCGGCGGCGCGATGGCGCGCCAGCGGTCGACCAGCCGTTCGTGCAGGCTGTTGAACTGGTCGGCGGCGGGAAAGAGGGCCTCCTTCCAGTCCCACTGGATCACCGATGCTTCCAGCAGACTGGTCGGCGTGTCGCAGTTGAACTCGAACAATTTGGGCGGCCCGGCGCCGTCATAGCCGAGATCAAAGCGGCCATAGTTGAGCGCGGCCGGCTCCCCGTCCCATGCCTCGCGGATCGCCTGATGACAGAAATCGGGAATGCCGAAGCTGCCGAGCAGATCCTGATCCAGCACATGCTGGCCAGCGGCAAGGAACAGGCGATAGAGTTCGGCGGTCGCCTGCTCGATCTCCGCGATCTCGTCCGGGCTGAAGCGATAGCAGGCGCTTTCATCCCAATAGGGCTGGGCATCGGCGCCATGCCAGACCAGGCCCAGATGCTCGACGCGGGCCTGCCAGTGCGGGCGCGGCGTGCAGGCGATCCGTTCCATCAGCTGTGGCCGCTGCGCCCCGACAGGCCAAGGCCGCCGCGCGTCACATTGGCCGAGGATGCCGGGCTGTAGCTATGGCCATAGGAGGGGGCGATCGACCCGCCACTAACCCGTTCGCCCACGCGCGCGACCGCGCTGCCCCGGCCCAGATAATACCAACCATGGCCGCCACCGCTGCCGCCCCAGCTGCAATTGCGGTCCTCGACCCGGCGCCCCTGCGCATCGCGGCATACACGCACGTCGCGGTCGGCGGTGTCGGGGCTGCGCGAGCAGCCGGTGGCGAGCAGGGCCGCCGCCATGGCCGATGTGATCGGCAACATGCGCCGGTCGAATTTCTGGGTCATGATCCCCCTTATAGCCCCGAAGATGAAAGGCCGGCGACAGCGTCCCCATGCTGTCGCCGGCCTTGACGATGCTTATTTGCCCGCGCGGTCCTTGTCGCGGATGGCGCGGAATTCGTCGCCATCGACCCAGTTGGGCCAGTCGGTCGTATTCGCGAGCGCGCGGCCGACATCATAATAGAGCTTCAGGTCTGCGGCGACGCCGGTCCAGTCCCAATTGGGATCATATTCGTCCTTGGGGCCGTGATAGCGATACTCGGTATAATCCTCGGCCGCGGCCATGCCGGCGGCGGTGCCGCCCTTCACCAGATCCTCGCCGCCCTCGAAATAGAGCATCGGCAGGCCATGCTTGGCGAAGCTGAAATGGTCGGAACGGTAATAATAGCCCTTTTCCGGGGTCGGTTCGAGCGTGGCGACGCGGCCCTGCGCACCCAGCGCGCGGTCGAGATAGGCATCGAGCTGCGACTTGCCCTTGCCGATGACGACGACATTCTTGGCGAGGCCCGCGACGCTCAAGGCATCCATGTTGACGCCGCCGACGGTCTTGCTGAACGGGAAGACCGGATTGTTGCCATAATAGGCCGAACCCAGCAGGCCCGATTCCTCGCCGGTGACGGCCAGGAACACCTGGCTGCGGTCGGACGGGCCGGCCTTCACATTGGCCTGGGCCAGCGCGACCAGCGCGGCGGTGCCGGTGGCATTGTCGACCGCGCCGTTGCAGATATCGTCGCCGTCGGGCGCTGCCTGGCAATGGCCCAGATGATCCCAATGGGCGCTGTAGAGCACATATTCGTCGGGGCGGGTCTTGCCCGGCAGCAGGGCGACGACATTCTTCGACGCATGCTTGCGCAGGTCATTGTCGAACGAGACATTGGCCTTGATCGCGCCCAGCGGCACGGCCTTGAAGCCCTTCTGCTTGGCGGCGGCCATCTGCTGATCGAGGTTGAGGCCGGCGTCGGCGAACAGGGCGGCCGCCTTGTCCTTCTGGATCCAGCCGATCGCGGCCGACTGGTCGGCATTGCCGCCCGGATTGTCGGCGACATGCTGCGACCCGGTCCAACTCGACTGGACGACGTTCCAGCCATAGGCGGCCGGTTCGGTGTCGTGGATGATGATCGCGGCGGCGGCGCCCTGACGCGCGGCTTCCTCGAACTTGTAGGTCCAGCGGCCATAATAGGTCATAGCGCGGCCGTTGAACGGGCCGGTCAGGCCTGGCGTCTGATAATCCGGATCATTGACCAGGATCAGCACCGTCTTGCCCTTCACGTCCAGCCCGGCATAGTCGTTCCAGCCCTTTTCCGGGGCGTTGATGCCATAGCCGACGAACACGACCGGGCTGTCTTTGACCTCGATCCGAGGCTGGGTGGTGCGATAGGTGCCGATCACCATTTCCGGGCCATAGGCGGCAGTGATGGGCGCCTTGCCACCGGTGAAGCTCAGCGCCGAGACATTCTTGGCGGTGATCTCGACCAGCGGCACGTCCTGGAACCAGCTGCCCTTGTTGCCGGGCTTGAGGCCCAGTCTCTCGAACTCGGCGGTCAGCAGCGCCAGCGTCTTTTCCTCGCCCACGGTGCCGGGCGCGCGGCCCTCATAGGCGTCGGACGACAGCTCCTTCACCAGCCGCTTCATTGTGTCGATTGACGGGGCAGTATCGGCCTTGGCGGCGGGGGCGGCGAGCGCGACGGCGGGCGTCAGGGCGGGAGCGGAAAGGGCGAGAACGGCGGCGATCGCCGCGACGGAGCTGCGCATGGAAGGAACCCTTGGTTGGATAGGATGGCGGGGTGATGCCATCGCACCGGGGGCAAGGCAAGATTGTTACAAGGTAAAGAAAATGGCCAAGGAAAAAGGCCAAAAGAAAAGGGCGGTCCCTTGCGGGGCCGCCCTTCTCCAAATTCTGTCCGGAAAGACCGATTAGCGCGAATAGAATTCGACGACCAGATTCGGTTCCATCTTCACCGGGTAGGGCACTTCGTCCAGCGTCGGAACGCGGACATAGGTGACCTTGGTGGCGCCGTCGGGGGCGACATAGTCGGGGATGTCACGCTCGGGCAGGCTCTGCGCTTCGAGAACCAGCGCCATTTCCTGCGCCTTCTTACCCAGGGTGATTTCGTCGCCCGGCTTCACCAGACGCGAGGCGATGTTGCACTTCACGCCGTTCACATAGATGTGGCCGTGCGAAACGATCTGGCGCGCCGAGAAGATGGTCGGCGCGAACTTGGCGCGGTACACGACGGCGTCCAGACGGCGCTCCAGCAGACCGATCAGGTTCTGGCCGGTGTCGCCCTTCATGCGGCTGGCTTCGAAATAGTTCTTCTTGAACTGCTTCTCGGTGATGTCGCCGTAATAGCCCTTCAGCTTCTGCTTGGCGCGCAGCTGGATGCCGTAGTCCGACATCTTGCCCTTGCGGCGCTGGCCGTGCTGACCGGGGCCATATTCGCGCTTGTTGACCGGGCTCTTCGGGCGACCCCAGATGTTCTCGCCCATGCGACGGTCGAGCTTGTACTTGGCGCTAGAGCGCTTCGACATACCTAATTCCTTACAACTGCATACTACGTTATCCGCCCTCCGGATCCGATGAACCGAGGTCCGCAAATTGCGGAGGGCGAAGGCTTCCCGGTCATCGCCTGTTTCCATATTTCAGGGACAGGGCCGCCGCTTCACCGGGATGCGGGGCCAATCGCGAAGGCGCGCCTATGGAGAAGGTCGGATATTATGTCAAGCGCAGAGTCTGGCCTCGACAGCCGGCGGAGCGCGGCCTAATCCGGCGGCCATGAAGCCCGAAGACTATACCAGCATGACCGAGGTGCGCGCCGGTGTCGACGCCCTCGACCGCCAGCTCGTCGCCCTGCTTGACCAGCGTTTTGCCCATATGCGCGCCGCCGCCCGGATCAAGCCGGATCGTGGCGCCGTCCGCGACGAGGCGCGCAAGCGTCAGGTGATCGACAATGCCCGCGCGGAGGCCGAGCGGCTGGGCGCGCCCGGCGACGTGATCGCGGAGCTGTGGGAGCAGCTGGTCGAAGCCTCGATCGCCTATGAAATGGCCGAGTATGACCGCACGCGGGGTTAACGCTCGCGCGGTCGGTTGAGGTGCGACAGCACGCCGCGGAGCGTGCGCACCTCCAGATGGTTCCAGCCCGGCTTGGTAAGCAGGTTGCGCAGCGTCAGCTTGGTCGCGGGTGCGCGGTCGGGCGGGAAGAAATAGCCGACCTTCTCCAACAGCGTGTTCAGCTGCAGGATCATGCCTTCCAGCTCCTCCTGGGGGGCGGGCTCGCCCAGCTCGGTCACGGTCGGCTGTGCCAGATTGGCTTGCTTGGACCATTCATAGGCGCACAGGATCACCGCCTGGGCGAGGTTCAGCGACCCGAATTCCGGATTGATCGGCACGGTCAGGATCTTGCGGGCGAGCGCCACATCCTCGGTCTCCAGCCCCGACCGTTCCGGCCCGAACACATAGGCGCAGCGGCCCTGCGCGGCATGGATTTCCTGCGCGGCTTCCTCGGGTGTGACCACCGGCTTGGTGACGCCGCGCTTGCGCACGGTGGTGGCATAGACATGGGCGCAGTCGGCGACCGCATCGGCCAGCGTCTCATAGACCTGCGCCTTGTCCAGGATGAAGTCCGCGCCAGCGGCCGCCGGACCGGCATCGGGATTGGGCCAGCCATCGCGCGGGGAAACAAGCCGCATCTCGGTCAGCCCGAAATTCAGCATCGCGCGCGCCGCCTTGCCGATATTCTCGCCCAGTTGCGGGCGGACCAGGACGATCACGGGGGGGAGGGGGGAGGTGTCAGTCATATTTCCGTTCGTCCTGAGTAGGGGCTGAGCCGCCTCCGCTTCCGTTCGGTTCGAGCCAGGGTCGAGCGAAGTCGAGGCCCGTGGTCGAGAACGCGCAGCATCCGAGACCGCTTTCCAATCTCCCCTTATCAGGGCTTCCTTCTTCTTGCGGGACCAGTCCTTGATCTGATGTTCACGCTCCAGGGCGTCAATCCGATCGGGGAATGTCTCGCTGAAAACCAATTCGACCGGACGTCGGTCGTGCGTGTAGCCGGCAATCGTGCCGCTTCGATGCTGGGCTATCTGGCGCTCCAGGTCATCGGTGTGACCGGTATAATAGCTCCCATCGGAGCAGCGCAGGATATAGACCCAGAAACTCATTGCGCGCGCGGTTCTCGACAGGCTCGAACCGAACGGACCTTGGCCCTGCGGGCGAGAGTGATTTTACTCACTCCCGACCTCCTTCACCGTGCTGGCGAAATCCTCGAAGTCGCGGGCGTCGGTGAAGTCCTTGTAGACGCTGGCGAAGCGGATATAGGCGACGCTGTCGAGGCGTTTGAGCCCTTCCATCACCATCTCGCCGATCGATCGCGCCGGGATCTCGCTCTCGCCGCTGGTTTCCAGCTGGCGCTGGATGCCCGAAATCAGCTTCTCGATCCGGCTCGGGTCGATCGGCCGCTTGCGGCAGGCGATGCCGATGGAGCGGGCCAGCTTGTCGCGCTCGAACGCTTCCTTGCGGCCTTCGCTCTTCACCACCCAGATGTCGCGCAGCTGGATGCGCTCGAAGGTGGTGAAGCGCGCGCCGCAGGCTTCGCACTGCCGGCGACGGCGAATGGCATTGCCATCCTCCGTCGGCCGGCTGTCCTTCACCTGGCTGTCCTCATGGGCGCAGAAAGGGCAGCGCAAGCGGGCTTACCCCTGATAGATGGGGAAGCGGGCGCAGAGCGCGGCGACACGCTCGCGGACGCTGGCTTCGACGGCGGCATCGCCATGTTCGCCCCCAGAAGCCTGGCTGTCGCGCAAGCCTTCCAGAACGTCGGCGATCATGTCACCGATATCTTCGAACTCGGCGACGCCGAAGCCGCGGGTGGTGCCGGCCGGCGAACCGACGCGGATGCCGCTGGTCTTGGTCGGCGGCAGCGGATCGCCCGGCACGCCATTCTTGTTGCAGGTGATGAAGCTGCGTTCCAGCGCCTCGTCCGCATCCTTGCCCGAAATGCCATAGGGGCGCAGGTCGATAAGGGCGAGGTGGGTGTCGGTGCCGCCCGAGACCACGGCCAGACCGCGCTGCTCCAGCTTGCCGGCCAGTGCCTTCGCGTTGGTGACGATCGCCTGGGCATAGGTCTTGAATTCGGGCTGCAGCGCTTCGCCGAAAGCGACAGCCTTGGCGGCGATCACGTGCATCAGCGGGCCGCCCTGAAGGCCGGGGAAGATCGCCGAATTGATCTTCTTCGCGATCGCCTCGTCATCGGTCATGATCATGCCGCCACGCGGGCCACGCAGCGTCTTGTGCGTGGTGGTGGTCACGACATGGGCATGGCCGAAGGGCGAGGGGTGGGCGCCACCGGCGACCAGGCCGGCGAAGTGGGCCATGTCGACCATGAACAGCGCGCCGACCTTGTCCGCGATTGCGCGGAAGCGGGCGAAGTCGATCTGGCGCGGATAGGCGCTGCCGCCGGCGATGATCAGCTTGGGCTGGCATTCGATCGCCTGGGCCTCAACCGCGTCATAGTCGATCAGATGGGTGTCTTCGCGCACGCCATATTGCACGGCGTTGAACCACTTGCCCGACATGCTGGGCTTGGAACCGTGGGTCAGGTGACCACCGGCGTCGAGCGACAGGCCCATGATGGTTTCGCCGGGCTTGACCAGCGCCAGCATCACGCCGCCATTGGCCTGCGCGCCCGAATGGGGCTGGACGTTGGCGAACTGGCAGCCGAACAGCTGCTTCGCGCGGTCGATGGCGAGCTGTTCCACCACGTCCGACGGGGCGCAGCCCTGATAATAGCGCTTGCCCGGATAGCCTTCGGCATATTTGTTGGTGAAGACGCTGCCCTGCGCTTCGAGCACGGCCTGCGACACGATATTTTCCGACGCGATCAGCTCGATCTGGGTCTGCTCGCGCTTCAGTTCCTGGGCGACGCCGGCGAACACGGCCGGATCGGCAGCGGCCAGGCCTGCGGTGAAATAGCCTTCCGAACGAATGTCGGGCAGGTTGGGCTGGGTGAGGGTTTCGGTGCTCATCTCAAGTCCTTTCAGAGCGCGGGCTGGGACAGTTTCTCGACGCGGCCGGCATGGCGGCCACCGCCGAACTCGGTGGTGAGGAAGGCGGTGACGCAGGCCTTGGCCATGTCGACGCCGGTCAGGCGCGCACCCATGGCCAGGACATTGGCGTCATTATGCTCGCGCGACAGCGCAGCCGACAGCGGTTCGCCGACCAGGGCGCAGCGGCAGGCCGGGTTGCGATTGACGGCGATCGAGATGCCGATGCCCGAACCGCAAAGCGCGATGCCGCGTTCCGCTTCGCCCGATGCGACGGCGGTCGCGAGCTTGTAACCAAAATCGGGATAATCGACGCGGTCGGCGGTGGCCGGGCCGAGGTCGGCGACCTCATGGCCCTCGTCGCGCAACCACTGCGCAAGTTCGGCCTTCAGGTCGACGGCGGCATGATCGGAAGCGATGGCGATTTTCATGGGTGCGTTCCCCTGCGGCTTGGGGTGATTCGTTTCTGCGCGCCTCATAGGGGCATGGGCCGCCAATTGCCACAGTCCAGCTAGGCGCCTATGGACTGGCCCATGGCGGGGATGATCCTTTCGATATTGATGCTGGCGGGTATCCTGCTGACCGGTGGGGGAATTTACGCGATCGTGAAGCGCGGCGACCGCAAGCGCGGGGTGCTGATGATCGTCGCGGGGCTGGTGATGTTCGGCAATGTCGCGATCAGTGCGATACCGATGCCGCCACCGCAACAGGTTCGCTGACCAGCGGGCAGCAAGAAGGGCGCAACCTTGCGGTCGCGCCCTGTGCTTGTTTCGGATGGCCGGATCAGGCGGCGTCGCGATCCTTGTTGATGTCGACCAGATGGCCGCCATTCACGGCGATCTTCTTGGGCTTCATCGCTTCGGGCACTTCGCGCACCAGTTCGATCACCAGCAGGCCGTCGGCCAGGTCCGCCTTTTCGACGCGGACGAAATCGGCCAGTTCGAAGCGGCGTTCGAAGCTGCGATTGGCGATGCCGACATGCAGGAACTTGGAACGGTCGGCGTTGGTCTCATCCTTGCGGCCGATCACCTGGAGCAGGTTCTGCTGGGCGGTGATGTCGATTTCCTCGGGACGGAAGCCGGCGACGGCCAGGGTCACGCGATAGCGGTCCTCGGCCAGGCGTTCGATGTTGAAGGGCGGGTAATTGTCGCCCTGCGCCAGACGGGCATTATTCTCGATCAGGTCGAACAGACGATCGAAGCCGACGGTCGAGCGGCGATAGGGGGTAAGGTCGAAACCACGCATGCTCATAATCTCCAACAGAGCAAAATGATCCTGCCGGACCCGGTCTTCGGCGTCCGGCCTATGCTTGCGCCCGGCCCCATGTGGCGGCCGGACGGGATTGATATGGTTGGCTCTTTGCGTTGTTCAAGAGGGGGCAGGGCGAAGCATCGCGCCGCCTGTCCTACAGTGCCCGCAGGCGATAGACTGGCGAGAAGAGGGCACGGAAAATGGTCGGAAGCGTAACAAAATTTCCGTCTTGAATCCGAAAATGCCAAGATGTGCGGGAAATGTGCGAAGTTAAGCGGGAAAAGTGCCCAAGAGTCGCCGAACAAAAAAGTGCCCGGGCCGCTTTCGCGATCCGGGCACTTAATGGACGATTGCTCGTCTCCCCCTTGGCCTGCCTCTACCGACTTCTCAGCCCCCTAAGCTTGAAGTGGGAAGCAGTATCCCTGAACCACGGCCTTTTGCCTGTGCCTCGGGAGCCTTGCTATGACTGGCGCAGCCTGCTGTCACGGGCAAAATCCGGGCTCTGTGATTTTCTGTATCGGCCTGTGTCCCGCGTGCAACAATTCCGCAATCCTTGCCGTTAAGGCTCAGCCTGCTAGACCGGCCGCATCACTACCAGAAGGGCCATTCGCGCCACTATGATTCTATCCCGCTACGAACGCATGATCGCCAAGCGCTATTTGCTGCCGGGCAAGGGGGAAGGCTTCATCTTCCTCGTCGCCGGCATCAGCCTGGCCGCGGTCATGCTCGGAGTCGCCGCGCTCATCATCGTCATGAGCGTCATGAACGGGTTCCGCGCGGAGCTGTTCGACAAGATTGTCGGCCTCAACGGCCATGCCGTGGTGCAGGGCTATGGCGGGCGCCTGCCCGACTGGCGCGATGTGCTGAAGGAAGCGAAGGCGACGCCGGGCGTCACCAGCGCGACACCGCTGATCGAGCAGCCCCTGCTCGGCAGCTATCAGGGGCGGGTGGAAGGCGTGCTGGTGCGCGGCATGACCGTGCCCGACATTCGCAGCAACACGACGCTCAAGGGCAAGATCGTCGCCGGCGATCTCAACGCGCTGACCGCCAATAGCGAGAAGGTCGGCATCGGCGTGCGCCTGGCGGAAAATCTGGGTATCCAGGTCGGCGACCATATCAGCATCATGAACCCGGCGGGCCGGTCGACGCCGTTCGGCACCGTTCCCCGCCAGATTTCCTATCAGGTGGCGGCGATCTTCGAGGTCGGCGTCTATGATTATGACAAGGCCTTCGTGGTCATGCCCATCGAGGATGCGCAGACGCTGCTGCTGCTGGGCGATGTCGTCAGCATGATCGAGGTCGAAACGGTCAATGCCGACAGGGTCGGGTCGATCCTGGAGCCGCTGGCGGCCAAGGTCGCGGGCCGCGCCGTGGTGCAGGACTGGCGCCAGATGAATGCCAGCCTGTTCGAGGCGCTGGCGGTCGAGCGGGTGGCGATGTTCGTCGTGCTGTCGATCATCGTGCTGGTCGCGGTGTTCAACATCCTGTCTTCGCTGATCATGCTGGTGCGCGCCAAGACCCGCGACATCGCGATCCTGCGGACCATGGGGGCGAGCCGGAGCGGGCTGGTGAAGATCTTCATGACGGTGGGTGTGACCATCGGCACGCTGGGCATGGTCGCCGGCATGGTGCTGGGCTTCACCTTCCTCTTCTTCCGCCAGAGCGTGGTGAATGTGATCCAGTTCGTGACCGGGCAGAATCTGTGGGATCCCTCGATCCGCTTCCTGACCGAATTGCCGTCCAAGCCCGATCCGGTTGAGATCGTGATCATCTGTCTGATGGCGCTGGTCTTCAGCTTCCTCGCCACCCTCTATCCGGCCTTCAAGGCTGCCAATACCGATCCTGTCCAGGTGCTGCGCTATGAATGATGTCCTCAAGGTCAGCGGCCTGTCCCGCAGCTTCACCCAGGGCGGCGTCACGATCGACGTGCTGCGCGGCGTCGACCTGACGGTTGGGCCGGGCGAGATCGTCGCGTTGCTCGGGCCTTCGGGCTCGGGCAAGTCGACGCTGCTGCAGGCGGTCGGCCTGCTGGAAGGCGGGTTCGACGGATCGATCCGCATCGCCGGCGAGGAAGCGGCCAAGCTGGACAATGACGGGCGCACCCGCCTGCGCCGCGATGCGCTGGGCTTCGTCTATCAGTTTCACCACCTGTTGCCCGATTTCAACGCGACCGAGAATGTCGTGCTGCCGCAGGTGATCAAGGACGCGACCATGGACGCGGCGCGGGGCCGCGCGGAATCGCTGCTGACGGCGCTGGGGCTGGGCCATCGGCTCGACCATCGGCCGAGCCAGTTGTCGGGCGGCGAGCAGCAGCGCGTCGCGGTCGCCCGCGCGCTGGCCAATCGCCCGGCGCTGGTGCTGGCGGACGAGCCGACCGGCAATCTGGACGAGCGCACTGCCGACGTGGTGCTGGCCGAATTCCTGCGCCTGGTGCGGGGCGAAGGATCGGCAGCTTTGGTCGCCACCCATAATGAGCGGCTGGCGGAAAAGATGGACCGGGTGGTCCGCCTGCACGAAGGGCGGCTGGAAGAGGCGTCAGCCCGGTAACAGCCCCTCGCGTGCGGTGGCGACCATGATCTGGTCGCGGCCCTCGCCCTTGGCGCGCAGCAGCGCGGCGTCGGCGGTGGTGACCAGTCGGACGGCGGCGCCATGGTCGGGCCAGGCGGCCAGGCCAAAGGAGGCGGTGATCGGCCCCAGTTCCTGACCGCGATGCTCGACCCGCAGGTCGCGGATGCGCTGCTGGATCTGGGCGGACCGGGCGAGCGCCTGCTCCAGCGTGAAGCCGGGCATCAGGAGGACAAATTCCTCGCCGCCCAGGCGGAAGGCAAAGCCTTGTTCGCGCAGCGAGTCGCCCAGCACCGCGCCGACCGCGCGCAGCACCGCGTCGCCGGCGTCATGGCCATAGCTGTCGTTGAACCGCTTGAAATGGTCGATGTCGACCATCAGGCAGGCGAGCGGGGCATGGTTGCGTTCCGCCTCGTCCACCAGCGCTTCGAACATGGCGTCGAAATGGCGGCGGTTGGGCAGGCCGGTCAGCGCGTCGGCCATCGCCATTTCACGCAGCGCGTCGCGCAGGCGCAGATTGGCGAGCGCTAGGCCGATATTCTCCGCCAGCATCTCCAGATATTTTTCGGCCCGATCGAGATGTTCGGCGTCCATCTCGCGGGTCTGCTCGAAATAGAGCAGGCCGATGCTTTCCCCCTGTGCCGCCAGCGGGATGCAGATGGTCGGGACGGCGGTTTCGCCTTCCAGATGCTCGCAGGCAATGTCGACCATGCCGCCGCGCGGCTTGTGGACCTGGCCGCGTCGCAGCGCCCAGCAGGCCGAGGCCGGGAAATCGTTGCGCGACTGTTTGGGATCGAGCCAGTCGCAGGCCTGCAGCATCATGTTGCGGCGAATGTCGTGGATATAGAGGCGGCCAGGGAAGTCGGGCGTGATTTCCGGGGTGAAGCGGCGTACCACCTCGACCAGATCGGCGGTGCTGTCGCAGCCCTGCAGGCGCTGGGTCATGCGCGACAGCAGGTCGCGCATGGTGCGATCGACATCGCGCTCCTGCTCCAGACGCTGCCGCTCAAGGCCATTTTCACGGAAAATACGGATCGCCTGCGCCATGTCGCCAATCTCGTCCACCTGCGGGAAGTCGGGCGGGATCGCGGCAAAATCCTGCGCGGCAAGACGGGTGACGACATCGCTCAGCCGCACGACGGGATGCAGGATGCGCTGCTTCAGCACGAAATAGAGGACGCACAGGAACAGCAGGGCGGTGACGCCCAGCATGATTTCCGACATGGTCCGCCACTGGCGCGCGGTATCGGTCGCGCCCTGCACCGCCGTGTCGGTGCGATGGTCCAGCATATATTGGAAGCGGCCGACCTGCGCCGCCACCCGGTCCAGTTCGCGGCCATATTCGTCGCCGAAGAGGATGGTGCGGGCGGTCTTGTCGTCGCCCGCCTGCGCCGCCTTGATCGCGACATCCTGCTCGTCGGACAGGGCGTCGGCCCACTGGATCGCCTGGCGCAGCGCGTTCAGCTCATTTTCGTTGGCGCCGGCATCCTTCAGATGCTGGATGCGATCCTCGACGGAACGCAGCGCTTCCTTCTCGCGGCGATAGACGACCAGATGGCTGGGATCGCCCGAAATCACATAGCCGCGCGCCTGTTCGGTCAGGCGATAGACATCCTCCTCCAGGGTGGAGGTCAACTGGTCGAAACTGGCGCGCTGGGCGACCGCGGCGCGCTCGCGCTGTTCCGCGCCGGACGCGAACAGCATCGTCGTGCCCGACGCCAGAGTGAGCAGGACGGTGGCCCCATAGGCCCAGTTGGTGATCGTGGATAAACGCATGATGGCGCCTAACCTAGGCCCGATAGCTTGGCAATTCGTTACGCGGGCGACCTCATGACATTGCCTATTTTGCGGCGAGCGCGCTCAGTCGGTCGAGATCGAGGGCGTTCACTGCGGCCTTGAGCTCCCCGATATCGGCGACGGTGCCCTCCGCCTCGACCATGAAGCGGTCGGCCAGCGTGGTCGCATATTTGCCGTGGCGGCTGTCCTTGTCCCATTCCTCGGTGACGATGCGGCCGTCGATCGTCTGTGTGCGCTCATAGCCGCTGGCGGTCTGGCGGTTCGACTGGACGTTGAGCGCCGCGCCGATCCCGGCAAAGGCGCCGGCCACCGCGATGTCGTTCACCTCCAGCTCGATCTCGTCGTCGCCGGCACGATAGCGGGCGGAGGCATGGGCACCAGCGGACATGCCGCTGCTCTCAATCTCGGTGCGGGTGAAGCGGCCGATCTTCTCGGGCAGCAGCGCCTGCAGCACATCGGGCGCGATCGCGGCGGAGCGGCCGTTCTTGGTCGCTTCCTCCATCCGCTTGGCGGCCTGTTCCATCTGCTTGGTGGCGGCGTCCATCTTGTCGACGTCGATCTTGCCGATGCCCGGCACCATGATGTCGGCGCTGATATCGTCCGGGTCGGTATGGCCACCCAGCAGGCCGCTGAACGGCATGGCGAGCAGGCTGGCGAGGATGAAGAGCAGCGCGCCCGCGACCATGGTGACGATGGTGTAGGGCAGCGCCTTCTGCTCTGGCACCTTCATCAGGCGCGGCAGGCCGAGATAGAGGAGGTAGAGGCTGTAAAGTCCGAGCAGGCCGAGCATGCCAAGGCCCGGCAGCAGCGAGAAGATGTCGGCCAGCCAGCCAGCGGTCGCCGAATAGGCGGAAATCTTGAACGCCTTCAGCTTGTCACGCTGGCCGCCGAAGCTGGGGGCGAGGAAGTTGATGATGATCGCCAGCACGGCGAGGCCGATCAGCGACAGGACATAATGGGCGATGGCCATGCCGATCGCGCCGATCAGCGGCGGGCGCCAGGTAATGCCGAACAGGCCATGGCCAAAGACCTGTCCGCCGATCAGGGTCGCGAGCGGCGGGATCGCCGCCAGGATCATGGCATAGCCGGTATAGATACTGCCGATGCTGGCCGGTTCGGCCTCGATCACCGGCCATTCGTCCCTGGGGCGCAGGATGATCGCCTTGGCCCGGTCGGCGATGCCGGGCGGGGTGGAAACCGGGTTGCTGTCCGACATGACCGTTCTCCCTGTTCTCTGGCCTATCCTCTGGCCCGTTCTTTGGGCGCGATAGGATCAGCAAGCGCAGCCCTTGGCAAGCGACAAGTGGTGATCTTGTCCACAGCTTTTCGCCGGGCGGGACTGGCGCGCGGGCGCGGGCGTCGTTAGATTGCCGCGATGTCTCATTCCGCCTTCGTACCGCTGCGCATCTTTTCGTCCTTCACCATGCTCGAAGGGGCGATCGACCCCAAGAAGATCGCTAAGCAGGCCAAGGCCCTGGGTTTTCCGGCGGCGGCGATCACCGACCGCAACGGCCTTTATGGTTCGATGGCCTTTTCCGACGGCTGCAAGGGCGAGGGCGTGCAGCCGATCGTCGGCGCCATGCTGGGCGTGGTGCGGCCGGGTCGGCCATCCAACGCGCCGGCGGTGCATGACTGGATCGCCCTCTATGCGCAGGATGCGGGCGGCTATGACAATATCTGCGCGCTGGTGTCGATGGCGCATCTCGACCGGCCGCTGGAGGAAGTGCCGCATGTCACGCTCGACATGCTGGAGGGGCGGACCGATGGCGTGATCGCGCTGACCGCCGGCGGGGAGGGGGCGATCGCCCGCCTGTTCGCCGAGGATCAGCCCGACGCTGCGCTGGCCTATGCCGACCGGTTGCAGGCGCTGTTCCCCGATCGGCTCTATGTCGAGATTTGCCGCCGGCTGGACCCGGTCGAGGGCAAGGCGGAGCCGCAACTGCTCGACCTGGCCTATGACCGCAATCTGCCGCTGGTCGCGACCAACCCGACCTGCTTTGCCGAGCCGGAATTCCACGCGGCGCATGACGTGATGCTGTGCATCGCCGATGGCGCCTATGTCGAGACGCCCGACCGTCGCACCAGCTCGCCCGACGCCTGGATGAAGCCGGCGGCGGAGATGAAGCGGCTGTTCGAGGATCTGCCCGAGGCGCTGGCCAACACGCTGGTCGTGGCCCAGCGCTGCGCGGTGATGGCGCCCAAGCGCAAGCCGATCCTGCCGAGTCTGGCCGGCGATATCGAGGGCGAGGGCATCATGCTGCGCGACCAGTCGATCGCGGGGCTGGAGGCCCGGCTGGAGAAGGCCGGGATCATCGCGGACGAGGCGCGCCAACCCTATTTCGAACGGTTGAAGTTCGAAATGGACATCATCATCCAGATGGGGTTCCCCGGCTACTTCCTGATCGTGGCCGACTTCATCAAATGGGCCAAGGATCATGATATTCCGGTGGGGCCGGGCCGTGGTTCGGGCGCCGGGTCGCTGGTCGCCTGGGCGCTGACCATCACCGATCTCGATCCGTTGCAACTGGGCCTGCTGTTCGAGCGCTTCCTGAACCCGGAACGCGTCTCCATGCCCGACTTCGATATCGACTTCTGCGAAACGCGGCGCGGCGAGGTGATCCGCTACGTGCAGCAGAAATATGGCAGCGATCATGTCGCCCAGATCATCACCTTCGGTAAGCTCAAGGCCCGCGCCGTGCTGAAGGATACCGGCCGCGTGATGCAGATGAGCTATGGCCAGGTCGATCGCCTCGCCAAGCTGGTGCCCAACCATCCGACCGATCCCTGGACGCTGGAGCGATCGCTGAACGGCGTTGCCGAGTTCAAGGCGGAATATGACAATGACAATCAGGTCAAGCGCCTGATCGACTATGCGATGAAGCTGGAGGGCTTTCCGCGCCACAGCTCCACCCACGCGGCCGGCGTGGTGATCGGCGACCGGCCGCTGAGCCAGTTGGTTCCGCTCTATCGCGATCCGCGATCCGACATGCCGGTGACCCAGTTCGACATGAAGTTCGTCGAGGGTGCGGGCCTGGTGAAGTTCGACTTTCTCGGCCTCAAGACGCTGTCTGTGCTGCAGAAGGCAGTGCAACTGCTCAAGGGGCGCGGCGTCACGGTCGATCTCGACACGCTCGCCTGGGACGATGCCAAGGTCTATGAACTGCTCCAGCGCGGCGACACGGTCGGCGTGTTCCAGCTGGAATCCGAAGGCATGCGCAAGACGCTGGCCGCCGTGCGCCCGACCAATTTCGGCGACATCATCGCGCTGGTGTCGCTCTATCGTCCCGGCCCGATGGACAATATCCCGATGTTCGGGCGCCGCAAGAACGGCCAGGAAGAGATTGAATATCCGCACATCCTGCTGAAGCCGATCCTCGAAGAAACCTATGGCATCTTCGTCTATCAGGAGCAGGTGATGCAGGCCGCGCAGATCCTGGCCGGCTACTCGCTTGGCGACGCCGACCTTCTGCGCCGCGCCATGGGCAAGAAGGTGAAGGCGGAGATGGACGCGCAGCGATCGCGCTTCGTCGAGGGCTGTGCCAAGAGCGACATCAAGCCGGCCAAGGCGAACGAGCTGTTCGACTTGATCGACAAGTTCGCCGGCTATGGCTTCAACAAGTCGCACGCCGCCGCCTACGCGCTGCTCGCCTATCAGACCGCCTGGCTGAAGGCCCATTATCCGGCGGAATTCTATGCCGGGTCGATGGCCTTCGATATCCATCTGACCGAAAAGCTGACCGTCTTCGTCGACGACATGCGGCGCATGGGCATGACCTGCCTGCCGCCAGACCTCAACCAGAGCGAGGCCGACTTCACCGTCGAGGCGGTGCCGTTCGAGGGGGATGACCCGCGCCTGGGCTTTGCCGTGCGCTATGCGCTGGGCGGCCTCAAGGGCGTGGGCGAGAAGGCGATGGAGCAGCTGGTTGCCGAGCGCGAAGCCAATGGTCCGTTCAAGCATCTGGATGATCTGGCCGACCGGATCGAGCCGCGCCTGCTCAACCGGCGCCAGCTCGAAAGCCTGGCCGCGGCCGGTGCGTTCGACACCATCCATGCCGATCGGGCCGGGGTGCATGCGGCGGCCGAAACCCTGTTGAGCGTCGCGGCAAGCGCGGCGCAGGCGCGCGAGAGCGGGCAGGGCGGCCTGTTCGGCGATGTCGAGACGGCCCATGCCGACGTCCGCATCCCGCCGCATCAGGCCTGGACCGTGTCGGACCGGATGGCGCAGGAAAAGGAGGCGTTCGGCTTCTATTTCTCGGCCCATCCGGTCGACCGCTTCCGCCATCTGGCCGATGCGCGCGGCGCGAAAAGCTATGGCGAAATCTGTTCCCAGCCAATGGGCATGCCCAATGCCGAAGGACGGGTGATGGGCATCATGGCGGCGATGGTCGAGGATGTTCGCTGGCGCGAGACGCGGCGGGGTGCGCGCTATGCCAACGCCACCTTCTCCGACCAGAGCGGCCAGTTCCAGGCGAGCTGTTTCGACGAGGATGCCTGCAAGCAGATCGAGGAACTGGCGCGCGAGGGCGATTGCGCGCTGCTGCATGTCGAGCTGGATCGCCTGCCGGGCGAGGAAACGCCGCGCGTCACCGTGCGCCGGATGGAGCCGTTCCGCGAGATCGCCAACGTGTCGCGCATGGAGCTGGTGCTGGACATCGAGATGGTCGAGGCCGTCGCCAAGCTGGCCGCGATCCTGTCCGGCAGCCGGGGCGGGCGGTGCGAGGTGTTCGTGCGGGCGCCGATCGGCGATGGCAAGGCGGCCCGCGTCTTCCTGGGCGACGACTTCACGCTGGGCGCCGATCAGGTCGACGCGATCAGCGGCATTGCCGGGCTGACCGTCCATAATCTGGCGCGGATGGAGGCGAAGTCGGACGGCTATCGCACCCGCCATCGCCGATCGGCCATGCGGCTGGTCGGCTGACCCCGCCCGTTTTCCCAGTCCGAGGAGAAATCTGTGTCCGAAGCGACCCTGGCCCTGGTCCATGCCTATTATGACGCCTTCAACCGGCAGGATGCCGAGGGGATGCTGGCGCTGCTGGCCGACGATGTGCGGCATGAGCCGAGCCAGGGCGCGGCCCGTATCGGCAAGGCAGCCTTCGCCGATTTCCTGGCCCATATGAACATTTGCTATGCCGAGACGGTGATCGATCCGATCGTGCTCGCGAACGCGGAAGGGACGCGGGCGGCGGCCGAGTTCATGCTGGATGGCCGCTATCTGATGACCGACGAAGGCCTGCCGCCGGCCGTCGGCCAGACCTATCATCTGCGCGTCGGCGCCTTCTTTGATATCGGCGAGGGCCAGATAACGCGCATTTCCAACCATTATAATCTGGCCGACTGGATCGCGCAGGTCGATCGGGTCTAAGCCTGCACCCGCCCCATTGCCGTTCCATCCCGAGGTATCCTTGACCCACATTCGCGTTGCCGCCGCCCAATATCCGATCGAGCAGATGCAGAGCTTTGCCGCCTGGCAGGAAAAGCTGACCCGCTGGGTGGAGGAGGCCGCCGTGCTGGGCGCGACGCTGGCGATCTTCCCCGAATATGCGGCGATGGAGCTGGCCGGGATCGATCCGGAGCGAGCGGCGGACCTGACCGCCTCGCTCGACCTGGTTATGCAGTTTGGCGAAGCCCATGACCGCCTCCATGCCGAGCTTGCGGCGCGGCTCGACATCATGATCCTGGCGGGTAGCCGGCCGGTGCGGGAAAGCGACGGGCGGATCGTCAATCGCGCGCGGCTGTTCTGTCCCGACGGCACCACCGGCCATCAGGACAAGATCATGATGACCCGGTTCGAGCGCGAGCGCTGGGGCATCAGCGGCGGCGACAGCATCAACCTCATCCACACGCCGATCGGGCCGGTCGGCATATCGATCTGCTATGATGTCGAATTTCCGATGATCGCGCGGGCGCAGGCGGAGGCCGGCGCCAAGCTGATCCTGACGCCATCGGCCACCGACACGATGCAGGGCTATTGGCGGGTGCGGATCGGCGCGCAGGCGCGGGCGATGGAAAATCAATGCTTCGTCGTCCAGTCGCCCAGCGTCGGCATGGCGCCCTGGCTGCCCTGCATGGACGAGAATTTCGGCGCCGCCGGCGCCTTTGGTCCGCCCGATGGCGCGATGCCCGACGATGGCGTGATCGCGTTGGGGCAGGCGAACGGCCCGGCCTGGGTGGTGGCGGACATCGACCTTGCCATGGTCGACGCGCTGCGCGCCGACGGCACGGTGCTGCCCTTCCGCCACTGGCCCGAACAGCATGTGCCCTTCCACATCATCCAGAATGGCGCGGGATCGGACGTGATCGCGCAGATGGCCAGCGATGCCGCGCGCGACGATGCGCCGGCCGCGCCGCAAATCGAAGATCAGGAGATTGCAGAATGACCGAGCCGTCGATCATCGTCGACCGCGTGACCAGCGATGCGCAGGGACTTGAGGCGCTGGCGACGCTGCGCATCCGCATCTTCCGTGAGTGGCCCTATCTCTATGAGGGCGATGCCGCGCATGAGGAGGCGTATCTGCGCGAATTTCTGGCGAGCGACAAGGCGACTTTGGTGCGGGCGCGGATCGGCGAGGAGCCGGTCGGCATCGCCACCGCCTCGCCGCTGGCCGGCCAGCCCGACAGCCTGGTCGCGCCGCTGGCGGCGGCGGGCGTCGATGTCGCGCGCAGCTTCTATTTCGGCGAGTCCGTGCTGCTGCCGGCCTATCATGGTCGCGGCATCGGCCATCTCTTCTTCGACGCGCGGGAGGCGGCGGCGCGGGAGGCTGGCGCCGAATATGCGATCTTCTGTGGCGTGGTGCGCGGCGAGGACGATCCGCGCCGCCCGGCCGGCGCCCGCGACCTTGCCCCCTTCTGGCGCAAGCGCGGCTATGCGCCGATCAAGGGCGCGCTGTGCGACATGAGCTGGAAGGAAATTGGCGGCAGCGAAAAGGTCAGCCACCCGATGCAATTCTGGATGCGGGCGCTGTAAGGGGCGGGGCGATTCCGGGGGCATGGCGGCGAAAGCTTTCCCTTGATTTCGCGCGCGGTGGGTGGTGATGGGATATGCATGATTATCTCGACCATCCCCTGGGACCAGCCCGCCACCATGATCGACCTGGATGGCAAGGCACCGCTGATCGCGACGGTGCGCGATTGCGTCATCCATTATGGCCTGTTCAAGCCCTTCGCCAAGGAACAGGCGCGGGTGCTGCTGACCCAGCCGGTGCATCGCGAGGGGCAGAAGACCCGGACTTGGCTGCTCAATCCCGATGAAATCCAGCAACTGGCGGACAAGCTGCGCGCCGAGGGCTGAGTTAGCGGCGGCGGCCGGCCTGGAGCAGGGCGTAGAAGGTCACCGCCGAAAAGCCGATCGCGCCGGTGAGGCCGATGGCGGCGCCGATCCAGGCGCCGTCCATGCCGGCGAGCAGCTGGCCGGCGAGAAAGCCGATAATCGGCAATATCATCAGGAGTAGGCAGCCGAGCGCCGCCATGTCAGCGGTTCGCTTCGGCGGCCTTGGCCCGCTCCAGGAAGTTGCGGGACAGGCCGTGATAGAGGCGCTCGCGACAGAATATCTGCGCCGATGCGTCGGCGACCAGTGCGGCGCCCAGCAGCGGCAACATGAAGCCGCGGCTGCCGGTGGTTTCCGAAATGATGATGACGGCGGTCAATGGCGCGCGCACCACGCCGGTGAAATAGGCGACCATGCCCAGCAGCACGACGGCGCTCGCCGGTTCGCCGGGGAAAATCCAGCGCAGCAGATTGCCGAAGCCGGCGCCGGTGGCGAGCGAGGGGGCGAAGATGCCGCCGGGAATGCCCGAGACGCTGGTGGCGAGGGTGCTGAGGAATTTGGCAGGGGCGAACCAGAGCGGCTGGTCGCCGCCCGCGATCATGGTGCGGGCCGGGGCATAGCTGGTGCCCCAAGTGAGGCCGGTGGCCACGCCGATCGCCGCCACCAGCAGGCCGCAGCCGCCGGCGAACAGCACTGGATGGGCCCGCATCCAGTCGGTCATGCGATTGCGCGCGGTGGCGGCATCGAGCGCCAGCCGCGCGAACAGGCCGCCGGACATGCCGCCCAGCAACCCGGCCAGCAGCGCGATCGGCACTGCCGACTGCAGCGGCAGATGGGCGGCGACCGCGCCGAAATAGACATAGTCGCCAGCGACGCCGAGGCTGACCATGCCCGAGATGATGACCGCCGTGATGACCAGCAAGGTCATGCGCTGCTCATAGGCGGAAGCCAGTTCCTCGATCGCGAAGGCAATACCGGCGAGCGGCGTGTTGAAGGCGGCGGCAACGCCGGCCGCGCCGCCCGCGACCATGACGGACGCGCGCAGGGGCACGTTCAGCAGGGCGTGAACGCGGGCAAGAATGGCGGCGGAAATCTGGACGGTGGGGCCTTCGCGGCCGACCGATGCGCCGACCAGCAGGCCGGATATGGTCAGCACGACCTTCAGCAGGGCCATGCGCAGGTCAACCAGGCAGCGGCCGACCTTTTCCGGCAATTGGGTGGCGGCGATCACCTGCGGAATGCCTGATCCGCCGGCAAAGGGCGCGACGCTGCGGGTGATCCAGGCGAGGGCGGCAAAGCCGAGCGGGGTCAGCAGCAGCGGCAGCCAGCGATTGGCGGTGGCGAGGCGATGGAAAGCCTCGGTCGCTTCGTCCGCGGCCCAGGCGAAGGCGAGCGCGGCGAGGCCCACCAGCACGGCGCCGCCGATCAGGGCGAGGCGACGGCGAAACAGCAAGGATGTCGGCCCGCTATGGCGCAGCAGCGCGCGGGCGCGGCGGCGGCTCCAGCGCTGGCCGGGGCGGCTCATGATGGACGTTGCGCGCCGGGGCGCGATTGACGCAGGACGCGGAAAGGGGGCGGCGCGGATGCCATGGCGCGAAATATCGATCCCGGTGGGCTGGACGCGCCCTCCCTACCAGCAAAATGGGCGATGGCCAGTATTTTCCGGGCTATTTGTCCATTTTCCCGATCAACAAGCGGATCGCCCCTCAGAGCCGGTTCATCCGCAGCCAGTCGGGATCGCCGGACCAGGCGCTGGTCAGGGCCTTGCGGGCGGCGGCGGCCTCTGCCTTGTGCCCCTGGGCTGCCTCCGCGCGGGCAAGGCCGTAGAGCGCCCAGCCATTATTGGGGGCCTGGATCAGTGCCTGGCGGAAAGCGGCGCTGGCATCGTCGTGGCGGCCGGCGAGGAAGAGGGCGGCGCCGAGCGACTGATGCACCGGATAATACCAGTAGGCCGGTTCCTGATAGGGTATCCTGCGCTCCAGCGCGATCGCGGCGCGATAATGGTCGGCGGCCTGCGCATAGCGGCGCTGGGCGGTGGCGAGACGGCCGCGCGCGACCGCGGTGGCGAGCGCGATCAGGTCCGGGGCTGGGACGCCCTGCGCAATCATCGGGGCCAGTGCATCGGAGCGGGCGAGCGCGCTCATTGCCGCGACCTCCGCATCGAAGCCGCGCTGGTCGCGCTGCTGGGCACGGGCGACGGCGCGGGCATAATGGCGCATGGCGATGGCATAGGGCAGGCGCGGATCGGGCGCGGGCAGGGCGAGGATGTCGGCAGGCGCGGCGAACTGCGCCATGGCCAGATAGGGGGCGGCGTCGATCGCCTGGATCCAGGCGATGGCGGCGGAGGTTGCGGGATCGAGAATGACGCGCAGGCGGCGCGCCTCCCGCATCGCGCCATCCATGTCGCCTGCCATTTGCGCGGAGGCGACGATGAAATGGACATTGTGCGGATAATAGCCGTAGCGCACCAGGCTGTGGTCGTCGGTGGCGCGAATGAAGACTTCGTCGGCGCGGGCGGCGGCGATGTTGACGCGGATCGAGTCACGATAGCGGCCGACGACCTGATAGATGTGGCTCGGCATATGGACGAGATGGGCGGCGCTGGGCACGCCATCGGCGGAGAGGCGGTCGGCGGCAGCTTCGGCGCGTTTTGCATCGCTCGCTTCGAGCAGGTGGATCATCAGATGCGCCGCCTGGACATGGGCGGGATTGCGCGCCTGCACCGTTTCGACCAGGCGGATGGCGGCGCCGGCGCGCCCGATCGGGGTCTTGCGGTCGGCCTCCCAATAATTCCACGGGCTGGTGTCCATCGCCGCTTCGGCCGCCAGCAGGGCGACATCGTCATCGGCCGGGAAGCGCGCCGCGAGCGCCAGCATCGCATCGGCATAGGCGCCGTCGAGCGCCGCGCGATCGGCATCGGGATCAGGGGCATAGCGCAGCGCCGCGGCCGCGATCAGGCCGCGCTCCATCGGTGAGGCCCGATCGCGCAGCGTCATCGCCCGGTCCATCGCGGCAAGAGCCGCGCCCCGGTCGCCGGCATCCATCGGTGCGTTGATATTGGGGCCGAGCGCCACCGCCTCGCCCCACCAGCAGAGCGCGCAGGCCGGATCGAGCCGCTGTGCCGCACGGAAGGAGCGGACCGCGCCGGCATGGTTGAAGCCGTACATGAGCAGCAGACCCTGGCTGAAATAGCGGCGCGCCTGCGGATTGGTGCTGGTCAGTGGAAAGCGTGAATGGGTGAGATCATCGAACAGCGGGATCGGCGGGGCTTGAGCGATCGGCTGGGCGGCGGCCGCCGCGATCAGCAATTCGCGGGCGAGGGCGGAGCCGACCCCTGGGCCGCTGCACAGGCTGCGGGCGAGGCGGACAGGATCGAGCGCGGCAAGCGTCGCGGGCGAGAAGGCAGGTTCGATCGATACGGAGGCGAGCGACAGGCCGATGCCCAGCGCGGTCGCCGCCCTTATCCAGTCAGCCATGCGTCCGGCCCTTCCCCAAAAGCCCGCCATCCTGTGAGACAGGCTATATCATCGGGGGAGGGGCCGGTAAATCAGGGCGTCAATGCGCCTGTTCGAGATAGGCGTCGATGGTCGCCAGATGGGCGTCCTTGGCCTGCTGCGGCAGGAAGGAGCCGATGATGCTGTTGCGCGCCAGCAGGGCAATTTGTTCGCGGGTCAGGTCGCGTGCGGCGGTGACGGCGCGATAATTGTCGTTGAGATAGCCGCCGAAATAGGCCGGATCGTCGGAATTGACCGTCGCGCGCAGGCCCATGTCCAGCATCCGGTCGAGCGGATGGCTGGCGATGTCGTCGATCACGCATAATTTGAGGTTGGAGAGCGGGCAGACGGTCAGCACCATCTGCTCGTCCACCAGTCGCTCGACCAGGGCATCCTCCTCCAGCGCGCGATTGCCATGGTCGATCCGGTCGACCTTGAGCAGGTCGAGCGCTTCCCAGACATAGGCGGGCGGGCCTTCCTCGCCGGCGTGGGCGCACAGCTTGAGGCCGGCATCGGCTGCAGCGGCGAAGACGCGGGCGAATTTCTCGGGCGGGTGGCCGACTTCCGACGAGTCCAGCCCCACGGCCTTGATCTGCGACAGCCAGGGGGTCGCGGCGTGCAGTGTGTCAAAGGCCTCTTCCTCGCTCAGATGGCGCAGGAAGCTCAGGATCAGGTCGCTGGTGATGCCATGGCGTTCTTCCGCGTCCCGCATGGCTGACAGCAGCCCCTCGATCACATGGGCGAAGGGCACGCCGCGCGATGTGTGCGCCTGCGGATCGAACATGATTTCGGCATGGACGATATTGTCCTGCGCTGCGCGATCGAAATAGGCGGCCGCGAGATCGTGGAAATCCTGCGGCGTGCGCAGCACATTGGTGCCGGCATAATAGATGTCGAGGAAATCCTGGAGATTGCCGAAATCATAGGCCTGGCGGATCTCGTCGATCGAGCCGTAAGGCAGCGTCACGTCGTTACGCCGGGCCAGCGCGAACATCAGTTCGGGCTCCAGCGTCCCTTCGATATGGAGGTGCAACTCTGCCTTGGGCAGTCCGGCGATAAATTGGTCGATGTCGGTCATGGGGCCTCTATACAGGATCGACCACCATGGCACAGCTACGGGCCGCGTGGAACGGTCGTTGCAGCGCCATGCTGGTTTGCGTGGAAGGTCGCGTGTGGAAGGCCCCGCGGTATTTATTTGGCGATCAGCGTCGGCCGCCACAGCATTCATGATTCCCGATCATGACATCATGCCGATCATCGCATGAACCTGAACGGCCTCTCCTGTGTTATCCTCCATCTGGGTAGATGGCAGGCCGGAAGATGGCCGCCAGTTTTTTCTTCGATAGAGCGCGCAACCAGCGTCTGCAGGGGAGATTTTCATGGCCGATTTTCCGGATATGGGCGTGTCGCGACGTGGCATATTGGCGGGCGGTGCCGCCTCCGCGACGGTTGCCGTCATTCCAGCACCAGTGCAGGCACAGCCGTCTCCCGCTGCGCCGCCGCCGATGATGGCGGTCGATTTCATCGTGAATGGCGAGCGGCAGCAGTTGAAGCTCGACACCCGCACGACATTGCTCGACGCGCTGCGCGAACATCTCAAGCTGACCGGCACCAAGAAGGGCTGCGATCATGGCCAGTGCGGCGCCTGCACCGTGATGGTCAACGGCACCCGCATCAACAGCTGCCTCAGCCTGGCGCTGCAGCATCAGGGCGACGAGATCACCACGATCGAAGGGCTGGGCATGCCCGACAACCTGCATCCGATGCAGGCCGCTTTCATCGCCCATGACGGCTATCAGTGCGGCTATTGCACGCCGGGGCAGATCTGCTCTGCCGTTGCCGTGCTCAAGGAAATCGAGCAGGGCGTGCCGAGCCATGTCCAGGCGGACATCACCCGCGCCCCGGACTATTCCAATATCGAGATGCGCGAGCGGATGAGCGGCAATCTCTGCCGTTGCGGCGCCTATTCCAACATTGCCGAGGCCATGGCGCAGGTCGCGGGAGCAAAGGCATGAAGAGCTTTACCTATGAACGGGCGAAGACGCCCGAGCAGGCCGCCGCCGCCGTGGCCGGCCGGCCTGGCGCCAAATATCTGGCTGGCGGCACCAATTTGCTCGACCTGATGAAGCTGGAGATCGAGACGCCGACCCATCTGGTCGATGTCCAGGATCTGAAGCTTGACCAGATCGAGAAGACGGCGGAGGGCGGGCTGCGGATCGGCGCGCTCGTCACCAACACGGCGCTGGCGTCGGACATGGCGGTCCGCCGCGACTATGGCGTCCTTGCCCGTGCGATCGTCGCCGGCGCCAGCGGCCAGTTGCGCAACAAGGCGACGACGGCGGGGAACCTGCTGCAGCGAACCCGCTGCCCCTATTTCTACGACACCAACATGCCCTGCAACAAGCGTCGGCCCGGCACCGGCTGCGCGGCGATCGGCGGCTTTTCCCGGCAGCTGGCCGTCATCGGCTCGTCGGACCAGTGCATCGCCACCTATCCCGGCGACATGGGCGTGGCGCTGCGCCTGCTCGATGCGAAGGTCGAGACGGTGAAGGCCGATGGCGCAAAGCGCGCAATCGATTTTGCGGATTTCCATCGCCTGCCCGGCAATGAGCCGCAGCGCGACAATGTGCTGGAGGCTGGCGAACTGATCACCGCCGTCACCCTGCCAAAGCCGATCGGCGGCACCCAGCTCTATTACAAGGTGCGCGACCGGGCCTCCTATGCCTTCGCGCTGGTTTCGGTCGCCACCGTCATCCAGAAGGACGGTAGCGGACGCGTGGCATTTGGCGGCGTCGCCCATCGGCCCTGGCGGGTGGAAGCGGCCGAAAGCGCCTTTCCAGGCGGCGCGCGCGCGGTGACGGAGAAGGTCTTTGCCGATGCCCGTCCGACCGAGGACAACAGGTTCAAGCTGAAACTGGCCGAGCGGACGCTGGCGTCGCTCATGGCCCAGGCGAGGAGTTGATCCCATGAAATTCGATGCCCCCGCCAAGGCCAATCTGTTCGATCAGGCCAAGATCGTCGGCAAGTCGACGCCCCGGATCGACGGCCCGCTCAAGACCACCGGCCAGGCGCCCTATGCCGCCGAACGCCATGATGTCATCGCCAACCAGGCCTATGGCTTCGTCGTCGGATCGGCCATCGCCAAGGGGCGGATCGCCGCGATGGACACCAGCCTGGCCCGCGCCGCGCCGGGCGTGATCGCGATCGTGACCGCCCCCGATACCAAGCCGGTCGGCAAGGGCATGATGAATTATGCCCCGCTGTTCGGCGGCAGCGACATCCATCATTATCATCAGGCGATCGCCTGTGTGGTGGCCGAAAGCTTCGAACAGGCGCGCGCCGCCGCGGCGCTCATCCGCACCGATTATGTGCGGGACAAGGGCGTGTTCGATTTTCCTGCCGTCGCCCCCGCCGCGCCGCTGGCCAAGGGGCAGGGGGGCAAGCCTGACACGAGCAGTCAGGGCGATTTCGCCACCGCCTTCGCCGCAGCGCCGGTGAAGCTCGACGCGCGCTACAGCACCGCGAACGAAAGTCATTCGATGATGGAACCGTTCGCCACCATCGCTGCCTGGGACGGCGACAGGCTGACGCTCTGGACGTCCAACCAGATGATCGCCTGGGCCAAGCAGAGCATGAGCAAGATCCTGGGCATCGACCCTGCCAATGTGCGGGTGGATTCGCCCTATATTGGCGGCGGTTTTGGCGGAAAGCTGTTCGTGCGGGCGGATGCCGTGCTGGCGGCGCTGGGTGCCAAGGCGGCCGGACGGCCGGTCAAGATTGCCGTGCAGCGCCCGCTGATGGCCAATAACGCGACCCATCGCCAGGCGACGATCCAGCGCATCCGTATCGGCGCGGAGCGCGACGGACGGATCACGGCGATCGGGCATGAAAACTGGTCGAGCAACATCAACGGCACCGATGGCGAGGATGGCACGGCGCAGACGCCCAAAGTCTATGCCGGCGCCAATCGCATGACCGCCAATCATGTCGCCATGCTCGACCTGCCGGAAGGCAATGCGATGCGCGCGCCCGGCGAGGCGCCGGGGCATCTGGCACTGGAAGTGGCGATCGACGAACTGGCCGAAAAGCTTGGCATGGACCCGATCGAACTGCGCATCCGCAATGAGCCCGAAGGGACGGTGCCTGCCAACGCGACCCAGCGCATTTCCGACCGCAACCTCGTCCGCTGCCTGCGCGAAGGGGCGGAGCGGTTCGGCTGGGCGCAGCGCAGCGCCAGGCCAGGGCAGCGCCGCGAGGGCGCCTGGCTGATCGGCATGGGCGTCGCGGCGGGCTATCGCGGCGGGCCGACGGCGACATCCGGCGCGCGCGCACGGCTCGGCACGGATGGCCGTATCACCATCGAAACCGACATGACCGACATCGGTACCGGCAGCTACACGATCATCGCCCAGACCGCGGCGGAAACCATGGGCGTGCCGCTCGACCGGGTCCAGGTGGTGCTGGGTGATTCCGATTTTCCCGCCTCATCGGGGTCGGGCGGCCAATGGGGCGCGGCCAGTTCGACCGCCGGCGTTTATGCCGCCTGCGTGGCGCTGCGCCGGGCGATCGGCCAGAAACTGGGGTTCGACGCCGATAGCGCAACCTTCGCCGACGGCCGGATCGATGCGGGCGGTCGCCGCATGGCGCTGACCGATGCCGGCGCCCTGACGGCGGAGGATGAAATCAGCTTCGGCGATTTCAAGAAGGGCTATGATGTCGGCACCTATGCCGGCCATTTCGCCGAAGTCGCGGTCAACGCCTATACCGGCGAAACCCGGATCCGCCGGATGCTGGCGGTGTGCGATGCCGGCCGCATCCTCAATCCGCTGTCGGCGCGCAGCCAGGTGATCGGCGCCATGGTCATGTCGGCCGGCTCCGCCCTGATGGAGGAACTGGCGGTCGACACCCGCTTCGGCTTCTTCGTCAATCACGACCTTGCCGGCTATGAAGTGCCGGTCCATGCCGACATCCCGCATCAGGAATGCATCTTCCTCGACACGCTCGATCCGGTGGTCTCGCCGTTGAAGGCGAAGGGGGTGGGCGAACTGGGCATATGCGGCCCCGGATCGGCGATCGCCAACGCCATCTACAATGCCACCGGCATCCGCGTGCGCGACTATCCGCTGACGCTCGACAAATATCTCGACCAGATGCCCGACATCGCCTGACCCTTAACCGGAGCAACAGCATGAAGCCGGACAAGACCGCTATCGTCCTGATCGAATATCAGAATGATTTCGTCAGCGAGGGCGGTGCCCAGCATGAGGCGGTGCGGGATGTGATGCGCGCCACCAGCATGCTGGCGAACAGCGTCGCGCTGCTGGATGGTGCGCGCCAGGCGGGGCTCACCATCCTTCATGTGCCGATCAGCTTTGCGGAGGGCTATCCCGAACTGTCGACCCGGCCCTATGGCATCCTTGCCGGCGTGATCGCCGCCAGGGCCTTTCGCCGTGGCAGCTGGGGCGCGCAGATTGCCGATGCGATGGCGCCAACCGATGGCGAGATCGTGGTGGAGGGCAAGCGTGGCCTGGACTGCTTCGCCAGCACCAATATCGACTTCATCCTGCGCCAGCATGGCATCACGCACCTGGTCATTGCCGGCTTTCTCACCAATTGCTGCGTCGAATCCACCATGCGCTCCGCCTATGAACGGGGCTATCATGTCGCGACGCTGATCGACTGCTGCGCCACCATCGGCGAGGAGGAACAGCGCGTCGCCATCACCAAGGATTTCCCGATGTTCTCGCTGCCAATGACCGGGCGGGATTTCCTCGCGCAATTTGGCTGAAGGACCGATCTGTCCCCTCCAGAGCGGGGGACTTCTGGCCGGGAGGGCAGCATTTGCCCTGATGCCTGCACCATTCTGCAAACGCTTCATAAGTTTATGTTGCTGTGCAGCATAAGCCATTGTGGGCCTTAATCGCCGCGGTTAGGGGCGCTTTCGATGAGGCTGGCAGGGAACAGGTGTCGAGTTGGCGAGTGAGCGTTTCGGCTTGCGGCAGGCGGCCGCGTGGCTGTCGGAGGTGGTGGGGCCTGACCGCAGCTATGTGAATGTCGGGATCGTCTATACGGTGGCGATCAGCCTGTTGTCGCTGGCCACCCCCATCTCCGTGCAACTGCTGATCAACTCGGTGGCGCGCACCGCGCTGGTCGCGCCCTTGTGGATCCTGTCCGGCGTGCTGCTGGCGCTGCTGCTGGTCGTGGCGGGGCTGAGCGCGCTGCGCGTCTATCTGCTGGCGATCTTCGAACGCCGCATCTTTGCACGGGTGGTCGCGGAAATCACCGTGCGCGCGGTCCATGCGCAGAACCCTTTCTTCGTCGATGAAAGCCGGGGTAGCCTGTTCAACCGCTATTTCGACATGGTGATCGTCCAGAAATCGGTGCCCAGCCTGGTAATCGGCGCCTTCACCATCGTGCTGCAGGGGGCGGTGGGACTGGTGGTGACCAGTTTCTACCATCCCTTCTTCCTGGCCTTCAACCTGGTGCTGGTGACGGTGTGCCTGATGATTTGGCTGGCCTGGCGGCATGGTGCGATCACCGGCGCGGTAGGTGTCAGCCATGCCAAGCATAATGCCGCGCATTGGCTGGAAAGCGTCGGCGGTTCCAACGGCTTCTACAAGTCGGCCCGGCACCTGAATTTCGCGATGGACCGGTCCGAAACGGTCATTGCCGACTATATCGCCGCGCATCGCCGCTATTTCCGCTACAGCTTCGCGCAGACGCTGGGTTATTTCCTGGTCTATGCCTTTGCCGCGGCCGCCTTGCTCGCGCTCGGCGGCAATCTGATCCTCGCCGGCCAGCTTTCGATCGGCCAGCTGGTCGCGGCGGAACTGATCCTGTCCGGCGTCTTCTACGGCATCTACCAGCTCGGTTCCTATCTCGACACCTTCTATGATCTGGTCGCGAGCAGCGAGGAACTGTCGCAGATCCTGGCCATCCCGCAGGAGCGGCTGGGCCAGCGCGGGGAAGCGCCGCGCGACGGATCGGTGCGCTTCCGCGATGTCGAGATCGACAAGGCCCAGATTAATTTCGAGATTGCGAGCGGCGAACAGGCGGTGATCCTGGCCGAACCGGGCATGGAGAGCGCCCTGGCGCTGCTGCTCAAGCGCCATGCCGCGCCCGACAGCGGGATCGTCCTGATCGGCGGTAGCGAACTGGGCAGTTTCGACATGTATCTGCTGCGATCGGCGGTGATGGTGCTCAATCGCCCGACCATCATCGATGTCACCCTGCGCGAATATCTCTCGTTCGCCGAAGGCCGCGACATGGATGGGGCGCGGATCATGAACGCGCTGGAACGGGTTGGCCTGGGCGCGCGGCTCGCCAGGCTGCCGCACGGGCTCGATACCCAACTCGCCAGTTCCGGCTCGCCGCTGTCGATCGTCGAAGTGATGCAGCTCAAGCTTGCCAATGCCCTGCTCAGCCGTCCGCGCGTGCTGCTGTTGTCGCAACTTTACGACATGATGCCGATTGCCAGCCTCAAGGCGACGTTGGCCGAGTTGCGGGCAGCGGGCACGACCGTGCTGCTCAGCAGCGGGCGCCCCGAAGCGCTCGACCTCGACGCCTGGTATTGGGTCGGCGCGCGCGCGCAGCAACGGTTCACCGACAAGGATGAATTTGCCCGCTTCGTCGCAGCGCGGGAGGCGCAGGCATGACACTGGATCGCGCCCAGGCCGAACATTTCCCGTCGCTCGCCCAGTTGCGGCCGCCCCGACTGGTGACGACCGTCGCCTGGCTCATCCTGCTGGGCGTCCTGCTCGTGCTGGCGATCCTGTTCGTGCCCTGGCAGCAGACGGCGCAGGGCGGTGGCCAGGTCACGACGCTGAGCGCGCAGGACCGCGCCCGCGACGTATCCTCGCTGGTGAGCGGCCGCGTCGCCGAGTTCTACGTCAGGGACGGCGATCATGTCCGGGCCGGCGATCCGATCGTCCGGGTGGTCGATGTCGATCCGGATTTTCTTGCCCGGCTGGCGGGCGAAAAGGCGCAGGTCGAGGCGCAGATCGCGGCGGTCCAGCAGGCGCGGGCAACCGCGATGATCGACGTCAATCGCACCAGCCAGCTCTATGCCGAAGGGCTGGCCGCCCGGCGCGATTATGAGCAGACCCAGATCAAGGTCGCCGACGTGGACGCGAAGCTGGCCGAAGCGCGGGCGAAGCTCAAGCAGATCGAGATCAAGCTCGCGCAAAGTTCGGCGCAGATCGTCTCGGCGCCGCGTGAAGGTCGGGTGCAGGATCTGAATGCCGCAGCGGGCGGCGCGCTGATCTCGTCCGGCACGGTGCTGGCGACGATCGCGCCCGAGAATATCACCCGCGCGGTCGAGCTCTATGTCGACGGGCGCGACGTGCCCCTGGTCGAGCCGGGGCGCTCCGTGCGGCTCGAATTTGAGGGCTTCCCGGCCTTCCAGTTCAGCGGCTGGCCGGCTTTTGCTGTTGGTATCTATGACGGCCAGGTGCGGTCGGTCGATCCCACGCCGCGCACCGACGGGTTGTTCCGCATCTTGGTGGAACAGGCGCCGGGCAAGACCGCCTGGCCGGAGCGACGCTTCGTCCGTCAGGGCAGCAAGGTGCTGGGCTGGGTCCAGGGCGACACGGTGCCGGTCTGGTATGAATTGTGGCGCCAGCTCAACGATTTCCCGCTCAACTTTGGCCAGGATCAGGTGGCCGGCAAGGGCGAGGCGAAAGCGCCCAAGGACGACAAGAGTTCGATCGAGAAGAAGAAGTGACGATGTGGCGCGCAATGGCGCTGCCCATGCTGGTCGCGGCCATGGGCGCGGGCACCCTGCCGTGCGCGGCCGGTGCAGCCCTGTCGGTCGATGCGACGCCCGCGCCGACCGCAGGGCAGCCCTCGACGCCGCTGACGCTGGATGAGGTGCTGCAATCCTCGGCCCGCTCGGCGCCCGATATCATTGCCGCCCTGGCGCGCGCGCGTCAGGCCGAAGGGCGCGCGATCAGCGCACAGGGCGCTTTCGACACGGTGTTTTCCGTGGATGCCCGCAGCCGGGTCGAGGGCTATTATGACGGCACGCTGATCGACAGCAAGGTCGAACGCCCGCTGACCGGCAATGGCGGCTATGTCTATGGCCAATATCGCAATTCGCGCGGGGATTTCCCGGTTTATGAGGACAAGGCCTATACCAATCGCGCGGGCGAACTGAAGATCGGAGCGCTCTATGCCCTCATGCGCGATCGCCTGATCGACGCGCGGCGATCCGCTTCGCAAATCGCCGGCAATGACATCGACATCGCCCGCTTCGAAACGCGGGCGACCGCCATCGGCGTGCAGGCGCGCGCCATTGCCGCCTATCAGAAATGGGTGGCGAGCGGCCTCAAGCTCAAGGCTTATGAGGCGCTATACGATCTGGCGGAAAGCCGCAGCCAGGGCATTGCGCGCCAGGTGCAACTGGGCGCCAAGTCCGCGATATTGCTGACCGAAAACGAAGCCAACATGGTCAAGCGCGAGGCGCTGGTGGTGCAGGCGCGGCAGGAGTTCATGGCGGCGGCCAACAGCTTCTCGCTCTATTATCGCGATGCGGACGGATTGCCGATCCTCGTCGATGCCGCGCGCCTGCCCGCATCCGCCGCCGCGTTCGACGGCCTGCGGATCAACCCGCTGTTCGCGATCGAGGATCGTCCCGACTTCGGCATCCTGCTGGAGGAAATCGATAACGCCTCGGTCAAGCTGGCGCTGGCCGAGAACGACACCCGCCCCAAGCTGGATTTCGAGGGGCAGGTTGCCAAGGATGTCGGTGCCCAGGGTCTGGGTGGCTATAGCCGCACGCCGCTGGAGGTGATCGTCGGCGTGACCTTCAAGGTGCCGCTGCAGAACCGCAAAGCGAGGGGCAAGGTCGCCGAGAGCCAGGCAAAGATCGACGAACTCACCGTCAAGCAGCGCTATCTGGCGGAAAAGATCCGCACCGAAGTGGCCGGCATCGGCATCGAGGTCGACGCCGCGCGCGTGCTGGTGGATACGACCCGGCGGCAGCGCGACCTGGCCGAACGACTGGCCCAGGCCGAGCGGCGCCGCTTCGATCTGGGATCGAGCGATTTCTTCCTGGTCAATAGTCGCGAGGAAGCGGCCACCGATGCCGCGGTCAAGCTGATCGAGGCGCAGGCACGCATCGCCGCAGCCCAGGCCGAAATGGCGGCGGCAACGGCCGATGACCGGGCGCTGGGGCTGGACCGCAGCTAGGCGGCATGTTGCTACGACCTGGCGTCAGGGCCCCGGTCGGTCGGGAAAAAGGGCCTTGATCGCCGCATAGGCGGCTCTCGCCTTCATCAGGGCGTCGAACTGGACTTGGTGCCAGGGCGAGCCGATCGCGACGACACCATCGACAATCTTCCGGTTGCTGCCCCAAAGTCGATGGCAGTGCCCGGCGCCGCGTGGGACGCAGCTGTCGAAGGACATGCCGGGGCGGACCTCGATGTGATCCCTGATGTCGCGCATCAGAAGCTGGCCCGGCGCATAAGCGCGATAATCCTCGTCGAACGCCATCTTGAAGCCATGGCCCCAGATGGCGGCTTCAAACCAGCTCGACATGGCGATGGCGCGGCCCCCGACCGACAGGGTGGCGAGGCGGGCGCTGCCGTTCGCATGACCGCGCTCAATCACTTCGCAAAACAGGGCTTGGGTCGCGCCGTCGCTTGCCAATGCGCTGCCGCCCCGGCCTTTCCAGCCGGATGCCTCCAGGTCCAGAAACGCGTCGATCCAGGCTGTGCATGGCGCGTCAGACGCCAGAATGTCGATCGTGACCGGGCCATGGTCCTGTTCCAGCCGCTTCGACAGGCTGCGCAGTCGGCTCCGCATTTTCGCGTCGCTGCGGCCTTCCCCTTGCTTGCCGGCGCGATAGGCTGGACGATCATGGCAATGGATGGTGTGGAATGCTCGCCTTTCCCGTTCACAGCGATCGAACAGGGCGATATTGACCGGATCGTCGGCATCCAGTCCGGAGACATGCAGCATGATCTCCCCGCCTGCGCGCTGGTCCAGGAAGGCGAACAGGCTCTTCCAGAACAGATCAGCGGACTGCGCGATGACCAGCGGCGTACCCAGGAACTGGTTGGTCGCCGACCAGTTGCGCCAGATGCGAACGGGCCACCGGCCGAAGCGTGGTACGGCGAGCAGCGGCATGACGCCCAGCCATGGTCCATCGATGGGGGCGACGACGGCCAGTAACACGTCAGCGCCATCAGGCGCGTGGCTCAGGGCGGCGTCCATGAACCAGTCCTGCGCGAAGACATTGGCGGCCCCGGCCAGTGCCGACAGGGCTGCCCACTGCGCGCGATCATCGGCCGTCAGATCGGCATGGCGCAGGATGCGGACGGCGGGTTGGTCGGCGTCCGACATCGGCCAGGCATGGCTTGAGTCCGGTTGGAAACTGCCGGAGGCGGGAAGGTGGCTCATAACAGCCCGGCCTTGCGCGCCACGCGGCACCCGATCGAGCGCCATTTGGCGGCCTTGGGCCATATCGGCACGTCGCCGGTGGGCAGGCCCCATCGCCGCAGCAGCGGATTGATCTGCATGGCGTCGCCCAGCGTCTGGCTCCACTGGCTCTGCCAAGTGATCGACAGCGAAATGGACGGCTCCGAGCCCGCCCTGACCCAATGGGGCGAGGCATAGGGGATGAACAGGCCGTCGCCCGGCTGCATGGGGTGGATGTCGGCATCCGCCTCATAGGCGTCGTTCCAGGGCAGCATATTGTCGCCACCACCATAATAGGCTTCGTGCCGGTCGATCGGCAGCCATGGTGCCATCGGGCGATAGGTCGCGAACTGTTTGTCGCCCGCGATCTGGAAGAGGATATTATATTCGCAATCGAAGTGAAACGGGGTGAGCGTTCCCGGCGCGGAAATGAAGATGAACCCCCGCACCGTCAGCCCCGGACCGGTCGCTGGAGAAATTGCGGGGCCGATCTGGTCCATCAGCCTGGCCAGCAACTCGCGATAGGCGGGCAGTTGCTCGACGAAGCGGAGCATGATCCAGTTGCCGCTGGTCTGGATCGAGCGAATGACGGTGGCGACATCGGCGTCGTCGGAGCGGTCCATCGCGAATTCGCCGCCATTGGGGGCGTTGCCGATCCGGCGTTCGACAAATTGCGGTGGCAGGTCGATGCTGGCTTTTGCCAGGGCTTCGAACGAGAGCAGCGGATGGCCCGTCAGGCTATGCTGCAGCATCGTCGGTGACAGCGGATAGGCGCTGGCGAAAGGACCGAGACTGGACGGCGCAACAAAGCTCATGGAGGAAGTTCTTCCGCTATGACGAGATCAATTGCCGCAAGATTGTCCTGCAAGGTTGAAGATCGCGTTAAGCAAGGTGCGCGTCTTCCTGTATATTTCAGGTCATAAGAAGTTCAGTTTCTGTCTGGGCTGAGTTGAAATGGTGATGCGGAAATATCGATTTGGATGAAAGATGGTTGCGACAATGATTTCTGGTCTGTTTCCGCATTGATGCGATGAAGAAGATCGTAATGCGGTGTTTCGATCGTGCCTGGTCTTAGATGCGCGCTATTCTCCCCTTGCGCGATTGTCGGATGCCGCGCTGGTACGCAACCGTGCAGCATGATGAGATTGTCGGCAGCGACGAGAGGTCTGCGCTTGATGGGGCGCCGCGGACGCACGCGCCGGCACGACGCATTTCGCCGTGGAGAAGCCTTGAGGCTCTGGTTCAACTCAGCCGGTCGATCGCGTCGCTGTCGAGGCCACCGGGGATGATCATGATCGGGCAGGGCATCTTGCCCGCGTCCGATCCGGTGAAGTGGGATACCAGGGCACCGGGTGGGCCACTGGCGGCGGCGCCCAGGACCAGGGCGGCGACATCGTCCATTTCCTCCAGCGTCTTGCGCACGACCGCGACGGGATCGCCCTGGCGCACGGTGATGCTGGGGCGGATGCCGGATTCGTCGGTCAGCGTGCCGGCGGCGCTGGTTACCAGCGCTTCGGCCCGTTGCAGCGCCTCATCCTCCATCGTCGCCTGGACGCCGCCCCACTGGACGAATTCGGACGGCGGGATGAGGGCCAGGATGCGGATCGTCCCGGCCGTCTTGGCGGCGCGGCGTGCGGCGAAGCGCAGCGCGGTTTCCGCTTCGGGCGATTCGTCCACGACCACCAGATATGTCCGCATTGTTCGATATCCCCGAGAAACAAAAATCGGCCTTGCCGGCCCGTCAAAACTGCCCCGACGAACCAACGAGGTGAAATGTGGGGCATTATGGGCCCTTGCGCAAGGCGTGGCCTTGACCGTTCCGGCCAAAGGGTGAAAACGGGCTCCGAAACGGCGCGTGCCAGATAATCAAGAAGAGGCCCCGAACGCATGAGCAAGACGATCCAGATGCCTGCCCTGTCCCCCACCATGGAGGAGGGCACGCTGGCCAAGTGGCTGGTCAAGGAAGGGGACAAGGTATCGTCCGGCGACCTTCTCGCCGAGATCGAGACCGACAAGGCCACCATGGAATTCGAAGCGGTCGATGAAGGCACCGTCGCCAAGATCCTGGTGTCGGAAGGCGCCGAGGGCGTGAAGGTCGGCACCGTCATCGCGATCATCGCCGAAGAGGGCGAGGATGTCGCCGCAGCGGCCGCCAGCGGTGGCGCTGCCCCCGCGCCCAAGGCTGATGCGGTTCCCGCCAAGGCCGAAGCCGCCGCCCCCGCCGCCAAGGCTGATCCGGTGCCGGCGAAGGCGGCTGCGCCTGCCGCCGCTCCGGCGGAAGGCCGCGTGAAGGCGAGCCCGCTGGCCCGTCGCCTGGCCGAAGCCAAGGGCGTCGATCTGGCTGCTGTCGCCGGTTCGGGCCCGAACGGCCGCATCGTCAAGGCTGACCTGGATGGCGCCGCTGCTGCCCCGGCCAAGACCGCTGCACCGGTTGCCGCCCCGGCCGCTGCTGCACCCGCCGCTGCCCCGGCACCGGTGGCCGCTGCCGCGCAGGATTTCGGCATTCCGCACGAAGTCATCAAGCTCAACGGCATGCGCAAGACGATCGCGCGCCGCCTGACCGAGTCCAAGCAGCAGGTGCCGCACATCTACCTGACCGTGGACATCCAGCTCGACAAGCTGCTGAAGCTGCGCGGCGAGCTGAACGCCGGCCTGTCGGGCCGTGGCGTCAAGCTGTCGGTCAACGACCTGCTGATCAAGGCGCTGGGCGTCGGGCTGATGCAGGTGCCCGAGTGCAACGTGCAGTTCGCCGGTGACCAGATGCTGCAGTTCAAGCGCGCCGACATTTCGGTGGCCGTGTCGATCCCCGGTGGCCTGATCACCCCGATCGTCACCGGCGCCGACATCAAGGGCGTCGCCGCCATCTCGAACGAGATGAAGGACCTGGCCGATCGCGCCAAGGCCGGCAAACTGCAGCCGAGCGAATATCAGGGCGGCACCGCGTCGCTGTCGAACATGGGCATGTTCGGCATCAAGCAGTTCGAAGCCGTCATCAACCCGCCGCAGGGCATGATCATGGCGATCGGCGCGGGCGAGAAGCGTCCCTTCGTGGTCGATGACTCGCTCCAGATCGCGACCGTGATGTCGGCGACCGGCAGCTTCGATCATCGCGCGATCGATGGCGCCGACGGCGCTCGCCTGATGAAGGCGTTCCGCGAACTCATCGAAAATCCGCTGGGCATGCTGGCCTGATGGCGAAGATCGACGAGCAGCCGCCGGAGCATAGCCCGGCGGTGCGCGTCATCGCCATGCCAGCCGATACCAATCCCCATGGGGATATTTTCGGCGGCTGGCTGATGAGCCTGATGGATTCGGCTGCGGGTTCGGTCGCGGCGCGCTACAGCCACGGCCGTGCGGTGACGATCGCGGTGGAGGGCATGACCTTCCACCGTCCGGTCATCGTCGGCGATGAGGTGTCGGTGTTCGCGACGCTGAAGTCGGTCGGCCGCACATCGATGAAGATCGATGTCGAGGCGTGGCGCCGTGCCCGTCACGACGATCGATCCTATCGCGTGACCCAGGCGACCTTCACCTTCGTGGCGATCGGTGAAGATCGCCAGCCCCGTTCCGTGCCGCCGCTGCCTGCTCAATAAGGGCGCGGCCTGACCAAGATATCGAATAGCGAGAGAGACCATGGCTGATACCTATGACCTGATCGTCCTCGGCTCCGGCCCGGGCGGCTATGTTGCCGCCATCCGGGCGGCGCAACTGGGCCTCAAGACCGCGATCGTGGAGCGCGAAAATCTGGGCGGCATCTGCCTCAACTGGGGCTGTATTCCGACCAAGGCGCTGCTGCGCTCGGCCGAAATCTTCCATTATATGCAGCATGCCAAGGATTATGGCCTGGTTGCCGAGAAGATCAGCGCCGACATCGAAGCGGTGGTGAAGCGCTCGCGTGGCGTCGCCAAGCAGCTCAATCAGGGCGTCACGCACCTGATGAAGAAGAACAAGATCACCGTTCACATGGGCGATGGCAAGCTGACCGGAAAGGGCAAGCTGACCGTCACCAAGGACGGCAAGAGCGAAGAGCTGACCGCCAAGCATATCATCGTCGCGACCGGCGCCCGCGCCCGCGACCTGCCGCAGCTGAAAGCTGACGGCAAGCGCGTGTGGACCTATCGCCATGCCATGACTCCGGCGGAAATGCCGACCAAGCTGCTGGTCATCGGTTCGGGCGCGATCGGTATCGAATTCGCCAGCTTCTACAACGACATGGGCGCTGACGTGACCGTGGTCGAGATGATGGACCGGATCGTGCCGGTCGAGGATGCCGATGTCTCGGCCTTCCTCGAAAAGGCGGTTAAGAAGCAGGGCATGACCATCCTGACCGGCGCCAAGATCGAGAAGATCGCCGCGACCGACAAGGCCGTGACCGCGACCATCAAGGACAAGGCCGGCAAGGACATCACCGCCGAATATAGCCATGTCATCGTGGCGATCGGCATCGTCCCCAATGTCGAGAATATCGGTCTGGAAGAGGTTGGCGTCGAGCCCGACCAGCGCTTCCACATCAAGACTGACGCCTATGGCCGCACCAATGTCGACGGCATCTGGGCGATCGGCGACGTCACCGCGCCGCCATGGCTGGCCCACAAGGCAAGCCACGAAGCCGTCACCACGGTCGAGGCGATCGCGCAGGCGCTGGGCAACAAGGATGTCCACCCGCATGCGATGGACGTGCGCAACATTCCGGGTTGCACCTATTGCCACCCGCAGATCGCGTCGGTCGGCCTGACCGAAGCCAAGGCCAAGGAAGCGGGCTACGACGTCAAGGTAGGCATGTTCCCCTTCATCGGCAACGGCAAGGCGATCGCGCTGGGCGAGGCCGAGGGCTTCACCAAGACCGTGTTCGACGCCAAAACCGGCGAACTGCTGGGCGCCCACATGATCGGCGCGGAAGTAACCGAGATGATCCAGGGCTATACCATCGGCAAGACGCTGGAGACCACCGAAGCCGAACTGATGCAGACGGTGTTCCCGCACCCGACCATCTCGGAATCGATGCATGAAAGCGTGCTCGCCGCTTATGGGCGTGCGCTCCATATCTGATCGGCAGAAGATGCTGAAAAAGGGCGCGGGGATATTCATCCTCGCGCTTTTTTGCGTGCTGGGAATCGCGCTGGCGCAGCGCAATGGTCTGCTCGACGATCTGAACATCGGTCTGATGGGCTGGGCCGGGCAGGGGCGCGAGACGGCGCTGGGCGGGCAGGTGACCATGGTCATGCGGCTCGCCTCGGCAATCGGCGGCACGGCGATCCGCATCATCCTGTCGCTGGTCGTGCTGGGGGCGCTGGTCTTTACCGGGCGGCGCGCGGCGGCCTGGTGGTTTGCCGGGGTGGAGATTGGCGGCACGCTGCTCAACCTGATCCTCAAACAGATTTTCGCCGCGCCCCGGCCAGACCTGCTGCCGCATCTCGACATCGTGCATAGCTACAGCTTCCCCAGCGGTCATGCGGCGGGGAACATGATGTTCTTCGGCGCGCTGGCGATGCTGGCCGGGCAGCGCTGGGCCTATGGCGCGGGCGGGGCGATGATCGCGCTGATCGGCGCCAGCCGGGTATGGCTGGGCGTGCATTGGCCGAGCGACGTGATGGCCGGATGGGTCGAGGGGCTGGGCTGGCTTGTGCTGTGCGCGGTCTGGCTACCAGCGCGGCGAGGGCAACAGTAAGGCGCGGCCGATGCTGCCGTGCGGCGGCATGCCGTCGGCGGTGACGAAGCCATGGATCCAGAAGCTGTCCCAGGCACTGAGCATCGCGATAAGGAGCAGTGTCAGGCCCACGCCCGCGCAGAGCAGGCGGGCGCCGCGCAGCGGATCGGCCGGCATCAATGCCAGCAGCACGAGCGGCAGCAGCGGCAGGAAATAGCGACCCTGCGTCCCCTGGACATAATCGGCGCCGAGCGGCGTGCCGGTGAGATACATGGCGGTTTCGATCAGCAGCGCGGTGCCGAGCGCGATCGCCAGCCACCAGAGCCGCTGGCCGAGGCCGAAGCGCACGCCCGATCCGCTCAGCACGGCGCTGCCAAGCATCAGCAGGGCAAGGGGGTAAGCGAGCAGCGGCAGCAGGATGGCGTTCCAGCCGAAACGGCCGATGATCTGCAGCGCATAGACTGGCGCGCGTTCGACAATGCTGGACGCGAGGATGCGGGCATAGGCGGCCGGGTCGGCCAGGATCACGGCCAGCTGCTGCGCCAGCGGGGCGGTCAGCACGCTCTCCCCGGTCTTGCGCGAGGTGATGTGATAGAGCGCCTGGCTGCCGCCGTTCGCCTTCATCCAGACAGCGAAGATGACAGCCCCCAGCAGCATCGCGCTCAGGATCAGCGCGTTGCGAAGCAGGCTGGCGCGGCTGGGCCAGCGCAGGCCGGCGGCCATCAGCGGCAGATAGACGCCCTTGGCCAGCGCCAGCAGCGGCGCGGTGACCAGCGTGGCGGCGGTGCTGGCGCGCTGCGGCGCCATGAAGCCGATCCGCAGTGCCAGGGCGAGGCCGAGAAAGCCGATGCCGTTGATGACCGCATCGGGTGAGAGCGAGCCGATCTGATAGCAGAAGGTCGGCAGCAGCGCGGTGCCGAGCAGCGCCATGCGGCCAAAGGGGATGAGGCGCAGCGCGGCGAGGAGCAGCAGCAATGCGGTCAGCGCATTGGCGATACGGCCGGCATAGAAGGCGCCGATGCGCGGCAGGCCGAGCGCGTCGCCTATCGCGAGGCCGACGGCGCCAGGGGCATAGAGGGTCGGCGCATAGCTGGCGACATTGGGAAATTCGGCAAAGCGCGTGCCGGGGCGAGCGGCGTCGGCGGCCCAGGCCCGGTCGATCATCGTCTTGTCATAGCGGTGGCGTTGGCCGTCCGGTTCGGTCGGGAAATCGAGAGCATGAAGATCGACCGCGGCACGCGGCAGTTCCGCGCCGATCCGGTCGCCATGGGCTTCCGTCACCACATGGCCCTGCGACAGGGCCAGCGCCTTCATATAATGCTGGTTCTCATCCGGCGCCTGGAAAGGAGGTGTCAGAGTCGCGAAGAACAAAGTCGCGAGGCAGATCGCAAGAAACACTATCCGTTCGAGACGCGACCATGGCGCGGCGATCGCCATGTCGGCATAAGGATGGTTCCTGGAAGAAGATCGCTCGCTGCGCATGCCCGCCGTTCGGTTGAATATTGATACGCCCTAGATATGCCCCGTTAACATTTTGCGATGCGAAAGACGAAGGTTGAATGGCAACAATGTCGAAGTGCCTCGCGGTACTCGCAAGGGGGAAGGGCAGGGAAAGCAACAACCATTTCGAACTTTCCTTCTCCCGCCAGCGGGAGAAGGATATGAAGCCTTGCTGGCAAAGCCGGCTAGGCGAAGTTGGATGAGGGCTGCTTACTCCAGAAGACCCTCACCCTCCCACGCCTTCGGCGCGGGGCCCTCCCTCTCCCGTTTACGGGAGAGGGAATGCGCAATGTCTGCTCGCGGTCCAATATCATCACCGTAGCGGAGGCTGGATGCTCAACAGATCAAGCAGTGATATGTCAAAAATCCTGCCTTTGCTGATCGCAGAGAAAAAGGAAGATACCCTCAGGCATCTTCCGCTTCCAGTTCCTGCTCGACCGGCGGGTGGAGTCGCAGGCGGGTGACGCGGCGGCCGTCGCTGGCCAGGACTTCCAGCTTCCAGCCGCTCTGTTCGTGCGGAATGATCTCGCCCGGTTCGGGGACGCGGCCGGCGAGCACGAAGGCGAGGCCGCCCAGCGTATCGACATCTTCCTCGATCTCGCCCAGGCGCGGGTCGATTTCCTCGGCAACATCGTCCAGTTCGGCGCGGGCGTCGGCGTCCCACATGCCGCCTTCCAACGGCACCAGCATCGCTTCGGGCGCGTCGTCATGCTCGTCCTCGACCTCGCCGACGATTTCCTCGACCAGATCCTCGAAGGTCAGCAGCCCTTCGGTGCCCGAATATTCGTCGAGCACGATGGCCAGATGGGTGCGCTTGGCGCGCATTTCGGCGAGCAGGTCGAGCGCGCCCATGCTTTCGGGCACATAGAGCGGCTGGCGGATCAGCGGCGCCAGCGTATCGGGCACCGGCGCCTTGCCGGCGAGGATGGCGAAGGCATCGCGGATATGGACCATGCCGACGATCGTATCGAGCGTCTCGCGATAGACCGGGATGCGGCTATGACCGGCCTCGGCGAACAGTTCGGCCAGTTCGGCAAAGCTCGCCTTTTCCTCGATCGCGACAATGTCGGCGCGGGGCAGGGCGACGTCGTCGACCGTATGTTCGGAAAAATGCAGCAGGTTGCGGACCATCTGCCGCTCGATCGCGGACAGATCGCCCTTGGCAGGCGGGGCCGCGCCCTCTTCCTGCTCTTCCTCATCATATTCGTCGAGCGCCTCTTCCAGTTCCTTGCGGAGGCTGGGGGCTTCATTCTCGCCGAACAGGAGCGACTTCAGGCCGCTCCATAAACCGCCCTCGTTACTACTGTCCGCTTCCTTGGAACCGGCGCTATCCTTCGGGCTGCCTTCAGCCATCTTACTTCCTATTCCCCTGTTTCAGAACATTGTCGAAGCCGGTGATAGACCGGATCCGAATAAGCATGATCAACCATTGTCCCGATCCCCATAGGGATCGGCCAGGCCAAGGCTGAGGAGCGCGCGGATTTCCAGCGCTTCCATCGCCTCGGCTTCATTGTCGTCCATATGGTCATATCCAAGCAAATGAAAAGTCCCGTGGACGATCAGATGCGTGGCATGGTCGGCGACCGATATGCCCTTTTCCGCGGCTTCGGCGGCGCAGACCCCCTCGGCCAGCACGATATCGCCCAGCAGAACCTCGCCATCGTCGGTGTTCGCCGTCACTTCCAGCAGGTCTTCCTGCACCATCGGGAAGGACAGGACGTTGGTCGGCTTGTCCTTCTCGCGATAGGCGCGGTTGAGCTGATGCACCTCATCGTCGTCGGTCAGCTTGACCGCGACTTCATAGAGGGTGGAGTCGGTCGCGAAGGCGGCATAGGGACTGTGCGCAATGGCGGCCGAAACCGCCTGTTGCGCGAGAAATTCCCAGTCCGGGCCGGGCCAGCCTTCTTCATGAAGGACAGCGACTTCGATCATAATGTTGAGATCCGTTGTGAAGATTTAGGCATCCGGCCCCTCATAGGCCTGGACGATGCGGCCGACCACCGGATGGCGCACGACGTCGCCAATGCCGAAGGGGACCATGGCGATGCCCTCGACCCCGTCGAGCCGCGCGACCGCGTCGGCAAGGCCCGAAATGCCCGGCTGCGGCAGGTCGACCTGCTTGGGATCGCCGCAGATGACCATGCGGCTGCCTTCGCCAAAGCGGGTCAGGAACATCTTCATCTGGGCGATGGTGGTGTTCTGCGCCTCGTCCAGCACGATGAAGGCATTGGCCAGGGTACGACCGCGCATGAAGGCGAGCGGCGCAATCTCGATCTCGCCGCTGGCGATGCGCCGTTCGACCTGTTCGGCCGGCAGCGTGTCGTGCAGCGCGTCGTAGATCGGCCGCAGATAGGGATCGACCTTTTCCTTCATGTCGCCGGGCAGGAAGCCGAGCTTCTCGCCCGCCTCGACAGCCGGGCGGGAGAGGATCAAGCGGTCGACGCTGCCGGTGATGAGCTGGCTGACCGCCTGGGCGACGGCCAGATAGGTCTTGCCGGTGCCTGCCGGGCCAAGCGCGAAGATGATGTCGTTCCGGGTCAGCGCCTCCATATAGGCGACCTGGGTGGCGGAACGGGGGACGATCGTCTTCTTGCGGGTGCGGATCATCACCTTGGGCGGTTCGGCGACGTCATGGCGGATGATGCCGTCCAGCGTCGGTTCGGCCGACATGGCGATCACGGCTTCCACTGCGCCATTGTCGATTTCCTGCCCGGCGACGATGCGGTTGTAGAGGCCGGTCATCACGTCGCGGGCGCGGGCGGCGGCTTCGGCCTCGCCCTCGATCTGCAGCTTGTTGCCGCGGGCGGCGATGTAGACGCCCAGGCGGTTCTCGATCGCGACCAGATTCTGGTCATATTGGCCGAACAGCGCACCCAGAAGATGCGGTTTCTCGAACGTCACTTCCAGGCGCGCGCGCTCGGCAATGTCGGTGCGGGGATGGTGCGGTTTCTTGCCCATTCAAAAGCCTCCCTGGCTCGTCATGCATCTCGTAAGGACCGGCAGGCGCCGTGGGTCGGGGAGATGGCTTCCCGGCTGTGCGGGAATGACGAGGCTTTGGTTCAAGCGGCTTTCCTCCTGCTGATTTCGCCGGCCAGGCTGTTCGGGCCGGCGCTGATGATATCGACATCGACCATGTCGCCAATGCCATATTCGGGCGCGGTGACATGGACGGATTGCAGCCAGGGCGTCTTGCCGATCAGCTGGCCGGGATAGCGGCCCTTGCGTTCGAGCAGGATGCTGGTGGTGCGGCCCACCGTGGCGCTGTTGAAATCGACCTGATGGCGGTTGATCGCGGCCTGCAGCCGGGCCAGCCGTTCGTCCATCACCGCCGCCGGGATCTGATGATCCATGTCCGCCGCCGGGGTGCCGGGGCGGGGGCTGTATTTGAAGGAATAGCATTGTGCATAGCGCACTTGATCGACGATCTTGAGAGTGTCTTCGAACTCGGCGTCGCTCTCGCCGGGGAAGCCGACGATGAAATCGCCCGACAGGGCGATGTCCGGCCGGGCCTCGCGCACGCGTTCGATGATGCGCAGATAGCTGTCCACGCTGTGGCTGCGGTTCATTGCCTTCAAAATGCGGTCATTGCCCGATTGCACCGGCAGGTGGAGGAAGGGCATCAGCTTGGGTTCGTCGCCATGGGCGGCGATCAGGCCATCGCTCATGTCGTTGGGGTGGCTGGTGGTGTAACGGATACGCTCCAGCCCGCCCAGCATCGCCAGTTCGCGGGCCAGGCCGTCCATGCCTTGCATCCGGCCCCGATCATCTTCGCCGGTCCAGGCGTTGACGTTCTGGCCGAGCAGGGTGATCTCGCGCACGCCGCCATCGACCAGCGCCCTGGCCTCGTCCAGGATCGCGGTCCAGCTGCGGCTGATTTCCGCGCCGCGGGTATAGGGCACGACGCAATAGGTGCAGAATTTGTCGCAGCCTTCCATGATCGTCAGGAAGGCGGTCGGCCGGGCCTGCTTGGTGCGGCCGGGCAAAGCAGCGAACTTGGAATTGGCCGGCATGTCGGTGTCGACCGCATCCTCGCCACGCTGCGCCTTGCCAATCAGGTCGGGCAGGCGGTGATAGGCCTGCGGGCCGACGACGATGTCGACATTGCGGGCGCGGCGCTGAATCTCGCCGCCTTCGGCCTGGGCAACGCAGCCGGCGACCGCGATCATCGGGCGCGTGCCATCCTCGCGGGTCAGGCGGCCGATGTCGGAATAGACCTTGTCCACCGCCTTTTCGCGGATGTGGCAGGTGTTGAGAATGACGAGGTCGGCCTCTGCGCCATCGGCAGCAGCGGTCATGCCGCGCTCGCCCAGCATTTCGGCCATGCGTTCGCCATCATAGACGTTCATCTGGCAGCCGAAGGATTTGACCTGGAAGGTGGCCGGGCCCTTGCCGGCTTTATGTTCGGGGGCGTCGTTACGATTCATGCCGTCCAGCTATACAGGCGCTTGGCCCGAAGAGGAAGGTGGCAGGTGCGCGGCAATGCTCGCGGCGATCCGCTGGTGCGCGGTGGCCGCCAATATCTTGCGATCGGCGCAACTGGCCGGGTCGAACGGCTCCAGGAACCGGATGGTGACGGGCAGGCGGCCCTTGCGCTCCAGCAGCCGTTTGGCGTTGGCGCCGGCGGGTTCGTCGCCATGCCAGGCGATCTCCGCCGTGGCGGCGCCATAATCGATATGGACCGGCTGGATCATCACCGCGCGCGGCGGCGGCATCAGTACGGCGAGCAGCGAGGGCTTGAAGGGCAGCAGGCCACTGCCATCGCTGGTCGTGCCTTCAGGGAAGAGGGCGACCGGCTGATGACCGGCAAGCGCGGCGCGCAGCGCATCGAGCTGGCCCGACAGGCTGCCGCGCTTCTCGCGCGAGACGAATAATGTATTGTTCTGGGCGGCGAGCCAGCCGATCACCGGCCAGCTGGCAATGCCGTCATGGGCGACGAAGGCGGCGCCGGTGGCATCGGCCAGGGCGAGAATGTCGATCCAACTGACATGATTGGCGACCAGGAACATGTCGCTGTCGACCGGGCGACCTTCCACCCGGACGCGGGCGCCGACCGAGCGGGCCGCCATCCCCAGGAAGCGGCGCGGCCAGGGGGATGGACGGCGAAACAGGCGCCACAAGAGGTGCGGGGGCAGGCAGAGCAGCAGGCTGCCCAGAAGGGCGGTGATGCGGCCTGCCCGGCGCAGTGGCGCCAAGGCGTCAGTCCTTGCGGTCGAGGGCGACGCCGTACAGTTCCATGCGATGGTCGACCAGGCGGAAGCCGAGCTTTTCGGCGATCTGCTTCTGCAGCAATTCCAGTTCGGGATCGACGAATTCGATGACGTTGCCGGTTTCGACGTCGATCAGATGGTCGTGATGCGATTCCGGGGCGGCTTCGTAGCGGGCGCGGCCGTCACCAAAATCGTGGCGCTCCAGAATGCCGGCTTCCTCGAACAGGCGCACGGTGCGGTAGACGGTGGCGATCGAGATGCCCGGATCGATGGTGGACGCGCGCTTGTGCAGTTCCTCGACATCGGGGTGATCGGTCGCGTCGCTCAGCACCTGGGCGATGACCCGGCGCTGTTCGGTGATGCGCAGGCCCTTCTCGTGGCAAAGGGCTTCGACGTCGATCTTGCGGTTCATGCGGGGGGCTGGCTCGCTTCAAAAATGGAAAAGTCGGACATTGCCTAGCCGCTTTTGTTCCAACGGAAAAGGGGCGCATCGTCGATGCGCCCCTTTCGCAATAGGTAAATGCCGAAGTTGTGGGGCTTATTTGCCGCCACGGGTCCGGCGGCGCTTGGTGCCCAGACCAATCTTCTTGGCCAGCGAGCGGCGCTGTTCGGCATAATTGGGGGCGACCATCGGGTAATCGGCCGGCAGGCCCCACTTGGCGCGATAATCTTCGGGGGTCATCTGATAATGGGTCATCAGGTGACGCTTGAGCATCTTCAGCTTCTTACCGTCTTCCAGACAAATGATGTAATCCGGCTTGATCGATGCGCGTACCGAAACAGCCGGTTCCGGCTTGACTTCGGGGGCGGGCGCCGGGGTCGAAAGACCGGTCAGCGCGGCATGAACATTCTGGATCAGGGTTGCGACGTCGGAAACAGCAACACTGTTGTTCGAGACGTGCGCAGCGACAATGTCGGAGGTCAGAGTGACGAGCAGTTCGCTCTGTGCCGATTCGTTTTCCATTTTTCTTGTTTCCTGCAAAGGCTTCTATTGTGCGACCCGCCTGAGGAAATGGATTCAGAGCGGTATATCTTGGCTAGACCCTGTGGCCTGCCTTCGCAAGAGAAGATTGCCTTAAACAAGCATGTCGATGCGAAAACTCAAAGCGTCATGAAGCTTTCCATCATTGCCCCGATAGTAACCGGGGCGACGATGTACATATTCGAAACCAATAGTCTCATAAAGTTTGACCGCCATGTTCGATGCGCGGACTTCCAGGTTCATCGACGTGATGCCACGGCGACGCGCCAGCGTCAGGCTGTGGCCCAGCAGGGACCGGCCGATGCCACGGCCACGCCATAGCGGATCGACCGCCAGCAGCAGCAGTTCGCATTCGTCCAGCACCGAGCGGACCAGGGCGAAGCCGAGCGGGGCCGCATCGACATGGGCGATGGTCAGCCAGGTGCCCGGCATGGTCATGACCCCCGACAATTGGGGCAGGGTCCAGGCTTCGCCGAACAGCGGGTCGAAGGCGCGGGTCATCACTTCCATGGCGTCGGCGAGCGCATTGCGCTCGCCCTCATCATAGGTGTCGAGCGTCAGGCCGGCGGGGATCATGAAGCGGTGCGCTCCGCGATCGTCTTGGCGTCGGCCTCGCGGCCATAGAGCGGGGAGGGGGCAAGCGGCGGCAGCTCCGCAATCAGGCTGTAGCGCGCGGCTTCGGGATAGAGGGCAATCGCGGTGCCGTCGCCGCGTGCGGTGACCAACGCCTCGGCGCCGGTGCCGTAAAATTGCGCCATGTCCAGTTGGGTCGCGAGCGTGGCGATCGGCGTGGAGGCGGGCTGGGTCGTGGCGGTGCGGCCATCGGCCTCGAACAATTGCCAGAAGAGTTCGCCATGGCCGCCGGTGATGGTGACGGCGACCGGACCGTCCCGATGGTCGACGGCCGCCATCGCGGCGATCAGCGAAAAGGCGCTATAACCATGGAGCGGAACCGACCAGGCGAGCGCCAAGGCGCGGGCGGCGGCGATGCCGATGCGCACGCCAGTGAAGCTGCCCGGCCCGACATCGACCGCGATCGCATCGGCGCGCCCGCCATCGGGCAGCGCGGCGATCGCGGGCAGCAAGGCCTCGGCATGGCCGCGGCCAACGATTTCATGAAAATGGCCGATTGGCTGGCCGTCTTCCAGCAGCGCAACGGACAGCGCCTGTGTGGCGGTGTCGATGACCAATATGCGCAAATTCACTCCCCCGAAGCCGCGGTGCCGATATGGATATGGCTGCGGTTAATCGATCCGGGGCGATTTGCCAAATCCGGTCATCGCAGCGTCAGACCGCGCGGACTTCCGTCACTTCCGGCACATAATGTTTGAGCAACTGCTCGATGCCGTTCTTGAGCGTTGCGGAGGAGGAGGGGCAGCCGGCGCAGGCGCCCTGCATGCGCAGATAGACGGTGCCCTTGTCGAAGCCGCGATAGATGATGTCGCCGCCGTCATTGGCCACGGCCGGACGCACGCGGGTTTCGATCAAATCCTTGATCTGGTCGACGATCTCGGCATCTTCCGGGTCATCGGTGAAAGCCTCTTCTTCGGCCGGGACGCTGAAGCCCGCGGCGGTGCCGGCGGCGAACAGCGGCATGTTGGCCGAGAAATGGTCGAGCAGGATCGAGAGGATTTCCGGCTTCACGTCGCTCCATTCGGCGCCCGGCGCGATCGTCACCGAAATGAAGTCGGCGCCGAAGAAGACACCGGTCACGTCACCCAGGCCGAACAGCGCATCGGCCAGTGGCGAGACTTCCGCCTCTTCGGGGCTGGCGAAGTCGCGGGTGCCCGCGGCGCCCATGACGGCCTGGCCGGGGAGGAATTTGACGGTCGCCGGATTGGGCGTGAGTTCGGTCTCGATCAGCATGGCCGCTATGTGGCGACGTGCGCGCCCGAGATCAAGCGGTCAAACGGAACCTCGGCGGCGTCGGGCCATTTCCTTTGGTGAAGCCCCAGATAAGGAGATGGAAAGATGAGCGACGACAAGGATATTCGCGAACGTTTCTGGACGGATCTGTCGAGCAGCCCGTTCCTGATGGTGGGGTTGCAGGGTGCCCATGCGCACAGCGTGCCGATGACCGCGCAATTGGACAAGGATGCCGATCATTGCTTCTGGTTCTATACCAGTCGCGACAATCGACTGGCGCCCGGCGGCCCGGCGATGGCGCAGTTCGCGGCGAAGGATCATTATCTGTTCGCCTGCATCAACGGCACGCTGGTGCCGGAGACCGACGAGGCGGTGATCGACCGTTACTGGTCGAAGCAGGTCGAGGCCTGGTATCCTGGCGGACGACAGGATCCCAACCTGCTGATGCTGCGCTTTGACCTTGGCACGGCGGAGATCTGGCGCGCCGATCTGTCGATCGGCGGGGTGTTCAAGATGATGTTCGGCGGCGATGTCCGTGCGGAGTTGCGCGACAAGCATGCCGAGGTCAGTCTTTAAAGGATTGGCATGATGTTGGGCGGCCGCGGGCGAAATCCCGTGGCCGCTTGCTTTTCGGCGGCATTTGCCCCATATGTGCGGCAGCGCAGCATGGCCCTTGGGGCCCGATAGCGATTGGCAGCGTGATCGTTCCCGGCTCTGACAGGCCCTGGGAACCGGCCAATGACAGTCTGCGCCAAGCTTGAGGCTTCCCTATTCACGCGGGTCGTTTCCTAACCCGCCTTGCGCCCTTGCTGCGTCCGCAGACAGGTTGGCGCCCGGCCGACTTGTGAGTTTCTCATGCATTTCAATGAACTTGGTCTTTCCGAGCCGATCATCAAGGCGCTTACCGCCAAGAAATATGCCGAGCCGACGCCGATCCAGCAAAAGGCCATTCCGGTCCTGCTGGAAGGCCGCGACCTGTGCGGCATCGCCCAGACCGGCACCGGCAAGACCGCAGCCTTCGCGCTGCCCAGCCTCGACTATTTCGCGCGCAATCCCAAGCCGACGCCGATCAAGGGCTGTCGCATGCTGGTGCTGTCGCCGACCCGCGAGCTGGCCGCCCAGATCGCCCAGAGCTTCCGCGACTATGGTCGCTTCCTGCGCCTGTCGGTGGAAACCGTGTTCGGCGGCGTGCCGGTCAACAAGCAGATCCGTGCCCTGTCGGCCGGCGTCGACATCGTCGTCGCTACCCCCGGCCGCCTGCTCGACCTGATCGACCAGCGCGCCTTCACCATCAAGGACACGGAAATCTTCGTCCTCGACGAAGCGGACCAGATGATGGACATGGGCTTCATCCATCCCCTGAAGCGCATCGCCAAGCTGCTGCCGCGCGATCGCCAGAACCTGTTCTTCTCGGCCACCATGCCCAAGGAGATCGAGGCGCTGGCCGGCCAGTTCCTCAATGATCCGGTCAAGGTCAGCGTCGCGCCGCAGTCGACCACGGCCGAGCGCGTTCGCCAGCAGCTGACCTTCGTCAACCAGGCAGAAAAGCAGGCACTGCTGCATATCGTGCTGAAGACCGAGGAGATTGACCGCGCGCTGATCTTCACCCGCACCAAGCATGGCGCCGACCGCGTCGTGCGTTTCCTGGAGGGCGCGGGCATCCAGGCCTTCGCGATCCATGGCAACAAGAGCCAGGCGCAGCGCACCACCGCGCTGCAGGCGTTCCGCCACGGCCATTGCAAGCTGCTGGTCGCGACCGACATCGCCGCGCGCGGCATCGACGTGTCGGGCGTGTCCCACGTCATCAACTTCGAAATCCCGAACGTGCCGGAACAATATGTCCACCGCATCGGCCGCACGGCGCGTGCCGGCGCGGACGGTATCGCCATCAGCTTCGTGGCGGATGATGAACGGCCTTACCTCAAGGCAATCGAGCGGGCGACCAAGGTGAAGCCCGAGATCGTGCCCCTGCCGGAGAATTTCCTGGAGGCCGTGCGCAACCTTCCCAAGCCCGCGCCGCAGCGCAAGGGGCCGAGCCAGAGCCCGGCCCAGCAGGCCAAGCGCGCCGAAGGCCAGCGTCGCTATCAGGACGGGCAGAAGGCCCAGCGCGGCGCCCCCGACAAGGCTCGCCGTGGTGAAGGGGGCCATCGTGGCGAGGGCGCGCATCGTGGCGAAGGCGATGGTGCCGGCGCCAAGAAGAATTTCCGTCGTCGTCGCGGTGGCGGCGGTGGCGCCGTCGGCACGCACAAGGGCGCGGTCCAGCGCACCGGCGCACCGCGCGGCTAATAGCTGAGGCGTTCCGGGCGCTCCCCCCATGGAGCGTCCGGGGCGACCCGCTCTGACGCGTGCCATTTTGCGCGCGCCATATTTCCATTGTCGCATCGCGTGGGGCGCAGGACCGGTTCTCCCTTCTGTGTGCAATGCTCCGATGCCGCGGCGTGACCATCTTTGTCAGTGGTCATTCAGGAAAATGCCGTTAGGCTCCCCTGCCTATGCGTTTGACCTCTCGCCGTTCGGCCGCTTCGCTCACCATTCTTGCCCTGCTTCTGTCGGGCTCTCCCCTGCCGCTGGCGGCCAGGACCGATCCTTCGGTCGCCGGGGCAAAGGCTGCGCCAGGCGGCAGCCAGGCGGATATCCGCCCCTGGCTCTACGAAAATAGTGACGTGCCGATCGACACGGCGTGGCGGTTTGGCACGCTGTCCAACGGGCTGCGCTATGCCATCCGCCGCAATGGCGTGCCGCCGGGGCAGGTGTCGATCCGCCTGCGCATCGACGCCGGATCGCTGATGGAGCGTCCCGATGAGCAGGGCTATGCCCATTTCATGGAGCATCTGTCGATGCGCGGGTCGCGCCATGTGCCCGATGGCGAGTCGAAGCGCATCTGGCAGCGGCTGGGCGTAACCTTCGGCAGCGACAGCAATGCCGCGACCACGCCGACCGGCACCACCTATGCGCTCGACCTGCCCCAAGCCAATCAGGCGAGCCTTGGCGAAAGCCTGAAAATTCTGGCCGGCATGATGGCCGACCCCAATATCGTCGACAGCGCGGTCGATGCCGAGCGGGCGGTGGTGCTGGCTGAACGGCGCGAGAGCGACGGGCCGCAGATGCGCATTTCTGACGCCAGCCGCCAGCATTTCTTCGCCGGCCAGGCCTTGGCCGACCATGCGCCGATCGGCACGGTCGCTACGCTCAACGCGGTGACCGCGGCCAAGGCTGAAGCCTTCCACCAGCGCTGGTATCGCCCGGAAAACACGGTGATTGCGATTGCCGGCGATATCGACCCGGCGCTGGCCGAACAATTGCTCAAGGATAATTTTGCCAGCTGGCAGGATAGCGGCAAGGGCGCCGAGCAGCCCGATTTCGGAGAACCGGACGCCAAGGCGCCGGCTACCCGCGTCGTGGTGGAACCGGGCTCGCCGACGGGCCTCACCATGGCCTGGTTGCGTCCGTGGAAGCCCCATGCCGACACGATCGTCTATAATCAGGACAAGCTGACCGACATGCTGGCGCTGCAGATCGTCAGCCGGCGGCTGGAGCAGGCGGCACGGGCAGGGGGCAGCTTCTTGGCGGCAGGCGTCGATCAGCAGGATATCAGCCGGTCGGCCGACGGCACCTTCATCACCATCACGCCCACCGGCGAGAATTGGGAGAAGGCGCTGGCCGATGTGCGTGCGATCATCGAGGATGCGAAGGCCGCGCCGCCGACCCAGCAGGAAATCGACCGCGAATATGCGCAGCTCGACACGGCGCTGGCGATCCAGGTCGAAAATGCCGACACGGAAGCCGGGGCGAAGCAGGCGAGCGATCTGGTGAGCGCGGTGGACATTCGCGAAACCACGGTCAGCCCGCAGGCGGCGCTCGACATCTTCCGTTCTGGCAAGCCGGCGATGACGCCGCAGAAGATACTGGATTGCACCCGCCGCCTCTTTTCCGCCGGGGTGTTCCGGGCGATGCTGATCACCGGCAAGGTCGAGGCGGGGCAGGACCAGAAGCTGGCTGCTGCGCTCGCCGCGCCGGTCAAGGCGGCGACCAATGCTCGGCTGGCCGACAAGGCGGTGACGATGGACGACCTGCCCAAATTCGGTGCGCCCGCGACCGTCGTGTCGCGCACGCCGGTCGGGTTGCAGGGCATGGAGAGCATCACCTTCTCCAATGGCGTCAAGCTGACCTTGTTTGCCAATGATGCGGAGACCGAGAAGGTGCGCATCAATGTCCGCTTCGGTCATGGCCAGCAGGCCTTTTCACCCACCAAGCCGGTGGCAAGCTGGGCCGGCGATTATGCGCTGGTGGCCAGCGGCATCGGCAAGCTGGGCCAGCGGGAACTGGACGACCTGACCAATGGCCGGCGCATGGGCATGCAGTTTTCGACCGACGATGACGCGTTCGAATTGCAGGCGGTGACCCGTCCGGCCGATTACAAGGACCAGTTGCGCCTGTTTGCCGCCAAACTGTACCAGCCGGGCTGGGATCCGGCACCGATCGCGCGGGTGAAGACCGGCGCCTCGGTCGCCTATGACGCGATGTCGCGCGCGCCCGATGGCGTGCTGGGGCGCGACCTCAACTGGCTGCTGCATGACAAGGATGTGCGGTTCCGCACCCCGTCCAAGGCGGAAATCGACGCGCTGACGCCGCAGAGCTTCCGCCAGACCTGGGAGCCGATCCTGGCTTCGGGACCGATCGAGATCCAGATTTTCGGCCAGGTGAAGGCCGAAGAGGCGATCCAGGCCGTGGCGGCGACCTTTGGCGCGATGCCGGCTCGCCCCGACGTGCCGGTGCCGGCCGCGAACAAGGTGCAGCGTTTCCCCGCCCATGTCGAACAGCCGGTCATCCTGCGCCATGACGGCGACAAGGAACAGGCGGCCGCCGTCATGGCCTGGCCGACGTCCGGCGGTTTTACAATGACCAAGGAGGCGCGCCAGCTCGAAATCCTGACCCAGATCTTCAATGACCGGCTGTTCGACAAGCTGCGCTCGACCGAGGGCGCTGCCTATTCGCCCAGCGTGCAGAATAGCTGGCCCTTCTCCTATGACAGTGGCGGCTATATCTTGGTCACCAGCCAGGTGCGGCCCGACCGGGTCAATTATTTCTACAGCGTCGTGAAGGAAACGGCCGCCGATCTGGCGAAAACGCCGATCAGCGCCGACGAACTGCAACGGGCCGTGGCACCGATGCGGCAGTTGTTGATGCGCGCCAGCACCGGCAATGCCTTCTGGATGGGGCAGATGGAGGGATCGACCCATGATCCCCGCTATGTGCAGGCGATGCAGACCATGAGCCAGGATCTGCTCAACGTCACGCCGGCCGATATCCAGGCGCTGGCCACCAAATATCTGGTGCCGGGCAAGAGCTGGTCGGCGGTGGTGCTGCCACAGGGCGTCGCCGCCGAATAGGCGGCTGGATCAGGCGGAGGCGACTTGCGCGTCCTCCGCCTGCAGCAATTGCTCGTAGAGCCGCGCATATTCCAGATGCATGTTGCGGAGCGCCGGTGTGGCCGATCGCGCCGCCAACTGGCGATTGCGGTCGCGTCGCTGCTCGAAATAGGCGCGGCCGAAATTCGCTTCCAGATCCATGAAATACCTCCCTCGATTGATCCTCCAATGGGTGGGGCGCCAACAGGTTGCGGGCAGGGCAGGGGCTTGCGGTGGACGGGGGTGAAACAGGGGCGGGCGGCACCATGCTGACATCCATCTTTGCCCTTGATGCCGGCTGGCCTTGGTCGCTAGGTCAGGGGCTTGGGGCAATGATGATCCGGCCATACGCGGCCCGGACATCGATCGCCCAAGGGGATTTGCATCGCATGTTGAAGACTGTCCGGGCATCGGCCATGGCCACCACCATCCTGTTGTCGCTGGCTGCCGCGCCGGCGCTTGCCGAGCAGGTGGTCGTCACTGCGGACCATATGGTCGATGTGCTGGCCGGCAAGACGGTCGATCATCCGGCCATCTTCATCACCGATGGTCGCATTACCGGCATTGCCGACGCGCGCACCGTGCGCTGGGGAAGCGACGTCCGCCATATCGACCTGTCGGGCAAGACCATCCTGCCGGGCCTGATCGACATGCACGTCCATTTGACCAGTCTGGCGGAAGTGGGCGGCTATCAGGGGCTCCGCTACACCGACAGTTTCTGGACCGCTGTGGGCGTCAAGAATGCGCGGATCACGCTGAAGGCCGGTTTTACCACGGTGCGCAATGTCGGGTCGGCCGATTTCGCCGATGTGGGCCTCAAACAGGCGATCGAGGAGGGGCAGATTGTCGGGCCGCGGATCATCCCGGCCGGCTATGCGATCGGCGCAACTGGCGGCCATTGCGATGGCGGTGGCCTGCCGCCCTCAATGGACCGCAAGGAGCCTTCGGTGGTCGACAGCCCGCAGGAGGGCCGCGCCAAGGTGCGCTGGCTGCACAAATATGGCGCGCGCGTGATCAAGATCTGTGCGACCGGCGGCGTCTTCTCGCTGGGCGACGCGGTTGGCGCCCAGCAACTGAGCTTTGACGAGATGAAGGCGATTGCCGACGAGGCGCATATGCTGGGCCTCAAGGTTGCGGCGCACGCCCATGGCAATGACGGTATCCGCACCGCGATCGAAGCCGGGATCGACACGATCGAACATTGCAGCCTGGCCGATGACGAGACGATCAAGCTGGCGGCCAGCAAGAAGACCTGGTTCGACATGGATATCTATAATGACGATTATATCCTGGCGACGGGCACGGCCAATGGCACCGAACAGGAAAGCCTGGACAAGGAGAAACTGATCGGGCGTCTCCAACGCGAAACCTTCCGCAAGGCGGTGAAGGCGGGCGTGCCGATGCTGTTCGGCACCGATGCCGGCGTCTATCCCCATGGCGACAATGGCAAGCAATTCGCCAAGATGGTCGAATGGGGCATGACGCCGATGCAGGCGATCCAGGCGGCGACCGTCAGCGGCGCCAAGGCGCTGGGCTGGGAAGCCGATGTCGGCGCGATCGCCGTCGGCCGCTATGGCGACATCGTTGCAGTGCAGGGTGATCCTCTCAAGGATGTGACGTTGCTGCAGCATGTCAGCGACGTGGTGAAGGGCGGCGAACTGGTGGAGTGATCCGCCGCTGCCGGTTCACGATCGGTGTGAACCGGCTTTCGCTGCGATCAGCGCACGGCCTTCAGGCCTGCCACGATCATCTGGGCGGCGCGCCGGGCCGACGCCTCCGGGCTGAGATTGGGGCGCGACAGGCTGCGATGGCCCAGGCCGAACATGCAGGCCAGGATCATCTCCTCCGCGCCGTCCAGTGCCTCGCCCGAAAGCTCAGGATTGGCGGCGCAGGCAAAGTCGCGAATATCGTCGCGGAAACGGCCGCACATGGTGCCGATCATCTCGCCGACCGTCGGATTGCGGAAGCTTTCGGCCAGGATGTCGAACGACAGCGCCTCATCCTTTTCGTCAATGACGTGCAGCATCAGTTGCTCGAACGTATCGTCGATGCTCAACTCGCCACTGTCGAGTCGTTTGCGCAGGATATCAACGTCCTCCGCCCACTGGTCGGCGTCGGCATGGACGATAGCCTCGATGATATCTTCCTTTCCTTTGAAAAGCCGATATATTTGCCCCACTGATACCTGTGCGGCGGAAGCGAGTTCGGCCATGGACGTCTGGTGGAAACCATGGCTGTTGAACAGGTCTCGCGCCGCTGCAAGTACACGGTCGCGACTGCTTTTTTCATGCTGCGCTGCAACCATTTTACCCTCGGAAAATTGTTTTTCTCTTGAATTCCCTCTGACAGCTTCTTAGGTGCGCGGCAAGCGGAATGAACGTTCATTCCGGTCCTGCGATATTTATCGGATTGGGAAAATTGATGCAAAAGGGGAACTTCTTCGGATTGCTGGCCTGTGTTTCGGCCCTTGCGCTGAGCGCTTGCGGTCAGGAAGCGCCGCCCGCACCGCCGCCGCCGAGCGTGGGCGTGGTGACGCTCAAGACCGAGTCGGCACCGTTGCTGAACGAACTGCCGGGCCGCATTTCGGCCTTTGAAACGGCCGAAGTCCGGCCGCAGATCAGCGGCGTGATCCGTCGCCGCCTGTTTACCGAAGGCGGTACTGTCCAGGCCGGGCAATTGCTCTACGAGATTGAGGACGCGCCCTATCGCGCGGCGCTCGCCCAGGCCCAGGGCTCGTTGGCCAATGCCCAGGCGGCGATCCGCTCGACCGGGCTGCAGGCTCAGCGCTACAAGGATCTGGTCGGCATCAACGCGGTGTCGAAGCAGGAATATGATGACGCGGCGGCTGCGGCCCAGCAGGCTCGCGCCAATGTTGCGGCGCAGCAGGGCGCGGTACAGGCAGCGCAGGTGAACCAGAATTTCACCCGCATCCGCGCGCCGATTTCGGGCCGTATCGGCCGTTCGCTGCTGACGCCGGGCGCACTGGTCCAGACCGGCCAGGCCGATCCGCTGACCACCATCCAGCGCACCGACCGCGTCTATGTCGACGTGACCCAGTCGGCCGCGCAGATCATCGACCTCAAGCAGGCGATGAAGGCTGGCGGCATCAGCGAGGCGCAGGGCGCCCGCATCCAGCTGATCCTGCCCAATGGCAGCGTCTATCCGGGTGAAGGCCGCCTGCAATTTGCCGACGTGACGGTGGATTCCAGCTCGGGCGCGGTCACGCTGCGCGCGATCTTCCCCAACGCCGACGGCCTGTTGCTGCCGGGCATGTATGTCCGCGCCAAGCTGATCGAGGGTGAGCGCACCCAGGCGATCCTGGCCCCGCAGCAGGGCATTTCGCGCGACGCGCGCGGCCGGGCTACGGCGATGGTCGTGGGCAAGGACAACAAGGTCGAGATGCGCCAGGTCACCGTCGACCGCGCGATCGGCGACAAGTGGATCGTCACCAGCGGCCTGAAGCCGGGCGATCAGCTGATCGTTGAAGGCCTGGTCAATCTGCGCCCCGGCACGGTGGTGAAGCCCGGCGCGCCGCAGCAGGTGACCGCGCCTGAAGGCGGCGCTGCCGCCCAGGGCGGCGCGAAGCCGGCCGCTGCACAAGGCGCGTCAAACGCGGGCGAGGCGCACTAAGCCATGGCCCGCTATTTTATCGACAGGCCCATCTTCGCATGGGTCATCGCCATCGTCATCATGCTGGCGGGCCTGCTCGCGATCCGGTCGCTGCCGGTCGCGCAGTTCCCGGAAATCGCCCCGCCGGCGGTGACGATCCAGACCACCTATCCCGGTGCTAACGCCCAGACGCTGGAAAGCACGACGACGCAGATCATCGAGCAACAGCTCAAGGGCATCGACAATCTGCGCTATTTCTCGTCCACCAGCGATGGTTCGGGCAATCTCAACATCACCCTGACCTTCGAGCAGGGCACCGATCCTGACATTGCGCAGGTGCAGGTACAGAACAAGCTGTCGCAGGCGACCCCCCTGTTGCCGCAGGAAGTGCAGCAACAGGGCCTGCGCGTGGGCAAGTCCACGTCCAGCTTCCTGCTCATCATGGCGGCCTATTCCGACGACGGCATCCATGACCAGGAAGACGCGGCGGACTTCATCGCGTCCAGCCTCCAGGATCCGCTGAGCCGCGTCACCGGCGTCGGCGATACCCAGCTGTTCGGTTCGCAATATGCGATGCGCATCTGGCTCGACCCCTACAAGATGGCCAATCTGGGCGTGACCACCGGCGACGTGAAATCGGCGATCACCGCGCAGAATGCCCAGGTGTCGGCCGGCCAGATCGGTGGTTCGCCTTCGCCCAAGGGCCAGGCGCTCAACGCCACCGTCACGGCCCAGTCGCGCCTGCGCACGCCGGAGGAATTCCAGAATATCCGCCTGCGCAGCAACAGCGACGGTTCGGTCGTGCTGATGAAGGATGTTGCCAAGGTCGAGCTGGGCGCGGAAACCTATGGTTTCGGCGTGAAGTTCAACGGCCATCCGGCATCGGGCTTCGGCATCAAGCTGGCACCGGGCGCCAACGCGCTCGACACGGTGGAAGCGGTCAAGGCACGCGTTGACCAGCTGTCGAAGAATTTCCCCAGCTGGGTCAAATATGACTTCCCGGTCGACAACTCGACCTTCGTCAAGCTGTCGGTGGAGCAGGTCGTCCATACCCTGTTCGAAGCCGTGCTGCTGGTGTTCGTCGTCATGTTCCTGTTCCTGCAGAACTGGCGTGCGACGCTGATCCCGACGATTGCGGTGCCGGTGGTGCTGCTGGGCGCGCTGGCAATCCTCAGCGCAGCCGGCTTCACCATCAACACCCTGACCCTGTTCGGCATGGTGCTGGCGATCGGCCTGCTGGTCGACGACGCGATCGTCGTCGTCGAGAATGTCGAACGTCTGATCCAGGATGAAGGGCTGAGCCCCAAGGAAGCGGCCAAGAAGTCGATGGACGAGATCAGCGGCGCGCTGATCGGCATCGGTCTGGTGCTGTCGGCGGTGTTCCTGCCCATGGCCTTCTTCGGCGGCTCGACCGGCGTCATCTTCCGCCAGTTCTCGATCACCATCGTGTCGTCGATGATCCTGTCGGTGCTGGTCGCGTTGATCCTGACCCCGGCGCTGTGCGCCACCATCCTCAAGCCCGCCTCGCACGGGCATAGCTGGAATGGGCCGATCGGTTCGATCCTCGGCCGCTTCTTCGACTGGTTCAACCGCACCTTCGACAAGGGCGTGGTGCGCTATGGCAAGGGCGTCGAGAAGGTCGAGCGCAGCTGGGTCCGGACCATGCTGGTCTATGGCCTGGTGGTGGTCGGCATGGCCTTCATCTTCCTGCGCCTGCCCAGCGGCTTCCTGCCGGACGAGGACCAGGGCATCATCATCAACCAGGTGTCGCTGCCCGCGGGCACGACGCTGGAAGAGACCGAGCGGGCCCTCGCCCGGATGCGCGACCATTATCTGGTCGACGAGAAGAAGAATGTCTCGGCCGTGTTCACGGTCGCCGGCTTCGGCTTCGTGGGCCAGGGCCAGAATGTCGGCATCGTCTTTGCCCGCATGAAGGACTGGCATGAACGGTCGGGTGCGGACAATCGCGTGCCCGCGATCGCCCTGCGCGCCAATATGGCGTTCCAGAAGATCTCGTCGGGCATGGCCTTCGCCTTCGTGCCGCCGGCCGTGCAGGAACTGGGCAACGCGTCCGGTTTCGACTTCCAGCTGCTCGATCAGGCCAATCTTGGTCATGAGAAGCTGCTGGAAGCCCGCAACCAGTTGCTGGGCATGGCGATGGGCGACAAGCGTCTGGCGCAGGTCCGTCCCAATGGCCTGGAAGATACGCCGCAGCTGAAGCTGAATGTCGATCAGGCCGCAGCCGGTGCGCTGGGCATCGCCCAGTCGGACGTCAATGACACGATCAGTACCAATCTGGGCGGATCCTATGTCAACGACTTCATCGACCGCGACCGCGTGAAGCGCGTCTATGTGCAGGCGGATGCACCGTTCCGTACCTCGGCCGACGCGATCAACGCCTATCATGTGCGTGGCAGCACGGGCGTGATGGCGCCGCTCTCCGCCTTCTCCACCACGGAATGGGTCCAAGGCCCGGCCCGTCTGGAACGCTATAATGGCGTGCCGTCGATGAACATCCAGGGCGCCCCGGCACCCGGCGTGTCGAGCGGCACCGCGATGCAGGCGATGGAAGAGTTCGCGGCCAAGCTGCCGGCCGGTATCGGCTATGCCTGGAACGGCATTTCCTATGAGGAACAGACCTCCGGTGGACAGGCGCCCTATGTCTATGCGCTTTCCATGCTGATCGTCTTCCTCTGCCTGGCTGCGCTCTATGAAAGCTGGTCGGTGCCGATTGCGGTCATGCTGGTCGTGCCCTTGGGCGTGCTCGGCGCGGTGATCGCGGCGACGCTGGCGGGCCTCAACAACGACATCTATCTGCAGGTGGGCCTGATCACGACCATCGGCGTGTCGGCGAAGAACGCGATCCTGATCGTGGAATTTGCCGAAGAGAAGATGCGCGAAGGGCTGCCGCCCGCCAAGGCGGCGCTGGAAGCGGGCAAGCTGCGTCTGCGGCCGATCCTGATGACCAGTTTCGCCTTCATCTTCGGCGTGCTGCCGCTGGCCGTGTCCAAGGGCGCGGGCGCGGGTGGCCAGAACGCCATCGGCTGGGCCGTGGTCGGCGGCATGCTGTCCGCCACCGTCCTCGCCATCTTCTTCGTGCCGGTCTTCTTCACCGTGGTGAAGCGGTTGTTCCGCGAACATCATGAAGGGGAAGAACAGCGTAACGCCGACGGCGAAACGCCGAACGCACCGCAGGAGGCATAAGAATGTTGCGTAATATCAAAGCAATGTCGGTCGCCTCTCTGGCGCTGACGCTGGCCGCCTGTGACATGGCGCCCAAATATGCCCGCCCCGAACTGCCGGTGCCGCAGGCCAGCCCCCAGGGGCCGGCCTATGCGGCCGCGGCGGACGGCGGCGCGGCGATCGTACCGGCCGATACCGCCTGGCGCGATTTCTTTACCGACCCGCGCCTGGTGCGGGTGATCGAGACGAGCCTCGCCAACAATCGCGACCTGCGGATCGCGGTGGCCAATGTCGAGCAGGCACGGGCACAGTATAAGGTGCAGCGGGCCGATCTGCTGCCGACCGTCGGGGCCACCGGCACGGCGACCTATTCGGAACAGCCATTGGTCCAGTTCGGCCAGAGCCAGCGCCTCAACACCGACGTCTATCAGGCACAGGTCGGCATCTCTGCCTGGGAAATCGATCTGTTCGGCCGGGTGCGGAACCTGACCAAGGCGGCGCAGGAGCAATATTTCGCCTCGGTCGAAAACCGCAATGCGGCCCAGACCGCATTGGTGGCGGAAGTGGCGACGGCCTGGGTGAACATGGCCGCCGATCAGGAATTGCTGTCGATCGCGCGGACGCTGGCGACCGCGTTCAAGGAGACGCTGGACCTCAACAAGGCCCGCTTCGACAAGGGCATCGCGTCCGAACTGGAAGTGCGCGAGGCACAGACCAGCTATGACCAGGCGCGGGCCGCCATCGCCAGCGCTACCACGCTGGTCGCGCAGGACCAGAATGCACTGAACCTGCTGGCGGGCACGACGCTCGGCAGCGAGGATCTGCCCTCGGCCCTGCCGGAAGGCCATGTCACGCTCGACAATCTGCCGGCGGAACTGCCCTCGACCCTGTTGCTGCGCCGGCCCGACATCGCGTCGGCCGAGCATCAGCTGATCGCGGCCAACGCCAATATCGGTGCGGCGCGGGCGGCCTTCTTCCCGCAGCTGTCGCTGACGGCGGCGCTGGGCACGGTCAGCCTTGGCCTGTCCGGCCTGTTCAAGTCGGGCAGCGACACCTGGTCGGTGGCGCCCAGTGCGACCCTGCCGATCTTCGACTTCGGCCGAAACAAGGGCAATCTGCGTTATGCCAGGGCGACCTATGACGCGATGCTCGCCACGTATGAAAAGAGCGTGCAGACCGGCTTCCGCGAAGTCGCCGATGCGCTCGCCCGGCGTGGCACGATGACCGATCAGGTCGAGGCGCAGACCTCGCAGCGCGATGCCGCGCGCAAGGCCTATGACCTGACGCAGGCCCGCTTCCGTGCGGGTGTCGACGGCTTCCTGCCGACCCTGGTGTCGCAGCGGACCCTGTCGAGCGCGGAGCAGAGCCTGGTGACGACGCGTCTGGCGCGGCTTACCAACATGATCGAGCTGTATCGTGCCATGGGTGGTGGCCTGAAATGATGCGGCCTGCCGCTTGCGGACTTTGACCGCAAGCGGCAGGAAGCGGGGGCGGGGATCATCGCCTATCTCCAGCGATGACGCATGGAGGATGACGATGACCCTGGCCTGTATGACGATGCCCTCTCCGGTCGGCGACCTGACGCTGGTTGCGAGTGACGAAGGATTGATGGCGGTCCTGTGGCCCGAGGATGATCCCGCCCGCGTCCGCCTGGGCGCCCGCTCCGAAGCGACCGACCACCCGGTGCTGCGCGACGCGGCTTCCCAGCTATCGGAATATTTCGCCGGCCAGCGGCAGCATTTTTCCGTCCCGCTGCATTTTCAGGGCACGGATTTCCAGCGCCAGGTCTGGGCCGCGCTGCTCGACATACCGTTCGGCGAGACGCGCAGTTATGCCGACATCGCCCGCGCCATCGGCCGCCCGACCGCGACCCGTGCCGTCGGCGCCGCCAATGGCCGCAACCCGATCTCGATCATTGCGCCCTGTCACCGGGTGGTCGGCAGCAACGGCGCGCTCACCGGCTTTGCCGGCGGCGTCGAGACCAAGAAATATTTGCTCGACCTGGAGAAGGGCGGGGACAATCTTTTTTCGTTCGCGCCAATGCCGGTTGCCGATGCTGGCGCGAGATCGGTTTAGGCCGCCTCGTCATCATGCGTTGATCGCATCACGGCTCAGAAATCGACCAATCGGCGCCAGCGTTCCGTAACGCTAAAATAGGAAACTGCGCGTCAGCCAGCCGATCTATGCGGCGGTTTGGTGCACCCAAGTGGATTCGAACCACTGGCCTTTGCCTTCGGAGGGCAACGCTCTATCCAGCTGAGCTATGGGTGCGTGACGCTGGTCAGAAGGGGCGCTTAGCAAAGGGCTTCGAACCGCGCCAGCCACAAAATCACCTGTTCCCGAAACTTATTTCGGGGCCTTCATCATCGGCTGGAATTTGCCCAGGCCACAGCTGGCACCCGGTTGCAGGCCGGGGCCGGCATTGAACAGCACGGTGATGATGTCGACCGAACAGAGCTGGGACATGCTGGTGCGATAGGAAAAGCGCCGCTCGAAGCCCAGGCTGGGGCAGCTGTTGGGCAGGCTGTTGCGGTAGATCTTCTTGCCGCTCACCTCGAAATCGATGGTGCGATCGTCGCGCACGCTGCTCGACCGGATCTGGCTTATCGAGATGCAATCGACCGGATCGCCGCTGGGCACGTAGGGATCCGGCTTGTCCTTGGTCTTGGCCAAAGCAGGTGTCAGGCCACAGGCCAGCAGCAGGCCGGCGGTGAGAATGGGGCGGATGGACATTGTCTCTCTCCTTCGTGCTGACGAGACGATTCGCGGAGCTGATTTCCGTACCGATCCTAGCACCGCCGTCCGGCGCGATCAGGCGGCTTTTGCGATGCTGCCGGGTTCCGGCGTCTTGGGCTTGAAGCGGCACAGGTCCGACACGATGCAGCGCCAGCATTCGGGCTTGCGCGCCTTGCAGACATAGCGGCCATGCAGGATCAGCCAGTGATGGGCGTCGCGGCGGAAGGGCTGGGGCACGCGCTTTTCCAGCTTGTCCTCGACCGCCTGCACCGTCTTGCCCGGCGCCAGGCCGGTGCGGTTGCCGACGCGGAAGATATGGGTGTCGACCGCGAAGGTTTCCTGCCCGAAGGCGGTGTTGAGCACGACGTTGGCGGTCTTGCGGCCGACGCCGGGCAGGGTGGTCAGCGCGTCGCGATCCTGCGGCACCTCACCGCCGAAATCGCGCGCCAATATCTCGGACAGGGCGATGACATTCTTCGCCTTGGTGTTGAACAGGCCGATCGTCTTGATGTGCTGCTTGAGCGCATCCTCGCCCAGGTCGACCATCTGCTGCGGCGTTTCGACCTCGCGGAACAGGGCGCGGGTCGCCTTGTTGACGCCGACATCGGTGGCCTGCGCAGACAGGGTGACCGCGACCAGCAGCTGATAGGCATTGCCATATTCCAGCTCCGTCACCGGCGCCGGATTGGCCTCTGCCAGGCGGCTGAAAAAGTCGAAGATCTGGCCCTTGTTCATGGCATCAGAGCCCCAGCACGCCCTTCATGTCATAGCGGCCGACCGGCTGGCCGGCGAGCCAGCGGGCGCCCTTGATCGCGCCGCGCGCGAAGATGTTGCGGTTTTCGGCGCGATGGCCCAGTTCGATCCGCTCGCCCTCGGTCGCCAGGATGACCTGATGGTCGCCCGCGACCGATCCGCCGCGCAGCGCGGCAAAGCCGATCGCGCCCTTCGCCCGCGCGCCGGTGATGCCGTCGCGGCCACGTTCGCTATGGTCGGCCAGCGTGATGCCGCGTCCCTTCGCCGCCGCTTCGCCCAGCAGCAGCGCGGTGCCGGACGGCGCGTCCACCTTGTGGCGGTGATGCATTTCGACGATCTCGATATCCCAATCGTCGCCCAGGCTGGCGGCGGCCTTCTCCACCAGCGCAGCGAGCAGGTTGACGCCGAGCGAGGTATTGCCGGTCTGCAGCACCGGGATGCGGACCGCCGCCTGGTCGATCAGCGCATGATGCTCAGCTTCCAGCCCCGTCGTGCCGATCAGCACCGGCTTGTTCGCGGCGATGCAGGCGTCGAGATTGGCGGAAAGCGCGGCTGGCACGGAAAAGTCGATCAGCACATCGGCCGCCTGTGCCAATGCCTGCGGATCGCTGGTGATCGCGACGCCCGGCGCCAACTCGCCGCTGCCGTCGCGATCGGTGCCGCCCGCCACGGTCAGCCCGGCTTCCGCCGCGGCCTGCGCGATGGCGCGGCCCATGCGCCCGGAGGCGCCGAAAATCCCGATGCTGGTCATGCCCTGATCCGTTCCTTGGCTATAAGTCAGCGCGCGATGCCAGAGCGGCGCGGCTTTGTCATCCGGCACCATGAATTTCTTGGGAAAGGCGACCGACCATGGCTAAGAGATGGCCATGCTCGATCTTCCCCGACTCTCCGTTCCGACCCTGCCGATCGACGGCAGCGCCGATCGCTTTCCCGTCCGCCGCATCTTCTGCGTCGGGCAGAATTATGCCGAACATGCGCGCGAAATGGGCGGCGATCCCGATCGCGCGCCACCCTTCTTCTTCACCAAGCCGGCCGATGCCGTGGTCGAGAATGGCGCATCGCTGCCTTTCCCCCCGCGCACGCAGGATCTGCATCATGAGGTTGAACTGGTGGTCGCGCTCGGCGCGGGCGGCACGGATGTCGCGGTCGAGGATGCGCTGGCGCTGATCTATGGCTGGGCGGTCGGCATCGACCTCACCCGCCGCGATATGCAGGCGGTTGCCAAGAAGGCGGGGCGTCCCTGGGACATGGCCAAGGGCTTTGATCGCTCCGCGCCGATCGGCCCGATCCATCCCGGCACGCCGCCGGCCAGCGGCGCCATTGCGCTCAGCATCGATGGCGACCCGCGCCAGTCGGGCGACCTGTCCGACATGATCTGGTCGGTGCCCGAAATCATCGCCAATCTCTCCACCTATGTGGAACTGGCGCCCGGCGACCTGATCTTCACCGGCACGCCTGCCGGCGTCGGCCCGATCGCGCCCGGCCAGGCGGTGCAGGCGACCATCGCGGGCCTGCCGCCGCTCGACATCGCCTTTCAGAACTGACCATCAGAACAAGGACAAACAGGATGGATATCGACATTCCCCATGATCTCGGCCGTGACGAAGCCAAGCGCCGGGTGGAGCAGGGCCTGCCCAAGCTGGAGCAGCATATCCCCGGCGGCGGCACCATGACCGCCACCTGGCCGTCGGACTATACGCTGGACATGGAAATCTCGGCCATGGCCCAGACCATCCCGGTCAAGCTGCTGATCGAGGAGGACAAGGTGCGCGGCACCGTATCGATCCCGATGTTCCTCAAGATGATGTCCGGCCCGATCTCCGACTTCATCAAGACCAGCGCCCAGAAGATGCTGACCAAGGCGTAAGACAATGGCGCGGCCCTTGCGGCGAGGTTGAGCGGCCGTCCCGAACAGGAAAAGAGGTAAGGATGGATCGCTCAGGCCGGGATGTAGCCCTTCCGATGGAAATGCAGGGGCTCTGGATCGATGCGGATGATCCGACGGTCGAACTATCGGTAGACGGTGGTGAGGTCGCCTGCTTCGGCCGCATCGTGTCCTATGACTATAAGCTTGTCGCCACGGATGACGATGTGGTGACGGTCAGCCTGAAGGTCGATGATGAGGAGCGTGAGGATGATTTTCAGCGCGCCAATGTCACCGAACTGGTGATCACTCCAGAAGGCGAGATGCACGCCTATAATGTCCGGTTTGCCAGCCAGTTCATCCGGCGCAACAAATGAAGGGGGCGAACGTCGCATGACCGACATCCGCAACATCGTCATCCTTACCGGCGCGGGCATTTCGGCCGAGAGCGGGCTTGCCACCTTTCGCGGGCCGGATGGCTTGTGGGAGGGGCATCGGGTGGAGGATGTCTGCACGCCCGAAGCGCTGGCGCGTAATCCGGCCTTGGTGCATCGCTTCTATGACGAGCGGCGCGCGAAGCTGGCGGAGGTGGTCCCCAATCCCGCGCATGAGGCATTGGCCGCGCTCGACCGCGCCTGGCCGGGCGATCTGCTGATCGTCACCCAGAATGTCGATGACCTGCATGAGCGGGCCGGGGCGAGCCGGTTGCTCCACATGCATGGGGAATTGCAGTCCGCCCTCTGTGCCGCCTGCGGCAAGGCGGTGGCCTGGGCCGATCCGCTGCCGCCCGGCAGCGTCTGCGCCGGTTGCGGCGCGCCCAGCCTGCGGCCCGACATCGTCTTCTTCGGCGAAATGCCCTATGATATGGAGCGGATCGAGGAAGCGCTGGCGCAGGCCGACCTGTTCGTGTCGATCGGCACGTCGGGCGCGGTCTATCCGGCCGCCGGCTTCGTTCAGATGGCGCGTCATTATGGCGCTCGAACGCTGGAGCTCAATCTCGATCCGTCGGCGGGCAGCAGCTATTTCGAGGAAAGCCGGCTTGGCCCGGCAAGCAAACTTGTGCCCGAACTGGTAAGCGACCTGCTCGGCTGACCGGCCTTATTCGCTGGGCGCTGCCATGATGTCGGCGCCATCGGGTTCATCGCGATAAAGCAGCATCACCGATCCATCCTCGCCATTTACCGCGCGGATCGGCAGGCTCAGTTGCAGCGCGGAGAGGAATTCCTTGCTGTCGCTGACGCGGAAGCGCCCGCCGACCCGTAGCGAGGAGACGCGCGCGTCACCGATCAGGATCGGCGCGCGGCGATAGCGGTTGAACTCGCTGACCGCCTGCTCGATCGTTTCCCCGTCCAGCTCGACCATCTGGTCGCGCCAGGCCGTGCGCTGGTCGATCAGCTTGGGGCTGAGATGGGTGAGGTCGATGCTACGCGACTGGATCACGGCGCCGCTGCCGGCGCTGACCTTTTCCAGCCCGCTATTGCCCGAATGGACCGTCACCGTGCCTTGCGTGACGGTCAGTTCCACCACCGACGGGCGCATGCGGACGTTGAAAGCGGTGCCGACGGCGCGGATCTGGGCCGATCGCACCTCCACGTCGAACGGGCGGCCCTTGTCATGGGCCACGTCGAAGGAGGCTTCGCCCTTCAGTACGCGCACCTTGCGGCCGATGTCGGTGAAGCGGACTTCCGCCTCGCTATTGCTGTTGAGGTGCATGATGGAGCCGTCCGCCAGCGCGACGTCGCGGATCTGGCCGACCGCCGTCTCATAACGATCCACGCCGCTGAAAGTGCGGATGGTGACGATCGCGGCGACGATGAAGAAGGCGATGGCGATGCCGGCGGCGATCATGATGTTGCGCGACAGGCGGCGCTGCTGTTCCTCGCTGACGATCGCTTCGAGCGGGGGCAGATTGACTTCGGCAGCGGCGCTCTTCAGCCGCTCGGCCGCGTCCCAGGCGGCTTCGGCGCGGGCAAAGGCCACGCCATGGCGCGGATCGGCCTCGATCCACGCACATATCTCGTCTTCGTCCTGGGGAGTAGGGTCGCTGTTAAGCCTGGCCAGCAGGCGCGCGGCTTCCAACGCGATCGCGTCCCTGTCCCCGCTGTTTGAACCTGGTCCCGACGCCTGCACGTTCGAAATCCGTTTCCTCACGTTCTGCCCAGGCCCGCATAACTATGCCGATCGCTTTGGCCAGATGTTTTTCAACAGTAGAAACGGACAGAGACATTTCCTCCGCTATTTCCAGCATCGATTTTTCGTGAATACGGCGAAGAATGAAGACGCGGCGGCACTGGGTGGGCAGCGAATCGACGATCGCCTCGACCTGGCGGAGCGCCTCGCGGGCGTGGAGCTGTGCCTCGATGGTGTTTTCGCCGCCCAGCAATTCCAGATCGGCGATCGTCTCGAAGCTCACCACCTTGTTGCGGCGGGCGGTGTCGATGACGAGGTTGCGGGCGATGGTGAAGAGATAGGCGCGCCCGGTGGTGACATTTTCCCAGTTCTCCGTGGCATAGGCACGGGCAAGAACTTCGGCGACCATATCCTCCAGCTCGTGGGTGGAGGGCAAAATGCGACGCAGGCGACCCCTCAAGGCAGCTTCCTGCGGCAAAATCACGGTCTTGAACCACTCTAGCTTGGCGCGAACCCTATGCACGTCGACCCCCTTTTATGTCAGCGCGCCTCTCCTGAATTTCTTTTTGTTGTCACATTTCAATCATGGATTCCGGGGGGTGTCCAGCACGTGATTACGCATATTCCGTAATCCGCCATAAAAAGTTCCACCCTGTTGCAAAAAAGTTTTCAGGGGCCTTCTTTTGTTGCGTGGTTACGAAATTATGTCAGGCGGAACCTCGTCCGGCGCGCTGTCGGGCTGGTCATAATCGGGTTCGCTGGGGATGATTTCGGGCGGCTCGTTGATCGGAGTCTCGTCCGGAGTCGCGGGGGGCGGCGTTTCGGGCGGCGACTGGGGTTCGATCCGGTCGGGCGGGGGCAGGGTGTCGGGCGCTGGATCGGGCTGGGTGGCCATGCTATGCTCTCCTGCAAAGAAGAAGCTACGCGCGGGCAAGGACGCCGGTTCCACCAATGCATCCATATCCCTTGCTCTCGCCAATGCTTTTCTCTATGCCGCGCCGACCGGCGACCGATGCGGGCGTGGCGAAACTGGTAGACGCGCCAGATTTAGGTTCTGGTATCGCAAGATGTGGGGGTTCGAGTCCCTTCGCCCGCACCAGTGTCAGGCTTGGCTTGATCCGGCGCCAACGAGATTCAGCTAAGAAAGCGTTTGAGAGAAGAGATGCAGACTGTCGAGACGTTGAACGAGGGCCTGAAGCGCGCCTACACCGTGACCATCACGTCGAAGGATATCGACGCCCGCGTTGAGAAGGAAGTGCTGGCGATTGCGCCGCAGGTGCGCATGCCCGGCTTCCGCCCCGGCAAGGTGCCGGCGAACCTCGTCAAGAAGATGCATGGTGAAAGCCTGCAGCGTGACGCGCTCAACAATTCCATCCAGGAAAGCGTTCAGAAGCTGATCGCCGACCAGAAGCTGCGTCCCGCGATGCAGCCTTCGGTCGAGCTGGACGAAAGCTTTGAGTTCGGCAAGGACGCGCAGGTCAAGGTGGAACTGGAAGTTCTGCCCGTGATCGAAGCACCGAGCATCGACGGTCTGAAGCTGGAGCGCCTGACTGCCGAAGTCAGCGACGCGCAGGTCGAGGAACAGGCCGGCCGCATCGCCACCCAGCAGGGCGCTCTGGAAGAATATGCCGCCAGCCACAAGGCGAAGGACGGCGACACGCTGGTCATCGACTTCGTCGGCAAGGTCGACGGTGAAGCGTTCGAAGGCGGTTCGGCCGAAGGCGTGAAGCTGAAGATCGGTTCGGGCCAGTTCATCCCCGGCTTCGAAGAACAGCTCGGCGGCGTGAAGAAGGGCGAAGAAAAGACCATCGAAGTCACCTTCCCCGAAGATTATGGCGCCGCGCACCTCGCCGGCAAGGCCGCGACCTTCGACGTGACCGTGCAGTCGGTGCTGAACGCCGACAAGCCCAAGCTCGATGACGACTTCGCCAAGTCGCTGGGCCTGGAAGGTCTCGACCAGCTCAAGGATCTGCTCAAGGGCCAGATCGAGCAGGAGCATAACGGCCTGACCCGCACCTACATGAAGCGCAAGCTGCTCGACCAGCTGGCCGCTTCGCACGACTTCGACGTTCCGCCGAGCATGGTGGAAGCCGAGTTCAACCAGATCTGGCAGCAGCTTCAGCATGAAGCCAGCCATGAAGCCGATCCGGAAGCCGCTCTGGCCGAAATGGAAGCCGAGAAGGAAGATTATCGCGGCATCGCCGTGCGCCGCGTGCGCCTGGGCCTGCTGCTGTCGGAAATCGGCCAGGCCAACAATGTCGTCGTTTCGGACAATGAAATGAACCGTCTCATCATGCAGGCTGCCCAGCAGTACAGCCCGCAGGATCGTGAGCGTTTCGTGCAGTATGTCCGCCAGGATCCGATGGCCGCCGCCCAGCTGCGCGCGCCCCTCTATGAGGACAAGGTCGTCGACTTCCTGTTCGAAAAGGCGGAAGTCAGCGACCGCGCTGTCAGCCGCGAAGAACTGGAAGCTGCGATCGAAGCCGAAGATGGCGATCTGAAGCCCCACGTCCACGGTCCGGGCTGCGGCCATGACCACGATCATGACGACAAGCCCAAGGCGAAGAAGGCCGCTGCCAAGAAGAAGGCCGAGCCCGCCGAGGCCGAAGCCGAGGAAGCGCCCGCCAAGAAGGCTCCGGCCAATAAGGCTGCCGCCAAGAAGGACGAAGCCCCGGCTGAGGAAGCTGCCGCCGAGGAAAAGCCCAAGGCGAAGAAGGCTCCCGCCAAGAAGGCCGCTGCCAAGGCTGAATAAGCCTTTCCAGCCAGCAAATCGGAACGCCCGCTCTTCCCCACAGGGAAGGGCGGGCGTTTTGCATGGGCGCGCGGGTGATTGGCTATGAGCCCTCGGCGCGAACGCCGGGATCATACGCGCTTTTCCTGATCTTTATTTTTGCGCTGCAATATATTCTGATGAAGGCCCGAAACTAGGGATCAGGCGATGAACTGATCGCGGAGGGCTTATGCAAGTCGTCAAGGGCGGTTCTGGTCGGGGTCTTGGGCAATTGCTGATGAACAGGTGGCTCCTGGTGGGCGTCTGCCTGTTCCTGTTTCTCGCCTTCTTCCTCCTGCGCTTTCCCGGTGAGCCGAACAGCGACAGCAACAGCCAATATCATCAGATCGTCACCGGCCGGTTCAACGACTGGCATCCGCCGCTGATGGCGCGGATCTGGGAAGCGCTGACCCTGTTCGGCGCGGGCACCGGGCCGATCTTCGCCTTCGACACGATCTTCTACGGCTGCGGCGTTGCGCTTCTGGCCAGCCTGCCGGCGCGACGCGGCCGGTGGCTCTGCGCCTATTGCATGATCTTCCTCGCGGCCCAGCCGATGCTGCTGATGATGAGCGTCAACATCGCCAAGGACATCATGATGGCGGTGATGCTGCTGCTGGCCGTGGCGATCATCGGGGCGGTGCAGGAAGGGCTCGTCGCCGCGCGGCCGGCCCGGACGCTGTGCTGGGTGCTGGCGCTGCTGATCGTCGTCATGGCGGCGCTGGTCCGCAGCAATGCGGTGTTCCTGGTTGCGCCGATGCTGGTCTTTGCCGGCCGGCCGGCGCTGATGGCACGGCCGGTGCTGATGCTGGCGCTGTCTGCGGTCGGCGGAGTGCTGCTGGTCCCGGCCAGCAATATCGTCAATCATCGCATCCTTGGCGCATCGGATGCCGGGGCGATCCGTTCGCTGCAGATATTCGACATCGCTGGCATCATGGTGCGGGGCGGGGATGATGTCCTGGCCGATCTGCCCGGCGCGCAGGCGCTGACGCAGGATGTCCATCGCTGCTACAGCCCGATCATGTGGGACACGCTGGCCTATGCTCACTGGAATTGTCATGTGCTCAAGAATGTCGAGCAGGCGATCCGGGATGGCGGGGGCGCATCGCTGTCGTCACGCTGGACTGGCGCGATCCGGCATCATCCGCTGGCCTATCTGCGCCATCGCCTGATCCATTATAATTCGACCCTCTATTTCTGGGTGCCGGTCCGTCATACCGAAGCCGTGCGCAAGTTGAACACCGCCGGCAACCGCGGCGGATCGTTCAAGAACCGGTTGCTGGACCAGGTCCGCTATTCGCCGCTGACCTCGCCCGTGATGATGGTCGCCATCGCGCTGGCGCTGCTGCCCTGGATCATTGCCGCGCTGCGCGCCTCGCGCGATGCGCTGCTGCGTGTCTGCGCGATATTGATATGGCTTGCCTTGATATATACAGGCACCTTCCTGCTTGTCGGGGTGGCGACCGATCAGCGCTATTTCTTCTTTACGACATTGGCGGTTTGCTTGGCCCTGCCGCTCGCATTGTCCGATGCGACGATAAGGGCCATGATGCGGCGACATTCGGCATTGGCGGTGGCAACGGTGGGTGTGCCGGCAGCCATATTGGCGCTGACCGTCGTTGCGCGATACATGTTGCCGCCGCCGGTCTGACGGGCGGCGGCCATATTTGGTCAGCATAGGTTGGGGCAATTTATGGATATGGACAATCTTTCGAACATTGGCGTGGGCCATCCCCGCGTCGCCGTTATCCTGCCCTGCTACAATGAGGCCGGGGCGATCGTGCAGACGGTGGAGGATTTTCGCCGTGCGCTGCCCCATGCCGAAATCTATGTCTTCGACAATAACAGCAGCGATGGCAGCCGCGAACTGGCGGCCGGCGCGGGCGCGATCGTTCGCCGCGTGGCGCAACAGGGCAAGGGCCATGTCGTGCGCCGCATGTTCGCCGATGTCGATGCCGATATCTACATCATGGCCGATGGCGACGCGACCTATGAAGCGGCCGCCGCGCCGCAGATGATCGCCGCCATGCTGCAGGATAATCTCGACATGGTGGTGGGCTGTCGCCGCGATCAGGTGGAGGCAGCCTATCGGCGTGGCCATCGCTTCGGCAACTGGGCGCTCACCAGCCTGTTGAAGCAGCTTTTCGGCCGCAGCTTCACCGATATCCTGTCGGGCTATCGCGTCTTCTCGCGCCGTTTCGTCAAGAGCTTCCCGGTGTTGTCCGCCGGCTTCGAGATCGAGACCGAGATCAGCGTCCATGCCCTCGAACTGGCGATGCCGGTGTCCGAAGTGATGACCGCCTATGGTGCGCGGCCTGAAGGATCGGTCAGCAAGCTGTCCACCTATCGTGACGGCTGGCGTATTCTGCGCACGATCATCACCCTCTATCGCATCGAGCGGCCGATCCTGTTCTTCGGCATCATCGCGGCCTTCCTCGCGGCGCTCGCGCTCGGCCTGGCCGTGCCGCTGATCGTCACCTATGCGCAGACCGGACTGGTGCCCCGCTTCCCGACCGCAATCCTGGTCACCGGCCTCATGATCCTGGCGACCTTGAGCGGCATGTGCGGCCTCATCCTCGACACGGTGGTGCGCGGCCGCCGCGAAGTGCGGCGGCTCGCCTATCTCACCTTCCGCGCGCCCAGCGACTACGCCTTGAAGGACTGAACCCGGCGGCGCAGTCGCATCGCCAGGATCAGCAGGGTGACGCCGGTCACAAGCGCATAGAAGCCGATGCCCCAGCCCAGCATGGCCACCGACACATGCGGGTTGGCAAGGGCCAAATAGAGGACGAACAGGCCCAGCAGCAGCGAGAGTAGCCCGCTCAGCGCCAGCAGCCATTCGCCCTCTATCTCCTTGCGAAGCCGGATCGCGGCAATGATCTCCAGTGCGCCGGCTATCACCGCCCAGCCGGCAATCATGAATACGGTCAGCAGCGCATAGGTGATCGTCATCGCGATCGGGGTGACGATGAAGATGATGCCGACGGCAATGCCCAGCAGCCCGCGCAGCAGCATCGCGCCCCAATGACGGCCATGGCCCATCCGGCGAAAGGCGCTGATCGCCGAGAATATGCCGTCGACCAGGGCATAGACCGCGAAGATCAGCGTCAGCGCGAACAGCGCGCTGAACGGGTAGGCCAGGGCGATGATGCCCAGGATGATCGAGACCACGCCGCGTAGCGCCAGCGCCTTCCAACCGAAGGAGAAGGCGGCGATCAGCCCCGGCCCGGCCCGGCCGTCATGGGGTGGAATATCGGAATGCACATCGGAAACCATCGGCTTGTTCCCCCTGTCGCGATTTGAAACGATTGTGGAACGGTAGGGGTGACACATGGTTCCCCCTTGAACCAGTCGGGTTTTGTGCCGATGTAGGGGACCGGGCAAAAGCACCTGACTGAAAGAGCACAATGACCAACATCATGCATGATCCCATGGCCGCGCTGGTTCCCATCGTCATCGAGCAATCGAACCGTGGCGAGCGCAGCTTCGATATTTACTCGCGTCTTCTGCGCGAGCGGATCATCTTCGTGACCGGCCAGGTCGAGGACCATATGGCCTCGCTGATCGTCGCCCAGCTTCTGTTCCTCGAATCGGAAAATCCGAAGAAGGACATCTGGATGTACATCAACTCGCCGGGCGGCGTCGTCACGGCGGGCATGGCGATCCACGACACGATGAAATATATCCGCCCCCAGGTCGGCACCGTCTGCATCGGCCAGGCCGCCTCGATGGGCAGCTTCCTGCTGGCCGCTGGCGAGCCGGGCAAGCGCATCGCGCTCAGCAACGCCCGCATCATGGTCCACCAGCCGTCGGGCGGCGCCCAGGGCATGGCGTCCGATATCGAGATCCAGGCCAAGGAAATCCTTCGGATTCGCCGCCGCCTCAACGATCTCTACGTGAAATATACCGGCCAGTCGCTGGAAGCGGTGGAGCGGGCGATGGACCGCGACACCTTCCTGGAGGCTGACGAAGCCAAGGCGTTCGGTCTGGTCGACGAAGTGTTCGATCGCCGCCCGGCCGCTGCGGAATCCGCGGAAGCCTAAAGGCGATCTTTACCGGGGCGCGGTACATCACCTCTTGTGAAACCGCCGTGCCCCGGTCTAGGATGGCCTTTGGACCAGAATATCCCCGGCCAGATCCGGCATGGTGCCGACGGCGGGGAGGAAAGATTGGCGAATGACTAAGCTTACGGGCTCCGATTCAAAAAGCACGCTTTACTGCTCCTTCTGCGGCAAGTCGCAGCATGAGGTGCGCAAGCTGATCGCGGGGCCGACCGTCTTCATCTGTGATGAATGCGTGGAACTGTGCAACGACATCATTCGCGAGGAGACCAAGGGCGGTCTCGTCGGCAAGAAGGATGGCGGCGTGCCGACCCCGCAGGAGATCTGCGATGTGCTCGACGATTATGTGATCGGCCAGAAGCGCGCCAAGCGCGTCCTGTCGGTCGCGGTCCACAATCATTACAAGCGCCTCAACCATGGCTCCAAGCCGGGCGAGGTGGAACTGGCCAAGTCGAACATCCTGCTTGTCGGCCCGACCGGCTGCGGCAAGACGCTGCTGGCGCAGACGCTGGCCAAGACCTTCGACGTGCCCTTCACCATGGCGGATGCCACCACGCTGACCGAAGCCGGCTATGTCGGCGAGGACGTGGAGAACATCATCCTCAAGCTGCTCCAGGCGTCCGACTATAATGTCGAGAAGGCGCAGCGCGGCATCGTCTATATCGACGAGATCGACAAGATCAGCCGCAAGGCCGAAAACCCGTCGATCACGCGCGACGTGTCGGGGGAGGGCGTGCAGCAGGCGCTGCTCAAGCTGATGGAAGGCACGACCGCCTCGGTTCCGCCGCAGGGGGGGCGCAAGCATCCGCAGCAGGAATTCCTGCAGGTCGACACGACCAATATCCTGTTCATCTGCGGCGGCGCGTTCGCGGGTCTGGAAAAGATCATCGGCGACCGTCTGGAGGCCAAGTCGATCGGCTTCGGCGCCCATGTCGCGGCGCCCGAAGAGCGCAAGACGGGCGAGCTGCTGCGTCAGAGCGAACCGGAAGATCTGCTGAAGTTCGGCCTGATCCCCGAATTTGTCGGCCGTCTGCCGGTGATCGCGACGCTGGAGGATCTGGACGTGACCGCACTGGTCAAGATCCTGGTCGAGCCCAAGAACGCGCTGGTCAAGCAATATGGCAAGCTGTTCGACATGGAGAATGTCGAACTGAGCTTCACCGACGACGCGCTGACCGCGATCGCGAAGAAGGCGATCGAGCGCAAGACTGGTGCCCGTGGCTTGCGTTCGATCTTGGAAGCGATCCTGCTCGACACCATGTTCGATCTGCCCTCGATGGAGGGCGTTGGTGAAGTGGTGGTCGACAAGGATGTCGTCGCCGGGACCAAGGAACCGATTCGCGTGTTCAGCGAGAAGGACAAGCGCGCGGAAGACGCCGCCTAGTTCATTCGCCGTTCAGGCTGGAACAAAAGGGGCCGGTGGACCATCCACCGGCCCCTTTTTCGTGCAAGTCTTTCGCACTGCACAAAATTTCCTGCGCCGTTGCATAATTGCACCACTGTTGGCGTGGTGTAAAATTTCGACATATTATACAATAAAATCAATGAGATAGATTGTGGTTTCGGCCTGTTTTTCAGTGCCTTGTCCAGATGTCCGTCCAATTGTGACAGTCCCGCACCTGCATTGTAACATAATTGCAATCATAGCATCACAGGGGCGTCGCCAGTGGCCGCCAGATGCGGCGCCGGCTCGAAGAGCAAAATGGTTATGGCGCCGTGGGGCGCACTCTTGAAAAAGGGACAAGGGTCAATGAAGCAGTTTCTCAAGTGCAGCGCCGCGATTCTCGCCGTCGCTGCCCCGGCTGTCGCTTTTGCGCAGTCGACCGGTTCGGACGATTTCGATTCGATCATCGTGACGGGCGCCGTCGTCAACCAAGGCGTTGGCGGCGTGAAGATCCCGGACTCGCCCAAGGCGAAGGTCGTTCTGGGCCAGGAAATCATCCAGGCACAGCGTCCGGGCCAGTCGGTCAACGAAATCATCAACCTGGTGCCGGGCGTCAGCTTCACCAACAACGATCCCTGGGGTTCGTCGGGCGGCAGCTTCACCATCCGCGGCTTCAGCTCGGACCGTATCTCGCAGACCTTTGACGGTATCCCGCTCAATGACTCGGGCAACTATGCGATCTACACCAACCAACAGGTTGACGCCGAACTGATCGAGAACGTCAATGTGAACCTCGGTTCGACCGACGTCGACAGCCCGACCGCCGCTGCGGTTGGCGGCACCGTCAACATCAAGACCCTTGAGCCGAGCGATGATTATGGCGTTCTGGCCAGCGTCAGCTACGGCAACATCGTCGCCGACGGTGCCGGCGATCGTCCCTATTTCCGCATGTTCGGCGTGGTGAACACCGGTGACCTCACCGGCCATGGCACCAAGGCCTGGATCTCGGCCTCGCGCATTCGCAACGATGCTGCCTTCGCCAATTATGGCAAGGTGTCGAAGCAGCAGTATAACGCCAAGATCTGGCAGGATATCGGCAGCAACGGCGACTTCATCTCGGTCGCTGCCCATTATAACCAGAACCGCAACAACTTCGGTGGTTCGCCCTTCCGCGCCAGCGCCTTCACCGGCGACAAGAGCGATCGTTTCTACGACATCGCCGGCGGCTATCCCTGCCAGGTCAGCCAGACCAGCACCCCCAACGCTTGCGGCACCGATTTCGAGCGTCGTTTCAACCCTTCGAACACCGGCAATGTCCGCGCGAATTCGAAGTTCACCCTGGCTGAACGTCTGACCCTGTCGGTCGACGGCGCCTATCAGTGGGTGAAGGCCAATGGCGGCGGCACGACCAGCGCCAACGAAACCTTCTTCACGGATTCGACCGGCTTCACCGGCACCGGCAACTATGGCGGCAGCTTCTACTTCGGTCGCGACCTGAACGGTGACGGTGTGCTGGGTCGCGTGACCCTGCTCCAGCCGAGCCAGACCAACACCCGTCGCTGGGTCGGCATCGCCAACCTCGCTTACGAGATCAGCGATGGTCAGCGCGTCCGTCTGTCGTACAGCTATGACCGTGCCCGTCACCGCCAGACCGGCTATGCTGGCTTCCTTGACAATGGCGGCACGCCGTTCGACGTGTTCCCGATCAACGATCCGGTCCTTGATGCTGCCGGCAACGCCCTGCAGAAGCGTGACCGCAAGTCGATCGCCGAACTGAACCAGATCGCCGGTGAATATCGCGGCCAGTTCTTCGAGGACAAGCTGTCGGTACTGATCGGTGGCCGTCTGCCCTTCTTCAAGCGCGAACTGAACCAGTATTGCTTCACCACCAGCTCGGGTGGTTTTGTGAACTGCGTGCCGGAAGACCAGCAGGCCGACTACATCGCGACCCATCCTTACAGCTTCAACGAGACGACTGGCCGTGCGACCGGTTCGGCTCTGCCGCAGGCGCGCAAGCTGAAGTATGACAAGTTCCTGCCGAACGTCGGCGCGACCTTCAAGATCACGCCGGAAATCAGCATCGCGGGCAGCTATGCCAAGAACCTGTCGGTGCCCAGCACCGATGCGCTCTACAACGCGTTCATCTTCCCGGTTGATAGCGACTCCGCCTATCGCGCGCCGGAAACCTCGGATAGCTTCGACGCCAGCCTCCGCTACACCTCGTCGAAGGTGCAGGCTGCTGTCACCGGCTGGTACTCGAAGTACAAGAACCGTCTGGTCACTGCCTATGACATCGACGGCAACGGCACCGACACCAACCTGGGTCCGGTGAAGAAATATGGCGTCGACGCCAATATTTCCTACAGCCCGATCAAGGAAATCACCGCCTATCTGTTCGGTTCCTACATCAAGTCAGAAATCCAGAACGACGCCGTGACCGGCAGCTGCGCCGCGACCAGCGACATCGCTCTGGCCGGCCTGTGCTATGTGCAGGATGGCGTTGCCTATCTCCGCACCTCGGGCAAGCGTGAACGCAGCGCGCCGAAATATCTGTTCGGTGGCCGTCTGCAGGGCAATCTGGGCGACTTCACCCTGGGCGTCCAGGCGAAGAAGACCAGCTCGCGCTATCTGAACGACATCAACGGTGAAATTCAGAGCGTGACGCTCACCGATGGCACCAGCAAGATGATCTTCCCCGGTGCGAAGTTCGGTGCCTACACCGTCGTCGACCTCGACCTGCGCTACTCGCTGGCCAGCGTCGGCATGGAGAAGGGCGCGATCCAGCTGAACGTCAGCAACCTGTTCGACAAATATTATGTCGGCTCGTTCAGCGGCGGTCTGGATACGCTCGCCAGCTCGTCCTCGGCCTTCGTGAACTTCGGTTCGCCGCGCGCGATCAGCGCTTCGCTGATCATCGGCTTCTAAGCCAGACACCGACAGGCAAAAAGGAAGGGAGGTGCGGAGCGGTCCGCACCTCCCTTTTTCATGTCCTATTCGCCGCCGGTTGATTATGATCGGGGATAGAGCAGTGTGCGCTTTCCGATAGGATCAGGGCAGCGCAATAAAATGTCGAAATGTGCGGGAAATATGGGAAGTTAAGCGTCCGATTTCCTATTTTCGGGCGCTTGGCCGCTGTCTCAGTTCAGGCAGTCGTCCAACCCGTCGCGCTGCACCACCGGGATGCGGGCGGAGATGCTGTTGCCATAGCGGCGGGTGAAGCCATGCGGGTCGATCGCCTCGCGCTTCTTGGGCAGCGGCAATACCGCCGCCAGCCGCGCCGCCTCGGCCCGGCTCAGCTTGCCCGCGCCATGGCCGAAATAGCGGATCGACCCGGCCTGCACACCATAGGTGCCGATGCCGGTCTCCGCGACGTTCAGATAGACTTCCATGATCCGTCGCTTGCCCCAGATCGCCTCGATCAGCACGGTGAACCAGGCCTCGAACCCCTTGCGGACGAAACCGCCGCCCTGCCACAAGAAGACATTCTTCGCCGTCTGCTGACTGATCGTGGAGCCGCCGCGAATGCGCCCGCCGCTGGCATTGTGGCGCATCGCCTGGGCAATCGCGACCGCGTCGAAACCATGATGGCTGCAGAAACGGCTATCCTCCGCCGCGATCGCCGCGCGCGGCATGTCCGGGTCGATCGCGTCCAGGCGCTTCCATTCCTTGGTGATGCCATTGGGGTCTAGCAGCATGGTGATCGTCACCGGCGGCGGCACAAAGCGATAGATGACCACGGTGCCGACCGACAGGCCGACAAAGCCGATGGCGACCTTGAGGGGGATGCTGATCCAGCGGGAGCGACGTTTCTGGGCGGAGGCAGGCTTAGGCGCGGCTTTGGCTTTTTTCATGGCCGCAAACTAGCGCCCCTGCGCGCCGCCGTCATCGATTCCTTCAGGCCGTGGCCAGCGTCTGCGTCCGGCCCCGGTTGATGAGCAGCACCAGCGCCGCGCCGATCAGGCACAATATGCCTGCCGCGATGAAGGCGGGCATATAGCTTTGCCAGGCGGTGCGAGACAGGCCGCCGGCCAGCGCCGCGCTCGCCGCGCCCAGCTGATGCCCGGCAAAGATCCAGCCGAACACGATATTGGCCTTTTCCGGACCGAAGCGCTGCGCGGTCAGCTTCACCGTCGGCGGCACCGTCGCCACCCAGTCGAGGCCATAGAAGATGGCGAACAGCGACAGGCTGTAGATCGAGAAATCGCTGAACGGCAGATAGAGCAGCGACAGGCCGCGCAGCCCATAATAGAAGAAGAGCAGCCAGCGATTGTCATAGCGATCGCTGAGCCAGCCCGATGCCAGCGTGCCGGCAAAGTCGAAGAGACCCATCATCGCCAGCATCGACGCCGCGCCCACCGCCGCCAGCCCATAATCGCCGCACAGCGAGATGAAATGGGTCTGGACCAGGCCATTGGTGCTGGCGCCGCAGATGTAGAAGGAGAAGAAGAGGATCCAGAAGGTCGGCACCTTCGCCACGTCGCGCAGCACGATCAGCGGCGTCGCCAGCAGTGCGCCCAGGCTGGCCGGCTGGGTGGGGACGGGCTGGATCGCCTGTTCGCCATAGGGGGCAAGGTTCAGGTCCGACGGCCGATCGCGCATCAGCAGCATGACCGCGACGGCCGCGACCAGGATCGCGCCGCACACAAGCAGCATCGCCACGCGCCAGCCATAGCTGCCGGTCATGCTGGCCAGCAGCGGCAGGAAAGCGAGCTGGCCGGTCGCGGTGCTGGCCGACAGCAGCCCCATCACCAGCCCGCGCCGCTCGCTGAACCAGCGGGTGGCGACCGTCGCGCCCAGCACCATGGCGGTAAGGCCGGTGCCGACGCCGATCACCACGCCCCAGAGAAGGACCAACTGCCACAATTGCGTCATGCCGAGCGACAGCAGCAGGCCGCCAATGACGATCGACAGCGAAATCAGCATCATCCGCCGCACGCCGAAGCGGTTCATGAAGGCGGCGGCAAACGGCCCCATGCCGCCGAACAGCAGGAAACGGATCGCCAGCGCACCGGAAATATCCGCCGCGCTCCAGCCAAATTCCTTTTGCAGGGGGACGATGAACACGCCCGGCGCGCCGACCGCGCCGGCCACCACCAGCATGGTGAGGAAGGTCGTGCCCGCGACGGCCCAGCCATAATGGACATTGCGCGCGGCCAGGCGGCGGGCGAACATGGTGGACAGCATCGACTTCCCCTTGGACTGGCGCTTCGGCCGGAAAACGGACTGGCGTTAAATGATAGGTATCATATATAAGGTCAAGAGGCCAATTGGAGATGCAGGATCATGAAAGTCAGCCGTGAACAGGCCGAACGCAATCGCGAGAAGGTGGTGGATGCCGCTTCCCGGCTCTTCCGCGCTCGCGGTGTCGAGGGCGTCGGCATTGGCGAGGTGATGCGCGAATGCGGCCTTACCCATGGCGGTTTCTACAATCAGTTCGAATCGAAGGAGGCGCTCGCGGCTGAAGCCTGCGCCACCTCGCTCGCGCGCGGCGCGGCCAAGTGGCGTCGCCTGTCGGCCGAGGATGGGCCGGATGCCATCACCGCCGATTATCTGAGCGCCCGCAACCGCGATGCGCCCGAAACCGGCTGCGCGCTGATCGCGCTTGGCCCCGATGCCGCGCGTAAGGGCGGGCCGCTCGCCGCCGCCTTTCGCGAAGGGTTTGAGGATCTGACCGCCGCGTTGCAAAATGCCGGTATCGCCGATCGCGACGCGGCGCTCGCCCGCATGGCCCAGCTGGTCGGCACGATGGTGCTGGCGCGCGCGGTCGATGATCCGGCGCTGTCGGAAGAATTGCTGGCGGCTAATCGCCGTGCCCTGGGTGTCGAGGCATGAGCGGCAGCGCCCAGTGGCGACCGATGGGGCAGGGGGATGTGGACGCGGCGGCGGCCATTTCCGATCGGGTCCATGGCGCCTATACGGAGAAGCCTGCCATCTATGCCGAACGGCTGCGCCTCTATCCGGTGGGTTGCTACCTGCTGGAGCGGGACGGGCAGGCGCTGGGCTATCTCCTCACCCATCCCTGGGCCGGCGACCGGCCGCCGGCGCTCGACCATTTGATCGGTGTGTTGCCGGATGCGCCCGATCGCTATTATCTCCACGACCTGGCGCTGCTGCCCGAAGCGCGCGGCACCGGCGCTGCTGCGGCGGCCGTGGACCTGACCGTCGCGCAGGCCCGCGCCGCCGGCTTCGACCGCATCACCTTGACAGCGGTCAACGGCGCGGATGCCTTCTGGCGCCGACAGGGTTTCGTCGACGCGCCGGTTGCCGCCGACAGCTATGGCGCGGACAGCGTCTCAATGGTGCGGATGCTCTAAGACGAAAAAAAAGCCCCGGATCGCTCCGGGGCTTCTTCTTTTTCCTGTGTCGCCGGATCAGGCGGCGGCGAAGCGTGCCATCTTTTCCAGCTTGCCGCCGGCGATGCGCATCATCGCCTTCTGCAGCTTCTCAAAGGCGCGAACCTCGATCTGGCGGACGCGCTCGCGCGACACGCCATAGACCTGGCTCAGTTCCTCAAGGGTCTTGGGCTCCTCGGCCAGGCGACGCTCGGCCAGGATATGCTTCTCGCGGTCGTTGAGGTCGGTCATCGCCTCGACCAGCATCTCGTGACGCTGGGTGCGTTCCTGCTCCTCGGCGACGCGTTCGTCCTGCAGCGGATCGGTGTCCTGCAGCCAATCCTGCCACTGGCCATCGCCATCCTCGCGCATCGGCACGTTGAGCGAGGTATCGCCGCCCATCGCCATGCGACGGTTCATCGACACCACGTCATCTTCCGACACGCCCAGATCGGTCGCGATCTTGGTCACGTCCTCGGGGCGCAGATCGCCATCCTCGAACGCCTCGATATTGTTCTTCATCCGGCGCAGGTTGAAGAACAGTTTCTTCTGCGACGCGGTGGTGCCCATCTTCACCAGGCTCCAGCTGCGCAGGATGAATTCCTGGATCGACGCGCGGATCCACCACATGGCGTAGGTCGCCAGGCGGAAGCCACGTTCAGCCTCGAACTTCTTCACGCCCTGCATCAGGCCGATATTGCCTTCGCTGATCAGCTCGCTGACCGGCAGGCCGTAGCCGCGATAGCCCATGGCGATCTTCGCCACGAGACGCAGGTGGGAGGTGACGAGCTGGGCCGCCGCCTCGGGATCCTGATGTTCCTCGTAGCGCTTCGCGAGCATATATTCCTGCTCGGGGGTCAGCAGCGGAAACTTGCGAATTTCCGACAGATAGCGGTTGAGGCTGGCTTCACCGCCCAGCGCCGGAACCGCGGGGACATTGCTCCGATTGGCCATGTCACAATTCCTTCCCTTTACATGCGCGCCAGGCAGACCCGAAAGTGGCATCCGCTGGCCGCGCAAACTTGTCAGAACCTATACGTGAAGCTCGCTTAACAGTTCCTGCATATCTGCAGGCAGGGGACTGTCGAAAGCCAAGGGTTCCTCCGTCACAGGATGTATGAACCCCAGCCGTTTCGCGTGCAATGCCTGCCTTTTGAAACCCAGCGTTTCCAGTATTGATTTGAAACCTTTTCTGTCTCTACCGTAAACCGGGTCACCGATCAAGGGGTGACCCAGATGCGCCATATGCACGCGAACCTGATGGGTGCGGCCGGTTTCCAGCCGGCATTCCACCATCGCCGCGCCGCGCAGGCGCTCCATCACGCGGTAATGGGTGACGGCATGCTTGCCGCGTCCTTCCCGATGAACCGCCATCTTCTTTCGATCAGCGTCGGACCGCCCGATCCAGGCATCGACCGTGCCGGACCCCGGCGCGGGAATGCCATAGACGATCGCGGCATAGAGCCGGTCGATACTGTGATCCTTGAACTGTCGGGCCAGGCCCTCATGGGCCTTGTCCGATTTAGCAACGACCAACAGGCCGGAAGTATCCTTGTCGATGCGATGAACGATGCCGGGACGCGCCACGCCGCCAATGCCGGATAACTGGCCATCGCAATGATGCAGCAGCGCATTGACCAGCGTGCCGTCCAGATTGCCGGCCGCCGGGTGAACCACCAGGCCCGCAGGCTTGTCCACCACGATCAGGTCGGCATCCTCATGCACGATATCGAGCGGAATATCCTGCGCCACGGCGTCGAGCGCGACGGGGGCGGGCAAGGTGATGCTGTAATCCTGCCCCACCGCCACCTTCATCGACGGATTGAGCGATCGACCGCCCGAGACGATTTGTCCCTCGACGATCAACGCCTTGATCCGCTCGCGCGACAGGTCGGGCAGCAATTCGGCCAGTGCGCGATCGAGGCGCAAACCCGCCTGGGCTTCGCCTATCGTCGTTTCAATGATGGAAACCCCCGAAATCATTGCCTAGGGATGTAGGAATGAAGGCCGAAATTTCAAGGGTGCTGCTGGAACAAATCATGGCCCTGGCTGCGGCCGAGCCGGGGGAGGTCTGTGGCCTGTTGCTGGGGCAGGGGGGGCGCATCGACACGATCCTGCCCGCAGCCAATGTGGCGCCTGATCCGGCCCGTCATTTCGAACTGGCTCCGGCGACCTTGCTGACCGCGCACCGGGCCGCGCGCAGGGGCGGGGCGGCGGTGCTTGGCCATTATCATTCCCACCCATCGGGCGTGCCGATTCCGTCGGAAACGGACCGCGCCTGCGCCGCGCCGGACGGCGCCTTGTGGCTGATAGTCGGCGGAGGGACGGCGCGCGCATGGGTGGCCGGGCCGGACGGGGAGGGGGGCGTGGCCTTCGTGGAGGCGTTGCTCGACATAAGGTGATGCAAAGGGGGTGAGCCGGGCTTGCATCATCGGCTGGGGAAGCCTAGCCGGGAAGGTGTCTTTTCCCGTAAATCCGGCGGCCTCCATCTCCATGACCCATCCGATCGACAGCATCGAATTTGCCAGCCTTCTCTGCTCGCGCCTCTGCCATGACCTGCTGAGCCCCGTCGGGGCGCTCAACAATGGCCTGGAACTGATGGCTGACGAAACCGACCCGGACATGCGCCAGCGTTGCCTGGACCTGCTGGCCGACAGTGCCCGCACCTCGGCCAACAAGTTGAAATTCTTCCGCCTGGCCTTTGGTTCGGCGGGCGGTTTTGGCGATGCGGTGCCGCCGCATGAGGCGAAGGTCGCGATCGAGGGCATGTTCGCCTCGGGCCGGGTGAAGCTTGGCTGGATGGTCGAGGAACAGATGCTGGCCAAGCTCGCGGTCAAGGTGCTGCTCAATCTGGCGCTGATCGCCGGCGATGCGCTGGTGCGCGGCGGGCAGCTCGACATCGGCGCGGAGAAGCGGCCCGGCGTGACCGAGATCGTGGTGCGGGGCGAGGGGCCCAAGGTCATTCTCGATCCCGAACTGCGCGCGGCGCTGGCAGGAACCTTGCCGGCCGGTGGCCTGGCGTCGCGCACGGCGGCTGCCTGGATGGTGCGGGCGCTGGTGATGGAGGCTGGCGGCGAGATCGTGCTGTCGCCGCCGGGCGATTCGGTGCTGCTGTTCGGCGCCGCCATCCCTGACCGCGCAGAATAATTCGGGCTGGAATGAATCAGGGCAGCAGGGCGCGCAGGGCTGCGTCGTCCTGTCCCTCCAGTTCGAGCAACGCGGCATAGGGATCGCCCGTCAGCCCCAGCAGTGTGGCAAAGGCGGGCTCGGTCTTCAGGCCGCGATGGCGCAAGGCCATGATCGCCTGCGCCAAAGCAGGACCGTCCAAATCGAGCAGGCGCCGCTCGACGCAGAAATGGCGCCAGCCATGTTGCTGCGCAACCGGCAAGGCCTGGCCGAAAATCTCGAACGGCCAGTCCCACGCGCGGAAACGGACGATCATGGCGTCAAGGTCGGGCCGTGCATGGACGGAAAAATCCGGCCGATCGCCGAAATGCTCGGTCAGCAAGGCGGCAAAGGCATCGAAATCCCGCACCTCGCAGACGATATCGATGTCGCTGTCGGGCAGGTCGAGGCCAAGCGGCGGCGTGCCCGCAACATGGGGATCATAGGGCGCCAATAACGTCAGGATGCCGGTGCGTTGCAGCGCAACCTGATACGCGACGCGGCTCATGCCTCGCGCATCTCCCCCGCGATCGCCGCGATCAGCTCTGCGGCTGGCAGAGCTCGGGCGAGGGGCGCACCCTGGCCCGCCCATTGCGCGCCATAGCCGCCTTCGCCCTGGATCTTGGCGGCCGCGTTGAGCGCCTTGCCGGCGGCATAGGCGCGCGGATAGTCGGGGGGGGCGTCACCATTTTCAGCGCTCCATTGGGTGAAGCGATTGGCAAGGCAGCGGGCCGGGCGGCCGGAAATGGCGCGGGTCATGACCGTGTGCAGGGCGGCCGGGCTGGCAAGGGCGGCGCGATAGGCGGCGTCGGCGCTGCTTTCCGGGCAGGCGATGAACGCCGTGCCCAATTGCGCCGCCACCGCCCCCAGGTCGAGCGCGGCGCGCACGCCCCGTCCGTCCATGATGCCGCCAGCCGTGATCACCGGCAGGCCGGCCTTCACCACCAGCAGGCGGGTCAGCGCGAAAGTGCCGAGCATCGCATCGGGCGTATCGGGATCGAACATGCCGCGATGGCCGCCGGCTTCAAATCCCTGCGCTACCAGAACATCGATGCCGGCGGTGCGCGCGGCGACCGCCTCGTCCAAATTGGTGACGGATGCGAGCAGCAGGCAACCCGCCTGCTTGAGCGCCGCGATCTGCTGCGCGCCGGGCAGTCCGAAATGAAAGCTGACCACGCGTGGGCGCGCTTCGACCAGCAGGTCGAGCATCGCCGGGTCTTCGGCAAAGCTGCGATAGATGGTCTCAAGGCCGGTGGGCGGCGCCGCATCCTGTGCGGCAAAGAGCGGTGCCAGCGCCGCCAGCCACGCTTGTTCCTCAGCCGGGCGCACGCGGGGCGGGGCATGGACGAACAGATTGACGTTGAACGGCCGGTCCGTGAGCGCGCGTGTCGCCGCAATCATGGCGCGGGCGCCCGCCGCATCGGTTGCGCCCACGGCGATCGATCCCAGCGCCCCGGCATTGCTGACGGCGGCGGCCATTGCCGGCGTCGAGACGCCCGCCATCGGCGCCTGGATCAGGGGAAAGGAAAGGTCTAGCGCGTTGAACGGGTTCATGCAGTCCATGTGGGCGGTGGCGATCGATCCTGCAACAGGGGGATCAGACGTCGTCGTTGCCCACCGGGCCGCCTTCGCCTTCCATGCGGTTGATCGCGCGCACGTCGCGTGCGGTGAATTTCAGCCGAACGCCAGCGCCCTGTTCGCCATCCTCCGGCAGGAAGACGGCGCCTCCCTGTTCCAGTACCAGACGCAGTCGTGCCTTGGCATCGTCACCCGGATCGGCGCGCCCGGCTTCGAAATCGGCCAGCATCGGCATATCGATCCCCGCAAGGCGAGCGACATGATCACGCGGCCATTCCACCAGGGCGCGGGCGGCGCGGGCAAGCTTTCCGCTGATCTCCAAGGCGAGTCTCCCTTCGTCTATGCGTGGCGCCCGAATAGAACAGCACGCCTGCCGCGCCGCAACGGAAAAGGCCCGGCCGCTTGCGCGACCGGGCCCGTCCTCCAGCAACCTGTGAAAGGATCAGGCGCTGTAATACATGTCGAATTCGACCGGCGAGGGCGCCATTTCCCAGCGATACACTTCGGGCCACTTCAGTTCGATATAGGCATCGATCTGGTCCTTGGTGAACACGTCGCCCTTGAGCAGGAACTCATAGTCGGCTTCGAGGCTGTTGAGCGCTTCACGGAGCGAACCACAGACGGTCGGCACCTGGCTCAGCTCTTCGGGCGGCAGATCATATAGATTCTTGTCCATCGCGGCGCCCGGATGGATCTTGTTCTCGATGCCGTCGAGGCCGGCCATCAGCAGCGCGGCGTAGCAGAGATAGGGGTTGGCCATCGCGTCGGGGAAGCGGAATTCCACACGCTTTGCCTTGGCGCCGGCGCCGTAGGGAATACGGCAGGAGGCCGAACGGTTGCGGGCCGAATAGGCGAGCAGAACCGGGGCTTCGAAGCCCGGCACCAGGCGCTTGTAGCTGTTGGTGGTCGGGTTGGTGAAGGCGTTGAGGGCCTTGGCGTGCTTGATGACGCCGCCGATGAAGTAGAGGCAGGTGTCGGACAGGCCGGCATAGCCTTCGCCCGCGAACAGCGGCTTGCCGTTTTCCCAGATCGACATGTGGGTGTGCATGCCCGAACCATTGTCCTGCGCGATCGGCTTGGGCATGAAGGTTGCAGTCTTGCCATAGGCCTGGGCGACCATCTGCACGACATACTTATAGATCTGCATGCGGTCGGCGGTCTGGACCAGCGTACCGAAGGTCAGGCCCAGTTCGTGCTGCGCGGCGGCGACTTCATGGTGATGCTTGTCGCAGGGCAGGCCCATTTCGAGCATGGTCGACACCATTTCGGCGCGGATGTCGGTGCAGGGATCGACCGGGGCGACGGGGAAATAGCCGCCCTTGGCGCGCGGACGGTGACCCAGGTTGCCGCCTTCATATTCCTTGCCGGTGTTGGTCGGCAGTTCGATGTCGTCGATCTTGTAGTAGCTCTGCGAGTAATCATTCTCGAAGCGCACATCGTCGAACATGAAGAATTCGGCTTCCGGGCCGACATAGATGGTGTCGCCGAAACCGGCCGACTTGACGAACGCCTCGGCGCGCTTCGCACAGGAGCGCGGGTCGCGGGCATAGAGTTCGCCGGTGTCGGGCTCGACGATGTCGCAGAAGATGATCAGCATCGGGGTGGCGCTGAACGGATCGACATAGACGGCGTCCAGGTCGGGCTTCAGGATCATGTCCGACTCGTTGATCGCCTTCCAGCCTTCGATCGACGAACCGTCGAACATCAGGCCCTGGGTCAGCTCATCTTCGCCGAGGACCGAAGACACCATGGTCAGGTGCTGCCACTTGCCCTTGGGATCGGTGAAACGGACATCGACCCACTCGATTTCCTTTTCTTCGATCATCTTCAGGATGTCTTTTGGCGTGTTGGCCATGTGCAGTTGCCCTTCTCTATGGATACCCCCCCGAAGGGGTCGTTGAAGCCTGTGTCCGCCGGACCCCTGTCCGCCGGCTAGAACCTGTCGAAAATCAGATGGCGTCGCTATCGCGTTCGCCGGTGCGGATGCGCACCGCGCCCTCGATGGCGGAAATGAAGATCTTGCCGTCGCCGATGCGGCCGGTCTGGGCGGCGCTGCAGATCGCTTCGACGACCCGGTCAGCCAGAGCGTCGTCGACGACGACCTCCAACTTCACCTTGGGCAGGAAGTCGACGACATATTCGGCGCCGCGATACAGTTCGGTATGGCCCTTCTGGCGGCCGAAGCCCTTCGCCTCGGTGACGGTGATGCCGGACACGCCCACTTCGTGCAGCGCTTCCTTCACCTCGTCCAGCTTGAACGGCTTGATGATCGCCTCGATCTTCTTCATCACTTAATCCCAACCCATGACGCACGAACGGACGCGGGTTGGCCCCGCATCCTTCAACCTTCAAGCGACGATCATCATGCCCCCCGAGGCAAGCGCCGTCTCCCTTAACAATCAATTACCGTGCCAAGTGGCGAATCGCTAGGCCTGCTTTCGGCGATGCAGCAATCTTTGTCCATATTGCCCGGATTCCGGGCAATATCATGTCATTCTGCCTGTTTTTTGGGCAGTGGTTGAACGATCCATCATGCAAAAGGCCCGCCCCGTCGACGCCGGTCAGTTATGACCCCGATGGCATGAACGGAGCGGGCCTTTGGGGCCGCCATGGGCAGGCAGAAATCAGCGCGCGTAGGGCGGGCAGTCGAGGCCGGTCGGGCTCTTGGTGAAGATTTCGCAGCCGGTTTCGGTGATGCCGATGCTGTGCTCGAACTGGGCCGACAGCGTGCGGTCGCGCGTCACCGCCGTCCAGCCATCGTCCAGCATCTTCACGCCCGGCTTGCCGATGTTGATCATCGGTTCGATCGTGAAGAACATGCCGGGCTTCAGCTCCGGACCGGTGCCGGGGCGGCCGACATGGACCACTTCCGGGCTGTCATGGAAGACGCGGCCCAGGCCATGGCCACAGAAATCGCGGACCACGCCGTAACGATGCTTTTCGGCATGACGCTGGATGACATGGCCGATGTCGCCCAGATGATTGCCGGGCTTGGCCTGCTCGATGCCCAGCATCAGGCATTCATAGGTGATCTCGACCAGCCGCTTCGCCTTGATCGGCGCGTCGCCGGCGATGAACATGCGGCTGGTGTCGCCGTGCCAGCCATCGACCAGCGGGGTGACGTCGATATTCAGGATATCGCCGTCCTTGAGCTTATAGTCGCCCGGAATGCCATGGCAGATCACATTGTTGAGTGAGATGCAGCAGCTATGGGTATAGCCGCGATAGCCCAGCGTCGCCGGCACGCCGCCGCCGTCCAGCGTCATGCGGCGGACGATGTCGTCCAGTTCGCCGGTGGTCACGCCCGGCACCACATGGGGCACCAGCGCGTCGAGGATCTCGGCGGCCAGCCGGCCGGCCTTGCGCATGCCGTCGAAACCGGCCGCGTCATAGAGCTTGATCGCGGTCGAGCGGGAAACCGGCGCGTCGGCCGTCATCGTCATATATTCGGTCATGTGGTTGATATAGACCCTGCGATCCGGCATTGCGAGTGTCTTCGCTCAGCCCCTCGGTCGCTATCAGGAAAAGAGAAACGGACATGGTGATGGAAGGCGGATGCGCCTGTGGTGAGGTGCGCTATCGGGTCGATGCCGACCCCATCTTCGTCAACAACTGCCATTGCAGCCTGTGCCAGCGGCAGAGCGGTGCAGCGTCGGCCGTCAACGCCTTTGTCGAGGTCGATCATCTTCATCTCCTGTCTGGGCAGTTGAGCGAACATGTCGTGCCGACCGGCAGCGGCAAGACCCAGGTGATCGTGCGCTGCGCCAACTGCGGCACGGCGGTCTGGAGCTTCTATCCCCGTCTTGGCCGGGCGGGCGCGGCGATCCGCGTCGGCACGCTGGACGATCGCTCGGCGATCCGGCCCGATGCCGCGATCTTCGTGGCCGATCGGTCGGACTGGACTGCCTTGCCGGCCGATGTGCCGGTCTTCGAGACCAGCTACAAGCCGGCGGACATATTGCCGCCCGATCGGCTGGCCCGGCTGATGGCGCTTGCCGCCCGTGCGGAGCCGCTGGCATGAGCGACCGTATCTGGACCGCCGCCGTGATCGTGATCGGCGATGAAATCCTGTCCGGCCGCATCCAGGACAAGAATGTCGCGCAGATCGCCACCTGGCTCAATGTCCAGGGCATCCGTCTGCGCGAGGTGCGGGTGGTGCCCGATGTGCAGGACGCGATCGTCGAGGCGGTCAACATATTGCGTGCCCGCAACGACTATCTCTTCACCACCGGCGGCATCGGCCCGACCCATGACGACATCACGGTGGACGCGATCGCGGCGGCGCTGGGCGTCGGCGTCGAGATCCATCCCGAGGCGCGGGCGACATTGGAGCGCTATTATGTCACGCGTGGGGGCCTTACCGACGCGCGGCTGCGCATGGCGCGGGTGCCGGCGGGCGCCGACCTCATCGAAAACCGGATGTCGGGCGCGCCGGGCATTCGCCACGGCAATATCTTCATCATGGCCGGGGTGCCGCACATCACCGCCGGCATGCTCGATAGCCTCACCGGCACGCTGGAAGGCGGCTTGCCGGTCCTGTCGGCGACGATCGGCTGCTGGGTCGCGGAAAGCGAGATCGCCGACCTGCTCGGCGCCACCGAGCGCGCCCATGACGGCGTCCAGATCGGCAGCTACCCCTTCTTCCGCGAAGGGCGCACCGGCGCCAATTTCGTCATCCGCTCGACCGACCAGGCGGTGCTGGATGCGTGCGTTACGGACCTCAGTGCCGCGTTGATGGAGGGGGGCTGGCCCCCGGTGTCTGGCGGCATCTAGCCAAGAAACATTCGTTGCGGTGACAAGAAAGGCTGGCGGCGGTACAGCGCAGTTCCACTTCTAAAAGAGAATTCTGCATGCTTACCGCGCGAACCTACAGTGTCACGATAGCGCGCAACTGGCGCGAGCTTTACGAAGCGATCTGGCAGCCGGAGATATTCCCGAAATGGGCATCGGGCCTGACCGAGGCCGATCTGCGCAGGGGCGGCACCGGATGGATTGCCGACGGTCCCGATGGGCCGATCGTCGTTCGCTTCACGCCGCACAATGAATTTGGCGTGATGGACCATTTCGTCGAGACCGGTGATGGCCGGGCGGTTCATGTCCCGCTGCGCGTCATCGAGAATGGGGATGGGGCAGAGGTGATGCTGACGCTTTTTCGCCAGCCCGGTATGAGCGACGAGGATTTCGCGCGCGACGCCAAGTGGATTACCCGCGATCTGCGCGCGCTGCGCGATTATGCAAAGACGCTGGGCTAAGGGCTGATATCGATCCGGCCCAGGCGGCTCAGCTTTCCGGCCGTGTCCAGATCCAGCTGCCGCCGATCAAGGCTGCGGCCAGCGGGATCAGATACCAGGGGAAGGGGGAAAAGATCAGCGCCAGGATCGCGCTGAAGGCAAAGGCGCCGAGCGCGGCCTTCTTGCCCTTGCGGCTGATCGCGCCGCGTTCGCGCCAGCGGCGGATATGCGGACCGAAATGCTTGTGATCCAGCAGCTTTGCCTCCAGTTCCGGGCTGGAGCGGGCAAAGCAATAGGCCGCGAGGATCATGAAAGGGACGGTCGGCAGCAGCGGCAGGAAGGCGCCCAGCGTGCCCAATCCGATCGAGAGGAAGCCGGCAATGAGATAGAGATGGCGCCGCACCCGTCGATCCCGTCTGGAATGGGCCGATGCGGCCCGGTCTGTCCTGTCTATGCTATTGATTTGCAGGAACGCAATTGCCTTTCGTCGGGCGCCCTTTGTCAGGCGGCCGGCAGGCGCAGGCGGACCAGCAGCCCGCCCAGATCCTCGCTCTCTTCCAGTGCCACCGGCCCGCCATAGATTTCGGCGACGTCGCGGACGATGGCGAGGCCAAGGCCAGTGCCGGGCTTGCCCGAATCGAGCCGCACGCCGCGATCGAAGATGCGCACCCGGTCGGCTTCGGGAATGCCCATGCCGTCATCCTCGACCATGATCTCGACCATCGCGCCAACCCGGCTGACCGTCGCGAACACGCTGCCGCCGCCATATTTGGCGGCATTCTCGACCAGATTGCCCAGCATTTCGTCCAGATCCTGCCGCTCGACGCGGACCGCCGCATGCTTGTCGCCGTCCATGTCGACCCGCGCATCCTGATAGAGATGGCGCACCGCGCGCTCGACCGCCTCCAGGCTGGCCCAGACCTCGGCCCGGCTCTGCGCCGCGCCGCGCCGGCCGACAGCGCGGGCGCGGGCGAGGTGATGGTCGACCTGGCGCCGCATCGTCGTCGCCTCGCGCACGACCGTTTCGCCCAGGTCCGGCGCATTGGCGGTCGCCGCGTTCATGATGACGGTCAGCGGCGTCTTGAGCGCATGGGCGAGATTGCCGGCATGGGTGCGCGCTTCCTCCGCCTGCCGTTCATTATGGGCGAGCAGCGCGTTCAGTTCCTCGACCATCGGCAGCACTTCGGCGGGCATGGGTTCGGTCACCCGGCTCTTGTCGCCATCGCGCATCTTGATGATTTCCAGCCGCACCTTGCGCAGCGGCCGCAGGCCATAAATGGTCTGCAAGGTGGCGAGCACGATCAGGCCCAGCGCCAGCAGCGCGAAGCTCTTGAACAGGGTGGATCGCAGCGTCTTGATCTGGCCATCGAGACCCTGGCGGGCCTGTGCCACCATGAACATCCAGCGCGCATCGGAACCGGGCAGGATGACGCTGCGCTCCATGACGCGCAGATCCTCGCCGGGAAACTGCTTGCTGTCATAGACATGGAAATTGCGGTCGGCATGGTCGCCCGGCACCTTGAGCGCCCGGTCCCACAGCGATCGCGACCGCCAATCCTCATGCCCCTTTGCGCTGATCTGGTAATAGAGGCCGCTATTGGGTTCCAGGAAGCGCTGGTCGGCCAGTTCGCGGTTGAACAGCACTTCGCCGTCCGGGCCGATCTCGGCCGCCGCGATCATCGCGGTCAGCACATAATTCATGCCGTCGTCGAAATTGCGCGTCACTGCGTCCGACAGCACCCGGTCGAGCGCGACGCCGCCGCCCAGCAGCAGCACGCTGATCCACAGCGCGGCAATGCCGATCATGCGGCGGCTGATCGACCCGGTGGACCGGACGGGGGAGGGCGACGGGCTGGCCATGCAAAATGATCCTACACCCGTTCACTGCTGGCGCAGCCGAGAAACATGGCCGATGGCTCGGACCTATTTGCCTGTCGACTTCGCCCGCAGCGAACGGAAGCGGATGGGGCGGGGATCAGCGCCCCGGCTCGTCCAGGCTGTAGCCAAGGCCGCGGATGGTGGTGATGACGTCGGCGCCGAGTTTCTTGCGGATGCGCGTCACGAACACCTCGATCGTGTTGGAATCACGGTCGAAATCCTGGTCGTAAATATGCTCGATCAGCTCGGTGCGGCTGACCACCTTGCCCTTGTGGTGGAGCAGGTAGGACAGCAGCTTATATTCCTGCGCCGTCAGCTTCACCGGATCGCCCTTGAGCGTCACCTTGCCCGAACGGGTGTCGAGGCGGACGTCGCCGGCGATCAGTTCGCTCGAGGCATTGCCGCTGGCACGGCGGATGAGCGCGCGCAGGCGGGCGATCAGTTCCTCGCTCTGGAAGGGCTTGGCCAGATAATCGTCGGCGCCGGCATCGAGGCCGGCAACCTTGTCCGACCAGCTATCGCGCGCGGTCAGCACCAGCACCGGGAAGCTGCGCCCTTCCTTGCGCCAGCGATCAAGCACGGTCAGGCCGTCGATCGTCGGCAGGCCAAGGTCCAGGACCACGGCGTCATAATTTTCGGTCGAGCCCAGGAAATGGCCATCCTCGCCATCGGTGGCGAGGTCGACGGCATAGCCGGCACCTTCCAGCGTGTTCCTGAGCTGCTGGCCCAGACTCGGTTCATCCTCGACGATCAGCAGGCGCATAGGGTTCCGTTTCTTGTTATCGACGCAATGGGTTTGGCCGGCACGCGGTCAGCGTGCCCAGCCGATGATATCGCCTGTCCGGCCGTCGGCATCAACCCACATCACCTTGCCGTCCTTCACATATTTCAGGCGATAGCGATTGGTGGAAGGGTTGAACTCGCTGCCGACATAGGTGGCACCGCCCACCTGGGCGTCGACCCGGCGCTTGATCATCGAAAAGGGCATGACCTGGCCGTCCAGCATCGCGCGGCGCGCGGCATCCTGCTCGTCACGGCGGCCACCGGCTTCGGCGACCGGTGTCATCAGGGACAGGGCCAGTAGGGCGCCCAGTCCGGCAGTCAGGCTTTTGGCGATCATTGTCATGGGCATGGCATAGGCGAAGCGCATTGAACAGGTGGTGAATGATCCGTCATTCCGCGCTGGAAAGGAGCGGCCGGGCGAATTAGGCTTGCCAACCATGCAGAATGAAGATGACAGGCCCGTAGCCGATGCGCCCTTGTGGCGCTCCGTTCCGCGCTGGTGGCGTAGCCATGTGATCCGTGGGATCGATCATCAGGCGGTGCTCGAAAGGGTGCGGGTCGATGATGGCTGGAGCCCGTCCTATGCCTTCATGATCCTGATGTCGGCGGGCATTGCGGTGCTCGGCCTGCTGCTCTCCTCGCCGGCCGTGGTGATCGGCGCGATGCTGATCTCACCGCTGATGGGGCCGATCGTCGGGCTGGGCTTTGGCCTCGCCATGACCGATGCGCGTGAAATCCGCCGGACGATCGTCGCGCTGGCGGGCGGGGCGCTGGTGGCGATTGCGTTCACCGCCTTCATCGTCCTGCTGTCGCCGTTGCAGACGGTGACCAGTGAAATCGCCGCGCGCACCCGGCCCAATCTGTTCGACCTGATGGTCGCGCTCTTTTCCGCGCTGGCGGGCGCCTATGCGATGATTCGCGGCAAGGCCGGCACGATCGTCGGCGTCGCAATCGCCACCGCGCTGATGCCGCCGCTGGCAACCGTCGGCTTTGGACTGGCGACGCTCAATGCGACGGTCGCGGGCGGTGCCTTCCTGCTCTTCTTCACCAATTTCGTGACGATCGCGCTGGCCGCGGCGATCATGGCGCGGCTCTATGGCTTTGGCCGGCGGCTGTCGCCCAGCCAGAGCTGGCTGCAGATGGTTTTCATCGGTGCCATCTTCCTGGCGCTGGCAGTGCCGCTCGGCCTGTCGCTCGGCCAGATCGCCTGGGAAGCGCGGGCCGCCCGCGATGCCCGCGACGTCATCCGGCGCGAATTCCCCGATGGCGCCCGGATCGCGCAGCTCGACCTGGATTTTGCCGCCAGGCCGCTTGCCGTGACCGCCAGCGTCCTCACCAGCCATTATGAGCGCGACGCCTCCGCGCGGGCCGGCCATATCCTGGGCGACATGCTGGGCAAGCCGGTGGCGCTGGATATCGAACAGATCCGGGTGGGTGAGGGGACGGATGCCGACAATGCCCAGCTGCTCGCCGCCCAGACCGCCCGGCGTGAGGTGCAGGGCCAGGTCGATCGCCTGACCGACCGGCTGGCGCTGGTCGCCGGTGTCAATCCCGATGCGGTGACGGTGGATACCGCGCGCAAACGGGCGGTGGTGCGGGCGCGGGCTTTGCCGGATGCGGGCCTTGGCGCCTATTGGGCGCTGGAGCGGCGGGCGGCGGCGGCAACGCCGGGCTGGGCGATAGAGATTACGCCGCCGACCCTGTCACTGCCGTCGCTCGCGCTGGATGATGCAGGGGCCGTGACGGACAAGGATCGGCTGGCGCTTGTCCTGTGGGCGGCGCAGCGCACCGGCCTGCCGATCGACCTGTCGATCAAGGGGGAGGGGCATGAGAGGCTGCTCAAGCCCTTTGCCGATCGTGGCGTCGACGCACGGCTGGTCAAAGGCGCCAGCGCGGACCTTGCGGTGCCGCACTGGCGCGTCGAGGAATGACGGTTTAGCGTTCCAGCGCGTACTGGACCGTCAGGCTGATCGATGCGCTGACCTGGCCCGGTTCCACCGGGGTCGGTGCGGCGTCGGCCTTGAACCGGGCGGCCATCAGCGGCATCGGCGCATTGCCGCCACTGCTGCTTTCCGAGATCGAAACCAGCCGGGCCGAGCGATAGCCCGCCGCCTGGGCATAGAAATCGGCCTGGGCCTTGGCGGTCTTGAGCGCGGTGGCGCGGGCCTGGGCCTGCAGCGGGCTCGGATCCTCGACCAAGAAGCTGGGCCCGTTGATGTTGGTCGCGCCGGCCTGCACCAGCGTATCGAGCAGCGCGCCAACCTTCTTCACGTCGCGTACCTTGACGCTCAGCTGGTTCGACGCCTCATAGCCCAGGAAGCGCGGACCGGACGGCTGACCGTCGCGGTTGCTGTAATCATATTGGGCGTTGAGGTTGATGCCGCTGGTCTGGATGTCGGTCTTGGCGATGCCGGCCTTGGCCAGCGCCGCGATCAGCCCGTCCATCTTGGCGGCATTGTCCTTCATCGCCTGGGCCGCGGTCGGGGCCTTGGTCTGGACGCCGGTGCCGATGGTCGCGACGTCAGGTGCGGCCTCGACGCTTTCGGTGACGTTCAACGTCACCACCGGCGCGGTCTCGGCGATGGTGACGCTGGTCTGGGCAACAGCCGCGACAGGCAGTGCGGCGGCGCCGAGCGCCATCAGGGCGAGAGCGGATTTCATGGACATGGTCTCCTCTGTAAGTCCTGCACCCGTTTTTGGCCGGGGTGCGATGAATGGACGCTGTCCTGCGTTGAAAGCCGTCCGACAGCTTTCCGGTTCCACCCTTGCCCCGACGCCCGATAGGCCCTAGCTGCACCGCCATGGCAGCACCCATTCTCTCCTTCGAAAATCTCGGCCTCTCGCAGGGCAGTCACTGGCTGTTCCGGCATATCGACATCCATGTCGGCCAGCGTGACCGGCTGGCGCTGATCGGGCGCAACGGCGCGGGCAAGACCACCTTGCTCAAGCTGATCGGCGGCCAGATCGAGGCGGATGAGGGCATTCGTTCGGTACAGCCGGGCGCGCGGGTGGTGACGCTGGAACAGGATCCGGACGTCAGCGCCTTCAAGACGCTGCATGATTTCGCGCTGGCCGGCGCATTCGCGCCGCCCGCCCATGAGGTGGAGGCGATCGCCGACCAGTTGGGCATCGACCTGTCGCGCGAGGTCGCTACCGCGAGCGGCGGTGAGCGCCGCCGCGCCGCGATCGCCCGCGCGCTGGCGAGTGAACCCGACCTGCTGCTGCTGGACGAGCCGACCAACCATCTGGATATCGCTGCGATCGACTGGCTGGAAAGCTGGCTCGCCCGCTATACCGGCGCCTTCATCGTCATCAGCCATGACCGCGCCTTCCTGACCCGCCTGACCCGCCAGACGCTGTGGCTCGACCGTGGCCAGATGCGCCGCAACGAGATCGGCTTCGGCGGTTTCGAGGACTGGATGGAAGCGGTCTATGCCGAGGAGGCGCGCGCCGCCGAGAAGCTGGACGCCAAGCTCAAGATCGAGGCGCACTGGCTGGAGCGCGGTGTGACCGCACGGCGCAAGCGCAACCAGGGGCGCCTCGCCAAGCTGTGGGAGATGCGCGCCCAGCGTGCCGCGATGCAGGGGCCGCAGGGCACCGCCAAGATCGCGGTGGCGAGCGACGACAGCAAGACCAAGAGCGTCATCAAGGCCGAGCATGTCACCAAGACATTCGGTGACCGCACCATCATCAACGACTTTTCCCTGCGCGTGCAGCGTGGCGACCGGATCGGCATCGTCGGCGGCAATGGTGCGGGCAAGTCGACCTTGCTCAAGCTGCTGACCGGCGAACTGGCGCCCGACAGCGGCGCGGTGACGCTGGCCAAGACGCTGGACATGATCTTCATCGACCAGCAGCGCAGCCTGATGCAGGGCGACAAGAGCGTGCGCGACGTGCTGGCCGAGGGCGGCGACTGGATCGACGTGCGCGGCGTCCGCAAACATGTCCATGGCTATCTCAAGGACTTCCTGTTCGATCCCTCGCTGGCCGAGGCGAAGGTCGGCACCCTGTCGGGTGGCGAGCGTTCGCGTCTGCTGTTCGCGCGCGAATTTGCCCGCGAATCCAACCTGCTGGTGCTGGACGAACCGACCAACGACCTTGACCTCGAAACGCTCGACCTGCTGCAGGAAGTGATCGCGGATTATGATGGCACGGTGCTGATCGTCAGCCATGACCGCGATTTCCTCGATCGCACCGTGACCGTTACGCTCGGCCTCGACGGATCGGGCAAGGTCGACGTGATCGTCGGCGGCTATGCCGACTGGATCGCCAAGCGCGATCCGCGCCGCGCGCCCAAGGCGGAGAAGAAGGAGGCTGCGGCACCGCCGCCGCCCAAGCCGGCCTCGACTAAGCTGACCTACAAGGACCAGCGCGACCTCGACCTGCTGCCCAAGAAGATCGAGGAACTGGAGGCGGCGATCGCCCGCGACGAGGAGGCGCTGGCCGATCCCGCGCTCTATACCCGCGATCCCAAGAAATTCGCCGCGCTGACCGCTGCGATCGAGAAGGCGCGCGCCGAGAAGGACGCGGCCGAGGAACGCTGGCTGGAACTGGCGGAGAAGGCCGAGGGGCTGGGCTGAACCCCTTGCGCTGCCCTCTGCATCTGATAGCCAACGGGCTGGATGATCTGACAGGGGGCTCCATCATATGACCACGCCGCGCGTCGAGCCGCCACGGCCGCATCATGCCGTTCATTATGTCAATCGGGTCGGCTGGCTGCGCGCTGCCGTGCTGGGCGCCAATGATGGGATTGTATCGACCGCCAGCCTGATGACAGGCATCGCCGCATCGGGTGCGACGGGCGAGTCCATCCTGCTGTCCGGCATCGCCGCGCTGGTCGCCGGCGCCATGTCGATGGCGGCGGGCGAATATGTGTCGGTGAGTGCCCAGTCGGACACAGAGCGTGCAGATCTTGCCAAGGAAAAGAAGGCGCTGGCGACGCAGCCTCATGCGGAATGGGAGGAGCTGCGCGACATTTATGTCGAGCGCGGGCTGGACCGGGACTTGGCTGGGCAGGTGGCTACCCAGTTGATGGCGACCGATCCGCTGGGCGCCCATGCCCGCGATGAGCTGGGCATTTCCGACCTCAGCACGCCGCGCCCGGTGCAGGCAGGGCTGGCCTCGGCGGCGAGCTTCGCCTGTGGCGCGGCGCCACCGGTAGTCGCCGCGGCCATCGCGCCGTCGCTGGCCGGGATCAGCGTCGTGCCGGTGTCGCTGCTCTGCCTGTTGCTGCTGGGCTATGTCGGGGCGCGGCTGGGCGGGGCGCGGCCGGGGCGGTCGATGCTGCGTACCTTCTTCTGGGGCGCGCTGGCGATGGCTGTGACGGCGGCGGCAGGGCATCTTTTCGGCGCCGCCATATGATGGCAAGGTCCGCCGCCTGATATCCAAGGGAGATGATGCATGACCGCAATCCAGCAGATACCGCTCAAGACCATCAAGGGCGCCGACGCGACCCTGGCCGATTATGCCGGCAAGGTGGTGCTTGCGGTCAATGTCGCCTCCAAATGCGGGCTGACGCCGCAATATGAGGGGCTGGAAAAGCTCTATGCCGATTATCGGGACAAGGGGCTGGTGGTCGCGGGCTTCCCGGCCAATGATTTCGGCGCTCAGGAACCGGGCAGCAATGACGAGATCGCGACCTTCTGCACCACCAATTTCGGCGTCGATTTCCCGATGTTCGAGAAGATCGTGGTCAGCGGGCCGGACAAGCATCCGCTTTATGCCGCACTGACGAGCGCCCTGCCCGAGGCGCAGGGCGATGGCGACAGTTTTCGCGAGCGGCTCAAGGGCTATGGCATGACGCCCAATCCGGTGCCGGAAATCCTGTGGAATTTCGAGAAATTCGTGATCGCCAAGGATGGCAGCGTCGCGGCCCGTTTCGCGCCGACGACGGCGCCCGACGATCCGGCGCTGGTTGCTGCGATCGAAGCCGAACTGGCGAAATAAACATCCGACGGGTGGCGTGTCTGCGCGCGCCACCCGTTCTATTCTACGGCTGCCCCGGAGCGGCCCATTTTCCTTTGTTTCGGTGAAGTTACGAACCCATGCGACAGACTATTGTGAAGGCGGCGCTGTGCGGCGCGATGCTGCTGGCGACCACGGCACAGGCGGCGCTGAGCCCGGCCGAACAGAAGATCGGCGCCAGCGTCGATGCCGGCCATGAGCCCGCGATCACCCTCCTCGAAAAGATCGTGAACCAGAATAGCGGGTCGATGAATGTCGCCGGCGTCAAGGCGGTGGCCGACATGCTGCGTCCCGAGTTCGAGGCGCTGGGCTTCGTCGTCACCTGGAAACCGATGGATCAGGTCAAGCGCGCCGGCCATTTTATCGCCGTTCACAGGGGCAAGGTGGGCACGACGAAGATGCTGCTGATCGGCCATCTCGACACGGTGTTCGAGCCGGACTCCCCGTTCCAGACCTTCAAGCGCGAGGGCGACTGGGCGGCCGGACCGGGTGTCGGCGACGACAAGGGCGGGGTGGTGACGATGCTGCTGGCCTGAAGGCGATGCAGGCGGCTGGCACGCTGAAGAACGCTAATATCGAGGTGGTGCTGACCGGTGACGAGGAGGCTTCGGGCGATCCGGTCTCGATTTCCCGTGCTGACCTGATCGCGGCCGGCAAGCGGGCCGACGTCGCGCTCGATTTCGAGGGGCTGAGCCGCGAGGACGGCAAGGATATGGGCTCGATCGCGCGTCGCTCCTCCAACAGCTGGACGCTGACCACCAGCGGCAAGTCGGCGCACAGTTCGGGCATCTTCTCCGCCGCCGCCGGTGATGGCGCCGTCTATGAAATGGCGCGGATCATCACCGCTTTCCGCAAGGAATTGCCGGAACCCAACCTGACCTTCAATGTCGGCCTGATCGGTGGCGGCCAGAGCGCCGATGTCGACAAGGACGGGGTGCGCATCGCCGTGACCGGCAAGACCAACATCATCCCGCCGATCGCTGTCGCCAAGGGCGATTTCCGCACGCTCAGCCAGGACCAGACCGAGCGGGTGCGGGCGAAGATGCAGGCGATCGTCGATACCGGCCATCTGCCCGGCACTGGTGCCAGCATCGCCTTTGACCTGGGCTATCCCTCCATGGCACCAACCGCGGGCAACCGCGCGCTGCTGGGCAAGCTCAATGGCATCAACAAGGATCTGGGCCTGCCCGAAATGCCTGAGCTTGATCCGCTCAAGCGCGGCGCCGGCGATATCAGCTTCGTCGCGCAGGATGTCGACGGGCTGGTGGGTCTTGGCCTCGCCTCGACCGGCGACCATAGCCCGGCGGAAAAGGCGGACCTGTCCACCATGCCGCGCCAGGCCAAGCGGGCGGCCATATTGATGACCCGTTTGTCGGCCGAGAAGGGCCGGAAATGATCGATCCTCGGGCGCCGGCTTCCGCTGGCGCCCGATAGCGGCTACGGAAAGCCATGCTGCCGCCGACCCCGACGATCGCCACCCATATCGGACCAGTGCTGGAGGCGTTGAGCCTGATCGGCACCTTCGTCTTCGGGGCTTCCGGCGCATTGGCTGCCGCGCGCCTGCGCCAGACATTGGTGACCTTTGCCTTCTTCGCCCTGCTGACCGGGGTGGGCGGCGGCACGGTGCGCGACCTGCTGATCGATGCGCCGGTCTTCTGGATCCATGATCCGGCGCCTTCGATTGTCTGCATGGCCGCCGCCATTACCGTCTGGATCACGCCGCGCTGCTGGTGGAGCGATCATGCGCTCGACTGGCTCGATGCGATCGGGCTGGCTGCCTTCGCGGTCTTTGGCGCGGCTAAGGCGATGAGCTTTGGCGTGCCGCCCTTTGTCGCGGGAATGATGGGCGTGGTCACCGGCTGCGTCGGCGGGATCATGCGCGACACGCTGGCGGGCGAGCCGTCGATCCTGCTGCGCCCGGAACTCTATGTCACGGCCGCAGCGTTCGCCTCCGGCCTGTTCGTGCTGCTGCGGCTGGCCGGGCTGGATGTGCCGGTCGCCGGCGTGATCGCGGCGCTGCTGGGATTTGGCCTGCGGGCGCTGGCAATCCGCCGTGGGCTGGGGTTGCCCGCCTACAAGGAGGCGGGCGAGTGATCGTCCTGCTTCGGGATCGTCACTTCCCGTTTCGATATTCCAGCGCTGGTCCCTTGTCGCCCAGCAGCGAGCGATAGACGAAATCCTTGCCGCGACGGCGATCCAGTTCGGCCTTGGCCTCCGCCAGCGTGTCCGGGCTCTGGAACAGTTGCGCGGCGGTCAGCGCCATCGCCTTGGCGGCGACGACCGCGCCCTTGGTGCCGACGCTGGTGCCGCTGGCGGCGACCGCCTGCCAGCTGTGCGGCGGGGTGCCCGGCGCCCAGGTGGCCGCGACCATGCCGACCGTCGGGGTCGTGTAGCTGACATCGCCGACATCGGTGGAGGCCGGCGTCAGGCCGCCGCTGCTATAGGCTTCGACGCTGCCATCGCCCATGCGCGTGCCCTTGGGGAAGCTCGACTGGATCTGGGTGATGAAAGCCTGCTCCTGCGCATTATAGCTGGGCAGGGTCACCTGTTTCAGATTGTCGTACATGACATGGCCCAGCGTGTCGTTGGGCAGCAGGTCGAAGGTGCCGCCGACCTGGTTGAACTCGACCGTGGTGCCGGTGCCCATGGCCGCGCCCTCGGCCGCCTTCTTCACCCGGTCCATGATGTCGGCGACCACCTGCTGATTGGGGTGGCGGACATAATAATAGACCTCGGCCGTATCGGGCACGACATTGGGCGCCTTGCCGCCATCGGTGATGACATAATGGATGCGAGTTTCCTGCGGCACATGTTCGCGCATCATGTTGACCATGGCGTCCATCGCTTCGACCCCGTCGAGCGCGGAGCGGCCACGTTCGGGCGCGGCGGCGGCATGGGCGGCGGTGCCGTGGAAGCGGAACTTGCCGCTGATATTGGCGAGTGCGGTATTCTGCGACGCGCTGTTGCTGTCGGCGGCATGCCAGTGGATCATCGCCGACACGTCCTTGGTGAGGCCCGCGCGGACGATGAAGACCTTGCCCGATCCGCCTTCCTCCGCCGGGGTGCCATAGAGGCGCAGCTCGCCCTTGATCTTGTGCGCGACCATCCAGTCCTTGGTGGCGATGGCAGCCGCGACCGAGGCTGCGCCGAACAGATTATGGCCGCAGCCATGGCCGGCAATGCCCTCGATCGGCTTGCGCACCGGCTCGGCCGCCTGCGGCAGGCCGGGCAGCGCGTCATATTCGGCGAGCAGGCCGATGACCGGGCCGTCGCCGGTCCTGAAGCGGGCGACGAAGGCGGTCGGCATGCCGGCGATCCCGGCCTCGACCGTGAAGCCGGCGGCCTTCAGCTGCTGCTGCAACAGGGCCGAACTCTTGGTCTCCTGAAAGCCGATTTCGGCATAGTTCCAGATCTGCAGGGCGTTCTTGGCCAGCGTGTCGGCGCCGCGATCGACATCCGCCATGATCGCCATCTTGTCGCCATCGGCCAGCGGCCCGGCCAGGGCGGGCGCCGATGCACCGAGCGCGAGGAGGGCAAGGAAGGAGCGGGCGAAGCGTGACATGGATGGATCCCCTGGCTGCATGAAGCGGGGCGGTCAGCACCATCCCCCACTGGTGAAACGGCTTATCGATCAGGGCGATGGATACCACCATCACAAAAGTGAAATTTTTGATGGGGGAAATTTTCGGGCCTGCGTCTCCGACAATGAGAGGGTTTCCGGCCACGCAGCCGGACGAGGGGACAACCTCAAAAGATCAGAGCCCATCCGAAGGGATCGGATGGCGGGAGCCAGGGGAAGACATATGGGTGTGTATCGGAACAAGGGAGCCTGCGCGGCGAGCCTGATCGCCATGGGATGGGCCATGACCGCAGGCAGCGCATTTGCGCAGGACGCCGCCCCGGCGGCGGATGCGGCGGACGGCATCGTCGTCGTCGGCTCGCAGATCAAGGGCGCCAAGATCAACGAGGCGCTGCCGGTCACGGTGGTATCGACCGACGAGATCAAGAGCGCTGCCGCCGTGTCGGGCGACGAACTGTTCCGTTCGATCCCGCAATTTGGCGACGTCCAGTTCAACAGCCAGTATCTGCCCGGCAGCTCCAACGGCGCGCGCGGCGACGTCGGCTCGCTCGACCTGCGCAGCCTGGGCATCGGCAACACGCTGGTGCTGCTGAACGGCCGCCGTGTCGTCGCCCACCCGACCAGCCAGGCGAACGACCAGCTGGTGCCGGTGCTGAGCTACAACACCAATGCCATCCCGGTGAACGGGCTGGAGCGGCTGGAAGTGCTGCGCGACGGCGCGGCCGCCATTTACGGCGCGGACGCGGTGGCGGGTGTGGTCAACACCGTGCTCAAGACCGATTATCAGGGCGCGGAACTGTCGCTGCAATATGGCGGCGCGGAAGGCACCGGCCTGCGCGAGTTCAACGGCAATGGCGTGATTGGCACCAACTTCGCCGAAAATCGCGGCAACATCACCCTGTTCGGCAGCTATGACCATGGCACTGGCCTGGATTCGACCGAGCAATATTATACCGAATCCTCCGACCGCCGTGGCCTGTTCGAAGGCACTGCATTCGAAGGCTCGACCTCGCTTGACGGCCGGTCGACCACCACGCCCTTCGCCAATCTGCGCACCTATGGCAATGTGCCCGTCACCATCAACGGCACGTCCCTGACCAACGCATCGGGCCAGTTCCACCTGCAGCCGACCAGCAGCACGGGCTGCGTCGCCGCGATCGGCAATGATCGCTGCATCCAGAATGGTGCGATGGCGACAGCGGGCGCGGACCGCGACCTGCGTTATGACTCGCTGGCGCAGGGCACGTCGATCATGCCGCGCCTCAACCGCCTCAACCTGTTCATGACCGGCCATTATGACATCAGCGACGATGTCACCTTCTTCGCCGAAGCCGGCTTCTATCGCAGCAAGACCAGGGCGCAGCAGAGCCCGGTCGCGACGCTCAGCTCGATCCCGATCTATGTGCCGGCGAGCAATTACTGGAACCCGCTGGGTCAGGCCGTGTTCGCCAACGGCACCGTCAATCCCAACCGCCTGGCCGGCACCAATGCCCCGGCCGAGGGTCTGCCGCTCACCATCAACAATTATCTGTTCGAGGACTTCGGTCCGATGAACGTCACCGTGACCAACCAGCAATATCGCCTGCTGGCCGGCCTGCGCGGCGAGTTCAACGGCTTCAACTGGGAAAGCGCGATCAGCTATTCCGAAGCCTGGGCCCGCGACGTCAGCGACAATATCAGCCGCACCAAGCTGCAGGAATATCTGTCGCTCTCGACTCCCGAAGCCTATAATATCTTCGGCACGTCGGTGAACAGCCAGTCGACCATCGACGCGATGCGCGAGGAACTGGTCCGCTATACCAAGTCGACGCTGGCGACCTATGACTTCCGCATCTCCAAGAGCGACCTGTTCACCCTGCCGGGTGGCAATGTCGGCTTTGCCGCCGGCATCGAGGCACGGCGCGAGACCCAGCTTGACGATCGCGATCCGCGCATCGACGGCACCATCACCTACACCGATCCGCTGACCGGCGCGGTCTCGGGCGACTTCGTCAACTCGGCGCTCAACAACGACACCAGCGGCCATCGCGAAGTGTTCGGCGCCTATGCGGAATTTGCCGTGCCGCTGGTTTCGCCGGAAATGGACATTCCGCTGGTGCGCAGCCTGGATCTCCAGCTGGCTGGCCGTTACGAACATTATAGCGATTTCGGCGATGTCGCCGTGCCGAAGATCGCCGGCGCCTGGGAAGTGGTGCGCGGCATCCGCTTCCGTGGTTCCTGGGCCAAGTCGTTCCGTGCGCCGAACCTGGAGCAGACCAACGCGACGGTCGTCACGCGCGCGAACAGCCGCACCGACTATATCATGTGCGAGGCGGACGTTCGCGCCGGCCGCATCACCGACTTCTCGCAATGTTCGCGGGCGCAGACCACCTCGGCCCGGCGCTCGGGTAACCCGGATCTCGATCCTGAACGGGCAAAGACCCTGTCCTTCGGCGTCGTGCTGGAGCCGCCGCTGCCCGACGGCATGGGCCATCTGACCTTCACCACCGACTGGTGGCGGGTGCGCCAGACCGGCCTGGTCGGCATCTTCGGCGAAGGCAATGCGCTGATCCTCGACTATCTGCTGCGCAAGCAGGGTTCGAGCAATCCGAACGTGATCCGCGCCGCGGCGACCGCTTCGGATGTCGAAGCCTTTGCCGGCACCGGCCTGACCCCGGCGGGCGAGGTTCTCTACGTCCTCGACCAATATACCAATTTGCAGCCGCAGACGGTGAAGGGCCTGGACTTCAACCTGACCTATCGCACGCCCGAAACCAGCGTGGGTAGCTTCAACTTCGCGGTCAATGCGTCGCACTTCCTGAAATATTATCAGGAACCCTCGCCGGGCATCGCCGAACTGCTGGCGGCGCAGGACGCGGGCGACATCGACGCCGCCGTCAACATCTCGGGCGGCCGCAGCCTGTTGCAGCTCGACCGCAAGCCCAAGTGGCGCGGTTCGGCATCGCTCACCTGGTCGCTGAACAACGTGACGGTCGGTGCCTTCGCCCAATATACCGGCAAGGTCTATGACACCGGCCTGATCGACGCCGACGGCGATTACTGGACGGTCAAGGCGACCACCACGGCGAACCTCTATGGCCAGTATCGCTTCACCGAGGGATCGCTGAGCGGCACCAGCATGCGGATTGGCGTGCGCAACCTGTTCGACAAGGCGCCGCCGCTGTCGTCCAGTGGCTATCAGGGCCAGCTTTATTCGCCGCTGCGTCGCTATTGGTACTTGAACGTCAGCCACAAATTCTGATGCCTCCTGGGGCACCGGCCATCGCGCCGGTGCCCATTTTTTGCTTTCGGGACATGTTATTGATGAAATCGCTGCGCGCGCTGCCGCTTGTCGCCCTGATGATTCTGAGCGTGCCGGCCGGCACCGCGCTGGCCCAGCCTGCGCCGGTAGCGGCAAGTCCGGCCCCGGCCAGCCTATTCACGCTGGCGGGCGGGCAGAAGATCGTCCTGCCCAGGGCGGGCGCCAATGGCGTCATCGCCCGCTATCTCTACACCCCCTCGATCGCGGGCGGCCTGGGCGCAGCCGAGATCGGCCTGGATCGCGCGCGACTGGGCGAGACGCAGGTGCTGCTGTTTCGCAAGGTCGGCAACAAGGTGCTGGCCGAGTTCGAGAATTACCGCTTCCGCGCGCTCAACGGAGACGCCGGCGAGGAACAGGCGGTCGCGCGCTCCTTCTCCAATTCGCCGATCTGGTCGGGCGATATTGTCAGCGAAGATGACAAGGGCATCACGGTCGACCTGTCCGGCCTGCTGATGCGCGATGCCTTTGACGTTGCCGGGCGGCTGAAGGCGACCAAGGCCGGCAGTTTCAAGATTGCGCCGGCGCTGTCCTATGTCGATCCGGCGCAGAGCCTGGCCTTCCCGGACAATGTCGAGTTCGAGGCGGCGCTGACCTTCACCAGCGACGAGCCGGGGCGCAGCATCGAGCGGGTGCTGCCCGATGCGCGCGGGCTGACGGTGCGGGTGCATCACAGCTTCATCCGCCTGCCCGACGCCAATTTCCACACGCGCGCCCATGATCCGCGCACCGGCACGTCGGTCCAGGTCATCCGCAACAATTATGCCGCCGCGCTGGACGAGCCGATCGTCACCCGGCTGGTCCGCCGGTTCCGGCTGGAAAAGACCGATCCCAATGCCGAGCGTTCGGCAGTCAAGAAGCCGATCATCTTCTATGTCGACCGTGCCGCGCCGCAGGCGATCCGCGATGCGCTGAAGGAAGGCGCGCAATGGTGGGCGCAGGCGTTCGATGCGGCCGGCTTCGTCGACGCCTTCCGGGTCGAGGAACTGCCGGTCGGCGCCAACCCGATGGACGCGCGCTACAATGTCATCGCCTGGGTCCATCGCGAGACGCGCGGCTGGTCGACCGGCACCACCATCGTCGATCCGCGCAGCGGCGAGATCGTGCGCGGCGTGGTGCAGCTGGGATCGCTGCGCGCCTGGCAGGACAAGCTGATCTTCGAGGGGCTGGCCGGCGCGGCGAAGGAGGGCACCGGTGCCAGCGACGACCCGATCATGCTGGTCAAGGCGCGGCTGCGCCAGTTGGCCGTGCATGAGGTCGGCCATGCGCTGGGCCTGTCACATAATTTCGCCGGTTCGACCTTCGAGAACCGGGCGTCGGTGATGGACTATCCCGCGCCGCGCATCGCCGTGCGGGATGGTGCGCTCGACTTTTCCGACGCCTATGCCACCGGCGTTGGCGCCTGGGACAGGTTCGCGATCGACTGGCTCTATCGCCAGTTCCCGGCCGGCACCGACGAGAAGGGGGCGCTCGACGCCATGACCCGCGCGGTCCAGGCCAAGGGCTATCGCTTTGTCGCCGATGGTGACACACGCGGCGATGGCGATGCCCAGCCCTGGGGCAATATGTGGGATGACGGCACGGATGCCGCCGCGCAGCTCACCCATATCATGGATGTGCGCCGGATCGCGCTCGATCGCTTCGGCCTCGACAATCTGCCGGCCGGGGCGGCCGCCGCCGACCTGCGCCGGATGATCGTGCCGATCTACCTGTTCCACCGTTACCAGGTGACGGCCGCGTCGAAGCTGATCGGCGGGGTGGATTACAGCTATGCGGTAAAGGGCGATGGCCATGAGCAGGCGCTGCCGGTCGACGCCGCGCAGCAGCGGGCCGCGCTGCGCGCGCTGCTCGCGACGCTCGACCCCGCCGCGCTCGATCTGCCCGATCGCCTGTCACCTTTCCTGTCATCGATCCAGTCGGGCATGAGCGACCGCCAGACCGACATCGAACTGCTGCCCGGCCGCACCGCCGCCGCCTTCGACTGGGCGCGCGCGGCAGAAGTGGCGGCCGACGGCAGCTTCATCGCGATGCTGGCGCCCGAGCGGCTCAATCGGCTGGTGGCGCAGCATGCCGCCGATGCCGGCCAGCTGTCGCTCGACGAATATCTGGGCGCGATCGACGATCGGGTGATGGCCGCCGGGGCAATGGGCCGGCAGGCGGAAATCGCGCGGCAGGTCCGTGCCCGCTATGTCCTGCGCCTCATCAGCCTAGCCGATGACAAGCAAGTGTCGTCGACCGCGATCGCGATCGTGCGGGCGCATATGGAAAGCCTGGCCGGGCGCCTCGGCAAGCGCGGCGCCGCCGCCGACGCTGCGCATAATCGCTATCTTGCCACAATGCTGATGGCCTCGCCCGAGGAGCGCGCCAAGCTGGCCGAGCCGATCGCGCCGCCGCCGCCGATCCCGCCGGGCGCGCCGATCGGCAGCGATGCCGAATGCTGGTTCTGCATGCCGGCGGTGCCGGCGACCGAAGACTAATCATTGCCTTTGAGGGGGAAGTCCCATGCGTAAATCTGTTGTCACTGCTCTGCTGGCCTCGGCCATCGCCCTGCCGATCGCGCTGCATTCCGCCGCCTCCGTCTCGGCCCCGGCCGATGGCGGCACGGTCGCCATCGTCGGCGCGACCATTTTCGACGGCACCGGCGCGGCGCCCGCGCCCGGCACCGTGCTTATCCAGGATGGCCGCATCACCGCCGTTGGCGCCGATGTGAAGGTGCCGCGCGGCGCCAGGGTCATCAACGCCAAGGGCAAGGCGCTGCTGCCCGGATTCTTCGACGTCCATACCCATTGGACAGCCGGCGGCAGCCCCAGCACCTTCCCGCAGATCGCCAATGCCTATGTCGCGGCCGGCGTGACCACGGTGAATGATTTCAACGAAGCGCCCGAGGCGTTCGCGCCGCTGCGCGCCTGGCTGGGCCAGATGAACGCCCCCCATGTCCGCTTTGCCGCGCGGATCAGCACGCCCGGCGGCCATGGCGCCGACTGGGCCGATCAGGCCACCACCATCTGGGTCAACACCCCCGCCGCCGGCAAGGCCGCGATCGAAAGCCTGGTGCCCTATCAGCCCGATTTGGTGAAGATCTTCTCCGACGGCTGGCGCTATGGCGTGTCGCCCGACAATACCAGCATGGACGAATGGACGCTGAAGGCCACGGTCGATGCGGCGCATGTCCAGAACTGGCCGGTGCTGACCCACACCGTCACCGTCGATCGCGGCCTGGTCGCGGCGCGGGCGGGCGTGGATTCGCTGGCCCATGGCCTGCAGGACCGGCCGATCACCGCCGAGGAAGTCGCCGCGATCAAGCAGAGCGGCATGGCTATGGCGCCGACGCTGGCGGTCTATGATCCCTATAAGCGCGGCGACGTGAAGGCGGACGATCCGCGCCTGAAGCAGACATTCCGCAAGTTCGGCTTTGCGCTGGGCAATGTGAAGGCACTGTTCGATGCCGGCGTGCCGATCGCGCTGGGCACCGATGCGGGCATGCCGGGCACGCCGCATGGTCCGTCGACCCTGCACGAGATGGAATTGCTGGTACAGGCCGGCCTGACGCCCAGCCAGGCGCTGGTCGCCGGCACCCAGACCAGCGCGAAGATCATGCGCATCGATGCCGATCGCGGCACCATCGCGGTCGGCAAGCGCGCCGACATCGTGCTGATCGACGGCACCCCCTGGACCAACATCAAGGATGTCTACAAGGTGTCGCAGGTGCTGATCGACGGCAAGCTGGCCTATGGCGCCGGCGCCCCGGCGCTGCCCGCCGCCAACAAGACCGACCGTCTGCCCTCGATCAGCGTGCCTGCGCTGATCGACGATTTCGAGCGCGACGATCGCCGCTCGTCGATCGACACGCTGCGCGTCGACACGCCCGATGGCGGCATCGACCGGTCGGTCGAGATCACCCAGACGGTGCCGCGCGACGAGGGCGGCAAGGCGCTGTCGCTGTCGGCGCGCATGGCGGTCAAGGAAGCGGCCTATGCCGGCTTTGCCATTCCGCTGAGCCGCGGGTCGATCACCCCGGCGAAGATCAGCGGCTATAAGGGCCTGCGCTTCGAGCTGAAGGGCGACGGCGCCTATACCGTTCGCCTGAATGGCCTAGACGGCGTCTGGGAAGCGCAGGTGCAGGGCGGCGCGGGCTGGGCTGCGGTCGAGGTGCCGTTCAACCAGTTCAAGCCGGTCGAGCGGCGCGGCAAGGTCGGCCCGGCCTTCACCGGTGACGGCATCACCCAGGTCGAGTTCGGCGGATCGCGCGGTCCCGGCAAGCGCATGTGGTTGCAGATCGACAATGTCCGCTTCTACTAAGGGCTGACGGCCTATTTCAAAGGGCGCGATCGAGCATCGCGCCCTTTCCTCTTTCTGCCCGCTTACGACCAGATATCTGGAGAGATTGCATGAAACCCCATTGGCTTTTCCTGTCGGGCGCGCTGCTGTTGCAGGCAGTTCCCGCTGCGGCCCAGACCAGCACGCCGACGCCGCCCGAGCGCTTCTTCAAGCAGCCGCCGGGGACCGACTATTATCTCGCCAACTACAGCGAATATGAGGCCTATCTCCAGAAGCTGGCGACCCAGAGCGACCGGATGAAGCTGGTCGACATCGGCAAGAGCGCGGAAGGGCGCAGCCAGTGGATGGCAATCGTCTCCTCGCCCGCGAACCTGGCCAAGCTCGACGAGTATCGCGCCATTGCCGAGAAACTGGCCCGCGCCCATGGCGTGGACGAGGCGCAGGCGCGCATGCTGGCGGCGCAGGGCAAGGCAGTGGTCTGGATCGACGCGGGCATGCATGCGACCGAAACGGTGACGTCGCAGGGGCAGATCCAGGTGCTCTACCGGATGCTGACCCAGTCGGACCCGGAAACGATGCGCATGCTGGACGACTGCATCATCCTGTTCGCGCATGACAATCCCGACGGCATGGAACTGGTCGCCAACTGGTATATGCGCTCGGCCGACCCCAAGAAGCGCGAGATGGCGACGCTGCCGCGCCTCTACCAGAAATATATCGGCCACGATAATAACCGCGACAGCTTCATGGCGGCGATGCCCGAGACCGAGAATGTCAATCGGGTGCTGTTCCGCCAATGGTATCCGCAGATCGTCTACAACCAGCATCAGACCGGGCCGGAGGGCATGGTGGTGTTCGTGCCGCCGTTCCGCGATCCGTTCAATTTCAATTATGACCCGATCGTCATGGCGCAGCTCAACGAAGTCGGCTTCGCCATGCATTCGCGCCTGATTTCCGAGGGCAAGGCCGGGTCCGGCACGCGCAGCGCGGCGCCCTATTCGACCTGGCACAATGGCATGGAACGATCGGTCGCCTATTTCCACAACAGCATCGGCCTGCTGACCGAGATCATCGGCGGGCCGACCCCGGCGAAGATCCCGCTGGTGCCATCGACCCAGTTGCCGCGCGGCGACGAGATGATGCCGATCGGCCCGCGCGACTGGCATTTGCAGGATTCGCTCGACTATCAGTGGACGCTGGACCGTGCCGTCATCGACTATGCCTCGCGCAATCGCGAGCGGCTGTTGTTCAACATCTGGAAGATGGGCGCCAACAGCATCGAGAAGGGCAGCAGGGATGGCTGGACCATCACCCCGTCCAAGGTCGACCGGCTGGCCAATGCCAAGGCGCTCGACGAAGGGCGCGGCCCCAAGAAGGTCGATCCCGGCCTCTACAAGACGATGCTGCAGGCCCCGGCCGAGCGCGATCCGCGCGCTTACATCATCCCCGCCGACCAGCGCGACATGCCGACCGCGATCGCCTTCCTCAACGCGCTTATCAAGAATGGCGTCGAGGTGGAGCGGGCCGACGCGCCGTTCCAGGCGGGCGGCAAAAACTATGCCGCCGGTTCCTATATCGTGCGCACCGATCAGGCCTATCGCCCGCATGTGATCGACATGTTCGAGCCGCAGGACCATCCGCACGATACGGATTTCCCCGGCGGCCCGCCCAAGGCGCCCTATGACATTACCGGCTATACTTTGGCCTATCAGATGGGGATCGGCTTCGACCGGCTGCTCGACGGGCTGGACCAGCATTTTACCCCGGTCCCCGATCTGCTGGCGCCGCCGCCCGGCCGGATCGTGGGGCAGGGCAAGGCGGGCTGGATCGTCGGCCATGAAAGCAACAACAGCTTCATCCTGACCAACCGCCTGTTGAAGGCCGGCGTGCGTCCGGCCTGGTTGAAGCAGGCGGTGAGCGCCGATGGCGAGGCGATGCAGGCCGGCGCGATCTGGATCCCGGCATCGGCCGGCGCGCAGAAGATCGTCGGCGACGCGGTGACGCAGCTGGGCCTGACCGCTCATGCGCTCGACGCCGCGCCGCAGGGTGAGCGCATTGCGCTCAAACCCCTGCGCATCGGCCTGGTCGATCGCTATGGCGGCAATATCCCGACCGGATGGACCCGCTTCCTGCTGGAGAAGTTCGAATTCCCGTTCGCGCCGGTCTATGCCAAGCGTCTGGATGCGGGCAATCTGGCCAAGGACTATGATGTGCTGCTGTTCGCCGACGGCGCGTTGCCGCCGAGCGGGGCCTGGGGAATGGCGCGCGCCGGCAAGCAGCCGGACGTCAAGGATACGCCGGCCGAGTTCGTGCCGATGCTGGGCGACCTGACCGATGCCAAGACGGTGCCGGCGGTCGCGGACTTCGCCCGCAATGGCGGCGCGGTGGTGGCGATCGGCAATTCGGCCCGCTTCATCGACCTGCTCGGCACGCCGCTCAAGCCTGCATTGTCCCGCGAGGTGGAGGGGACGATGAAGCCGCTCGACACCAAGAGCTTCTTCATCCCCGGATCGATCCTGCGCGCGCGCGTCGATAACCGCCAGCCGCTGGCCTATGGCCTGCCCGATCAGGTGGACATGTTCTTCAACCGCTCGCAGACCTTCGTGACGGCGAATGCCACCCCCTATGGCCAGGTGTCCTGGTTCGAGGGCCGCGATCTGCTGCGCAGCGGCTGGGCCGTGGGACAGGAGAAGCTGGCCGGCACGATTGCCGTCGCCGATGTCGATGTCGGCAAGGGCAAGCTGCTGGTGATGGGGCCGGAAGTGGCGCAGCGCGCTCAATCCTATGGCACGTTCAAATTCCTGTTCAACGCGCTGCTCTATGGCGCGGCCGATCGGAAATAAGGAAAGGAGCGGGGCGTCATCGGACGCCCCGTTTTTTTTGGATCAGCCCCGGACGGCGCAGTCGCCGGGGATGATCTGGTCGCCGCGGGTCAGGACGATCCGGTCGGCGCTACGTGCTACATGCACCAGCCCCTGTTGCTCCAGCGCTTCGGCCAGGCCATCGGCATTGTCGATGTCGAACACACCGCTGATGGCGATATGCGCGGCATCCTCCTTCACCTCCAGCCGGCCCGAGCCATAGCGGTTCATTTCCGCCGCGACGTCGGACAGGCAGCGGCCGGTGAAGACGATGCGCCCGTCGCGCCAGGCGCTTTCGCGGGTCACGTCGACCGGGTCGACCGAAACGCTCTGATCCTTCTGGGTCAGGCGCATGCCGGCGGGCAACAGGGTGGCGCGGCTGCCATTGTGGGTTGCCGCAGCCGTCACGACGCGGACAAGCCCCTCGGTGGTGGTCACCTGTTCCCGGCCCGAAAGGCGCGACACGTCGAAGGCGGTGCCGACCGCCGTGGCCGTGAGCTTGCCGGCCGATACGCTGAAGGGGCGGCTCTTGTCCTTCTGAACGGCGAAATAGGCGCGGCCCGTCTCCAGCGCGACCGCCCGCTTGTCGGTGGAGAAGGCGAAGCGGATCGCACTGTCGGCGTCCAGGATCACGCGCGAACCATCGGGCAGCTGGATATTGCGGCGGCGGCCGGCCGGGCTGAACAGGCGCGTGCCCGCAGCCTGCGCCACCTGTTCGCCGGACAGGGCAGGCGGCACGGGATGGTCGGCAGGCCGGCTGGTGAACCAGAGCGTCGCCGGCACCGCCAGCAGCGCGGTCAGCGAGGCTGCCAGCAAGGCCGCGCGCCACGGGCGGCGGCTGGCCAAGGGGGCGGAAGCTTCGCTCTGGCGCGCCTGCATCTGGGCGAGCATCGCCGCGATCGCATCATCCTGTTTCGCAGCGCCGGCGACGTCCCAGCCGCGCTCGACCGCGGCCATGGCCGCGCGATGCGCCGGGGCCGCGTCGCACCAGGCGGCGATCGCCGCCCGCTCGGCGGATGTCGCCGTGCCGGACTGCAACCGCGCCCAATGGGCGGCGGCGATGTCGAAGGGGTCGTCCCCGTCCTGGGTCATGAAGTGACCGCTATCCTATCGTGCCATGCGCCGGGCGATATGCGCGACGGCCTTGGCGACATGTTTCTCGATCGCGCTCACCGAAATGCCCAGCCTTTCTGCAATATCGCCATAGGCCAGCCCTTCGTAGCGCCGCATCAGGAAGATGTCGCGGGTCCGTTCCGGCAGCTCTTCCAGCGCGCGGACGACCTGGGCGATCTCTTCCCTTGCCTGTAAGACGCGGTCGGCGGTCCGTTCCTCAGCAGGATGATCCTTTTCCGTCAGTTCATCATGCCCCTTGGCATGACGGACCTGATCGCGCCGCGCCTGATCGCGCAATACGCTGGACGCGGTGCGGAAGATATAGCCTTCCAGATTGTCGATGCCGTCGGGCGACTGGCGCACATGCATGCGCAGCATCACGTCCTGCACCAGGTCATCGACGATATGGGCGCTGGTGACGCGGCGGGCAAAATAGCGGCGCAGCGCCGGGATATAGGCGGAATAGTCGGTCGCCCTGTTTTCCGCCCCGCCCGGTTGCGGCAACGACGATCCTGATAGACGGTTCAACCCCGAAACCCCTTGTCCGCGCTTTCAAACCCCTTGCGGGCCGCCCCGGCGACCCGCATCACCAATGCCGGTCCCAGCTCAGCAGGATCGATCGCGGTCCTGAACTGAACGTTTGACCGACCCCATATCCGTTAGTCACCGCGCGCAAATTCGCGACGCGGTTGAAAATATTGCGCGCGCGCAGCGACAGGCTGGTCCGTTCACGGCGCCAGCTAACCCCCGCGCCGAACAGTGAGAAGCCGGAGGTCTCGACGAAATCGGGATCCTCGCGGGTGAAGGTGGACCAGGAACCCGACTGATATTGCCAGTCGCCCTCGACCGTCAGCTGGCCATGGCCGCCGACCGACCAGCTGCGCGCCAGGCTGGCCTGCAACCGGCGATGCGGCACGAAGGGGATGCTGTCGCCCTTGTCGGCGCCGCCGACCAGCGGAGCGGCGTCGGAGACGCGGGTCAGGTCGGCGCGGATCAGGCTGGCTTCCAGTCGGGCGGTCAGGCCCGGCAGCGGCCGGGCGACCAGTTCGAACTCGGTGCCCAGGATCATCGCATTGCCGACATTGACCAGATAGGCGTGCGAGCGATTTTCCGACAGCGCCCGATACTGCATGTCGCGCCAGTCGTTCATATAGGCGGTCAGCGTCATCTCGCTGTCGCGCCAGAGATGCAGGTTGAAGCCCAGTTCAGCGCCCCACAAGCTGTCGCCATCATAGGTGCGCCGGTCGGGCAGCAATACCGAGGCCGTATTGACCCCGCCCGGCCGGATGCTGCGCGTCAGCTGGGTATGCCAGCTGGCGCCCGGCGCGATCGGCAGGTCGATATGGACGCGGGTGCTGAGCCCGCCCGAGCGGCTGACGGTGCGCGGCCAGGAGTCGATCGATCCGCTGAGCAGGTTGGGCACGACCACGTCATTCTGCGACGCGACGCGATAATCGTCATAGCGCAGGCCGAGCGAGACCAGCAGATCATCCTCGCGATAGGAGAGGGTGCCGAACAGCGCCGCCTGGTCTCGGCTGATCGCCAGCCGGCGGGCGCCGAACAGTTCGCCGGTCACATCGGGATCACCGCTGTAGGAGGAGAGTTCGCTGCGCAGCCGCTCGCTCCGATGATCGATCAGCACGCCCGCCACCCAGCCCAGCCCATGGGCATTGTCATGGCCCAGGCGCAATTCCTGCAGGATGCGGGTCGACACGATCGGAATATGCAGCAGCGACGGCGCGAGGCCGGCGGCATAATCGGCGAACTGCTGCGTCTGCGCCGGATCGCAGGACGGACTGTCGAGCCCGAAATAGCGTTGGCAGGCTTCGGGATCCTGCCCCTGCAACAAGGTGGCGTTGGTCCGATCATAACGCCGGTCGAGCGACCAGCGATAGGCGGCGGTGATGCTGGTCAGGCGGACCGGACCGCCGCCATAGCCGATCTTGAGCCGCCCCATCAGGAAGTCATGGGTGGTGGGCGCGGCGAAATAGCGATCGGTGCGATAGGGGCCGAGCGACTGGAACCAGGAGGAGGCATCGGCAATGCGGCGATGCTGCCAGGTGAGCAGCGCCGATATGTCGAGATCAGGCTGCGGCACGATCCGCGCGATCAGGCGCAGCCCCGATATGTCGTCG